>CAZAFR010000179.1:0-1010 GCA_964484665.1 uncultured Proteiniphilum sp. | reverse complement strand
TTCAGGACAAACAACTTATTCTTCGTGTATTAGAGATGTATCCTGATTCTGAAACTCGTGAAAAAGAAATAAAAAACATTTCTTATGTATTCGAAGATCTGGCAGAGACTATTCTTCCTCAATTACGTCGTTCACGTATAATTGCAAATATCGAAATTATTGGCAAGTCTGATGAGGAAATCATGACTGCCTGGAAAAATAATCCTAAAGAATTATCTGTTGAGGAACTACTTTATGCTTCAACTCTAACTGATGATGAGGGTGTTAAAGAAAATATTTATCAATATGTAACCGCCAACTTTACAAATGACTACAGAGGCTGGAACAACATTGGTACAATGTATTTCAAACAGGGTGACTATGCAAAAGCTGAACAGGCATTCAACAGAGCTGCTCAAGTTAATCCTAACGCTCCTGAAGTAAACATGAACAAGGCTCTTCTGTCAATCATGAAAAATGATATGGCTACAGCAAACGAACTTCTTGGAAGATCAGCAGGTGCTGCAGGTCTCGATAACGCAATGGGACTTCTGAGCTTGTTACAAGGAAATTACAATCAATCAGTTAGCGCATTTGGTAATAGTAGTACCAACAACGCAGGACTTGCTCAACTACTTGTATCTGATTACAACCGAGCTAAACAAACGTTAGAAGCTATTGACAATCCCGATGCTACAACAGCTTATCTATTGGCTATAATTGCTTCTAGAACTAACAACTTCAACGATGTTACTTCTAACCTACGTACTGCAATCGGTCGCGACAGATCAATCGCTACAAAGGCGCTCAACGATCTTGAGTTTGCTAAATATCGTACTAATAATGAGTTTATGTCATTGGTTAAGTAACATACTCAGTTTGTAATAACAAAAGTATAATAGGTAAAAAAGTGGACCGTTAAAGTCCACTTTTTTTGTGCACAAGAATCAAGTAATAAAATGAACCTGAGTTTTACTTGAGCCAAATCTATTCTATAAATTTACAGATATAATACAGTGTTACTGCAGATA
>CAZAFR010000178.1:0-1043 GCA_964484665.1 uncultured Proteiniphilum sp. | reverse complement strand
CCTGATTTGTCGGAAGGATATAAAGTAATAGACGCTTCAGGTAAGTACGTATCATCTGGTTTTATAGATATTCATACACACGGAGGTGGCGGTCACGATTTTATGGATGGTACAGTCGAGGCCTATTTAGGAGCAGCTGAAATGCATGCTAAACATGGAACAACAGCACTACTCCCTACGACACTTACAAGTACTTTCGAAGAGTTATTGAAAACATTCGATACATACAGAAAAGCAAATGTTCAAAACAATAAAGGTGCTAAATTTTTAGGATTACATCTGGAAGGTCCTTACTTTGCGTATAATCAGAGGGGCGCACAAGATCCTAAATATTTAAGAAATCCGGAACCACAAGAATATAATAAGATTTTAGCTGAATCAGATGATATAGTAAGATGGAGTCTCGCACCTGAATTACCGGGAGCTTTTGAATTTGGTAAAGTATTAGCTTCAAAAAATATTCTAACATCTATAGCACATACCGATGCTATTTATGAAGAGGCGGTAGAAGCATTTAATTCAGGCTTTACACACGTAACTCATCTTTATTCTGCAATGTCATCAGTAACTAGAAGAAATGCATTCCGTTATGCGGGAGTTTTAGAAGCTGCATACATGGTAGATGACATGACTGTTGAAATTATTGCTGATGGAGTGCATCTTCCGAAATCACTTTTACAGTTTGTATATAAATTTAAAGGTTCAGATAAAACAGCATTATGCACAGACTCTATGAGGGGTGCAGGAATGCCGGATGGCGAAAGTATATTGGGTAGTCTTGAAAAAGGTCAGAAAGTAATTATTGAAGATGGAGTTGCAAAATTACCTGATCGTACAGCTTTTGCCGGTAGTGTTGCAACTACAGATAGATTAGTTAGAACTATGGTAAAACTTGCCGAAATTCCACTTGTAGAGGCCGTGAAAATGATGACTTTAACGCCGGCTCGAATTATGAAAATTGATGATAAAAAAGGCTCTATAGCTATCGGTAAAGATGCCGACTTTGTAATTTTTGATGATAATATTAATGTTTCACACACAAT
>CAZAFR010000177.1:0-1126 GCA_964484665.1 uncultured Proteiniphilum sp. | reverse complement strand
AAAAGATCAATCTTCATCCTTATCTTAATTTAAAAACCAAGAAAATAGCATGAACAAGATGTATAGCAAGTCCGGTTTGCTTGGTGAAGCTTTTAAACAAATAGTAGATGGCAAGCAAATCGGATTATACATTCTAACTAACAAAGTTGGAAGTGAAGCTGCAATTACAAATTATGGAGCTAAAATGGTATCGCTGATGGTACCCGATAAAAATGGCGACTTTCAGGATGTCGTACTTGGACACCCCAATATAAATGACTACTTCGTTTCAGAAGAACCCTATTTTGGAGCAATATGTGGCCGTACAGCAAATAGAATTGCCAACGGCCTTTTTTCTCTTAATGGCAAAGAGTATAAACTTGCTGTTAATAATGGTCCAAACTCACTGCATGGCGGGATAAAAGGATTTAATTCAGTTGTATGGGAGGTTAGAGAAGTTACTGATAACAGTATTGTGCTTTTTTATCTTTCGGCTGATGGCGAAGAGGGTTTCCCCGGAAATCTTTCGGTTTGGGTTACATATACTTTAACTGAGGATAATGTTCTCAAAATTGAATATAAGGCTGAAACAGACAAAACTACTATTCTCAATCTGACAAATCACTCTTATTTCAATCTTTCAGGCGAGGGTGATTCATATGTGGGTGATCATATTCTTATGCTTAATGCTGACAATTACTTGCCTACGGATGATACTGCTATTCCTTATGGTGATCCTGATTCAGTGAAAAATACGCCAATGGACTTTACTGTACCTATTGAAATAGGTGCTCGAATAAATGATGATTTTGAGCAATTGAGGTTTGGTAAAGGGTATGATCATACTTACGTTTTGAATAAAAACTCATCTAATGAGTTCTCTTTTGCGGGTTATTGCGAATCTCCTAAGACAGGAATAAGAATGGATATTTATACTACTGAACCGGGTGTTCAGTTATATACCGCTAATTGGCTAACAGGTAACTTTAAGGGCAAAAAAGAACATACATACCCTGAGAGATCATCTGTATGTTTTGAAACTCAGCATTTTCCGGATAGCATTAATAAACCGGATTATCCATCGGTTATTTTAGAAGCGGGTGAGCAGTTTAGTTCTAAAACAGAGTTTAGATTTTCTCAGAAGTAA
>CAZAFR010000176.1:0-1143 GCA_964484665.1 uncultured Proteiniphilum sp. | reverse complement strand
AACACAGTGACTTTTCGTTTGAATGCCCCAAATGCACAGAAAGTAGAAATCACAGGTGATTTTCTGCTAACGCAAAAGATGGAAACGTCGATGAGAGAATTTGATGTTCCGAGAGTAGCAGCCCTTGTCAAGAATGATAAAGGAGTTTGGGAATACACAACAGTTGCTCCTTTGCCTTCTGAGCTGTATGGCTACTCTTTTATAGTTGATGGTCTTCGTATTAATGACCCTGCCAATGTTGACATGATACGCGATGTTGCATCAATAACAAATGTATTTATTATCCCCGGCAATCCCGGTGATCTTTATAGTGTAAAAGATGTCAAACACGGTACTGTTGCGCGTCGATGGTATGATAGCCCTACATTGAAAGAACAGCGTCGTATCACTATCTACACTCCTCCCGCATATGAAGATAATAATCAATCATATCCTGTGTTGTATCTCCTTCATGGCTCGGGTGGCGACGAAGAGGCATGGATAGCTCTTGGGCGTACTGCGCAAATTATAGACAACCTGATTGCTCAGGGAAAGGCAGAACCAATGATTATAGTTATGCCAAACGGGCACACGCAAAATACAGCTGCTCCTACCGAAACTAATCGAGCTTATCATCCGGCAATGGGTGGAGGTCCTCGCAAAGCAGTTGCCGGCATGGAAGATAGTTTTGGTGACATCCTCGCTTTTGTTGAAAGTAACTACAGAGTTATAAAAGACAAAGAGCATCGTGCTATAGCCGGGCTGTCAATGGGTGGAATGCACTCTTCCGCTATTTCAGCTCAATATCCAAACACGTTTGATTATGTGGGTATATTTTCAGCTCCTCCAATTGCTGCAATGAGAATGATGAGTGAGAGTGAAAATGAAAGAGCAAAATTTACAGAAGAGTATGTGAAGAAACTTCAGGTTCAACAAAACAACGGATTCGCACTTTATTGGATTGCCTGTGGTAATACTGACTTTCTATATCAAGCTGTGATGGATAGCATGAAAAAAATGGATGAAATTGGCTTTAACTACACTTATAGAGAAAGTGGGGAAGGGCATATTTGGAAAAACTGGCGTATTTACCTGAGTGAATTTGTTCCTATGTTATTTAAATAATCAGTGCGTTAATTTGTATACATCTTTCTTAAAATAAAA
>CAZAFR010000175.1:0-1148 GCA_964484665.1 uncultured Proteiniphilum sp. | reverse complement strand
TGATGAATTCGGATAGTGTGTATGTAAAAAAATAGTGGTTAGTGGTTAGTGGTTAATGGTTAGTGGTTAGTGGTTAGTGGTTAGTGGTTAGTGGTTAGTGGTTAGTGGTTAGTCTTGGTCTTAATCCTTGTTTTAGTGGAATATGGTCTCTGACTTTTTTTTTTAAAAAAAAAAGCGAGTTCCCCCGCCTTTCCTTTTCATAGTTGGTTTATAGTAGCCTCAAAACTTTCTTTGAGACCTTAGGATATGTCTCTGAAATTTCATAATTACTGTACCAGTAACCTATCACCTCCTTAATGTCATCTGGTAGTCTTATGATTGCGCCCTTTATAGCCCACTCAGGAATATCCTTGTAGAACGCCTCCGCTATTCCGCCCGTGATTGCAGCCACCGTGTCACTATCCCCTCCAATTGATATAGCGTTTCGGATAGCATCCTCAAAGTCCTCGCTCTGGAGAAAGCAGGCCATCGCTTGAGGAACTGTGTCCTGACAAGTTTCATTGAACTCATAAGTTTTTCTTAGGTTGTCTATGTCATAGCCCAGATAATATCCGAAAGTGAATTCTATGCCTCTTCGTATATAGTTTTTAGGTGCACCATTTCTTGCGTGATATATTGCAAGAGCCGTAGCCTGAGCGCCCTTTATCCCCTCTGGGTGTCCGTGTGAACACTTAGTGACAAGCTCAGCATATTCCATTGTAGCCTGAACGTTTACACCAATATCCCCGATAGGAGAAATTCTCATAGCTGATCCGTTCCCGTAACTTCTCTGGTAAGGGTATGTCATGATATTCTCCTCGGTAATTCCGCTTACCCAGCGCAAAAACCCTCCACCATAGCTTTCGTTCGGGTACTTATTGTACCACTTAGCCAAACTCTGTAAAACTCTTTTTTCATTTACAATGCCCTTGTCCATAGCGTTACGGTGAAAGTCTGCTATGGCTATCGTCATAACCGTATCGTCAGTCAAGTGGTTATCCCTTGTGTAAAATGTAAAATCTTTTTGTCTTAGGTTATTGAACTCATATTTTGAGCCTACAATATCCCCGATAATTGCACCTATCATAATCTTTCGCTTTTTTAAATTACTTCTTCATACAAATCTTTTACAGTCTTAATCCTTGTTTTAGTGGAATATGGTCTCTGAC
>CAZAFR010000174.1:0-1198 GCA_964484665.1 uncultured Proteiniphilum sp. | reverse complement strand
TTAGGTCAAACCGATATCGGAAATAAGCATGTGATCGGGGGTATTTCCCGTGAATTCTACCAAAATATTCGGAAGTATTATGATGATCCAAATAATTGGAAATGGCAAAGTAGAAATGCTTATATGGACGATGGACAAACAAGAACAGAAAAAGGTGAAGATGCCATGTGGACATTTGAACCTTCTGCTGCCTTGAGAGTATATCATCAGATGCTTTCGGTCGAAAAGATTGATATCGTGTATGGCGAAAGGTTAAACAGGGAGAGCGGTGTTATTAAAAAAGATAACAGGATTGAATCGATTGAGATGGAGAACGGTTCAAAATATACCGGAGAAATGTTTATAGACGCAACTTACGAAGGAGATCTTATGGCTGCAGCGGGAGTCAGTTACCGGGTAGGAAGGGAATCCAACAGTGAGTATGGCGAAACATTAAACGGGGTGCAGGCAAACAAAATCAGCGCCACCCTCAAATGGACACTTTCACGAAACGCATACAATCATAATTTTATTGACAGGGTCGATCCATATATAATCAAAGGTGACCCAAAAAGTGGGCTTCTCCCTTACATCTCTGAAAATTCTCCGGGTATAGATGGTGAAGGAGATAATAAAATACAGGCCTACTGTTTTCGGATGACATTGACCGATCATCCCGACAACCGTATCCCATTTAAAAAACCTGAAAACTATAACGAGTTGAATTATGAGTTGCTTTTCAGAAACTATGAAGCGGCTGGTGGACCTATTGAAGAAATGTATACTTACGGTGACAAACTAGTCCCCTGGATCAATTCACCTATGCCCAACCGTAAGACCGATACCAACAATCAAAAAGGTTTTTCTACCGATTTTATCGGGCAGAACTATGATTATCCCGATGCATCCTATGAAGAACGTGAAAAAATTGTGCAGGCTCACCGGGAGTACCAGCAAGGGTTGATGTGGACACTGGCCTACCATCCTAGAATTCCTGAAAAAGTAAGAGATAAAGTATCACAATGGGGTACTTGTAAAGATGAATACGAGAAAGGAAGCGATGGTTGGCAGCAACAACTTTATATCAGGGAGGCAAGACGGATGTTGAGCGATTACGTAATGACCCAGAAGAACTGCGAGGGGATAGACATAGTGGAAGACCCTATCGGTATGGCCGCCTATGGAATGGATTCACATCACATACAGAGATATGTGGATG
>CAZAFR010000173.1:0-1208 GCA_964484665.1 uncultured Proteiniphilum sp. | reverse complement strand
TTGTCCACTCCCACTTCATAAAAATATGAGGTGGATATGAAGAGTATATCAAGTGAGTATGAAGTGGATCTGGACTTGGTACGGTTAATAAGTGTAATGTAAGCATTCGCTCTACTCCGTCCTAAATTAGCATCTTCTTCTTTTTACCTTTGCCCCAAAAAAGATGTGGTCAATCAAGTCTTTTAAAGAAGTTTATAAACGCTTCCAATCCAGCGGTCTAAGTGTAAAAGATATTTGTCATAATGATGTCTTTGAGATTGTTTATCCTAATGGAGTAAAGTTGCGTGTCCCTGTTGGGGCTGACCTTACACCTCTTCGCACCTTAATTCTTAGCCATGTTCAACATTAACGACTCTATGCTCTACTAGCTCTACCCGTTTCCAACGGATATGAGAAAAGGGTTTTACACTTTAAGGGGAGTATCCCGTAGAAACCATTTTGCCTTGCATATAGGATTACTTTATTGTCGGCTTTTTTATGATTCTTTCTATATATGTCAAATTCTCTTTCGTATTGGCTTAACTGAACCTCACTTGTAATTTTAACTGAGTTTAATAAATAAGTTTCAATCATCGCTTTAAACTCCTTGTCAACTGTAGAATTTTTTTTGACCTGAATTAAAAGCGAAACCTCAAAGTTTTCTTTAAGTCCACCACCTGTGATATTTGCGGAGCCTGTCAAAATTGAAATGTCGTTACCTTTCTTGAAATAGTAAATCTTTGGATGAAAAGTTGATTTTTCTTTCTTAACCAAGTAAATTTTGTGTCCATTCCTAAGAAGCTTTTTAATTGCTAAAGGTTCAGTTAAATAATAGTCAGTACCTATATAGAAAGTGCAGTTGTTTGAAAGTTGATCTAGAATTAAGTCAAGTCCTGAATTTTTTAAAAATGCAACACATATAATTATTTCGTCCGAACTGCTGAGCAATTGGTTGATAACATTTAAATGTGTCTGTTCTTTATTATTTGTTATTATTTTCATTGCTGTTAATTTTTTATTTGTTCTACAATGTTCGCACAGTCAATTAAAATAGTAACTGACAGAGACTTAAAAAGCAATTCCGTATGCTGCATTGTGTGTAAGCACTGATTAATAGCTCAAATGTTTCTATTTGCAGTGTCCGCCTACTGATGCAAAATCTGTGTTGAACTAATGCTTGTGTATCGTATCCGATTTTGGCTTATGCCCCAACTAAAATTGTCTATAAA
>CAZAFR010000172.1:0-1256 GCA_964484665.1 uncultured Proteiniphilum sp. | reverse complement strand
ACAGAAATAATGGGAGCTATATCTCAAGCTTGGAGAATCTTTCTATTTCATTATATCTCCGCTCAAAGCTTTTAAGTAGTGCTATGACACCTCAAGAAGCGTCCCTATGTGATGGAAAATTAAAGAAAAAGTGGTGTAGTTAACCGAGAGTTAGCCATAAATATAATATCTGACATGGTAGATAATCTTAAAATAAAGTATACCTTTGTTCGTCTTTTGTGTCATATAGGCAGGTGCAAATAATTTATTGTAATTAACAAAATAAGTCTTATTCAACAGTGATAGGGTAAGATCATCCAGTAGAAGTTATTTCTGCTGATAAAGCATGTTGAACTAATTTTTATAAATAAAATATTATGAATATCAAAAAGAAATCAAATGTTTGTTTCCGGTTTTTAATGATAGTTGGGGTCATGTTATTGTTTGCATGCACAAATAAGCAGGCTAATAATTTAAGTAATAGTGATTCTGATTCTGATTTAAAGACAAATTCTGCTTTAACGCAAGAAATTTTTGATCCCTTAGAAAACAATTATCAGTTGGTTTGGGAGGATGAGTTTGAAGGAAATCAATTGGACTTAACTAAATGGAAATACAGAGGTACCGGTCCACGCCGAATTGGTTATAACGACCCTAAAATGGTAAAGGTTGAGGATGGAAAGCTGCTTTTGATGTATGATATTCAGGGAGGAGATAGTATTATGGCGGGTGTAATTGGTACACAGGAAACCTATATGACGAAGTATGGTTATTATGAATGTCGCGCCAAAATGCAAAGAGGTACCGGTCCTTGGGCTGCTTTTTGGATGCAGTCACCCGGTATTTCAGATGGTGAAGATCCCGGAGAATATGGTGCCGAGATTGACATCTTTGAATATTTTAGGAATTCCCCTCCTAATCAAGATCAAATTACACATTGTGTACACTGGGCTTACGGGCCAAATCAAAAATCAATAGGTGCAAGAGTCAGTACTTTGGAAGGGATAAGCGAAGAGTTTCACACATATGCTCTGGAATGGACACCTGAGAAATACGCTTTTTATATTGATGGACTAAAATTTCACGAAGTAAATGAAGGAATTTCTCACATTGATCAATATATGATTTTAAGTATGGAGATTCCGTCCACATTAGAAGGTCTTAAAAATGCTTGCGCTCCTGACACGTTTATGGTTGATTATGTGAAAGTATATAAAAGTATATAAAAGGGCTTGTGTGAAAATTCAAGTGAGCATTTTTACAATAATGCTTTAAAG
>CAZAFR010000171.1:0-1311 GCA_964484665.1 uncultured Proteiniphilum sp. | reverse complement strand
AGTAATCTGCTTAATATATTAGTAATCGTTTTAGTAGAATTAGTTATTTTAGTAGCTATTTATTGAAATTTGCCTTTGTTTTTTCAAAATCAAAGCCTTCGAAATAATCACTTAACAATTTTACATATTTGTCTTTTTTTCCATGATTACCTGGCTTCTTATAATATGTGTAAAACAATCCTCTTATTTCACTTATCATATATTTCCCTATTAATTTAAATTTATGCTCTGGTGTTTCCAGTAATTCAAAAGCCTGTTTGATCCACTGCAGAAACTCGCCGTTCTTCATGTATTTTTCAAGACTTTGGAAATGGTCTATAACGCTATTAATATCATCGCTATTGAAGTTATTGGTTATAATATCGACCGGATCATCTTCCGACTGTGGTGCCGGTGACTCCGTTTGTGTCCGCTTCATGTCGCTTACATCGGTGAAGGCTCCGAAAAACTCCGTTAAAGCTAAATCTAAATCATAAAACAGAGGTTCAATCAAAAAACTGCAAAAATCCGTTTCTTTCCTGAATGTAAGATATTTTTCTTTGGCTTTAATTATTTCAGTTGCTTCAGCGGGTTTTATATCGTACATTAAATGTATCGCCGTGTTTAATCTATTCCTTATATCTAAAGTTGAATTTTCGTATAACTTCAACTCCTTTGCTTTGGAAGTAATTAGATTATTCCACGTTAGATTATGATATAGTTCTTCTTTTTCTGATTGAAGTTTATTAAACTCTCTCATATCTTTATAGTTTTCTCTCGGCTTCAAACGGTACTGTTTGACACCAATCTTATAAATCTCTTCAATCGTCTTAACATCGTCCTTCATGTGACTTCTGTTGTCATGAAGGTAATCAATAAATTCAAGTATACTTTTACGATAATTTTTCAACTGATCTGCTTTTTCTTTCATAGCTGTTTTATTAAATTGTATTATTGTGCCTTTTTGTTGAATGAAAGTAGAACATCGGTCTGTTTGCTTATCTGATCGCTCTCAAAGCTGTCAAGGTAATTCTCTGTTACGCCCAGGCTACTATGTCCCAGTAGGTCGCTTATCATCGCTATATTCGTCCCGGATCGCTTCAGTATGGTAGCAAATGAATGCCTGGCAAAATATGTAGTAACATTTTTATTAATCCCTACATTCCGGGCTATCCTCTTCATGTACTTATTAATCGTTTTGATTAATTGCTGTGAAACTTCTTGTTTCCTGGTTGCTGTTATACCTTTCTCATAGTGCGGAAAAATGTAGCTTCCGGGAACAACCGACCGGATACCATATTTATTTATGATCGCCCATGTTTCAGGTTTTAA
>CAZAFR010000170.1:0-1408 GCA_964484665.1 uncultured Proteiniphilum sp. | reverse complement strand
AGGAGTTATACCCTCAATTCATTACAAAATATCGGGTTTTATACCCTCAATCTGTTACAAATTCACTCGTTTTATACCCTCAATTCATTACAAATGTTTATATTTGCACTATACAAAACCTCACAAAATGATTAGAAGAGAGCTACTTACAGATTTAAAACTTTGGGCAAAAAAATCAGATAGAAAACCGTTGGTTCTTAGAGGTGCAAGGCAGGTGGGCAAATCAACTCTTGTAGAAGAGTTTGCCAAGCAGTATGATGTTTATTTAAAACTGAATCTTGAAAAAACATTTGATGCTGAGCTGTTTGAAAGATATAACGATATAAACGAGCTTATTGATGCGATTTATGTTGCCAACAGAAAAGAGAAGCTTGAAGGTTCTACCTTGCTGTTTATTGACGAGATACAAAACTCGGCTAAGGCTGTGGCTATGTTGCGCTACTTTCATGAAGAAGCAAATTGGCTGCATGTTGTTGCAGCGGGGTCGCTATTGGAGAGTTTGATGGATAGACACATCTCATTCCCGGTGGGAAGAGTTGAGTTTATGGCTGTGCATCCTTGTTCGTTTACTGAGTTTCTGAACGGTATTGGCGAGACCTTTGATGAAGGGCTTATAAACAACATCAACGCAGATGCGGCACATGGCAGAATCATGCAATATTTTAAGAATTTCACGGTGGTGGGTGGAATGCCTGCCATTGTAAATAAATATGCCGAACAACGAGATATTTTAGCAAGCGACCACCTGTATGAGGGCTTACTTTCAACATATAGCGATGATGTAGAGAAATATGCTCCTTCTCAAAATCTTACACAAATAATACGTTTTTTAATCACCTCGGGATGGGCTTATGCAGGCTCAACGATTACATTTGAACGATTTGGTGCCTCCAATTACCGCTCACGTGAGGTGAGTGAAGCATTTAGAATATTGGAAAAGACAATGCTGCTTGAACTTGTTTATCCCACCACTTCAACGCAGTTGCCTCTGTTGGAAGCAAGAAGTAGAAAACCTAAATTAATATGGCTCGATACAGGATTGGTCAATTATATGGCTGATATAAGACACGAAGTTTTCTCAACGAGTGACATTCTGGATGTATGGCGCGGTAGTGTGGCTGAACATGTTGTAGCACAGGAATTAATAGCTAAACAAACTAAAGTGTTGACGAAAAGACATTATTGGGTTAGACCCAAAACAGACTCGTCGGCTGAAGTTGATTTTGTTGCTACTCATAAAGGAATGTTGATTCCGATAGAAGTAAAATCGGGTCACAACGCAAAATTAAAGTCGCTGCATATTTTTATGGATAAAGCACCACATAATATTGCTGTTCGCGTATGGTCTAATCCATTGTCGATAGATGAGGTATCTACAGTAAACGGCAAGATGTTTAAGCTGATTAAT
>CAZAFR010000169.1:0-1437 GCA_964484665.1 uncultured Proteiniphilum sp. | reverse complement strand
TATTGCTGTCCGGTAAACCATTTTACGTGATATATAAAAAAAGGGCTTTATCCATTTTAGGATTCAGCCCTTTTAGTTTACTTTGGAGCTTGTAAACTAAACCAAGTAAACTATGGGTAAAAGTAGTCATTTTATCGGACAGCCGCTCTATAATCAGGTAGTAAAATTACTTGACAAGTCAAAAGTTCTTCAAATTAGTAGAGAGAATGGCGGAGAACGTTATATTAAGAGCTTTAATGCATGGAGCCATCTTATTGTAATGCTTTATGCAGTCATCATGCGCTTTGATTCCTTACGTGAGATTACTGCATCAATGCTGGCAGAGGCACGAAAGCTGCATCATTTAGGCATCAGTATTATGCCTCGCAGGAGTACTCTTGCCGATGCGAACAAACGGCGACCGGAAGCCATATTTGAAGCTGTATATCGCAGCCTATATGCAACCTATCGCAGTCAGCTTTCATCGGACAGCCGAAGCCGGAAGACTCCTAAATGGATGAAGAAACTTCAAGTTATTGATTCTACCACCATCACATTATTCTCTAACTTGCTTTTCAAGGGTGTTGGACGACACCCTAAAAATGGCAAAAAGAAAGGCGGCATTAAAGTACACGCTGTAATATATGCCAATGAAGGAGTTCCTTCGGACATAAATTTCACCTCTGCTGCTACCAACGACTCATTTATGCTTAAACCTGGCAACTTTAATAAGGGAGATCATCTGACACTGGATAGAGCTTATATTGATTACTCTAAGTTTGAAGAACTAACATCACGAGGAGTGATTTATGTAACAAAAATGAAGAGAAATTTACGTTACCAGCTGCTTAGTGATACAATGTACCAAACTCCTGAGGGAGTCATGGAGGTCAGAATACAACATGTGGTATTTACAAAAGTACAAAAGGATGGAAGTAAAATCCATCATAATGCACGCATAATAACCCATGTTGACGAAAGAAGACGAAAACTCGTTGCTCTGTTAACCAACGATATGGATTCTGATCCAGAGGAAATCATAGCTATTTATCGTCAAAGATGGGAAATAGAACTCCTTTTTAAGCAGATTAAACAAAACTTTCCGCTCAAATACTTCTATGGTGAAAGTGCTAACGCCATAAAGATACAAATATGGGTTACACTCATCGCTAATCTGTTGCTAATGGTTATGAAAAAAGGACTAACCCGTTCGTGGAGTTTCTCTGGCTTAGCCACTATGCTTAGAATTAATCTGATGTATTATGTTGACTTTTACAGTCTATTTAATAGTCCTGAAAAAGATTGGCAAAATATACTGGTTGAAGCTACTGAAAGCCCTCCACAACTATCACTTTTTTAGACAAAGGGGCTTGGAAATATAAAAAAAGCACTCGACCACTGTTAAACAGTAGCCGAGCGGGATTCTTGTGACTAATTAAAGTTTAGCGGACAGCAATG
>CAZAFR010000168.1:0-1460 GCA_964484665.1 uncultured Proteiniphilum sp. | reverse complement strand
CTGTTATCCCCATCTGCGACTACTTTCTTGAACCGTACATCTTTCCATTTTGAAGATAAAGTATACTTCACCGATACCGGAGTTGAATAAGGCTCATCCTTTACCGGCAGATTGACTGTTTCCGCAAAAACAGGCTTCATAAATAAAAGACACAAGAGAGTAGTTATCTGATTTATTTTCATATAATTATAGGTCTAAAATTAAGAATTAAAACTAAGAATGAAGAACGAAAGATAAAGAGAGAGATATTGGGAACTGAAAGCTTTCAATTCCCATATTCCACATCCTAAATCTAAAATCCAAATCCATGGTTCTAAAAATCTAGTGTCTTTATTCTTACCATGGCTTACCAGTTCCCTGAAGAAGCCACATCTTCGACCATGCACTGTTTTTGGACTGGTCGTTACCCTGATAGGATGTCGCTTCCAATCTTTCGATGGCTGCTTCGGCATTTGCTTTGTTTTTATCAATCTCGTCAGCGGTATGATAGTACCAGCGGACAGGTAATACGGAGCGCATGGCTGCCGGACCAGTCTCCAATGCCGGCAATCCGGTCCTCCGCCAGTCGAACCACGCTTCTTGGGCTGTAGTCCAATGAGCAATCCATTTTTGCTCTATAATACTTTCTAATCCGTTGTAGGGAACATTCTTTATATAAGTATCAAATCCAGCTTCCACTCCCCAGGCACTGAACGATTCCCTAACTCCAGCTACATAATAATCGGCTGGATTATTGGTAATCCATCCTCTGTATGCTGCTTCGGCAAGTATCAGGTTGACTTCGGCGGCAGATATTAGTCTCATCAGGACAAGAGGATCACTGGTTAGCTTATATCTGTTATTTAGATGAGAAGCATGTGGATTCATGGTTCCCTGAGAGGCATTGGCATTGTTCATATTGAAGATTTGTACCATTGGATGAGAGATCGTAACTCCCGCATATTCGGGGTCAAAATCAACCTTCATTCTATTGGCTTTTTCAATAGCAGTAGTTTCTTCAAAAGCAGACACTTTATCCTGCGATACTTCCCGTTCTCCATTATCATTTATCCTATCAATACCTGTTCCTGAAACCAATTTTAATGGTGTTTGAATCTTATTTGCCCATACCCCTAAGCGCGGATCATTGTTTTCTTTCATTACATCTACCAATGTTTTTCCCATTTTAGTCCTCATATAGGCTCCGGCAGGATCTACATCGTAGACCGTATTGCGTGGATTGGAAGTGGCTTTTGAAGTACCGGGAAAGCTGATATTAGCATCGTCACCAGCCACCCTGATCAGAGGATATTTGGCGGGATCACCTACAATTCTCTTGATTCCTTCTTCTGCAAACGCAGGCTCTTTAGCCTGTAGCCTCATATAATAGCGCAATGCCAGAGAATTGGCAAATTTCTGCCATTTGGCTACATCACCCCCATAAATCACATCCTGTTTGGGTACAACATTACGGTATTCTG
>CAZAFR010000167.1:0-1517 GCA_964484665.1 uncultured Proteiniphilum sp. | reverse complement strand
TTGTACCTGGCATCAGCATTTCCGTTCTGCGCTGCCTTGTTGAAAAACTGTCCGGCCCTGGCCGTATCTCCTTTCTGCGCGTAGGCTATTCCTGTCAGGTTCATGGCCGCAGGACTGTCGGGACACTTCTGCAGGTGTTGCAGGGCGGCATCGGGCTCGCTTGCCCGCAACTCGCTCACGGCCGCGTTTAAACGGGCCACTTCGGCATCGGGAAAAGTTTGGCAGGCGATATCGAACACTTCCTTGTATTGCGGACTGTCCTCGGGATAGGTGTTGGCTACCAGGAACATTTCATTCAGGCTCAGCAGGTTGGGTTTTGTTTTAATGATTTCTTTCGCCTCGTCCACGTTAAAGGCACGGGAAACGAAAGCAATGTTGTAATCGTTGCGGCGCAGGGGAGGAAAGAGCTCGGCCAACAGCCACCGGTAGGTATTTCCTCTGGAAAGTTCCATGATCTGTTTTTCGCGGCCGTCGTGTACGGGCACGTTGTCGATGATGCGCAACACCGCTTCCTTGTCGGCAAACTCTTGCTTTTCCACCGCCTCGCGCAACCCTTTCCAGTCCTCGCCAAACCATTCTACCTTGAATTGGCTGCGGGTATAGCCGTATTTCTTCTCGATATACCGGGCAAACGTTTCGGCACGCCGTTGAGAAAGCGCCATATTGCGTTCGTAGGTGTCTTCGGGCGAGGCGTATCCCGATATGGTGAAATCGGTAATGGTCAGGTCTTTGTCAGATTTTAACTTTTGTATGATGTTGTCCACCTTTGCCAGTTCCGTTGCGTTGTTTTCAAAGTTGGGCAACAAATCGTGCCGCCCCGCAATGTAATTGAGGTACGCGCTATAGCGTTCGCTGCGCTGTTTCACGGGCTCCACTTCGGGAACGACGTAGGGTATGCGGTAATCGGGGATAAACTTGTCGGGCAGGATTTTCGGGGAAATAAGTTTGCCGGGTTGCGCTTCGCTGCAATCGGCACAGCCGATAACCTCGGTTTTCAACACCAATTGAGCCTGCCGCTGCCATTCGTCGAACGGCAATGTTGTTTTGTAATGCAACGTCTGGTTGGTGCCGTTGCGGCGTACAACCTGGTTTTCCGCCGGCATGGAAAGGTGCGTTTTCCCTCTCCACTCAAAGGGCCTTTCGAGTACTTTGTTTCGCAACGTGCCTTTCACGGCTATGGGTGCAAGTTCCACCTCGTTTTGACCGGAGATTACCACGGGTGTGATAATCAGCATGTCGTTTTTGTCGAGCCTGAGGTTGTTCAGGATAAAATCCATGTTTACGTTCGTGGTGCCGGCTCTTTTGGATATGGCCTGATTTTCAACTGTTATTTGATCCGTGTAGCTGACTTGAGCAGTTGCCGCCTCAAACGCTGTAAATAAGGCAACCGTCATCACAAATACTGTGCTTATGTTTTTCCGTTTCATACGTTCTTCTTTTTTTATTTGATAAGATAAATAAGGGAGATTGCCGCTTTGGTGACGCCAAAATAATTGTTGGTGCCGCTTCCTAGTTTG
>CAZAFR010000166.1:0-1522 GCA_964484665.1 uncultured Proteiniphilum sp. | reverse complement strand
GCGCTTCGTGGAGATGCAGCTATCAAACAAGGGTTTTCAGGTATCGAGATCGTGATTGGGAGGCATATAGATATGTTTTATAACACAATGTGAATCTTATCTGCAAAATAAAGCGCAAAAAACTGCAATTAATTAATTTATATGTCTACATTTGCAGCTCAATTACAAAATAAGCCCATAAAGTTATGATAATTAATTTCGCTATCCAAAATTTTGGCTCTGTAAAAGATAAACAGACGTTATCTTTTGAAGCCAATAAAACAGAACATCTAGAAGATACTTACATTATTAACGTGGGAGGTATGAGATTGTTGAAACTTATCTTGATATATGGATCTAATGCTTCAGGTAAGACAACAATATTGAAAGCGCTTGATTTTTTACGAGATATAGTTATAATGCCCAATGATAAGAAAACAGATGAGTTGGATTTTGAGCCGTTTCTATTTGACGCCGATACACCTGCTATGACATCAAAATTAGAAATTGAATTCATTCACGAAGAAATAAAATATCTATATCAAGTAGAATTTATAAAAAAAGCTATTGTAAGTGAGGAGCTTTATTTTTATAATCCGAATAAAGCAAATCTTTACAAGAGAAGGACAGACTTGTCTAATCAGTATACGGATATTTCATTCGGGAGTAAAATAAAAATTGATAAGGCTTTTGAGAATGCCCTTGAAGCTAATACACTATGGAATAACACAGTGCTTGGTGGTTATTTGAAAACTAATATTGATTTTAAAGAATTGAACCCTGTAATTAAATGGTTTAGAAATTACTTGAGGCCAATGGTTGCACCAAAGACCAGCTTAGATTCGTATGTTATTGAAAAGATTTCTGAAGGAAAAATTAATAGAAATGATGTTATTGAAATACTAAAAAAGGCTGATTTCCATATATCAGATATCGTGATTAAGGAAAAAGAAGAAAAAATACCTCCTCACTTATTGGAATTTATTCAGAAAGAATTTGCCCGTAAGGGAAAAATAAAACAGATGTCTGAGGAAGATGAAAAGTATAAACTCATGAGTCTTATTTTTGAGCATACAGTGAATAATAAGAAATACTCTTTAGATTTCAGGGAAGAGTCGGAAGGAACTAAAAGATATTTTGGATATGCGGGAATTTTGTCAGAGATTTTGAGAAACCAGGGTGTTTTGCCTGTTGATGAACTAGAATCCTCGTTGCATCCTGATCTATATGAGCATTTTATTCTTACTTTTTTGATGAACGCTAAACAGTCACAAATTATTGCAACTACTCATTACAGGGAAATACTAAATAATAAAGATGTTTTCAGAAATGATGCTGTTTGGTTTACTGACAAAGACAAAAGTTGCTCGACGGAACTCTACTCACTTGCTGATTTTAATAGTTCTGTGATTAGAGATTCAACAAACGTACTTAATGCTTACAAAAGTGGAAAATTGGGTGCTACTCCTAACCCTGATGATACTTATGTAGAATTGAACGAATAGAATATCTTATGAGACCAGGAAAGACAAGAAAAGAAATT
>CAZAFR010000165.1:0-1537 GCA_964484665.1 uncultured Proteiniphilum sp. | reverse complement strand
CCCTGGCTGCCTCTGCCTGTTCCTTTTCTTCAGGCAACAGATCTATGCCTTCAAAGTCGATCCGGCGTTGGCATGGGTCTTCATTAATAAAACGCTCACTGGATTTACCTCATATTCGGCGTTTGAGATAGGCAACCTGTTTCTCCAAGTCTAGGATTTTTTCATCCTTAAGAGATATGGTTTGTTCGTAGGAGGATTTTAATGCATCAACATCCGTGCGGTCTTCATGCTTCATATAATAAATAACCATCCCTCCATTCTCCATATGTAAAAGTTTTATGCTTGTGCAGTGACGATTAATAAAGATAAAGACATCACCGCTGCGCACATCTCCTCCCATCTGATCTGTCACCAAGCCGCTTAAAGTGTAAAATCCTTTTCTCATATCCGTTGGAAACGGGTAGAGCCAGTAGCGCATAGAGTCGTTAAGGTTGAACATGGCTTATTGGAATAAAAGAATTAAGGTGCGAAGATGTGTAAGGTCAGCCCCAACAGGGACACGCAACTTTACTCCATTGGGATAAACAATCTCAAAGACATTTTCATCACATGGGTGCATATGCTCCGGAATAGATCTTTGTTGAGCCCGACTTTTGGTCTGTAACTGCGGACTAGAACCGGAGAAAGCTATTGGCACAAAATCGGGCTGCCGCTCTTTATCAATCTTGTGTTCACGTAATCTCCTTTTCCAATAATAAAACTTAGACTCCAAAATGCACTCATTCTGACAAAACTCCTTTACACGAAGACCGCTGGATTCGAAACGATCATAAACTTCTTCAAAATACTTCAATGTCCACATAATATTTTTGGGGACAAATATAGAAAGGTTTAAATGTTAATTGGCGACGGGGAAGACCGAATGCTTACACTACAATAGTATTTTATTTGCACAATTTTAAAGAATATTGATATACAATAATAATGAAAGTGTTTAATTTAAAAGTAGAGTTTATGAAAAGGAAACTAACAATGTTTTTAGCCCTGTTCTTTATTGGGATAGGGCTTGTTGTGGCTCAGACCCAGGTACGGGGTATCGTGGTGGATGAAGCTGGCGAACCGGTGATTGGGGCTACTATCCAAGTCAAAGGAACGTCGCAAGGAACCGTTTCCGATATCAATGGTGATTTTCACCTGTCTGCTCCTGCCGGGGGTACATTGGTTATTTCCTATGTGGGAATGCAAACGCAGGAAGTACCGGTAAGTGCAAACGTGAATATAACACTCGAACCGGATTCAGAACTTTTAGATGAGGTTATTGTTGTAGCATTTGGTACAGCAAAAAAATCAGCTTTTACAGGTTCAGCAAAAGTTGTTGATGCATCAGAGTTATCAAAATCACAGGTTACAAGTGTTACAAATGCGTTAGCTGGTTCTGTGCCCGGATTACAATTAAGTTCTAATAACGGTGCTCCCGGTTCCACATCTAAAATAAAAATACGAGGCTTCAGTTCTTTAAATGCTGGGAATGATCCTTTAATTATCATTGCTGTCCGCTAAACTTTAATTAGTCACAAGAATCCCGCTCGGCTACTGT
>CAZAFR010000164.1:0-1545 GCA_964484665.1 uncultured Proteiniphilum sp. | reverse complement strand
TTATCTATCAACCGTAAAATAAGGAGGAAACAGCTGTATGAAAAAAATAAATAAAATAAGTTTTGCGGTTATTCTCGCTTTCATTTTGGCGGGACTATACTCTTGCATGAGTGACGATTACTGCGACTGCGACAACATCGGCACACCCGAAAGCCTTACCATGAGCTTCTCCCTGTCGTCGTCGAACAAACTGCGCGCAACCCGCGCCCTGCCTACCGAACCGGGCGACCACGACGGAAGTTTTAACGAAAACATCGTGAACACCCTCGACCTCTTTTTTTACCAGGACGGAGTACTGAAACATCATGTCCCCAACAACCGGTTGATAATAGCCGAGGCAGACCCGGCAGACCCGGTTAAGAAAAACGTCACCGTTCCGGTCACCTCCGGTTTGAAAGAGTTGATCGATGCCTCCAACCCCGTGTACGATGTGTACGTGGTGGCAAATAACACGGCAGGCCTGAGCGCGATAACCGTCGGCAACAGCCTTGCCACATTACAGAATCTGTTGTTCGCCACTTCCGATTTTGAAAGCAAAGGGGGATATCAGGCGCAAAGCTCTTTTGTAATGGACGGTATGCTGTCCGGGAAAAATATAAAAACAACGCCCGACATGGGAAAGACGGAGTTAAAACGCGCCGCATCAAAAGTGCGCATCCGCATCCTCGAGATCGAAGATACTTCGGGTGAAGGATATGTGTACGATCCGGCTACCATGGGCGCACCTCAAGCGCGCCTGGTGCACTTTACCGATCAATCGGTGCTGTTGGAAAGCGGAACGGCGGCAACACCTGCCTCACCAGCCCAATGGAAAGAGACCCCATGGAGAAACGTGGAAACCGCCGTGGGAGGAATGGTGGGATTGCCGGGCAATACCACCGCAGCCCCGTTTTACGCCTACTCCAACGATTGGAACACAGACGTCGCTCGCGAAACCTACGTCGAGTTGAAAATACCTTTCTCGAAAGACGGCGTTACCCGTGATTATTTCTATCACGTGCCCGTTACACCCTATATGCTGACGACTCCGGATCCCGAAATAGAACCTCACTTACGCAAGATGGAAAGGGATTTTCTCTACGACATCGCTGTAAAAATCAACTACGTGGGCGTAGCCGATAATCCGCCGGTAACTTTAGAAGGCAATTACACCATTACCGACTGGGGCGAACAGAACATAGTAGCAGAGGTATTCATGTTCCATTACCTGATGGTAACGCCCAACAATACGGTAATGCCTAACGTGAACACCTTTACGCTGGATTTCCTATCGTCGGTTACGCCGGTGAATTACAAAGATTTGTCGGTTTCCTATACCTATGTGAATAACAATACGGGAGCAGAAACAACCGTACCCATAACCAGCGGCGCCCAATATGCGACGGTTACGATCGATAACAATGCGAAAAAAATTACCGTTACCAGCGCGATTCCGGAAAACTATATTCCCAAAGACATCACCTTCACGGCCTATACCCATCCGTCGGCATCGCTTACCATAGAACAGAAAGTCGTTATCCGGCAGTTGCCGGCCACCTATTTCAC
>CAZAFR010000163.1:0-1557 GCA_964484665.1 uncultured Proteiniphilum sp. | reverse complement strand
TTCTCTACTTAATCCTTCATTTCGATTCATTATTTACCAACAACATTAATTCATCAAGATTATATACAGGATATTTAATGCTAATCGATGTGTTTAAGTAATATTTTAATGGTACTTCTGCAGGATTATAAAATATTGTGTGTCTGTTTAAATCCGCATTTTTTTAAATAATTTAATAGTGAAGAATTTGTGAATATTATTTGAAGAAGAGACTTGCTAGTAGTGTAAATGTAAGTCTTGATAATGCTATGATAGATTCCATAACTGTCATCTTTTTGTCAGTTCTCTCTTTCTTTTTAAAGCTTCAAGATAATAATAGTCGGCATAGTTTAGGGGTACATCGACTTCTGAATTGTGGGGCAAGCTTCCTACAGAATGCATTAAGATGAAATTACCATTTGTACCTAGTTCGGCGAGGTAGTCGGAACTTGAAAGTGTATTTATTATATTATCTGCTATTGATTTGTAGTCTTTATGATTAGAGTAAGTTGATAATTCGTAAAAAGCTGAAGCAAGTATTGCTCCGGCAGATGCATCGCGATATGTATTGGGTATGTCAGTTGAACTTAAATCCCAGTAGGGTATCCCATCCTCGGGGTAGTTGGGATGATTTAAAATATAGTCGGAACTTTTTATTGCCTGTTCAAGATAAATAGGATTGCCAGTTTCGCGATAACAAATTATAAATCCATAAACACCCCATGCTTGTCCACGTGACCATGTACTTTCGTCGGAGAAACCCTGATGAGTATTTCTGTGTCTTACGTCTCCGTTGCTTTTGTTATAATCAATTACGTGCCAGGTGCTATAATCCGGGCGGTAATGATTTTTTATTGTGTTGTTTGCGTGAGTTATTGCTATATTACGAAATGTTGAATCGCCCGATAGTTTTGTTGCCTCGAACAACAGCTCCAGGTTCATCATATTATCAATAATCACGGGACAGGTCCAGTCTTTGGATTCATTGGTATTCCACGATTGTATTATGCCTGCTTGGGGTATGAAACGTGTAGAAAGTGATTTTGCTGCATTAATTATTACTTTTTTGTAAGCTTCGTTGCCGGTGAGACGCAGTCCGCTGCCATAGCTGCAGTTGATCATAAACCCAACATCATGATTTCCGGTATAGTACTGAATGGTGTCTAGTGCTTCAGTGTATTTTATTGCGAGTGGCTTCCATTTTTCATCGTTTGTGAGTTCATATAGGTACCACAGACTACCGGGAAAAAAACCTGATGTCCATTCTGTGGTGGGGATATATACCATTTTACCATTGATGATGGATTTAGGATTCAATAATTTTTCTGAATCTTCGATTTTATCGATCATTAATGAGTACTGATTTGCAGAAAATGAAATGGTCTCTTCAATTAAATTGGATTTGCTTTCATTTTTATGCTTATTGGATGAGCAGAATGACAATAGGAAAACTAAGGCGGAAATGCTTAATATTGTTAATATATTTTTCATATCGTGATATTTTATTATTGTTTTTTATTATTAAAAAGAGGCCACCTCGATCGAGAAGGCCCCTTTTGTACTGGTTAACGTGATATC
>CAZAFR010000162.1:0-1645 GCA_964484665.1 uncultured Proteiniphilum sp. | reverse complement strand
ACCTTGACGGAGGCAACTGGAGCTTCTCAGCACAAATACCCTCCTTTATGGTAAACGTCAACCTCGGCAATGTCAGAGTAAGAGTTTTAAATTCCATTCCAGTAACCCGCAGACCCGAAGTGTTTTATTACGATTATGAAAGAGGATACTGGGACTAAATAAAAATGAGGGGATTAAATTAGTACACATTAATTGATTCTTTTAGATTGATTGCAAACCCAAAAAAGTACTTGTGCTTTTTTGGGTTTTTTGGTTGGTGGGGAAAAAGTGAAAACATTTTTTTGTTATTTTATTTTGATCTTAACAAATGTCTCGTAACTTTACGGAAGTTAACTGTTAAAATAGAAAAACCATTTAGTGAAATAGGGTATTAATTTGTTTATCTGTAAAATAATATGTCTATTTTTTTTGGGAACAAAGGCATTTCTGTTTATGACTATACAACAGAAATTGAAAACAAAGATTTATTATGGATATCTTATGAAAAAAATATTCCTTCAAATTTCAGAGGAATTGGCATTAGACTATCATTTGACGAATTTGGTCAGATAAAAGTTGAGACAGTAAAAAATGAAAATCCCGATCCAAGTACTATTTGGGTCCATCTTCCAATTCAAAAAGGAGAAGCGGAGAAATTATCATATTGGCCGCATTATATAGATTTATCTCCACAACAACGCTACGCTTATTTATCGTGGCTTAGAAACGTTGACGTGCCAACAGATATGGGATATGTATTTCTATACTACTACGGCTTAGAAAAACATTTAATTCTAGGAGATATAGAAAGAGCTGTAAATCAAATTATAAGGCTTAGAAATGTTCATAAGAATAAGTCTTTTTTGAGTTACTCAGAAAACTCAATAATACATGCCTGCGTATTGAGAAATAGGCTTGATCTACTTTTTGATCTGCATGAAAAAACAGAAATATCAGGATTTAAAAACGTTCAGTTTTTGATAGCATATAATTTAGGTTTTGACTTATCTCCTGAAAACTTACTAGAAGTTTTTTTCAAGATATATACAAAAGCGAGAAAATCTATTCGAGAAGATAGAGAAAAAATGATAGAATTCACTTCAGATGCATTGACGACTATATTCGGAATTCCGTCCCTTCCTATAAAACAACTCGACCTTTCTAAAATAGTTACCACTAAAGAAATAAGATTTTGTAACTATTCATTTGCTGACGATATAAGAATTGTTGAAATAACAGATTTCTACAAAAGTAAGGAGCTGCTATTATTGATTGATAGAGTATTTAATCTCGCGTATGAATCTTACAAAAGAAACACAGCATACTTGTGTAAATTAAAAGCGTCAAATCTAACTGAAGAGGAAATACTAAATAGAGAACGAAAAAGAGATTTGAATAGGTACAAAAAATTACTGAGTGATAAGAAGATTACGCAAGAAGAATTTGAAGTTTTAAACAAATATAAATTAAGCATTACAACCTAAAAAAATTCCACAAATTTTATCCTTAAATATACTAGCATGATAGGAAAAATATGCTTACTAATTAAATCTTAATAAAAAGTTCATCAATATGCCTTTCCTTTTTTTATTCTTATCTTTACACTAAAATTTAGCTAAATAATGATTACAGGAGAGATTCGCAACAATATTGATGCGATATGGAA
>CAZAFR010000161.1:0-1647 GCA_964484665.1 uncultured Proteiniphilum sp. | reverse complement strand
TTTTACAGGAGGTGAAGGCTGGTAGATAAATTAAAAAACATTCAAATTAAAAAAAACAACTTTTTATGAAAAAATTTATAGTTATCTTTTTTACCGGTCTGCTAATGTTAATTACCGGATGCTCTGAAGATGTAGTTACAATTGAACAACCGATAAAAGCATATGGTAACAAAACCATTTTAGTTAAAGCGCAAATGCCAAATGATAATCCAAACACCCGACTGGCTATGACTCAAAATGAGCTTGATGTTATTCTTACATGGGAAGAAGGAGACCGGATACATCTTGTTTTTGTTGATGGCACAACAGTCGTGCAGCAAACAGTAACTATTGGAACTATTACAAATGATGGTAGAACAGCCTCATTTGAAATATCTCTCCCTCAGGAGATTTTTAACGGAGAGGGTGAAACATTTGATTTGTATGGTATCTATGGTGATATATCTTTCTCAGATGAAGAGGGAGAAGAAAACCTTGCTGTATTACCCTCAAATCCATGGAGTGGCACTTTGTCTGAAGTACAGGATAAAGAAATTGTATTAATAAGATTTGCAGAAACAGCTATAAATAAAGAAGCTCCTGACATCTCAGTAAACTTTCAGCATGTGGGTTCACTATTTAAAATTTATCTCGAAAATACAGGAACAACCCCTTTGGAAGAAATTACAGGTGTTGAACTCTATTCAGCTTCTCCTATATTTGCACATCAAAATGCAAGTCCGAATGTAGCAAAATATGATATTATAACCGGAGATTTTGTTCCTAATACAACTGATTTCTTTAATATTCTACCCTTTAGTTATACAGGAGACCTTGCTGCTGAAGGTGTTCTTGAGTTATGGGGATGGTACTCACCATCTCAGATAGAAGGAGATGTGTGGCCTGCAATTAATATGAGGGTACGTTACGGTGAAAGTGGCGTTTATGAAACGCCGGTTGCTAAACCCGCCCGTACAGCAATTACTGCAATTGGAAGAGCTTACCACTTTTTTGCCAGATACAACAGCAATTCAGGACAAGAATTGGTTTTTTCAACTGAGTTCGGAGATAAATTTATAGATGAACGAGACAATGAAGTCTATAATATTGTGCAAATTGGTAGTCAGATTTGGATGGCAGAAAACCTAAAATATTACCCGAGTATAGATGATCTTGTGAACTCCTCAGTTGGGTCTGCTACTGAACCTCATTACTATGTTTATAATTATTATGGCATTCAGCCTCCAAGTGCAGAAGCTATAAACAACTTCAATAACTACGGCGTACTTTACAATTGGGCTGCTGCAATGAATGGAGCCAACAGTAGTAACACCAGTCCAAGTGGAGTGCAAGGTGTTTGTCCCGACGGTTGGCATCTTCCAAGTGTTGCCGAATGGAATCAGTTAATTAGTTTTGTAGGTACAAATGCCGGTTCAAAACTAAAAGAGATAGGTGATGACTATTGGGATGTTAGCATTGATGTTACAAACGCATTTGGATTTTCAGCCCGTGGAGGAGGAAGTCGACAACCAACCGGATTTTTTAATTTAAGAATAAATGGACATTGGATAACATCTACTCAAGATGTTAATAACGAAAATCAGATGGAGGCAATTTGGATGCAGTCTAATTTAGGCATTGCCGGAAATCAACAGGCACCTAAAGATT
>CAZAFR010000160.1:0-1709 GCA_964484665.1 uncultured Proteiniphilum sp. | reverse complement strand
AGCATCAAGATTAGACCTCCCTTTGTAGTCTTCAATAAGTTTCCATTTATATACCTCATTATTTAGTTGAGTATTAGCAATGTGATTTCTGTAATTTTCTATCATTTGCTTTATTTGGTCAACACTGTCAAAATACATAACTATAATTTTTTCAAGTATTAATTAGTGAATCTATGATAAATGTACTGAACTTCATGGTCTGTTAGAAAATTAACAAATTGATCAACTGCATCGGCTTTTGAATAATCCGCTTTTATCTCATTCAATAAATCCTCATCAGTTTCAACATTCATTGCCTTTTTAAGTGAATCAATATCTTCAACAGTAATAATTCTCTCTTCACTAAATCCTTTACAGGAATCATAAGATAAAAGAGTCAATTTGTCAGAATCAAGATAAAGATCAATACTGCGACTTATGGCTTTATTGTCTTTGTATATTTCCATGGTTGTAATTTTAAAACGTTATAAATATTTATTACAACTTCTCAGAAATCTCCCTAATTAACTGCTGCTTACGCAATCTTTCCAGCTCAGGATCCACCTGTTGTAAAAATTCTATTCCGGCAAAAAGATTACCCTGTTTCCGATTCTGTCTGGGTTCAATACTTTCAATTAAAATAGACTCAAGCAAATCCCCAAGATTTTGATAAGTTATTTTTTCAAGTTCAATATCAGTAATTAGTTTTCCTTTGTCACTTATAGGATAAAAACCAAACCAAGAGAATCTGTCCCAGCGTCCGCTTAGTCTGTCTACTGTGTGTTGCCTTAGTCTTTTACCTAAAGGTTGTTCTTTGGCTTGCCCGACATAAATAGTCTCACGACTATCATGTAGCAAATACACACCTATTTGTTCTTTAAAATTAATAGGTGTTGCACCAAATTGTTGAACTCCATACAACTCGGGGAATGATTTCCAATGAACAAGATCTCTATTCCAGTAGATGCCAAAAGCATTTATTATTTTATGAATAATCCTATCTTCTTTTTCAGATTTCTCCAAAACTAAAGTTTCTGTTTCACTATCTTCATTTTCTAATTCTGAACTTTTATCTACGTATTTTCTCAGATAATAAATACCAGGATTAACTCTTACAAAGATGGAATTGCCTTCATTGTTTTTAATATCGGTTGTTATATTAGCACTCACAGTATCTTGTGGGGTAGCCCCTAAAGAAGTCCTGTAGCCTCTTTCAGCAATTAGTTCAGCAATTTCAGTATAATGAAGAGCTTTTTTCTCCTCTTCTAATACTTTAACAATTGCGTCTTTCCATAATAAATTTACCAAAAATATTAGTTTTAAAATTTTCTTACATGTCAATCAAAATTAATGAAACTTTAAGCTTTATTTCACCAGACTCATCAACTCACTATAATTAGTTACCACACCAAATCTCACCTCGTCATTACTTATTGCACAGAAGTGTTTGCGGGCACATTTAATTTTTGCACTTTCTACCTCTCTTAATTCTAGAGTGGATAAATCACCTTTAGTTTCTGCTACAAAATAAACATGCTTTACAGAACCTTCATTAAAGGCAATAGCCCAGTCAGGATTATATTTACCCACAGGAGTGTTTATAAAGAAACCTTTTGGGAGTTTCACATACACGTTTACTTCTTTGCTTGAATCCAAAGCTTCAGCAAATGGTTTTTCTTTTGTTGAGGAATCAAAAATAACATGATCATACAGATGTTTTTCTGCACGAA
>CAZAFR010000159.1:0-1710 GCA_964484665.1 uncultured Proteiniphilum sp. | reverse complement strand
TCTTTTTTTTCAGGTGATAACTCTTTATCGAAATCTGTATTACATTCTAACCATGCTTTAGTTTTTTCAAAAATAGGGTCTTCAATTTCACGCATTAACATGATGCTAAGCATACTGAAGTTAGTAATCATTATATCGGGGGGTGTCTCTTGCATATCATATCTAGTTCTCATTTCTGCACCATCAAGTTGTTGGAAATTTGTTTTAAGATCAATTATATCGACTGCATTTAGATTTTTAGGGTTTTTGCTAATGTATTCGTTTAAATTGTCAATTTCCGATTCTATATTATTTAATTCATTTTTAAGGTGCTTTATTTTATTTGCATTAATCTTGCCGTCTTTATTGAGTAGTTTTCCTGATAATGGGGAAGTTGAATTGTATCGTCCAAAGTATATTCTATTATCATTGTATTCAGATTTAAGTAGTTCTCTTATTTTATCAGAATCTAAAGCCTTTCTTAATCTGGAAAGTTGATCTTCAACCAATGCATTCATGGGATAAATTAGCATTGCTCTTACTGCTGCAGGTCTTTTTATATCAGGTCTTTGCAGTGCCTCTTTTTTTAATGTTGATTTATTTTTATCAACTATTTTTGCAGGTGTCAATTCATCAACTCTCCACCATTCATTGTTATTAACTTTATTCTCTGTAGATCTCCATTTATTGAGTTCTTTACTCAAATAGGCAAATAATGGTAATAAGAATGACTCAGTTTTGCCTGAGCCAGTTCCGGAAGTAATTACACTATGATTACCTTCCATTGCTTTTGTCAGCATTTCATATTGATGGTGATGCAGTTCATAATCACCTACAAGACCTTTGCTTACAACATCTTTGAAAGTTTTTAATTCATCATCATTTAGATTTGGAATTTTTGTAATTTCTTTTAATTCTTTATTATTGACATTTGCTTCAGTATTAACAACTTTATATCCAGATCCTTTATATTTTGGTAGTGGCTCAACCCATGGTGATCGGGCTAATATTTTATCTTGGTTAAGCAGTTTTTTCCTTTCTTCCTCAAAATCAGGATATCTAGTTCTAAAAGCCGTTTTTATATAGAGAATTAGGTTCTCTTTAATCTTGTCGAATGTTTGAATAGGATTTTTCATATTAAATTATTATTTCAGATTCATGAAATCTTTGTTTTAAACTCACTAAAACATTGTTGATGAACAGTTTAGGTATGTTTTTATATATTAAATACCGCCCTTTATAACTAACATCTTTAATTTCTAAATATTTTACTTCTGCTTTACTACCTGATAAAAGAGAAATACTCTGTGAATAGTAAAGTGGTAAGCTGCAATTTATAGGAATAGCTAAATATTTTATCACTATCATATACAAGAATCTTTGTAATTTCCTTAGCTGTTTCGTTTTCTTCAATTTCCTTACCACAATTACTCCATCTATCCCTTTTCCGTTTATCTTTGTATACTTTTTCTTTTTGTTCCCTATAAAGATATAAAAATAGGTAAATTCCAATTGGCTGACTATTTACTTCATATGCAGAATTGTTAAACCATAAATAATAAATAGTCTTATATCCAGAAATTCCGGTAAATTTTACAAGTGACAATTCTTTATCAAAGTCCATTGGTTTAGGTATGAAACTAAAAGTCTCAATATCAAAATTTAAACCTCCCTCAAAATCACTTATAGAATTAATATCATGCTTGAAATAATCTTTCCAATATTTTAAGT
>CAZAFR010000158.1:0-1714 GCA_964484665.1 uncultured Proteiniphilum sp. | reverse complement strand
TTCGTGGTCGTTATACTGCAATTCCGCTTTCGTTGTGAATTGCTTTCATATTCAGTACCTTTGGTAGACAACAACAACATGTTAGGGATTGGGCGAAAGGGTCTTCCAGTTGTGAATTGCTTTCATATTCAGTACCTTTGGTAGACAACAACAACAAGAAATTAAAAAATTAACAATGACAAGATGTTGTGAATTGCTTTCATATTCAGTACCTTTGGTAGACAACAACAACCCATTTTAAAAATTAACATTATGGAAAAGAGTTGTGAATTGCTTTCATATTCAGTACCTTTGGTAGACAACAACAACAGGATACGAGTAGTTGTATAGATTATCAGGGTTTTACATCTGATATTACGATTAAAAAAAGTTGTTGTAATTATGATAAAAATCCTGTCATGCGGCAGGATTTTTATCGTAATTTTGGTTTGGATAATTTTAGAAAAGTTCTAATTGCTGATATGGGGTATTGAGGTTGGTCTCTTTTTTTCCAATGAACAATTCCATTTTACCAAATTGTTTATCGGTGACGCATAAAATGCCTACTTGTCCTGCAGGCGGTAAAATACTTTTAACACGTTTGATATGTACCTCGGCATTTTCTTTACTGGCACAGTGGCGTAAATATATCGAAAACTGAAACATGGTAAAACCATCTTGTATAAGCTTTTTCCTGAATATAGAATAGTTTCTGATATCTTTTTTTGTATCAGTAGGCAAATCAAAAAACACCATGACCCACATAATTCTATATTCACTAAACCTATTCATTAATAATTACACAAATGATGGGTATTTAATTTTTCTTGTTTCACCCGTAAAACATTTATAAAGAGACGCTGTGGTTTTACTTACAGCATTCATTAATGGACTTCTCTGATCTTCAATTATAACATCGAGTACTGGAATATTTAAGATTTTGAATTTTATTTCTGGAGTTAAATTCTCGATATTTTTTTCGGTATCAACTATGTCGCAAATCAGTTTATCTACGAAAGGACGATAGGGTTCCATGATATCATCAGCGAGACAATAAGCATTATATTTATTACGGTGGTGAATGCCAAATGTTGGCAATAAACCACTTGCTACTAATGATCTTGCAACGATTGCTCTAAGAATTGCATAACCGTAGTTGAGTAAATTGTTTGGTGGGATACCTTCACGATATCTGGAGAATCCTTCAATTTCATTGAATAAATTTGCCCAATAATAAACTGCGGCACGTGCTTCATAATTATCAGGGTCACCACTTTTTACATCTTTGGCCCATGCTTGCATGTTGTCAATTATTGAACTGTTTTTATTTAACAAAACATAAGACTGGTTTATGATTTTGGCTTGTACTGTTTGTTGCCAAAGTTGTTTTTTTAAGGGAAGTGAAGCATTTATCTGATCACGGAAACGCTCAGATTGTGTTTTGTTCCCGTAAAGCGGGAGCATTAGTCCGACTGGCATTCTGGAACTATCACAGGTAACCAATGCGGAGTTATTCTGTAATAATGCTTCAATAACACCTTGAGTAATTGTAATGCGTTTATTGTCAAGAATTATTACGCCAATATCTTCAATTGAAATTGTTCTTTTTGCTTGTTCCTTTAATTTAAGAGGAAGATTTTCATTTTTCTCTACTTCAGGTAATTTTATCACCAACTGTTTATTGCTCAAACTTAAATAAGCTGGATTACCGAAATATAGAGTTTTTTTGATCATA
>CAZAFR010000157.1:0-1805 GCA_964484665.1 uncultured Proteiniphilum sp. | reverse complement strand
AATTAATATTATTTTTTAATGATTCTTGTTGTCTAAGATTCGGGGGTAATTATAAGACAAAGGAGATACGCCTTACAATTTAAGGAACTGCGCTTATATCGACGATTTTTATAAACCAAAAATTGTATATAGTGAAATTGTTAGAGAGCCACAGTTTTATTTAGATAATACAGGCAGATTTTTTCCAGAAGCAACCACTTTTTTATTGATTGGAGATAGTTTAGAATATCTTTACATATTACTTCATTCTCAGCCATTAACTTATTTTTTCAAAACCTTTTATGCCGGTGGTGGTTTAGGAGAAAGTGGTTATCGATACAAAAAAGCTTTTCTTGAAAAATTACCTATTCCAAAATTTACAAACACCTCAATTCAAAATGAATTGATAAAGTTAATAAATGAAAAACCAAATTTAAAAAATGATAATATCAATAAGCTAATTTATCAATTATATGGTTTAAACAAAATAGAAATATTGAAAATAGAGGGTGATTAACCCTGTCTATTTTCAATAAATTGAATTTCTTCATTTGTAAGTTCATAGAGATTATAGATAACTTGATTAATTTTCAAATCATCTGATAAATTTTCAATTGTTATGATTGCTTTGTTGTTTGAACTTATTGGTAATTTTACTAATGCGTGTTTATTGTATTGATAACCATTTGTACCTAATTCAATACTCGAAAAAATACACTTATAGGCAAATTCAAATAATTTTGAAGACAAAGTCTTCTGGATATAGATAGCATGCTTTGAGATTAGCATAAAGCACGTTTTATCAATAAACATTTGCTTATCATCAAAAGCGAAATATGCTCCTTGTGTCGTTTCGGGGTATACGACTTTCTGTTTATAAAAATCCTCGATATAAGCGCAGTTCCTTAAATTGTAAGGCGTATCTCCTTTGTCTTGTCGTTTTTCTAGTTGTGGATAGTAGTTATCCAAATGTTCCTTGACGGCCGGATAATCATTTATGTCAATGGGTCTTATGCCTTTGTCTTTTACGCCATTATGTGTATTTATTAGCCACAAATCTGCAAAATCGTAACCATATCTTTTTATGTCTCTGCCACGTAAAATCGGTCGTATTAATTCGTCAGTTCTGGTTCTTTCATCTTCACTTTTACAGTTTGCTAATATTTCCTCTTTTTTTGCACCACTTATGATAAATGCCTCATTGAATCCAGTCAATACACCTCTGTAAATATTAATATCCCAGTCCTTCAACGGAGTACCAACTGCTTCAATTTTGTCTTTAATTCTCTTTTCAATATCTGTTAAAATTACCCAGCTATCATTACTTTTAAAAGAGGAGATTGATGCGTTCTGTTTAAGATAATCGCTCTTTTGTCTCATATAAGTTCAGCCCATTATTAATTCGGCTTTATTGGATTAAAATATACTATTTTTGAAGTTCATTTTTAAATATTAATAATATTATGATTTATGGTTATATCCGTGTTAGCACAGATCGTCAGACAGTAGAGAATCAAAGATTTGAAATAAATCAATTTAGCGAGAAAAATTTATTTGTAGTGGATAAGTGGATAGAAGAAACTATTTCGGGTACTAAAAATTTAGAAGATCGTAAACTTGGTAAATTACTAAAGCGTATGAAAAAAGATGATATACTAATTTGTTCTGAACTCTCTCGTTTAGGCAGGAATCTACTTATGATAATGGGTATTCTGAATGAGTGTATGAATCGTGACATTCAAGTGTGGACAATAAAAGATAACTATAGGCTTGGCAGTGATTAGAGAGGTTTACACGGCTACTAAGAAGCTTTACGAGGAAAGGCA
>CAZAFR010000156.1:0-1832 GCA_964484665.1 uncultured Proteiniphilum sp. | reverse complement strand
TTTCATGGTATAAAAGGATTGGAGTTTAAGCATGTTTTTCTAACGGATGTCAATAAACGAACATTGCCTTTTCTGCCATACAACTATAACTCACTAACAGAGATAGAAAAGCAAGAGATATTGAAAAAGGAGAAGTCTCTCTTTTATGTTGCATCTAGCCGTGCTATTCAACGACTGGTTATAAGTGGGATTGGTGAGAAGAGTGTGTTTGTGAAGATATAATCTTTTAAAATTAATTGCTGTAAATAGGTGTTATTCAGGAGTGTGAAAGAAAGTGTTTCTAATCCCGCTAGGATCACTCAAAAAAATAAAGCACTTATCAACAAGTGCTTTATTTTTGGTTCCTACCTAATAAAAGATAGCTTAATGCCTAAAGAAGACAAATTGTGTATACAATTAAAAAAACTATTCTTGTGTATAAAACAATCAATTTGTCAAGGTTATTCTACTGATTTTTATTGTCAATACTTAGCTGCTTTAATTATTTTGAGTGGAATATCTGTATTGTCCATTTTATGAGTAAATAGTTCTTGTCCTTGACCAATAGCAAAAATTGGTATATAGCTATCAGTATGTGAGCTCGTACCCCATCCTAATCCTGATATGTTGTTTAATACCTCTTTCGCTTTTGCGGCAAGAAGTTTATTTTCGGCATACAAATTTACATCCTTTACATCTTTATTTTTGGCTATCGTGTTTTCGTATGTGTCACGCAATATTTTTTCATGTTCCCAGCTAATATAAACTTCTTTCCAGAATCCCATTGTTTCGCCTAACAGAGTTTTTACATCTTCCCAAGAAACTTTATTACCATTTTCATCTATAAGTTTGTTTAATCTTGCTGAAAGCATATCTTGGGAACATTGTTGATATTGCAAGTTTTGAATCTTATTGTTGCCGGTGTGGGTGACGCCTCCTGTATCATGGTCTGCAGTAATAACAATCAATGTTTCTTTTGGATGTTTTTTGTAAAAATCGAGTGCAACCTGTATTGCCTCATCCATATCTATTACTTCTTTAATCATAGTTGCACCATCATTGCCATGTCCACCACCATCAATTTTGCCACCTTCAAGCATCAGAAAAAACCCTTTTTTATTATCCTTCATAAGGACATCAATAGCAGCTTCTGTAATTTGCTTTAAAGATAGGTCTTGTTCTGTTCTATCGATAGCGTATGGTATTCCACCCGCTTTTTCCCAGTTTTCTTGTACAAGAATTACTTTATTCGAGTTCCCAGCATTTTTTTTAAAATCACTATATCCTTTTGAAACAGTGTATCCTGCATCTTCTACAAGAGTGTATATATCCTTTGCATTTTCAAAACCTGCACCTGCAAAAAAATCAAAGTTTGAAGCTAAAAGATCGTTCGAAATCTCATAGAACATACTACGTTTTTGTTGATGAGCATAAAAAGCTCCCGGAGTAGCGTGATTGATAGTAACAGTTGTAGCTATCCCTACCTTCTTGCCTGCCTTTTTAGCTTTCTCTGCAATCGTTTCAATTCTTTCTCCAGTAGGTTCCAAGCCAAGTGTGCTATTATTAGTTTTTTCTCCGGTTGCCAGAGCAGTGCCGGCAGCTGCAGAATCAGTAACGTCAGCATTTGCTGAGAAAGTAGTTGCAAAAGTAGCTACAGGAAGCTGAGTCATTGATAAAGATACTGAACCTCGCTCTCCATTTAAATGGGAAAGATAGGATTCGGTAATATTCACAACATTCATTCCCATTCCATCACCAATAAAATAAAACACATACTTAGCTTGTCCATATATTGAAGATATACATACAAACATTGTAAAAAGTACAGACAAAACTACATAACGCTTAATACT
>CAZAFR010000155.1:0-1882 GCA_964484665.1 uncultured Proteiniphilum sp. | reverse complement strand
ATTGCATAGATAGTTTCCAGTAAGTACTTCTGTTCGTGTTTGCATTTGTATTACCTCCGCATGAGTAAAACAGAACAATAGATGCAAATGCTACAAGTGTTAATAATTTTGTTTTCATTTATTATAAATTTAAATAATCTCTGATAGGTTTCTCATCTATAAAAATCAGCCAGTGAAATCCACGAAAACTGAGCTGAGTAACTGAAAGTACGTAAGCCAGAAACCCTAACATCATCCCTGTTGTCATAATTATCTTCTGCTATCATTTCGTGTTTCCAACCAAACAGATGGTCCATTGGTAAAAAACCATCTTTATAGTAATTATCGTAAGCATAATTAAGAGTCTTGGAAAATGCATCTATATAATTAGATGTGTCATATATCGAATTAATATATACTTCAACCCATGCACGCAGCAAGCAGGCATCAAACTCGGCCTTTCCAGTACTGTTCTGTGGAAATGAGTAATAACCCTCTCTCCTTTCCGGATCAGCAAAATAGTTAAATGAAGCATCAGATAATGCAATCAAATCTTCTAAATATCTCTTCTTCTTATCCAGATCAACAGTAACTCGGTATAAATCGGCAACACCCGATAAAGTTGAACCTGAATTGTAAGAATATGCCTTTCTGTCCAGATTACCATTTGATATTGTCGTTCTTAAACCTTGATTAGGGCCATCTTCAGGAATGGTGGTTCTGCATCCTATCATATCACCATAAACATTGTCTTCACGTAAGAATGTGCTGTAAACGAAGTCATATATCTTTTCAGCATAGTTCAGATAGTAACTACTTTTCAGCATCGTTTCGGTGGTAACATTGTTCGTGTTGTAATCACCTCTCACCAAGAAGTCAATTTTATCCGGCGATTCACTGTAAATTTCAGATAGCCAAACCAATGGAGAAATAATAGGGCTGTTTGAACAGGTATGCTTGCTACTATAGCCCGGTCCCCAGGTAATTCCACCCCATTCCTCACCGTTAGGCTTTTTGCTTTGATCCCAACCATCCAAACAGTAAGCGGTAAGATATTCAGAATAATCCAGATACCAGTCTCTTCGTTCTTTATTTAACGCTAATGCTTCTCCAGTAAGATTATCTGCTTCTTTCTCAAGCATAAAATAGGCTTCGAGGAAGCAGCGTATAAGCCACATTTGATCATCATATACGTTGAGTCGACCACTTACATTATGATTTTGAATATCAATTTTATCCTGTCTGTGAACACCGATAATATTTTCCCATCTCACGTCAGATTGCGTTGATGATGTAACAATTGCATACCCTTTATAATAATCGAGATTTATTGTGGAGGCGTCCCATACCAGTTGTTCATAATGATTAAATAGTCGTTGATATTCAGGGTCTGCGTCAGGAAGGTCTTTAACTTTCTGCAAACTTTTCATTGCCGTCAGTAACATCTCAATAATGTTAGTGTATTCATAGCAATTATAGCTGCTACCAACTGTTTCACCTGTATTGATATTGTATTTTGGACGAGGATTTAAAATCCTGCTATTTTCCCAATCTTCAAAGCTAGTGTACTTCCAGATTGTACTTTTGGCGATGTCTACAGCCCGAAGTAAATTTTTATTATCGTTAGCTAAGCTATTAAACAACAAACATACTCCAGCTAAAAAAAGAACTAATTTTTTTTTCATATCCTCCCTATTTCCATCTGGGTCATTTTCTAATTTCAATAAATAAGTACTCTATGTTCTAGAATCAATTCAAAAATATACCATTTTAGTTTACTCTCAAAGTTTATTTAACTCTTATTGTTCTTTATTTAAAAATAACCTCAGTTGTTTTCTACGCCAACAGATAAGTACAAAGAATAGAGACTGCCTCTATTTTGAGACAGTCTCTGGTTTAAAAA
>CAZAFR010000154.1:0-1904 GCA_964484665.1 uncultured Proteiniphilum sp. | reverse complement strand
ATCGGTATGGCCGCCTATGGAATGGATTCACATCACATACAGAGATATGTGGATGCAAACGGATTCGTGCAGAATGAAGGCAATGTGGAAGCACATGGTTTTTCTCCCTATGCCATCAGCTACCGTTCTATCGTGCCTAAAAAAGAAGAATGTAAAAATCTGTTGGTTCCCATCTGCGTAAGTTCCACCCATATCGCATTTGGATCCATTCGTATGGAACCTGTATTTATGGTACTGGGACAATCCGCGGCCATCGCCGCATGTCAGGCTATCGATGAGAAGAAAGCTGTCCAGGAGATTAATTATTCCCTATTACAACAAAGATTACTGGACAACAAACAAATTCTAGGAAATAAGTAAGATGAAGAAAATAGATTTTTTATTTATTCTAATTGTATCGTTGATATTTCTATCGTGCAAACACTCTACGAATAGTTTCGATGCGGACGTGATCATTTACGGGGGCACCTCGGCCGCGGTAATCTCGGCGGTTGAGGTCGCACAGTCAGGGAAAAGCGTAATCATTGTTTGTCCCGACATACATTTGGGTGGATTAACTTCCGGCGGGTTGGGATTTACCGATTCGGGCAACACTGGTTCCATCGGGGGAATAGCACGGGAATTCTATCATCGTGTATGGCTTTATTACAACGACTCTGAAGTATGGAAATGGCAAAAGCAATCCGAATACGGCAATAAGGGACAGGGAACCGTGGCAATGGATGGTGAAAGTAGGACTATGTGGATATTCGAACCTCACGTGGCTGAGAAAATATTAGAGGATTTTATCAGTGAGAATAATATTCTGGTCTACAAGGATGAGTGGCTCGACAGGGAATCTGGTGTGGAGATTGTCAACAACAGAATTGTTTCCATGACAACACTTTCGGGTAAGATGTTCAAAGGTAAGATGTTCATCGATGCTACATACGAGGGAGATCTGATGGCTTCTGCCGGTGTCTCTTACACAGTTGGGAGAGAACCCTGCTCACAATATAATGAGGAGTGGAATGGAGTACAGGTCGGGATATATCATCATAAACATTATTTCAATATTCCTATTGACCCTTATGTGATCCCGGGGGATTCTTCTAGTGGTTTGTTACCCTATATATCTAACGAAACGGTTCAGCCCAACTGTACGGGTGACAACAAGCTACAGGCTTACTGTTACAGGTTGTGCATGAGCAATCATCCCGAAAACAGGGTGCCTTTTGAAAAACCGGTGGGATATGACCCTGCCGATTATGAACTTCTTGCCAGAGTTTTTGAATCGGGATGGAATGAATGGTTTGCAAAATATGATATCATTCCCAATAGGAAAACTGATACCAACAACCATGGTCCTTTCAGTTCCGACCATATAGGGATGAACTATGATTACCCCGAAGCATCTTATGAACGACGTAAAGAAATTATTGAGGATCATACCCGATATCAAAAAGGACTCCTTTATTTTGTATCGACCGATGAACGTGTACCTCAGGAGGTTAGGGACAATATGAAAGAATGGGGACTGGCCAAAGATGAGTTTACCGACAATGGAAACTGGCCGTACCAACTTTATATCCGCGAGGCACGGAGAATGATCGGGGCATATGTCACCACTGAAAACGAAGTATTAAGCAAGGTAAACGTGCCTGACCCTATCGGAATGGGCTCATATACCATGGACTCTCACAATGTGCAACGTTTCGTAACTGCGGAAGGGTATGTGCAGAATGAAGGAGATGTGGGTGTACATCCTGAGAAGCCATATAAGATAGCCTATGGATCAATCGTTCCCAGAAAAAAGGAATGTGGAAATCTGCTCGTGCCCGTTTGTCTCTCATCCAGCCATATCGCCTTTGGCTCCATCAGGATGGAACCGGTATTTATGATCCTCGGGCAATCGGCGGCGGCAG
>CAZAFR010000153.1:0-1911 GCA_964484665.1 uncultured Proteiniphilum sp. | reverse complement strand
CCCCCTGCTCCCAAAGCAGGTACACTAACCGGACTGTGCTACACCCCGAAATATTCAATAAAAATGCATTAAGAATTACCTTAATGCGGATGCAAAAATACAACTTATTCTTTTAACTTCAAACCATTTCAGTTTTTTATTTTTAAATATAGAAATATAGAATGAAATAACATATAACATAAAATCAAAAAAGTATAGATGTAGTTAGTAATATCTTTCAGTGTATTACTTGTACCTACCAAGTATTTCACAACTTCTAGCTATTTAGCGCATTTGTTTGCTCAATAAACGCAGAAGTACTAATATCGTTTTTCTGCGCTTATTGAAGATGTTAATTCGTAAAAAATAGGAATAAAGATTCTTTATTTAATTACATTTGCGAATGATTCAATAAATACTTAAACAACATCTAAAATATAATGACTACCAGAAGAAATTTCATTAAAAAAGCTGCTATAGGAACTGCAGCTGCATCAGTAGGAGGTGTTCTACCCGGCTTTAGTGCTAAAAGTTATAATAATATTGTTGGAGCCAATGACAAAATATTAATGGCTGCAATTGGTGTTAACTCACGTGGAAATGCACTAGCTAGTGGTTTTGCCAGTGAAGCAAATTGCGAAATATCTTATGTGTGCGATGTTGATAAGCGCGCAATGGGCAAATGTTCAGAAAATGTTCAAAAAATTGGTGGCAATACACCAAAACAGGAAAAGGACATTCGTAAACTGCTTGAAAATAAAGATATTGATGCTGTTATCATTGCTACTCCTGAACATTGGCATGCTCCGGCTGCTCTTATGGCAATGAAAGCAGGAAAACATATTTATCTTGAAAAACCAACCGGACATAATCCTGCAGAAAATGAAATGCTAATGGATGCCGTTAAAAAATACAAAGTTGTAGCTGCAACAGGTATGCAACGGAGGTCATGGCCAAACGTGATTAATGCTGTTCAGGATGTAAGAAACGGTACTATTGGGGATGTCTTTTACGGTAAATGTTGGTATGCAAATAATCGCCCTTCAATTGGTATAGGCAAAGTAACTGCAGTACCCGAATGGTTAGATTGGGAATTATGGCAGGGCCCTGCACCCAGAGTCACAAATTACAAAGACAATTATCTTCACTATAACTGGCATTGGTTCTATAACTGGGGAACAGGAGAATCAGGTAATAATGGAGTTCACTTCATAGATATTATAAGATGGGCTATGGGATTAACATTCCCAACAGCTGTAAATTCTTCAGGAGGCAGATATCATTATAATGATGACTGGGAATTTCCTGATACACAAAACATAAACTTTGAATTCGGTGATAAAAAAATGATTTCTTGGGAAGGCAGAAGTGCAAACGGAAGAGGAATTGAAGGTGCAACCGTTGGTGCAATTTTCTATGGTAGTGAAGGTTCACTCGTTATAGGTGGTGGTAATGCATACCAAATTTTTGATAATAAAAATAATGTAGTTAAAAATGTTACTAGCGATATGGGTTTCACAGAAGGAGACATTACAAACCCTACAAAACAACTTGATCACTACCACTTTTCGAATTTCCTTAATGGAATTCGTAAAGGTTCAGCATTAAATGCAGATATTAATGTGGGTTGTATTAGCTCAACTTTAGCCCTGTTGGGAAATATTGCACAACGTACAAAAAGTTCATTTATGACTAATCCAACTAATGGCAGAATTCTTGATAATAAAGAGGCACAAAGTATGTGGAGCCGTGATTATCAAAAAGGATGGGAAATGAAACTATAATATTGTATTAAATAGAATAGAACAGACTTTATCTGACATAAGTATAATGTAAATTTTATTATGGGGGGGGCAAAACAGCCCCTCCCCATTATTATGTTTTACTATTACCTTTTTTCAAGTTCTAAAACCGATTTGTCTTCTACAAGAT
>CAZAFR010000152.1:0-1913 GCA_964484665.1 uncultured Proteiniphilum sp. | reverse complement strand
TTCATCTCCTCATTAAAATATGAGGTTGATATGAAGAGATATTGAAGTAGATATGAAGATGATTCGGACTTGGTACAGGCGATTTATATTCAAAGTCTTGTCATGACACAGATTGTATTACCACGAAATAGATTAAATAAATGTGAATATACACAGAACCATAATTCGAACAAAGTGAGTTGAAACATAAAAGGAACTGATCTTTTGGATCAGCCCCTTCTATTTCGTGTGTCTTATTAAAATTTTGAATAATTACTCAGCTTTTCAATATTGCACTCTCAATTACCTCTTTAGATAACTTCTTGGTACATAAGTACCAGTCGTGACAGAACATATCCTCCTCTTTAGATTCCATTCTCTCTTTTGCTTTACCACAAGAGCCGGCTGTAGGAACTATCACGTCCTTACCCGGTTGCCAGTCTGCCGGAAGTGCTACTCCAAACTCATCAGCTACCTGTAGACCTTTTAGTACACGTACAATCTCATCAAAATTACGTCCCAATGATGCTGGGTAATAGATAATGGTACGGATAATATCTTTCGTATCAATAAAAAATACTGCACGGACAGCTTTTGTTTCACTCTCACCAGGTTGAATCATTCCATATTTGTTTGCAACATCCATTTTGATGTCTTCAATTAATGGAAATTTCACCTCCACATTTTTCATGCCGTTAAAGTCAATATCCTGTATATTACGCAACCATGCAATATGGCTGTACAGGCCGTCAATTGACAAACCTACCAGCTGACAGTTAAGTTCTTCAAACTCCTTCTGTCGTGTCGCGAATGTCATAAACTCTGTAGTACAAACTGGAGTAAAGTCAGCAGGGTGGCTGAACAGTATCTTCCATTTTCCTGCATAATCTTCCGGGAAATTGATGTTACCTTGCGTTGTAACCGCCTTAAACGAGGGCGCTTTGTCCCCTATACGCGGCATGTTTACTTCTTTTCTTTCATCTTGTTCCATTTTTCAAATTTTTAAAGGTTAGTAATACTAATAAATCAGGTTAAGCTTTATTTTTCACGATTCCATGGCCATGCTGCTATTCCTCCCTCAAGAACTTTTACATTTTTATAACCGTTTGCCTGAAGGATAAGAGCAGCTTCATAGCCTCTTAATGATATTTTACACCAGGTAATAATCTCTATGCTTTTGTCTTCAGGTAATTCACTCAACCTGTTACGTAGTTGTCCCAGCGGAATAAGTCTTTCTCCAATTCCGAGTCTCATTTCTTCAAACTCCCCTGGGTTACGCACATCAATCATAAAAATCGGCTTGTCCTCTTTAAGCCTCTCTTTCAGTTGCTCAGATGATACACCTTTGTACAATTCCTGCAGCTTATTTTGCATTATATGCGCAGTGGCAATACTGTGATCAATAGCCAGTGAAAATGGGGGAGCATAAGGCAGATCGGCATTAGCCATATCATCTACCGTAAGCTTTCCTTTAATTGCCATTGCCCAGATAGCCACCTGCTTACTCACATCTCCGGGTCCAATGACCTGAGCACCCAATATCCTGCGATTACCTTTATCAGCTATCAATTTAGTGATTAAAAGATTTCCCTTCATAAAACCAGGCTTATCCAAACTTGCGTTAACGACTGTTTCGATATTATCGAAGCCCATTTTAATAGCATTTTGCTCAGATAAACCTGTAGATCCGGCAGCATAATCAAATACCTTGCAAATACCGGTCTGGATAGTTCCTGGAAATTTTGCAACATTACCTTTGATTATGTTCTCACCCACAACCCTACCCTGCAGATTAGCCAAATCTCCAAAAGGAGCATGCACCCATTTATTGGTGATCAGATTGGGTATTTCAATACAATCTCCAACGGCATAGATATCCGGATCGGAAGTCTGCATAAAGGAATTAACTTTTATACATCCCCTCTCTCCTATTT
>CAZAFR010000151.1:0-1977 GCA_964484665.1 uncultured Proteiniphilum sp. | reverse complement strand
AAGAGATGCCAACCGAGCAATAAAGCCACGGTGGACGAAATGCGGGTGTTCCATCAAAAAAATTAATTATCTATGATGAGTGAATTAAGAGTCGTTAATGGCGAACTGATTTATGAGAATGAGTCAGGTATGGTTGGTGCAAATCCAATCATGAGTGAAGTAATGCCTTTTCCTGAAACCGGATCGGATTTATTAGGCAGGGCGAGTTATGATGTTGAGCTGGATGGAGATGTTTTTACCGTGAAAGTTTTTTATAAAAAACGAACAGGTATGTATGATGTATCTATTACCGGTTACGAAGTGTATGCCGAAAGTAAATTGCTGACCACCAGCTACCGCTATTTCGGATATGGTCGAGATAACCGGAGGCGTGGCAGTAATGACTTTATTTACAAAGGAAGTTGGTACTGCTTAACGGATCGTATGCTCAGCTTAACGGATAATACCAGATTGTTGCAATATCCGGATTTGGATAAACCGGGAATAAAACTGTTGAAGTTTCACAGTTCAAAGGCACACGAAATAAATGAAATTGTGAAAGATTTTGATTACGACAATATTAATGAACGTAAAAGCAAAGAGTATATTCGAAAACTCTGGGGAGATGAGAATATTGATGAAAAAACTATTAAATGGTAAAATAAAAAAGTAAAGACACTAGCTCATACAGAATAAAAAAACCCGCAAGTCACTGAACTTACAGGCCTTATCTACTTTTTATCGCCTTTTGGCTATATCTTTCCGCGGAAGCGGGGGGATTCGAACCCCCGGTACAGTTACCCGTACGACAGTTTAGCAAACTGTTGGTTTCAGCCACTCACCCACACTTCCTTATGGTTATTTTGCTGAAATCGGATGCAAATATACATGTTTGTTTTCAACTTTTCAAAGAAAATATGTTTTTTCAAACTGAATATTTATACTTTTGTTCTTTTGGGTGATTAAATTATGAGGAAAAGAACAAAAATCATTCTGTTGATCGCAGGCATATTACTATTAATCATTATATCAGCCGGTATATATATTTATAATATCATCTTCGAGACTTTCGATCTCACAGAAACAGTTTACATATATATTGACGAAAAAAAGGACTATAATTCCGTGGTGAGCCAGCTGCAAGAAAAAGCCGGTCTGCCAAACGAAAAAGCCTTTCATATGCTCGCTGAAAGGATGAACTATCCAAACAGAATTAAAACCGGTCGCTATGCCATAGAATCCGGTATGACCATGTCTGAAGTAATTCGCCTTTTACGTTCAGGCGTTCAAGAGCCTATAAATCTCACTTTCAACAACATTCGCAATAAAGAAAACCTTGCAGGTCGTTTATCAGACCAGCTAATGACAGACAGTCTCTCACTAATAAACGTACTTAGCGACTCCGCAGTAGCAGCCGGATATGGCTTTAACAACCAAACATTCGGTGCTATGTTTATCCCCAACACATATCATGTTTACTGGGACACAAGCGTTAAAAGCCTGATGAACCGAATGAAAAGAGAATATGATACGTTCTGGAATGATGATCGAAAAAAGAAAGCCGAAAACCTTGGCCTCACCCCTATTGAAGTTTCAACACTTGCATCAATAGTAGAAGAAGAAGCAACATATCAGGATGAATACGCCACTATAGCCGGACTTTATTTAAACCGCCTACAAAAAGGAATGCGCCTTGAAGCTGACCCTACGGTAAAGTTTGCTGTTGGAGACCCCACCCTACGAAGAATCCTTTTTAAGCATCTCGAAATAGAATCCCCTTATAATACCTATAAAAACGATGGACTACCACCCGGACCAATCAGAATACCATCAATAAGAGGTATTGATGCCGTCTTGTCACCCGCAGAACACAGCTATCTATTTATGTGTGCAAAAGACGACCTATCGGGCAGACATAACTTTGCAGTCACTCATGCGGAGCATGCAAGAAATGCCAGAGCTTACCAAAGGGCACTGAATGAGAGGAGAATTTACTAA
>CAZAFR010000150.1:0-1990 GCA_964484665.1 uncultured Proteiniphilum sp. | reverse complement strand
AATATAACGTTAAATACAAAAATTTGTAATAAAATGGCTGTAACTAAAATACACAAAGCATCCAGAACAACTCTTGTAGTATCAATAATTATATCACTTATTGTACTAGGGCTTTTCTTCCTTGGCGGACAGGTGCCGGAACATGAGAAGATTGGTGCTGATATGGCACAGCCTGCTTTTACTGATATTCTTTTGTATTGGATGTATGCACTTCTGGTTGTTACTATAGTAGTGCTTATTGCTTTTGCAATAATAGATTTTGCTCGAGGATTAAAAGAAAATCCGAAAAAGGCACTTAGCGGTCTGTATGCACTTTTGGCACTTGTTGCATTATTAGTTGTAACTTATGTTATCGGTGATGGTACTTTACTTTCAATCCCCGGTTACGAAGGTTCAGATAATGTGCCATCAATACTGAAAATGACTGATATGTGGCTCTATTCAATGTATTTCATGATGGCAATTACTATATTGGCAATAATTATTATGCCATTGGTAACCAAAAAGAAATAGTTTATAAAGTTTAAAAACAGACTCTTTATCGGAGTCGGTTAAAAAAGGTAAAATATGCCAAAAACAGAAAGAAAAGTTCCGGCGCTAAATGCCAGTTCTATGGCTGATGTCTCGTTTCTTTTGCTTTGTTACTTTTTGATGGTGTCAAGTATGGATGTCGATTCAGGATTGGCTCGACGTTTACCACCACCTCCTCAAAGTGATCAGGAGCAGTCGTCAGTAGATGTTCAGCGTAGAAACTTGTTAGTCGTACTGGTTAATGCTAAAAACGAGATATTAGTCCAAGATCAGCAGGGAACTGTATTATATGCAAATGAAAGTGAATTACAAGGTGGTTCAGGAAAACTTGCAATGAAAGAAGTGGTGAAAGAATTTGTTTTGAATACTTCAAACAGTCCTGATTTACCACAATTGATCGAAGCGGATTTCGGACTACCAATAGGTACTGTTCCTGTCACTTCTAATCACGTAATTTCGATACAAAATGATGCTACTACGAGATATAGTACATATATAGCAGTTCAAAATGAGGTTGTTAGAGCATATAATGAGCTTAGAAAAGAAGCAGCTAGAAGATATTTTGGAACTTCTTATGACGAGCTGACTATTGATCAAAAATCACAGATAGATGATCTTTATCCTCAACGTATCTCTGAAGCGGAACCTAAAAATTATGGAGGAGAATAAGTATGGGAAAATTTAATAAGAATGTAAAAAGATCTGTACCGGAAATGAATACTTCTTCAATGCCGGATATAGTTTTCGCAGTTCTCTTTTTCTTTATTATAACTACTACTTTGCGTTCTGAAACTCTGATGGTGAGTATGAAACTGCCTGCTGCTTCGGAAGTACAGAAACTAGAAAAGAAATCTTTGGTGACCTATATTAATATTGGTCCTCCTTTAGATGCAAGACTTGGTACAGGTACACAAATGCAGCTGAACGATAGATTTGCTCAGGTTTCAGATATTCAGAACTATATTGCACAGGAAAAAGCAAGTATGAATGAAGCTGATCAGCCTCTTATGACTGTTTCAATTAAAGCAGATGATAATACTCGTATGCAGTATATCATTGATGTTAAACAAGCATTAAGACAAGCTTATGCATTAAAGATAAGCTATTCTGCTCGCAAAGACGAGAATTAAGACTGAATTAAAGCTTTTGAATATATTAAAACCGGGTCATTAAATGATCCGGTTTTTTTGTAACTAAACTTACAAGGTATTGACCGATTTTTCTTTTAATAAATATTCTCCTTCCTTTTATTAAATATCGGATGGTTGATATTGAGAGTAGGCATCGGAAAATCTATTTTAATTCTTAAAGGCTTATTATTTATTCTTATACAGATTCAATTAAACTTGTACTAAAACTTGTAACGGTTATTTAGGACGATACAATGCTATGTGATTTCATTAAACTAAATAAAAAAAGGGTAAGCTTACTATATCGCGCCGCTACAACCAAATACCCT
>CAZAFR010000149.1:0-2010 GCA_964484665.1 uncultured Proteiniphilum sp. | reverse complement strand
AAACATCAAAAATCCAATTATAAGATACCTAAGAATACAGATCCAAAAGAGTTGACTCTTGAGGATTGTAAAAAGATAATCGAAGATAGCGCCGCAGACAACAAAACTAAAGGTAGTAAAACTAAGAAAGCTGCTGCCGGCAGTAGTTCTACAACAAAAACTAAAGCTGTCAAATCAACAGCAAAGGAAAAAAAGAAAACCGGGAAGGCTTCAACATCTCAAGCAAAGACCGGAAAAAGTGCTACTAAAAAATAATCCTGTGAATGTGCTATGATTACTACTATCAGGTCTGCCACAAATAATGACTTGCCGGTGATAATGCCTATATATGACTTAGCGCGTGATTTTATGCGTAAAACCGGTAACGCCGGTCAATGGGTAAACGGCTATCCAACTCAGCAATTTATTACTGAAGAGATAAAGGCAGGTCATAGCTTTGTATGTGAAAATCATAACGGAGAAATTACAGGGACTTTCTGTTTTATTATTGGTGAAGATCCGACATATCAGAAAATATACAATGGTCAGTGGTTGAATAATGAGTTATATGGCACCGTACACCGTATTGCATCGTCCGGTAAAGATAGAGGTGTAGCAAGGGCGTGTTTCGAGTGGTGTTTTAATCAATGTCCGAATATAAGGGTTGATACTCACAGAGATAATCATGTTATGCAACATATTCTGAGTGATCTGGAGTTTCATTATTGTGGATTAATTTATTTGTCTGACGGGTCGGAGCGACTTGCGTATCAACGAACATTGTGATATGAATATATTTTCTTTAATATGAATATATTTTCTTTAAAACGTAAAACACCTTTTTTAATTATTGTAGGAATTTTATCCTCGGTTAATAGTCTTTTTTCAGCTGAAAAAGCAGATCCTGTAATTTTGGATATCAATATTGATTACAGTAATGATCCTTTTTATTCAGAGATATGGTTTTGGACAATTATTGCTTCTATTTTACTTTTCTTATTGATATTACTTATAAGAGGTGACAGAAAGAAAAGTAAGCAGGTGCCTGAAGAGATAGTTGAGTTGAATAAAGATTCCATTAATAAATGAAAATAAAAGAAAGTATTAAGTTATTTAATAATGAAAAACATCACGGACAAACAGGTTCAATTTTATTTAAATAATAAAGAGTACTTAATATAAAATCAGTCCTGCAACTCCCGATAAAACTATCAGAAGTATCGGGTCAACTTTCTTTATTGACGCAATCATTACTGCACCGAAAATTATCCAGCTTTTATAATCAACAAAATTATGTTCATTCATAAGCATTAAGGCTGCAGAAGCAATTAAACCGATTATAGCAGGTTTTAATACTGACAACGAAGCTTGTAACCATGGATTGTCTTTAAGCCTAAAAAAGAACGCACATACAAGAGTCATTATTACCAGTGATGGAATACTTACAGCAATCGTACATATTGCTGATCCCAATATTCCTTGTCCGGTAGTGAAACCTGCATTTGTTACAGCAGTATAGCCTATATATGTGGCCGAATTAAAGGCGATTGGACCGGGGGTAGTCTGAGATATGGCAACAATATCCGTAAAATCGCTTACCGAGATCCATCCGTGTAATTCTACTACCTCCCTCTGAATCAAAGGTAACATAGCATAACCGCCACCAAAGCCAAACAGTCCTATTTTAAGGAATGAAACAAACAATGCCAGATACATATCTATCAATTCCATTTATCTTTTAGTTTTTAGTTTAAGAAAAAGATAATATAAAATCCCGAGCAGAATTGAGATCAAAATAATATATATCGGAGAAATATTTAATAACCAAATAGAAAGTGCAACTACTATAGGTATCCATAAGTTGTTTAATTTTACTCCGGCAGATTTCCCCAAACCCAAAAGAGGAGCAGCAATGAGTGCCACGACAGCTGGACGTATCCCTTTAAAAATACGCTCAACTACAAGGTTGTCTTTAAACTGAGTGAATAGTATCGCGATAAGAAGAATAACTATAAAAGAAGGCAGAATGAT
>CAZAFR010000148.1:0-2035 GCA_964484665.1 uncultured Proteiniphilum sp. | reverse complement strand
AGACCGCAGTAGACATTGATTTACTGCGGTTTTTATTTTTCATAATTATTGAAAATAATATTTGGATATTGTTTTTTATCATGTTTTTGTGCCGGATTTGCACCGGGACTTAATTAACAATGAAGTGAAACTTATGACAACTTAAATGACAATGAAGAAGATATAAAAATATATATAATATGTCTAGAAAGCTAGGGTGATTTAAGGCATAACGTGTAAGGAAGTTTTCTATCTAAATCAATTATTTACTATATTTGTAAAAATATGTAAAGTCAAAAATCAGTAGAGATGCTATTTACAAAAAAAGGAACGACAAATAATTCTTGTGACACATAATCCTAATATTGTCGTTGATGCAGAGGTGTAAAATGTTATGGAGACTAATCAAAATAGCAATAACTGTTTGAATGAAAACAATATTAAATTTAAATATATTAATGGTGCATTGGAAAACACAAAAACAAAAAGTTCCTATTCCGATCATCCTTAAATCTCAAGGAATACAAGAACATGTTTATGAAATTTAAAAAAAAGGTCGAGAAGCTTTTTAGAAAAGAGAAAAGAAGTACTGATTCAAAAAATAACTAACTATAATGACAAAAGAACAAGAACGCGATGAGCTTCATCGCACGATATGGCAGATTGCTAATGATTTAAGAGGAAGCGTAGATGGTTGGGATTTCAAATCATACGTACTTGGAATGTTATTTTACCGTTTTATTTCAGAAAACCTTACTTCTTATTTAAACCGAGAAGAGCGACGAACAGGAAATGCAAATTTCAACTATGCAAAAATTTCCGACAAGGATGCCGAATATGGTAGAGCCGATACAGTAAAAGAGAAAGGCTTCTTCATTTTGCCTTCAGAGTTATTTGTCAATGTGCGTGAAAAAGCGAAAAATGATGAAAATCTCAATGAAACACTGAGCCGTGTATTCAAAAATATCGAAAACTCTGCCAAGGGCACTGACAGTGAAGACGATTTGAAAGGCTTATTCGATGATATTGATGTGAATAGTAATAAGTTAGGAGCTACAGTTCAAAAGCGGAACGAGCTTTTGGTTAAGATTATAGATTCAATCGGCGACTTAAAGCTGGGCGATTATCAAAACAATACAATTGACACTTTTGGCGATGCTTATGAGTTTCTGATGACAATGTATGCGAGTAACGCCGGGAAATCGGGAGGAGAATTTTTTACTCCGCAAGAAGTCTCCGAGTTGCTTGCCGAAATTGCAGTTGTTGGCAAAAAGCAGGTCAATAAAGTATATGATCCGGCTTGTGGCTCTGGTTCTTTATTATTAAAGTTTGCCAAAGTATTAGGCAAGGAAAATGTGCGTCAAGGATTCTTTGGGCAGGAAGTGAATATTACCACGTATAACTTATGTCGTATCAATATGTTCTTGCACGATATCAACTACGAAAAATTCAACATCGCACATGGCGATACACTAACAGATCCAAAACATTGGGATGACGAACCGTTTGATTGTATCGTATCCAATCCTCCCTATTCTATTAAGTGGGAAGGTGATGCTAATCCGTTATTGATTAATGATCCGCGTTTTTCTCCTGCCGGAGTACTTGCACCTAAAAGTAAAGCCGATTTAGCATTTACCATGCACATGCTTTCGTGGCTGTCAACTTCAGGAACGGCAGCCATTGTTGAGTTTCCGGGAGTATTGTATCGTGGAGGAGCAGAACAAAAAATCCGTAAATATTTGATTGACAATAATTATATTGACACCGTTATTCAACTTCCACCCGATTTGTTTTTCGGCACAAGCATCGCAACTTGCATCATTGTACTTAAAAAGAGTAAAAAAGATAACGCCACCTTGTTTATTGACGCTTCAGCTGAGTTCGTGCGTGGCGGCAATAAAAACAAACTGAGCGACGACAATCGAAAACGCATATTGAATGCCTTTGTTGAACGTAAGAACGAAGATCATTTTACGCATTTAGTACAAAACAGCGAGATAGCTGAAAACGACTATAATATTGCCGTAAGCAGTTATGTAGAGCAAGAAAATAC
>CAZAFR010000147.1:0-2077 GCA_964484665.1 uncultured Proteiniphilum sp. | reverse complement strand
TTTGAGTTGGTAACACAGTTTGGTAACACACGTTATTTAACTCTGATGAATGCCCAATTGTGGGTTCACTTTGCAAAGGTGCAAATAAATTGGGGTGACCATTACATATTATTCAAGAATTACATATATAGTTTTTGTCAGTTCTTCCGAATCGACAACAACAAGAGAAGCTCGCCAAACTTACTTGCTTTTTCTATCTTTACAGCTTTCTCAAACGAGTCTGACGAGGTGTTAGCTTATTTCTTGCTAAATAGATTGTTGAAGAATCCCATAGGAATTTAATAATGTACAATCTTTTCCATACAAAAAGCTTGTCGTATGACAACAGTTTTAACTCCAGCTTCTGGATATTTCTTTTTGTAGTATTCTGACACATCTTGATAACAGCAAAGCCAACCATAAGACTTATGGGCAAGATTGTCTTTAGCCTCTACAAAAAAAGTATCATAGCTTTTAGAGAAATCTATTTTCATGTCTGATTCGAAAGATGACTCTCCGTAACCACGTATTTGCATTCCATCATCAATAGGTAGAATCTTGTACGTTTCGGGAAAGGATTCGGGATTTTTTAACCTGCGTTGACACCTTCCACAATCCACCAATTTATTGTTGCTATCCCAAATAGCATAGCAATTATAAGTCATATCCATTTTGCAATTCCAAGGTAATGTGACATCAAATTCCAAATCTGTTTCTATCAATTCTTTATCATCTGCTTCAATGGCATACTGAATGCGGACGTCATTTTGAGGTTCATACCATTCTGGGATAAGATTTGTTGGAACATTTTCTGAAGTTTTTTTCTCTTTCGAGATAAGTTCCATCATCTTAAATTCAGTCCATGCAGGGTCTCCCATACTATAGTCCAAGTAGCTGGTTTCTCTGACTTTAATTCTGAATTCGTAGCCATCTTCATATTCAAAACCTCCTATTTCTGGCTGTTGCGCCCAATCATTAGAGTCGTCTTTCTTTGCCACATACACCTCTGATAATAAGTTCCCACTAAGCGGTGCCACACCTAGAACTCTATGAGAAGCTATGGTCAAGACATAGTCTTTTGTGCCGGTAATGGTTCTTCCATCACTTTCATTCTCTGAACATGCAATAAAAGAAAGCGATGTGAGTAGGATTAGCGTTATTCCTATTAATGTTTTAAGATTCTTCATAAAAACACTCATAACTTATTTTACATTGCTCTGTAAATCACTTAATTCTTTGTCTGTCATTTGTACGTATATAGAAACGCCATAGATTTTTCTGTTATTACTAATAACACCGAGCGAATGTACCATACAAAAGGTTGGCTGATTTCCTAAAGTCCACCCCGTTATCTGAATGTAACTGCCAGAATTCAATAACAAGACTGTCCTTGAAGTACCATTATATCTATTATTGAAACTATATGAAATGACGTTCTTCTTAACTGCTCCAGCTTCGGCATCTGAGCGATAATATGTTGTCAATAGAGTTTCATTATCGAAATAATAATAAGTAGGACTTACTCCAATCATATTACTGTAATACTCGTTTGAAAGTCTTTTCCCATTCTCATCAATTTCCCATGTGCCATAGTTTTTCCATCCATGACCAATGAACATCTTTTCAAAATTTTCTTTACTTATACCTCCACCATCTCCAAAGCATTCTCCATTCTCATTATACCAATAATCAATTCCATGATTATTCAAAACGGTCTCCCATTCAGTGTATGTGGTTACTTCGTCTTCATTATTACAAGCCGTAAAGCCAGCTGTTACAAACAGGGCTATTGCAAACCCTATAATTGTTTTTATATTTTTCATTATTATAATAATTAATCTTTATATAAATGCCTTAAGGCTGTTTGTCTTTATCAGGCTTGCCGGCATATGCCTCCGCCCATTCTTGTTGTTCGGCGCTTGCAAAGATATTTCATCTCCTTTTTCTACTTTAATCAATGTATTACGGGATATTCCGGCACGCTCAGCAACTTGTTCAGAGGATAAATCACGACGTAAACGAGCAAACTTTATATTTTCACCCAAAGTCTTCAATGTTCTTTGTTGACTGGGAAGTAACGGACGCTTCATGCTTTATA
>CAZAFR010000146.1:0-2084 GCA_964484665.1 uncultured Proteiniphilum sp. | reverse complement strand
CCGATCTTAACAGAAATAACCTGACGCTTACCGCCGAATCGGAAGTGGTAAAAGGCTTGATGGTAAGTACCGATATTAACTACACACAGAACTGGGCAGACAACAGACCTGCTACTCAGGAACGTGGAGCCAATCCTTTGCAATGGGCCGCATGGACACCTCCTAATGTGGATATCCGCCTGTTGAAAGATTATAATCTTGGCGGAGGTGAAGTGCTTACCATAGGTGAGGGTTGGGAAAACCCCTACTTTCTGGCATATGGTATTAATAACAGCTTCAAGAGGAACAGGCTTATCGGGAATGTTGCTGCTACTTGGGATATCACTCCACAACTAAGCCTTATGGGAAGATATTCATTAAATAGATCGGACGAAGTAAGGGAGACAAAGATGGATCCCGGCTATTCAGGAGAGCCCAATAATGGAGCGTACGGTATCGTTACCAGTGAAAGCACTGAAACCAATGCCGACATATTAGCTACCTACAAAAACCGCTGGGATGATTTCTCTCTTACGGCATCTGCCGGAGGGAACCTTCTCTATTCCCGATGGGCAAATGTGAGCAATTCATCGAAATCGGGATCGGGATTGATTGTTCCATATTTATATACGATTCAGAATATTGCGAATACGGCACTGAATTATTCCAATGCCCGTTATGAAAGGGCGATCAACAGTATTTATGCGATGGCCAACCTGGGATGGAAAGATATGGTATATCTCGATCTTACGGCAAGAAATGACTGGGCCAGTACCCTACCCGCGGAAAACAGATCATATTTCTATCCTTCCGCTTCATTGAGCCTTTTATTGAACAATATGTTCGATATGGGAAAAAATATAAATCTTCTAAAGCTAAGAGGAGGTATTGCTCAGGTGGGGAATGACACTTCGCCTTACAGCCTCTATGCAACCTATTATGATGCAGGACAATGGGGTGATGCAATCCGTCTCGGAAAGCCGGGAGATCTATTGAATCCGGTATTGCTCCCCGAAAAGTCAAAATCCTATGAAGTGGGAATTGACCTGAAAATGTTTCAGAACCGGTTGCGATTTGAAGGGACCTATTATCAGGCCGATAACCGCAACCAGATTCTCGGTGTGCCGTTGGCCGGGTCAGCCGGTTTCAACAGCATAAAGGTCAATGCCGGCTTGTTGCGAAGCAAGGGTGTGGAATTGATGCTTGGCTTTACACCTATTGAAACCAAAGACTGGAGATGGGATCTGAATACGAATTTTACCAAGAATAAGACCTGGCTATTGGAATTATCCGAAAGAACCGACTTTGTTGAGTTCTGGGACGAAGCCAGGGTGAGAAATATCGCATACGCAAAAGATGAATCCCTGGGAAGAGATGGGTTGATTGGTAACCTGTATACCCGTAAAATATTAAGGGTAACCGATAAAAAATCTCCTTATTATGGATATCCCCTACTACCGGAAAATGATCAAGATGCCGAATGGCATTCCGATGACAATTACTCAAAGGTGGGTAATTATAATCCTAACTTTATTATGGGGCTTCAGACCTCTATCACGTATAAGAATTTTACCCTGAGCATGACGTTTGACTGGAGATCGGGCGGACAATATGTTTCACAAACCTGGCGGTATCTCACTGAAGGGGTTGTCTCAAATACCTGGCTCAACCAGTTGGTTACACCTCCCGATGGATTGGGTGGCAAGCCTAGTCAGGAGCTTCGTGACTGGGTGGTATCCAACGCCGATAAGTTGATATATACCAATAACCCGAGGCCTGTCGGTGGTCCTACCCCTGCATACGGCGGATTCTGGAGTGATTTTTATACCGGCGTCGGAGCATATGACGCAACTTTTGCCCCGGGTGTGTACGGTCAGTATGACAGTGATGGTAATTTTACTCTTATCAAGGAGAACCTTGGAAATGAAGGTACTGAATTCAGACCCTATGCAATGAGTTATCCATGGGACATTGGGGAAGCGAATCTTTTCGACGCAGACTATATAAAACTGAGAGAGATCTCTCTGAATTACAGGGTTCCCAACAAGGTAGCTCAGAAACTGAGAATGAGTGACCTGAATATTTCGGTATATAGCAGAAACATT
>CAZAFR010000145.1:0-2171 GCA_964484665.1 uncultured Proteiniphilum sp. | reverse complement strand
TTAATCGAGCCATGAGGCTTATATAATCGCAATCCATTTTTATTATTTACTAATTTACTTCCTACTTTAGTTGCTTTTGATATTTCTTGAGTAGCAAGTTCAGGGTTGAAATCAGCAATAATCTTCCCAACATATGAATCATTATATGCAACCCTTAAATTTTCACATGCATACTCAATTAACAAGTCATAATTTGTTGTAATAACTGTTAGCGGATATAATTCAGTATGGAACATAGAAAGATAGTTCGAAAAACGCAAAACCTTTTGTTTTTGTAATATTTCATAAAAAACATCTCTATCTTTTTCAGATATAAAATTATAAGTAACCTTTACTATTTGTTCCTCAACCTCTTTATTGGGAGGATTGTTCTGCATCGCAGTCTCTAAATCTGTTCCTTGTTTTAAATCTTCAGAAATCAAATGCCAATTAGATATATCGAAATCAGATAGTCCTTTTGGTACTTGCTCAACCAGTAATTCAGCAAGTTCTTTCATTCCTGGTATACCCTCGGATACTGATAAACCAGATCCGACAACCGTTAATGTTTCCACATCAAAAAATGATTGTATTATTCGTTTTACGTCATCTAGTATCAAAAAACCTCCCTCCTTCCCAAAAATCTAAATAATTATCAATCTGCTAAGAATTTAGATACTTCCTCAAATATATGCCAAGCTAACACTGGTGGAATGGCATTTCCAATTTGGCGATAAGCATCACCTTCACTACCTACAAACTTAAAACTGTTTGGAAATGATTGGATTGTAGCGGCTTCTCTTGGTGTAAATCTTCTGTAAAGCTCTGAGTCAGGATCTACCAGTAGAACAGGATCCCTTGAATTAAGGCTTACTTTTGCTAGGTGACTAGTTATTGTTAAACATGGTTCAGATAAATCTTGCCACAATCCTCGTTTCATGTTCTTCTTCGCATTTTTCATCCCTTCAACTGCTCGTTTAGAAAAATAATATTTCTCATCCTCAATTCGAAGTTTTGGAACCGCTATGCTTAAAGGAACATCTCTATTAGGAGTTGTTGGCTTTGGGAATTCCCATTCTTTTTCAATAGATTCATGTACGCAAATCATGATAACTCTCTCTCGTTTTTGAGGTATCCCATAGTCCGCAGAATTTAGCAAGGAGCTATACACCGAATAACCCAAATTTTCAATTTCTTCTTTTACTCGTTTGAAAATTGACCCTTTGTTTAAAGTCATAAATCCTTTAACATTCTCAGCAACAATTAGTTTAGGCTTGTGTAATTCCGCAACTCTAACCATTTCTTTATATAAGTTAGCTCGATCATCATACGGATCTTTGGTCGGATTGACCGTACTAAACGACTGGCAGGGAAACCCTCCAACTAAAATATCGTGTTCTGGAATATCTTGAGCTTCAATATCGCAAATATCTCTACAAAAAACATTTTTGCTTCCGAAATTTTTCTTATACGTCCCTATTGCCTTTTCATCAATATCATTAGCATAAACTATCTCAAAAGGTAACTTTTTATATAATTTTTTGTTGTATCTAAAACCGCCAATCATTCCGCGATCATTGCCACCACAGCCACAAAATAGCGATACCACTTTATGCATTTGATTTTTCCCCCAAGACTCTATCGATTGCTTCAGAACCGTAGTCAACTCTATACATCATAGGAGTTACTGATATTTTTCCGTCCGAATATTTTTGGTTGACATCTTCAATCACATGGATAAGAACATTATCTCTAACAAAATAGACCCTATAAATTGAATAAAACTCTTTATGTTGTTGCGCTGCAACCCATTCATTTCTTGTTATATTTATAGATTCACACCACTCGGTATCTTGTAAATTTGGAGCTGTAACCCTCCTAGTGGATTTCACTTCAATATATTTCACAAATTCTAAGCGATCTCCTGGTTCAGCTATAACAGATTGAATATCATATCCAATTCCTTTTGTTTTCCCTAATGCAATTACTTTATTAGCTAAGCGTTTGTTAACTTTGGAAACTCGATCTTTCTCATAGTTGAATACATATATTTCTCCCTCGTCACCCAGTTCTATCGTAGATTCACCTTTTTTTACTTTTTGTTCAAGGGTAGGCTCAGTCAATATACCTAGTGATTCAAGAGATGTAGAAAACTCATTTGAAGCATCAGACAATTTAGAATAATAAAAATC
>CAZAFR010000144.1:0-2173 GCA_964484665.1 uncultured Proteiniphilum sp. | reverse complement strand
CGTAAGCCAGCTGAGTTACAGTCAGCCCCATTTGGCCACTCTGGTAACTGCCCAAGAATTCCCCGAGCCTCTTGTCGGATTCGAACCAACGACCCCGAGATTACAAATCACGTGCTCTGGCCAACTGAGCTAAAGAGGCTTGTATACTAGACTTTAACCGTTCCTAAACGTTTTTAGTACAGAAACGGTCGCAAAGGTAATGATATTTTTATTGATGCCAAAACATTTGTTTGGTTTTTTTTAAAAGTTATCTTTCGTTTTTTCTTTCGTTTTTAATATTTGTTTCTCAAGTGCTATAATACACAGATCTATTGCTTCTTCAAAAGTATTTGCTGTTTTGTTTGCGAAGGCTTCTTTTAGTCTGAGATTTAGTTTGATGGCAGCATCTTTGTTTTTTACAGAATCCGGTTTGATAACTTTCAGGATTACTTCGGCCTGAATTATATCATCCGAAAAACGTTCTAGTTTTTTAATTTTTTTCTCAGTAAATGCTTTTAACTGTTCAGTCGCATCAAAGTTTACAGATTGAATTGTTAGTTCCATAAATTTACCTCCTTTAATTATTTGCTCTTGGATGAGCTTTTTTATAAGTTTTTTTCATTTCTTCAAATGTAACATGAGTATAGATTTCTGTAGAAGAAAGGCTCTCATGTCCCAGAAGTTCTTTAACTGCATTAATCTCAGCACCATTGTTCATCATTTCAGTTGCAAATGAATGTCGTATTACATGTGGGCTCTTTTTAGACAAAGTAGAAATGTTGTTCAATTGGTTATGAATAATATTATGAACAAGTGTAGGATACAACGGGTCTCCATCTTCCTTAACAAATAAAAAAGGCGATTTGTTTTTAATTTCTGCGTCTCTTCTATCCATATATTGAATAATCTTTTCCTTTGTATCATCCGAAAAAGGGATAAGGCGTTGTTTATTTCCTTTCCCTGTTACTCTTATATTGCAAGTATCAAAATCGATGTCATTGTCTTTTAAAGATATAACCTCAGCACGTCGCATCCCGGTGACATATAAAAGTTCCATTAGAAAATGATCCCTACATCCTTTAAAATCATCTGAATAATTATCAGGATTATCTAGAATTTTAGACATTTCTTTGTCACTCACAAAAACGGGTAATTTTTTTGAGACCTTTAGACCTGTCACATGCTTTACAGGATTCTTTGAAATAAATTCTTTCTTCTCAAGAAGATTAAAGAAAGTTTTGAGTGCACTTAGTTTCCTGTTTACTGTTCTAGGCGTCATACCTTGTTCCATCAAATTACTCATCCAAATTCGCACGATATCACTGTCGATTTCAGTAGGATTAAATTCCCCAATTTCTTCAACAACAAAATTCTCAAACTGACTAAGGTCTATCAAATAAGAAATCTCCGTCTGAGAAGAGTAATTCTTATCATAACGGAGATACTCAATAAATTTTTCTTTCCACATTCGATAGTTCTCAATGAATCAATTGAATTACGAAGTTAGAAATAAATTTTAGATTTTGAAAATTTTATTCTTCGTTTTCTTGCATTTTTTGAACATAAACAGCGTGTTGTTTTTGTTTGCGATTCTGCACAGAAGGTTTCATGTATGCTTGCCGTCTGCGAAGCTCTTTAACTACACCTGTTTTTTCATATTTACGTTTAAATTTTTTCAAGGCTCTTTCTATATTTTCGCCTTCTTTTAATGGTACTACTATCATTCTTTGATTTTTGATTTTTGTTTTTTTAGTTATATATGTTTATTATTGCAATTGGGATTTATAAACAATTTAATTTAACTCCTACTCAAATTTAAGTAGTTGATATAAACACAGTTCATAATAATTATCCCTTATCTCTATCGTTTTTCTGAGTGTTGCAATAACCTCCTTTCTATTTGGGCTGCAAAGATATGAATAAAATTATAAAGATCAATCTAATAATGAGACTTTTTGTTGTTTTTTGCCGCCATTTGCCCTATAGAGTTATATCAATATACAAATAAAAGACGTACATGTTTTTTACTTTAGTCTTACCAAGTCCAGTGTCTCCTCATAAAAATATGAACTGGGATAGAATCAGATTTGAAATAGATATATAGATAATAAAGCCAAGGTCCGTACGAAACATTAGTCAAAAAAAGGTCATCTCAAGTTTACATGCGAGATGACCTTATTAATTATATATATGT
>CAZAFR010000143.1:0-2190 GCA_964484665.1 uncultured Proteiniphilum sp. | reverse complement strand
ATGATACGTACTTACCTGAAGCGTCTATTACTTTATATCCTTCCGACAAATCAGGCGCTTCTCCATCAATGATAGCTATAAGTTTCCCTTTTTCTATTACGAGTGTTTTATTCTCTTCTATATTGTTTGGGAAAATAATTCTACCGTTTTTTATAATTATACCTTTGTTCATAATTAAGCATGCATTAGTTATTTATTGATTTTTTCCTAGTCCAGGAGTTAATTCTGTATCCATGAGCACCGTACCATATGATATAAGCAAAACAGGGTATCAGAATCCAGTATGCCATTTTCATCGTTTCAAATGATACTGTTTCTCCAACAAAAGCGTTGTAGACGATAGGCATAATTGCACTTCCGCATAATGCCATTACAAGGAATGCAGAACCAAGATTAGTAAATTTCCCCAAACTTTTAATTGCCAATGGCCAAATGCCAGCATAAAGTAAGGCATTAGGCAGTCCCATCATTACCAAATACCATAGTGAGATATCTGTAGTTAATCCAAATATATTTACAGTCCCCGATGTAGTAATTATCAAAATCGAGAGTATCAAATTGATAGATGCACAAATTAATAGTGCATGTCGCTGATTCAAATATTTAGGAATTAGAATTATCCCAATAAAATATCCTATAAATGTTAGAAACATTGTATAAGAAGGTATATTCTGAGCAGACCCTGCAAAACTTTCACCCATTGTAGTTGCATACTGAATGCAGGTTCCCAATGCAATCATCTGAGTTCCAATATGGAAAAACATTGCTAACACTCCCAGTATAAGTGTCGGGTATAGGAATATTGATTTTCGGTCTTTACCATCCAAAGAGTCACTTTTATTAGTGACTGATGGATCTAGTTCAGGTAGTGGAGAATATTTAATTATTATACCAAAAATAAAGAGGAAAATAGCCAGTATCAAGTATGGTGTCATTACACCTTGGATTAATGTATCAAGTGCTGCATTTAAATCAGATCCGGTATAAACTCCTGCTTCAATTTGTTTCATTAGCTCTCTGTCTGAATCACGAATAACAACAGATGCAAAAATAAGGTTGGCTAGAACGCCAGCCAGCTTATTACCAGTGCCAACTATACTCAACCGTTTGGCTGCACTTTCTATAGGGCCAACTATTGTAACATACGGATTGGCTGCAGATTGTAGAATTGCTAATCCTACACCCAACAAAAACAATCCAAGAAGAAAAACTTGATAAGTTCTTAAGTAGGCGGCGGGGACAAAAAGCAATGCTCCCAATGCCATGCACCAGAGTCCTATCGTCATACCTTTCTTGTATCCTATTTTATTAAGTAAAAATGAAGAAGGTATTGCCATTATCAGATAGGCAATATAAAATGCAAATGTAACCAGATAGGATTGAAAACGTGATAGTTGCAGAGTTAATTCGAAATATGGTATTAAAATGGTATTAACCCATGATACTAATCCGAATATAAAAAAAAGTAAAGCCAGGATTATCATCGACTTGATGGTTGCGCTTTTGTCCTGAACATGTTGAACTTTAGAGCTTGTGTTCATCTTTTGTTGATTTTATACAATAAAATAGTTTCATTCCACTAACTCGTGGAGTCGACAAAGTTATTCTATCTTGTGTGTGGAAAATACCTTAATAACGTAAAATTGATTTCAAAAAACGTTACTTAGTATTCAAAGATGCAAATTTTTTCTTAAATTCTATAGGTGTACAACCTTTGTGTTTTTTAAATATACGTGAAATGTTCTTGCAATCATTAAAACCAGACTCAAGGGCTATATCATACAGCGTTCTGTCAGTTGTAAGCAGTAAATCAGCAAAATAATCAATTCTGCAACTTAAAATAAATTGATATATTGTAGTGCCCATCTCTTCTTTAAATTTCACTTCAAGATTTCTGCGAGAAAGTGGTACAAGTTCGGTTAATGCGTCTATATTAATGTCTAAAGTAAAATTATCTTCAATATATTGAACTATCTCTGATACATAATCATTTGCTATATCATACTTTTCTGTAGATTTTCTTAACTCAATGCGCGTAGGTTTGATTATAATATCAGTTGGCGTCGTGATTTCATTCTTTAGCATTCGGTCTATTAGTCTACCAGCCTCATAACCGCCTTTATCAACTTCGGTTACGATTGAAGATATAGGAGGGTCTGAAAGATTACATATAAGTTCATCATTATCAAC
>CAZAFR010000142.1:0-2195 GCA_964484665.1 uncultured Proteiniphilum sp. | reverse complement strand
TCGGCACCGCCCTCGATTAAATGCGTGGCGAAGCTATGCCGCAAAGTGTGGGGAGTCACCTTTTTAATGATGCCCGCTTTTAAAGCCGCATTTTTGACAATAGTCTGCACACTCTTCTCAGAGTAGAGACCCCCACCCTGACCCTCAATCAGGTATTCATTTGGATGATATTCATTGTAATAGCTTCTAAGGGAATTTAGCAACAATGGAGAAAGCATCACTAAACGATCCTTACCCCCATTGGCATTTCTGATAAGGATAAATTTGTTTTTAGAATCAATATCAGTCAGCTTCAGGTGTAGCAGTTCTTTTAACCGCAGTCCGCAACCATATAACAGCTGTACAATACACTTATGTTTCAGGTTGGTCAAGTTGTCCATCAACCGGCTCACCTCCAGGGCAGTCAGGTACACCGGCAGACTTTTGTTCTGCGTTCGGGGATACAGGTGCTTGATGTTGAGTTGTCTGTTGAACACAGAAAGATAAAACTTATCTATCGAAGCCACGATCAAACGCTGATAAGAAGCTCCTATGCAATGTTTTTCTATTTTCCAGAGCATGTATTTCTCTATCTCCGTTTCCTTTATCTCCATCGGGTGGTTATGTTTATTTTGTGCCATTTGCAGGAAGCACCCTACTGCACTCTTGTAATTTTGAATGGAGTTGCTACTATATCCCTGTACGATCATTTTCTGTTCAAATTCGCTCAACAAATCCCCTGTTTTCATAGTCTTTGATTTTATGTAACATTCGTATATGCAAAAATATAAAATAATTTAATTATAACATAACTAGCACATAAACAATATTGTATAAATTTAAAATTGTTTCATATCGATAATTTCACACGAAAGTTGTGAATCGGATATTTAGGGAAGTTGTATATTTAGAGCGAAAATTGCACGCTATGCGCAATTTTGTAAAGTGAACCATGCTGAATTAATATGACAAAAAAACAAATAAAACGAATCTTCAGAATAATATTTATTATTGCATCAATATCCTCCCTCTTCTTTGTACCATGGCTTTTAGTAAAAGCGTGGATTCTTCCGCTTCCGGATACAATTCAAGAACAGTTAGATGAAGCTATTGATCATGGATTTGACGGAATGATTGTTTATATAGACCAAACTGGCCAACAACCTCAGTATCTTGCTTCAGGCTGGCACAACCGAGAATCAAAAATCCCTGCCAAACCTCACGCACTCTTTAAGATTGCCAGCATTAGCAAGCTATATGATGCTGTAGCTGTTACTAAACTGGTAAGTGATGGATGGCTTTCTCTAGATAAAACAATTGCTGATTATTTACCAGAGCTAGTAGGTAGAATCGAAAATTCAGACAAAATCACTTTAAGGTTGATGATACAACACAGAAGTGGCATTCCTAATTTTACGGACGCTCCAAATTTTTGGTCTGCTCCAACAGAGACCTATGAAGTAAGTCTTGCCTTGATTCTGGACAAGCCTGCCAACTTTGAACCTGGGGAAAGCTATGAATATTGTAACACTAATTATCTCTTAATTAATAAGATAATGGATAATTCACTAGGTTATGATAACTTTCAATTCATTAAAAAAGAAATTTTAATGCCACTAAACCTTAACAATACTTTCGGTTCGCTTAATGAAGTGAATATAGAGGATGTGATGAGTGGATATCACGTAGGATATCCTTTTGATTTAAAGGAAGATGAGCATGGTATGTTAGCCACAGCAGAAGATGTGGGTATTTTCCTACGGGCATTGAACGATGGGTCATTGTTTGAACCGGGAGAAAAAGAAATATATTCTTCCATTTATGAGTATGAACATACCGGCTGGGTACCAGGATACCAAAGTTTTGCAAAATATCACAAAAACATTGATGCTGTTGTTATTGAATTCTATAGTACAACAGAAACTAAACTGTACTATTGGAACTTGTCAGAAATAATAAATAATAGAATTATTAAAATACTGAAAAGACAAAAAAGCTCATAACATGCGGTATGTTTAATAGGCTTGTCAGGCTTTTTGCATATCTAATTGAGGCAATCGTAATTTAAAAAGATAGTTTAACTTTTTATGAAATAGGAAGGCAGTATTAGTGGTTTGCCCGACTACGTCTAAAGATTCGGCGGGCAGCACAAAAAGCCCGCCATAACGGGCGGGAGCCCATTAACACCTACTGAAACATACCGCAGACCGTTAGAA
>CAZAFR010000141.1:0-2204 GCA_964484665.1 uncultured Proteiniphilum sp. | reverse complement strand
TATTGAAGAGGAACCAGACTATGTTAGGCTTATATTGGACTGATATTAGAGATTTAAGTGAACATTAGTGTAAAGATATTATAAATACAGAACATGATATGCAAAATTACATTCACTTATATTTTATAGCTATTAAAACAGGTAAATGATCAGAAAAATTTACATTAATCACTTTATTTTCTGTTACCTCAATTTTTTCAGATTTGTCAACAAAAATGTAATCAATCTTTTTAATGGGTTTGTCATCAGGGAAAGTTAGAAAGTCATCAGGTTGAGTATCCTGAAACTTTTCCTTCAGGATTAATATTTCCTTTGTACCGGGTTCTGCATTCATATCACCTAACAATATGCCGGGAATATTTGAATCGTTGTATATATCATTAATAATTTTTGCTTGCTTTTCTCTTGATTCGGCATCACGGTAGTCAAGATGTGCCACTCCCGTTAGGAATGATTTTTTAGAAGAAACATTTATTCTAGCAGTTAGGAATGCTGTTGTTTGTTCGGGAATATCAGTTGCAACCGGCAATCTGTTATTTCGCACTTCGGTTATAGGGTATTTTGAAAGCAATGCCTGCCCGTAAGCACCACCCTGAAAAGCAAAATGACGGACAAAAGCATAATGCATTCCCGAATATTCTGCCAGAATTTTTGCTTGGTCAACCTGTCCCGAACGGTAACATACGCTGTCAACCTCCTGTAAGCCCACTATATCTGCTCCGGATTCCTTAATAAAAGCCGCCATTTCCATTAAACGATCATTATTATCCGCATCCTGCCCTCTGTGAATATTATAGGTCATTATTTTCAGACTTTGCGGAATATCATTTTTACATGAAAAGGAAAATATAGTTAATAACAATATTAAGGCAGGAAAAATAGTTTTTATAATTTTTTTATTCATTTAAAATTGTAATTAAGGAATAAGTTCAACAACAGCACTAATTGGCAAGTGATCAGACAAACCTACCTGATAAGTTTCAGCTTCTTTTTTCTCCCATCTGTCGGCAGGGTAACAGAATATGTAATCAATAACCTTTTTTGGAGCATGTGCCGGCACGGTAGGACTCATATCAGACACAATTTTCCAGTTACTCATTCCTTCTTTTATTTCCTTTGCCTTTGGTACCGCATTAAAATCTCCTGCAACAATAACAGGCCACGGAGAGGCAGTTAGAACTTCATTCAACTTCTGTACTTGCACTTGTCGTTCCTTAGTGTTTGTATAATCAAGATGTGTTGAGGCAAAAGTTATAATTTCACCTTCTTTATATTCAATTTCTGCCACCAAAACAGCACGCTGTTCCTTTCCATTTTCGGTTAATGGCAAATAAATTCTTTCAACTTTTGATACTGGATATTTTGACAAAATACCAATTCCGTAGTAACCGCCTTTATATGGAATGGTCTTCCCATATAAAGGAATCATTCCTGTATAAAAACCAAGTTCGGTTGCAAAATCTTTTCCGTTTTGTTTTGGAGCTAATTCTCTGTAGGTTCGGTTATCAACCTCCTGTAAAGCCACAATATCAGGTTCTTGCTCTTTAATAAAAGCTGCAAGTTCTTCAAGCGAAGCCAACTCTCCAAAACGTAAATTATAGCATAAAATTTTTAAGGTTGTTTTTTCTCCTTCTTCTTTGTTATTGGGATAATTGTCAGAATAAACAGGTAACCATAAAAACATTAATAAAAGTCCGACAAAGTATTTCATCTATTTTAGTTTTAAATAAACCACCTGAATTCACTATTATAAAGTAAATTCAGGAGGTTTGATTGTTAAATTTAATTATTTATTGACCATTATTCGTTGCTCCATTTTCCCAGCCGGGATTTTGTTTAAGATTATGATTCAAATTGATGGCACTAATTGGAATAGGATATAAATATTGCTTGTTACCCCAAACTTTTTTATCGTCATTGTTGCTGTACCAGGCAAGGTAATATCCTTTTCCTTCACCTGCAGAGTGAACCTGAATTATTTCCGCATTAGGATCTTTGCTAACCTTAACTTTATATAAATTTGTTGTATTGGCTTGACTCAAAGCCTCATTTAAACCGGCTTCATCAAGATAGTAAATTACATCATGCGTACCATCATGATCTACATCTAAAGGTTTATTTACATCAGAAATATACATTCCGGTCCAAGTCATTTTAAACAAATCTCCACTTTTCCATCGCCTTAAATCATCAAATCTAAACCC
>CAZAFR010000140.1:0-2292 GCA_964484665.1 uncultured Proteiniphilum sp. | reverse complement strand
AGTATATTCTTCCCAAGAATCACCATTCTCGTCAACAAAATCAATTTTCACATCCTTGTCATTAGGATTCACCTTACGTCTACGAGTATACACAGGAAGAAAAACAGGCTCTATTCCTGAAGTCGTCTGCGACATCAAGCTGGTAGTTCCGGTTGGTGCTATCGTAAGACAAGCAATATTCCTCCTACCATACTTAAGCATATCCTCATACATCTGAGGATTAGCATCTTTAAGACGATTTATAAAAGGATTATTCTTCTCACGTTCTACATCAAATATTTCAAATGCACCCCTCTCCTTAGCCATTTGCACTGAAGAAATATAAGCATTAATAGCCACTTCACGATGCACTCTCTCAGAAAAATCATTACCTTCATCTGTTCCGTATCTTATTCCCATAGCGGCAAGCATATCCCCCTCCGCAGTAATTCCAACACCGGTACGGCGACCTTGCAATGTTTTTTTCTGAATTTTTTTCCACAAGTTCCTTTCTGTAAACTTCACCTCTTCCGACTCAGGATCAGTCTCAATTTTCTGAAGAATATCATTTATTTTCTCAGCCTCTAAGTCAACTATATCATCCATAATACGCTGAGCCAATTTAACATGCTTACCAAATAGTTCAAAGTCGAAATACGCATTCTCTTTAAAAGGATTTACCACATAAGAATACAAGTTAATTGCAAGTAAACGGCAACTGTCATATGTACATAAAGGAATCTCACCGCAGGGATTAGTAGACACAGTTTTAAAACCAAGATCTGCATAACAGTCAGGCACCGATTCTTTAATTATTGTGTCCCAGAATAAAACACCAGGCTCAGCCGATTTCCATGCATTATGCACAATTTTTTTCCACAACTTCTGAGCATCAATTGTTTTCTCTAATTTTGGCTTATTAGAGTCGATTGGGAACTTCTGTATATAGTCATCACCTGTTGAAACCGCTTTCATAAAATCATCATCGATTTTAACAGAGATATTTGCACCTGTAACCTTACCCTGCTCCAGTTTAGCATCAATAAAGTCTTCTGAATCAGGATGTTTTATTGACACACTAAGCATTAATGCACCACGGCGACCATCTTGAGCAACCTCACGAGTAGAATTTGAATAACGCTCCATAAAAGGCACAAGTCCGGTTGATGTAAGTGCAGAATTTTTTACAGGCGAACCTTTTGGACGAATATGAGATAAATCGTGACCTACTCCACCGCGACGTTTCATCAATTGCACCTGCTCTTCATCAACACGGATGATCGCGCCGTAAGAGTCGGCACTACCATCCATCCCGATCACAAAACAGTTAGATAATGAAGCAACCTGAAAGTCATTGCCTATACCCGTCATAGGACTCCCTTGAGGAATGATATATTTAAAACGATCGAACAGATCAAAAAGCACCTGTTCACTTAAAGGATTATCATATTTTTTCTCGATTCTGGCAACCTCCTTTGCAAGTCGCCAATGCATATCTTCGGGGGTTTTCTCATAAATTACACCCTGACTATCTTTCAGAGCATACTTGCTAACCCACACCTTAGCTGCGAGCTCATCTCCGCTAAAATAACCCAACGATGCCTTATACGCTTCGTCGAAAGTGTATGCTTTCTTTTTCATAAGCTAATGGTTTTTACTAAAAAATGAATTAATGAGTGCTAACAAGTAAAGACAATGAATATTGATTTTCCTAAATCGGTTATTTTTCATTGTTAGACCTATTTGGCTTTGCAAGTTTATTGAAAGTTTCTAAGAGTGCAAAATATTTACAAATATATTTATAAATAATTTTGTGAAATTTTCTAAAAAAATTAGTAACACACTCATTACATGGACTATAAAATATTACTATCGACAAGATATTTTCTATTCAGCAAATCGTCCTGATTATTAGATAGATAAAATAAACAAGTAAATTAGATAATTATTTTAGTAAAATAAAGAAGGAATCACTTAAAGAGACTAACTCTCTGAGTGATTTGCATATTAAGTTCAATAATAATAAATAAAAACACCTCTATAATTATAATTAAACTTTTCAACAACCACCATAAATAATATCGATCTAGTGGAGTCTTTCGGAATTATATAAATAGACGGTTTATTTACATTAAATGTTACCATTTAGCGATGTTTAAAACGGCAAATGCTGCATCAAATATATTTTTTAATAAATGTTCTGATTAAACAATACTTAGATAATGTTATTTATCAATACTAATTTAGTACCTACTAACCTCTAAGTTATATAAGCTATATTAGAACAAAGTTAGAATTAAGTAAGAATTAAGT
>CAZAFR010000139.1:0-2332 GCA_964484665.1 uncultured Proteiniphilum sp. | reverse complement strand
TATGCATGCAACATATATTTTAGGAGATCACCGAGATACTATAAGTAGGAATGAAGTGAATAAGACTATTATTATTGAACAGTTAAAGTTCTTAGTTGAAGTGGCTGAAAAATTCGCATCTAAACAACATTCTGATACAGCACTACGTCTACTAACTCCCGTTGGTTTCAAACAAAAGAATTGGAGGTTTCCCCCAGCACTCTCACAATTTTCAGTGTTAGAGGAAATCTATTTGCAGATACTAGAAAATGCGAAAATGCTACAAACAGTAAACGGCGAATATATATCTATAAAAGATATACCAAAAATGTTTGATTGTGATTTTCCGCAACTCTTTGTAGGTGAGGAATTTAAAACATTACTAAAGCCTGTTCGCAATGAAAATGCTATTTTAATTCAATGCTTGTCAGATCGTTTGAATCAAAGCCTAAATGTAGAAGAAGATGAGTTGTTACCAATTATCAATCGTTTAACAAATGGTTGGATGATATCTGAACGGATTAAAGTATTTAGCTGGTGGAATCGTAATTATAGGAATTCTCTACCCAAATTGTTAAAAACCCAAAACGGAAGATGGCTGGGATTCGGAGACGAGTGTTATTTCCTAGTCGGAGATTTTGTTAACAAAGGACTTCCTTCCTGGGTAAGTGTACCGTCATTGGATAGTGAATATCAGCAGTTATTATTTAAAGATGCAGAACAATTGCCAGAGATACAAAAGGTCAAAGAAACTGATAAAGAAACACATATTTCTCGCTTAATCTCTCAAAGAAACATTTATCCATTAGTCAAATTTACTTATCGAGATCGTAGCAACATTATCTCTAAAGTAAATAGTTCTGTAGATAGCTATAACAAATCGATAGATTTTGTAAAATGGCTTTGGAGTAATTATCGAGAAGAAGGTGAAGGTTGGACACCCCCAAAAGGTTCAGAGCAATCTCCAATCAGATACAATTTCCCAAATGCAAAAGAAAAGATAGTTCAAGACAGCAAAAAATTATATTTTGGACATGCATATGGGAATGGTTTATCGGAAAAATTGTTCGATGAAACTTATGAAGAATTTCCTTCTCCAGATCTATTTTTAGTTAGCAAAGAAAAAACGAAAAGCTTTGTTGACTTTATATTAAAATTTGGAGTCAAGAGATTTCCTGTGATAGAAAAACAGGAAGTTAGCCCATTGGATTCATACTCAGTAAAGTATGACAAGATAATCAAAGAAAATGGAGATGTTGGGTCTTCATCTTATTTACATGTTCGATACAAGTTGCCTTTTATAACACATCTCGAGGATAAGTTAAAAAAATTAACTACGTTAGAGGTTGTGAGGTGGATTCATGAGGACTATTCACTAAGATCATATTTGAATAATCCGTTTTATTCTGAAAATGCAGAGATAACATATTGCGGAAATTTACAGCAATACTATAGGACCTACTATGGTCAAATACAAAACTATCTTCTGCTCGTTTTTAATGAGGTCAAATGGGTTGAGATTGATGGAAAAAGATATGCACCGAGGCAAATCATAAAAGATATTAACTCAAGAAATAATCGAAGGTTCTCTGATTTAGTACCGATTTTAGACGCTAAATTAATACAGGACATGGCCTATAGCCTGGAAACGGAATATAATGAAGTTCTTGAAATCATGGAGCTTTTTGACTTTTGCGACAAGGTCACCGATTTAGGATCAGATGATTTTTATAGTTTTATGCTCAAGTTGCCCGAGTATGATTTTCAGAAAAGTGTTGAATTGTCAAAATCAGTGTACCGAATCATTGAGCAAGCAAATTTTACAACAAAATATGAGGATTCTGAAAGTAAGAATAGATTCTTTGATATTGGCAAGATGTTAGTTCAGTACAAAGGAAAACTACAATATTATTCAGCGAAAGAATCATACCTGCCAAGCACTAAGATTATTAGTAAACAGAATGTTCCAATAGTAGAAAAGGGACAACGTACTAATAATGATAATTTTATTAGAACTTTTGGATGTCAACAATACAATAAAGAATACTCCATTCAAAAAGAGACTATTTCAGAGAGTAAGAGCAATCCGAATTTTCAACACTATTTTAGTGATTTTCTAAAATATGCCGGAGCTTATAGTGAGCGCAACGAGAATTATGAACGAGATATTAGAAGGCTTTCTATTATATTAGTGGATAAAATCTCTATTGTCGAAAATGATCAAGTGATAAAAATTACAGATGAGTATATCTGTATCAGAGAAAATGCTACAAGTTGGTATATTACAGTGTTCGGAAGTGATTATGAAATAAATCAAATTTCTGAAGCAATAGAAAATATTTGTGCTAACATC
>CAZAFR010000138.1:0-2339 GCA_964484665.1 uncultured Proteiniphilum sp. | reverse complement strand
TAAAGTACACCATTTGGTAACTGTAATTGAATAATTGAAATATAAACGGTTAAAAAGATACATAAAATGAATTTATCGAATTTAAAACCGGCTGCAGGTGCTACTAAAGCTAGCAAAAGAATAGGTCGTGGTGAAGGCTCTGGTAAAGGTGGTACTTCAACTAGAGGTCATAAAGGACAAAAATCGAGATCAGGCTATTCAAAGAAGGTCGGTTTCGAAGGTGGACAGATGCCATTACAGCGTCGTGTTCCTAAATTCGGATTTAAACCTTTAAAAAGAGTTGAATATAAAGCTATAAATTTAGGAACTCTTCAAGAGTTGGCGGATTCTCAAAAGCTAACTAAAATTGATACTGAAGTATTGATAAAGGCTGGTTTTATAACTCCAAAACATTTAGTGAAGATTTTAGGTAAAGGTACACTATCTGCTAAATTGGATGTGGAAGCTCATGCTTTCTCAAAAGCTGCTGAACAGGCAATTGTAAATGCAGGCGGAACCGCTGTAAAACTATAGTAAGATGGGATTCGTACAAACAATAAAAAATATTTGGAAAATAGAAGATCTTAAACAAAGACTTCTGATAACCCTTGGATTTATTGCCATTTATAGGTTTGGTTCCTTCGTAGTTTTACCTGGTATTAATCCGGAAGCTCTTGTTGCACTTCAGCAAAATGCGAGTACCGGTTTACTTAGTTTGCTGGATATGTTTTCAGGTGGTGCATTTGCTAATGCATCTATCTTTGCACTTGGAATTATGCCTTATATCTCTGCATCTATTGTGATGCAGCTGTTAGGTATTGCAGTTCCTGCATTCCAAAAAATGCAACGCGAAGGTGAAAGCGGTCACACTAAAATAAATCAGTATACACGCTATCTTACAGTGGCAATTTTATTGATCCAAGGGCCTGCATATCTTTATGGAGCAGTTGGATCAGCAATTCCAGGAGGTTTTTGGGAATGGGTATTGCCATCAACTATAATACTTGCAGGTGGAAGTATGTTTGTTCTTTGGCTTGGAGAGCGTATTACAGATAAGGGAATTGGAAATGGTATTTCGTTTATCATTCTTGTAGGTATAATTGCTCGTCTTCCTCAGGCTATTGTAGCGGAATTTGACAGGTTAGTGAATGCACCGGGCGGACTTGTTCTCTTCTTGTTGGAACTGTTGTTCTTAGTGGCTGTTACTGCAGCTGCAATTATGCTTGTGCAAGGTGTTAGAAAAGTACCCGTACAGTATGCTAAAAGAATTGTAGGTAATAAACAGTACGGTGGTGTAAGACAATATATACCGTTGAAAGTAAATGCAGCAAACGTTATGCCTATTATTTTTGCTCAGGCTTTGATGTTCATTCCTATCACTTTTGCACGGTTTTCTGTTAAAGAAGGTGGAGGCTTTTGGGCTTCATTAATGAACCCCAACAGTTTTTGGTATAATCTTCTATTTGCATTGTTGATAATTGCTTTCACTTATTTTTACACTGCTATTACTGTAAATCCGGTACAAATGGCAGAAGATTTGAAACGTAATAATGGATTTATCCCCGGTGTTAAACCCGGAAAGAAAACTGCGGAGTATATCGATACTATTATGTCGAGAATTACACTCCCTGGATCTTTTTTCCTTGCAATTGTTGCTATACTTCCTGCTTTTGCTGGATTGATGGGGATTAATTCTATGTTTGCCCGGTTTTTTGGAGGTACATCTCTTTTGATTCTTGTTGGGGTTGTTCTTGATACATTGCAACAAATCGAAAGTCATCTTTTAATGCGTCACTACGACGGATTTTTAAAATCAGGAGCAAAAATAAAAGGTAGAACAGGCTCCGCTGCAGTTTATTAATGTTTTGATGTTATGGATAGCAAAATGATCATATTGAAAACTGAAGAAGAAATTGAATTCATGCGTGAAGCTAACCGGCTGGTTGGATTAACACTTGGAGAGTTGTCGAACTATATTAAACCAGGTGTCACTACACTTGAACTTGACCGAATCGCAGAAGAGTTTATCAGAGATCATGGCGCAATTCCTACTTTTTTAGGGTACGGTGGTTTTCCTAATTCAATCTGCACTTCGGTTAATGAACATGTGGTGCACGGTATCCCAAATAATATTCCTCTTAAAAATGGTGATATTATATCGGTAGATTGCGGAACTCAATTGCGAGGTTTTTGTGGAGATTCGGCTTATACTTTTTGTGTAGGTGATGTTAATGAAAAAGTGAAAGATCTTCTTCGAGTTACTAAAGAATCACTTTACAAAGGAATTGAAAACGCAAAAGCAGAGGGGAGAATTGGAGATATTGGTTCAACAATACAGGAGTATTGTGAAAAAAGAGGAT
>CAZAFR010000137.1:0-2349 GCA_964484665.1 uncultured Proteiniphilum sp. | reverse complement strand
CGAGCAGTTGGCAGGCAAGGATTTCGGATTCTGTGATAATGTCTTTATTGATGCTCAGGTATTAAACGGTCTAAACATATCAAGTGGTGATAAAATTAATGGTAAAGCTATCATTTCATACAATAAAAAGAAGAATGAATGGGGATGGAAGGCAATACTATTATCTTTTAATATTTGTGGATGACCAGACTCACTTTAGTCCCACTCACCTTGTTTACCATTTGTAAGAAATGGTTCCTTAAAGAGCCTGTTCCATGTAAGTCAGTCATTACTTATATGCTACCGGAATATTTAGAATCGGATACTGTTTTTCATTTAAGCTTAACAGCTCCTTAATTGATTCTTTATTCATAAATGCGCGGGGGCGACCAACCATGTCTATTGATGTGCAGAACAGTAATATATTTTGCGCAACAATGCCGGTATCTATTGCTGCCCATTCTAACTTCAGGGCATCATCTCCGGTTCTGAATCGTGATATATCAGAAACTAAAAGCAATAATAATGGTGGGTAAGAATCATCTTGCGGACCTGAGAATATCTTCCTGTTATCACCTTTAACAACTAAATCAAGGCTATGCTTTTGTGCATTATAAATGTAAACACCTGTTTCATTAAAAACATATACATCAACATCTTGTGCATTCATTGCTGAGGGTGCAGTTCTCTTTCCTTCCTCCGGACGATTAATCCCATTTGCGGCCCATAGAAGATCCGACAAATCCTGGTGCGATATTTTCCTTGTATCAAATTCTCTTGGCGATGCTCTGTTCCACATGGCATCAATTACAGTTTTTCCCCTGTCCTTGCTGGGTGGGTTTAGCACTATTGACTCATTGTTTTGTGCAAATAAATTTGTCATTAATACGAAAGTCAAGCAAATCAATACTCCTTTTTTCATGTTTTTATCGTTTTATGTTTGTTGATATCAGGTAATTTATTGTATCTCGTTTTATACTACAATTTTACAAATTTATTTGATATTATGAAAGTCCTGATTTGTAGTGTACCAATATTTTAATTCGAGTGCCACAATTTACCACAGCAAGTATATTTATGTTGATTTACAACAAAATTGGACTACTTAATAAATCATTCATACATTTGTGCTAACGTAATGGCGGTTACTGTAACGGCTGTTACGATAAATTAAAAATTATGCCACCCTAACTATACGAATGAAGATTTACTGGCTATTCTGTTTTTTCCTGCCATTCCTTTGAGGTCATCACCTAAATCTTCGCGTGCCACATTGGCGATCTGTTCAAGCTTTTCCACTATTTCAGGGTGAGACTCACTAACGTTGTACCGTTCACCGGGATCACGGCGTAAGTCGTATAGTCCTCCCCCGTGTTGGTGCTGCTCGTTCACTTCTCCCGGCATGCCATCGATTCCAGGTTGGAATCCTTCATACGTTCTTCCCGGATGAGGGAATACCAGCTTCCAATTGCCATGACGGACTGCTTGAAGGTTGTTCCTTTTCCTTCACGAAGACTGCCGGTGCTTCCAGCGTGGTTGCCGTAATTGATCCATGGACCGTTATCCGAAGTAAAAATCACCAGCGTGTTTTTATCCAGTCCATATCCCATATCATCCAGATGGATTAGAATAATGTTAGGCAAATCCTCTCTTTCAGTCTTAATCTGTTGAGAAGGAGAGCAAGAAATTGCGGTAGTTAAAACTGCTCCCCAAGCACCGTATTTTATTATTGATCTAGTTTTTTTGATTGCATGATTGTAGAGTTTAGGTAAAAATAAAAAAAAGGTTGAATGATATTTCAAACATAGATAAAGTTTTTGTTCTCTAAAATAGATTCTCCATTCAGACTGTATGCAACAAGCTTTCCCCCTTTTGCAACGCTATAATCTAAGCAACAGATGTTATCTTTATAAACAGAGGGCCTCCCTTTAAGCCAATAGTGTCCAAAAAATACACTTTTGTCACTGTCACGATAAAAGTCAATAGACTTTAATTCAGATAATTCGATTGGTTGTTGAGGTAAATTGTCAATTGGTAAAACACTAATAGATTTGTAAGTCATTAATGCAGGATCTTCCCACCACTTAATCCTTATCTCTGTTCTTATTGTACCGTTTTTGTCGGTAAAGAAAAGACCATCAGGCATTTTCATCTCTTTGCCTTTCAGAGTCTGCTCTATTGCTATATTTAATTCTGTTCCTTTCTCAACACTTTGATAAATAAGATCATCGGTAAGCCGGTCGTTCACAAGAGTTTTTCTTAAATATTCAATATTATTATTGTCCCAGCAAGCGTGAACAGCTTTAAATTTGTCGGTCTCGTAGTAAAGTGGTAATGTTTTAAACCATTCTAAATACTCTTCGTACTCAC
>CAZAFR010000136.1:0-2437 GCA_964484665.1 uncultured Proteiniphilum sp. | reverse complement strand
GAGGAAATTTTAAAAATAAACTCACCACGAGAATCGTTAGGAGGCCCTTATGCAGTTGTGTCTAAGTGTTGCTCTGAACGATGGGCTTTAGTTGCAATAAACTGGGAGGGTGTGCCAACTTTAGGTATTAAGTGGTTTTGGGGCAAAAATGGAAATCCTATATCAAGTTCCTATCCTACATGGCTGGTAATTCCGTCTAAATTGCAAAATGCAATACTAAATGGTTTACCATTAGATTTTCAATTTAGGAATAAATTAAATCGCTTTCTTATCGGTGAAATTAGTGGCGATCAATTAAAAAATAAATTAGAAGTTGTTCCCGACACGAACTAAGGGGCTCAAAAATGATATTAATAAGAAAAACAAAAAACAAGATGAAGTTCAGTTTCCATTTAAGGTCTAGGGGGAGTTCAAAAAAAACAATGAATAAGAGAATTGCTTTTTTTGTATTAATTGCTTTTGTCAGTTTGATTACACACAAAGCAGGTGCACAAGTAACTTTTTCAAGCTCAGACAACATTGAATTAACTCACGGCTGGGATTATTTAAAAGAAACATTCAGCTATCCCTGTGATAGTAGTGAGCTGGTTATAAAACCTTATCCAATATTGGAACCTTATAAAAAATATATTGGACAACAAATAGTTGTAGTAAATAATAATTACATTAATTTTTATAAAAGAACCGAATACATTGGGGTACATGATAAAACTTATTACAATTTCAATCAGGTAAAACCAAACAATGGGAGTTACTTTACCATCGTTGGAGTTCAACCATTAGGCGACCCAAAATATAGTATAATGAGTGAAAATACAAGTCGTACAAATTATAGATATAAACGACCAGATAACAAATATGAAGGTTATAATATACCGTATAATGAATATCCTGTTTTTCTTGTTGAAAATAAAGAAACGAAAGATACTCTATTAGTAGATTTACTTGGGAAAGACCCTCTTGATAAATATTCTAATGCTGCTTATTTACTTGTTGGAGGCTACATAAAATTAAAAGAAAATTTTTTAAATAAAGAGGTTATATACTATGAAACGAGTGATTTTTCGCAGGGATACTATCAGTCTTCAATACAGAGCATTTGGAAATGTATAGATGTTCTCATATCAACGGGAAAACATTATTGCGAGCAATGTAATGACGAAAAAATCAAATCTGAAAACAGTAATTATTTGGCGTTGCAAATTCAAAACACAGAGAATCCTAAAATTGTTAGAAACCTTAAAATAAATTGCCTTATATCAGCCGAGAAATTAAAACTTAGTGATAAAATATTCAATTGGGCATCACGCACTGAAGGCAGTTATGGTTTTACTTTTAAAGATATATTTGAGAGTGAAATGAAGTCAAGAACAAATGCCGCCCTAATCAAGGAAAAAAAATCTAATCAAGAATTTACTAAACGCAAACAGAGCCTTGCAGCCAAATACGGAGCGACTACAGCTGATAAAATAATTGCAGGGAAATTCGAAATAGGTATGAGTAAAGCTGTTTGTAAGGAAATTATTGGTTATGTTCCAGCCGTGATTGAAAAAACTGAAAAAACTGAAACTTGGAAAATAAACTACTTTATAGGAAATAATTCTACATTTTTACTTTTTTATGGAGATAAATTATCAAAAATAATCAACCGTTAAAATCCATTATCATGAATGAAAGAAATCAATACTCCTATCACAGAAAAGGAAATAGTCGAGTTGTTATACAAAACAATAGAAGTAAAATAAACTTGGTGATAAAATATTCATCTTTTTTGATATTAGGGTTAGTAATAATACTAACGGGAATAAGTTGCAACAACAATCCGACTAAAGACGATGTGAACACTTCTTCTAATTTGACAGAAGAAGTGAATGAGGTTTCAGGAAATCTGAAAGAAGATTACAATGCCTGGTTTCAATTGCAAGGGAAATATATTGAGAATTTTAATCTGGAGATTGCAAAAGTGAAAGTTGGAGAGTCTGACTACTACTGGGATACTCAAGATTTGGTTGTTGCAATTGTTGAAAATATAACAGATAAAGAGAGAGGTGGTTTTTTTGTTGCGCAAGATGTATATTTCCCAGTTACCGCTCTTGACGAAGAAATTGCAATATTGGAAAATATTGCAACACAAATGAAGAATGAAGTACGAAAATATAATTGTACAAGAAGATATATAACTTTCTACGGGATAACAATTACTTTTAGCTACTCTTCCTCTGAACGTAAATGGGTTGATATACGAATTTATTATTCTTCTGACAAAAAGCCTGTAGAAATTGTACCTGAGAATTTGATGAATTACATTCAAGGACTAAAAGATTGTAAGCAATATATTGTAGATTACGTAGCGGGCAAGTGGAATAATCAATGATTTTCTGATTAATAACGTGAGTTCGGGATAAGATTATCCCCAGATACTTAATTGGTTTGATTT
>CAZAFR010000135.1:0-2473 GCA_964484665.1 uncultured Proteiniphilum sp. | reverse complement strand
TTGTTTTTTACCTTAAATGTAATTTTTGTGGATAAAAATTATCATCTTTGTATATAATACCTTTTTTATGTAAACTTTAAATATTGGTCTATGAATTACTTTTTCTTGGTTCCTGTTGCATCAATTGCAGCATTGATTTGTGCTTTTTATTTTTTTAGGAATTTAATGAAAAAAGATGAAGGCACGCCTAAAATGAAAACAATTGCGGGTTTCATACGTGAGGGAGCTATGTCTTATATGAAACAGCAATACAAGGTTGTAACAGTTGTGTTTATCATTCTCTCCCTCATTTTTGTAGTAATGGCATATTTTGGATTGCAGAATAATTGGGTACCTTTTGCATTTCTCACAGGTGGTTTTTTTTCAGGGCTTGCAGGTTTTTTTGGAATGAAAACCGCTACATATGCATCAGCAAGAACAGCAAATGCAGTACAGAAATCGCTTAACAGTGGATTGAGAATTGCATTCCGATCAGGTGCTGTAATGGGACTGGTTGTTGTTGGTCTTGCACTTTTGGATATTTCTGTTTGGTACCTTATACTGAATTTTTTTGTGAATGATGCAGATGTTGGTCATAAATTAATTATGATAACTACCACAATGCTTACATTTGGCATGGGCGCATCAACTCAAGCATTGTTTGCACGTGTAGGTGGAGGAATATATACCAAGGCTGCAGATGTGGGAGCGGATTTGGTTGGTAAGGTGGAGGCTGGAATTCCGGAGGATGATCCGAGAAATCCGGCTACAATTGCAGATAATGTTGGTGATAATGTTGGAGATGTGGCAGGTATGGGTGCTGACCTTTATGAATCTTATTGTGGCTCAATATTATCAACTGCTGCATTGGGTGCCTCAGCTTTTGTTTTTGATCCTTCTATGCAGCAAAATGCAGTATTTGCTCCAATGTTGATTGCTGCTATTGGAGTTTTTTTATCAATCATTGGGATATTTTTGGTTAAAACAAATGAGGATGCAACTGTTAAGCAACTTATGAACTCACTTAATAGGGGAGTAAATATAAGCGCAGTTTTTATTGCTATAATTACTTTTGGAATACTATATTTATTGGGATTTAGTAATTGGTTGGGACTCTCATTTTCAGTGATAGCCGGTCTTTTAGCTGGTATAGTAATAGGTCAGGGTACTGAGTATTTTACTTCATCGTCTCATAAACCGGCTATTGAGATTGCAAATAGTGCAAAGACCGGTCCCGCAACTGTTGTTATTTCAGGCTTAGGGAGTGGCTTTATTTCTACTTCTATACCAGTGCTGACAATAGTTGTTGCTATACTTATTGCTTACCTTTCAGCAATACGTTTTGATGTAGCAAATATGCTTACAGCTGAGAATGTAAGTATGGGACTTTATGGAATAGCTATAGCTTCGGTTGGTATGCTATCAACACTTGGAATTACACTTGCAACAGATGCTTATGGACCAATTGCGGATAACGCAGGCGGAATTGCTGAAATGAGTGGCTTGGATCCAGAAGTCAGAAGGAGAACTGATATGCTTGACTCTTTAGGAAATACTACGGCCGCTACTGGAAAAGGATTTGCCATAGGATCTGCTGCACTTACAGGTTTGGCTCTTATGGCTTCTTATGTTGAAGAGATCAGGGTTGCATTATTACGGGTTAATGATAATATTCTTGAATTTGCTGATGGACAAATTGTTGAAGTTGCTAAAGCAAGTTTTGTTGATTTTATGAATTATTATCAGGTAACACTAATGAATCCGAAAGTATTGGCTGGTATTTTCTTAGGATCAATGATGGTGTTTTTGTTCTGTGGACTTACTATGAATGCTGTGGGTAGAACAGCAAGAAATATGGTAGAAGAGGTTCGTTATCAATTTCGCGAATTTAAAGGAATTCTTACGGGTGAAACATCACCTGATTACGCTCGATGTGTGGCAATTTCCACTAAAGGAGCACAGCGAGAGATGTTGTTGCCTTCACTCCTCGCAGTTGCTGCGCCTATACTGACAGGGCTGCTTATGGGTGTTTCAGGTGTAATGGGATTATTAGCAGGAGGATTGGGAACCGGGTTTGTTATGGCTGTTTTTATGGCAAACTCAGGTGGAGCTTGGGATAATGCTAAGAAGTATATTGAGATGGGAAATTTGGGTGGTAAAGGTAGTGAGGCACATAAAGCTGCTGTAGTTGGTGATACCGTTGGTGATCCTTTTAAAGATACTTCCGGCCCATCACTTAATATACTGATTAAACTTATGAGTATGGTGTCAATTGTAATGGCTGGACTGACTGTTGCTTGGAGTCTATTATAATTTTTTGTTCGGATATGTGTTTTAGTGAATTTTATTAAATTACATATCATCAGTTCTTGCAATATTTTGTATATTTGAAATTCGAAAATCTCTTGTTTCCACAAGACAATTAACATTAAAATAGTATTCAATTATGGACTTTCTAACAAACGACAAATTAACAATTGTAGGAGCTGCCGGT
>CAZAFR010000134.1:0-2559 GCA_964484665.1 uncultured Proteiniphilum sp. | reverse complement strand
TAGCACAAGATATTCGTGAGTGTATGTTTTATCTTGGCGAAATAACAGGGCAAATAACAACAGACGAAATATTAGGTAATATTTTCAGTAAGTTCTGCATCGGCAAATAACCCCTAAATGCCTTTGTGCATTTTGCACAGTAAATTGACTTTTTCTCGACTATTTATTTTAGCCCTCTTTGATTTTACGAGATATATTTGTTTTATTTCCGAAATGCACTATATTTGCAGCGTAATAGAAATATAATAAAACATGACTTACCTCGAATTTAAGGATAAAATGTTTGATTTGGCTATCTTTAATATCCATCAGATATATGCTTGGAAACCGGAGTTTGACCGTAATAATCTTACTCGTTGGCTTAAGAAGGGATATCTAATCCGTTTAAAACGAGGCTACTATAGCTTCTCTGAATACAAAGGTAAGCAGGGCTATCCATACTTTTTTGCCAATAGAATTTATCGACCGTCGTATATAAGTTTGCACACTGCATTATCTTTTTATGGCATGATTCCTGAAGCTGTTGTGCAAATTACAAGTGTGTCTTCACTTAAAACAGCATCGTTTAAGAATGATGTTGGCGAATATTCTTATAAAAACATTAAAGAGAAATTGATTTTCGGGTATGATTTGAAGCCAATGGCTGATAATCGTACTATTATGTTTGCTACACCCGAAAAAGCTTTACTTGACTTGCTGTATCTTTATCCATTTTATGATAAAGAGCAGGAATTACTGGAATTGCGCCTGGATGAGTATTTCATGCAGGATGAATTGAACAAGGATTTACTAAGTAATTATTGTGATATGTTTGAAAGTAAAGCGCTCAGTGAGCGTGTGAGTTTGCTGCTAAAGACTTATGATTTATGATACAGATTGAACAAATAAGAAATTTCTTTCCTAAGCAAATAAGTGAGTATTCAATTTTTGATAAATACATGTTAAAAGAGTATTTACAATTGATGATTCTGGACTATCTTTCTTCAACTCAATACATAAAAAAAATAGTTTTTATTGGAGGTACAAACTTGCGTTTGGTCTGGGGAATAGACCGATTTTCTGAAGATTTGGATTTTGATTGTAAAGAACTGTCTAAGGATGAATTTATTGAAATGACAAACGGAATAATTCAGTTTCTAGATCGTGCGGGTTTTAAGGTTGAAGCAAGAGACAAAGAAAACCCTAAACTAAAAGCTTTCAGACGTAATATTTATTTCCCGGAGTTACTGTTTGACCTGGAATTGAGTGGGTATAAGGAAGAGAGGTTTTTGATTAAGATAGAAAGTCAGGATCAAGGAATATATTATCCTACAGAGATTGTAAATATCAAAGGTTGTGGATTCTTTTTCCCATTTCCTGTTCCATCCAAAAATGTTCTGTGCAGTATGAAAATTGCTGCTATGTTGAATCGTGCAAAGGGACGTGACTTTTATGATTTGATCTTTTTACTTTCACAGACCAAACCTGATTATGACTTTCTTGCAAAATGCTGTGAAATTCACAATCTGCAAGAATTTAAACAGGCTACAGAAGAGCGCCTAAAAACGGTTGATCTTAACGTAAAACAGAGGGATTTTGATCATTTACTTTTCAACAAAGGTAAAAGTGAAAATCTTTTCCTATTTGGTGATTTCATTAATTCGTTGTAGATAGTCGGAACTTCCTTTTTTGTCTGATCTGTATCTAATCTGTTTATTAATTATACAATAAGAAGACACGCTCTACAGGGCAGTGAAGCTTTGCACAGTAAAACCACTAATCATACTTTCCCCGGGTATTTAAACATTAAAATTTAGCCATGATATAGATTTTTTTATTAAATTTGTGAGAATTTTTGGGACAGTCTTCTCTGCCACACAACAAATACTACAAAAAAAGACAATAAAGTTATAGATTCCATTGTGACTGGTTACCGATAGAGTTATGTTGGGATTTTTTTTGTTTATAGATAATAGAAAGGATAGGGGAGTGCCCCTAAAACAATATAGAGTGCTCTACCCCCGTTTGTGCGTGTGCGTGATGGGACAGATAGAGACGAAGTGCGCCCTAAAGTGAAGCTAAATAAATCAAGATGAGTAAAATATTAGTTACCGGTGGTGCCGGTTTTATAGGATCGAACCTAACAGAAGCACTATTGGAAAAAGGTCACGAAGTTAAAGTACTAGATAACTTTGCAACCGGAAAGATAGAAAACTTGTTGCCTCTCATAGAGAAATACCCCAACAACCTTACGCTGCAGGTAGGCGACATAAGAAACAAAGAAGATTGCCACAAAGCTGTACAGCAAGCAGAATATGTATTTCACGAAGCCGCCCTCGGTTCAGTACCACGCTCAATAAAAGATCCCGTCACGTCTAACGATGTTAACGTCTCGGGATTTCTTAATATGCTGGTAGCGTCCCGTGATGCAAAAGTAAAGAGATTTATATATGCAGCCAGCTCCTCCACCTATGGCGACAGCACAACCCTCCCCAAGGTAGAAGATGTTATAGGAAAGCCACTGTCGCCCTATGCCATAACAAAGTATGTAAACGAGCTATATGCCGATGTCTTCTCCCG
>CAZAFR010000133.1:0-2683 GCA_964484665.1 uncultured Proteiniphilum sp. | reverse complement strand
TTTACGTTTATCTTAGTACTAAATCGTGATGCCTGCCCATCAACAGTAATACGGCCAATCCCTGACAAACTGTACCCCCTGCGTTTTGATTTACTGTACCCCCCGCATGATTTTTCAAAAGGGGTACAGTTTAGGTTAGCTGCTTTGTCTTTTTTTGTCTTTTTCTTGGCTTTCGACAAAGACAATATAAAAAAAAGGAGGCTGTCCCATAAGGGCAGTCTCTTTTTCTATTATTATGCAGCCATAAATATTTTTGGAGATTCTCTTTCAATAAAATTTTCTTCTGATGTTATTTTTCTGATGAAAATGTAAATAAAAAATATATTTTGCCCTAAAACAGTTTTGATAGCCTCTTTTTTGTTCTTTATAAAAATAGTTGAACTTCACGTAAGGCTCTATTGCATTGTCCTCAAGATACTCATAATTTTCTTCACTGCCATATCCTGCATCTGCAACCACCATCTTAGGAAGTAATCCATATCGTCTATTAAAATTATTCAAAAATGGAATCAACGTTAATGTATCGCCCGGATTGGGAAAAAGTCCATAGTGAGTGATGAACTGTTCTTCGGTACTTATTTGAACATTGTATGCCGGCTTGAGTTGACCGTTTCCCATATGATCATCCTTCATTCTCATAAAAGTGGCATCATTATCTGTTTTTGAGTAGCTGTTACGATTATCTAAAATAGCAAGATGCTTTTCATATTCTTCTAATTTTGGCAGATACTTATTCTCAATCATCTTAACGGCTCGTAGTTCGGTTTTAGCCAAGTTGTCCCTATTAATTTGGGCGATGCGTTCTCTTAACTCCTTGCTGTTAATAGGGGTGGGCGGTTCATCATCAGGGAGACTGTCTTGTGCAATACCTTGTTCAACCTGCTCAAGGATCTTACCTATTGCCTTGCACTACTTTGAGTTTACTGCCTTCTCCTTCTTCTCGCATCAGGAGGACTTTGTCTTTCGGATTTAGTTTTTCATCCATAATTGAGCTGTTTTAATTCTGCATCACTATTAATGCAGAATAAAAGTAGTGCTAAGATGAAAGTTAGATGAAGGTTATTGGACTGATGGATGTGTGTGGCTTTGGTATGGAAGTAAGTAGCTTAACACTAACACTACCAAAAAGAATTAAGTGTTTTATCCAACATGAAATTGGCAATTGGCTCTGCTGTTGCAATAGTAACTGTTTGTAATGAAATAGCTCAATAAATCATCTCCGGAGCAATATTTATTCTAATTCACTATTATTTCTGGTAATTTAATTGGCTAAGAGTTTACTTTAATCTATATTTGTAAGTGAAACAGCATACATATGGCGACTAAAATAAAACAACTCCAGCGACAAGCCCAGCAAACACCGGTTATTTTCTCTGCCTGGATGGAACAGCAGGGAATCACTCGCTCTGAACAAGCTGACATGGTGAAAAGGGGCTGGCTAAAGCGAATAGCAAACGGGGTATATTGCTTTGATGGCTTTGAGCCTACCATTTATTCTGTGCTATTCTGTTATTACAAGCTGCTTGAAAAGCAGTTTGTAATAGGAGCATCAACTGCTTTGGGACTCAGAGGCTTTGCCCATTATGGCTATATAGGAGATGAGCCTATGTTTCTCTATGAACCCAACAGTGAACACATCCCAAATTGGATAAAGGACAGCAATCTTATCAACAACCTTCAAGTTTTCAGCACCAATCTCTTTTCAGGAAGCAATATAGGTATTGATACTATGACGGTGGAAGGTTATGAAGTACATTACTCATCCCCCGAAAGAGCCATCTTGGAGTGTATACAATTAGCACCAAAATATTTTTCACTGATGGATTTATACTATATAATGGAGATGCTCACCACCCTTAGACCAAACCTGGTGCAACAGTTGCTGGAGTTAAGTACGTCTGTCAAAATAAACCGCTTGTTTCTCTACTTCGCAGAAAAAGCACAGCTTCCCTGGGCTAAACAGATAAAAAATGCAAATATACACTTAGGCAAAGGGAAAAGAGCTTTTGCAACTCCTGGAGTCTATATAGAAAAATACGAAATCACTATACCACAAGAATTATATGATTACGAATAGCTTTCATAGCAAAGTCGAATTGTTACTGCGCATTATTCCGACAGTTACTGAAGAAGCAGATCTTGCCATCCACGGGGGGACTGCGATTAATCTATTTGTTCAAGATCTCCCCAGATACTCTATTGATATTGACCTGACCTACATCCCCCTATTAGACAGAGAAGAAAGTATAAGTAATATCAATGATTGCCTAGCAAGGATTGGCACAAAACTAAGACAAACCATCAAGGGTGTACAGGTCGCACATCGTCCCGATATATGTAAGCTATTATGTAGTTACAGAGGCAATCAGGTAAAGATTGAGGTCAATCAGACAAAAAGGGGAATCGTATGTGGTGAACTTCAGTTGATGCCACTTTGTAACAAAGCACAAGAGGAGTTCAAGATGTATTGCGAGGCAAATGTTGTCCCCATTCCCCTGCTCTATGGTGGTAAAGTGGCTGCTGCTCTTTCACGTCAACATCCAAGAGATTTATTTGATGTCAGATTTATGGAGTATTCTCTTTTTGAAATCAAGGAGGGAATCCTGTACAGCTTACTTGGAAGCGACCGCCCTATTTCAGAGTCTATCGCTCCAAACTTAATAAATCAGGAACATGTAATGGA
>CAZAFR010000132.1:0-2733 GCA_964484665.1 uncultured Proteiniphilum sp. | reverse complement strand
CGCTACAACCAAATACCCTTGCTTCGGTCAAGACCTGGGGGATTCTTCGGGAGCTAGCCGTATAGGACTTACCCAACTGCAAAGATAAGACTTTTTTTTTGCAGTTACAAAAGAGTAAATTGATTTTTACTATTCAAGTCAATTTTTTATCTTTGTAAAGCTAATGTATCTTTAACTATAGCAAATTCATTTCAATCAAACAATCAATTAAATAATAAAATAATGACAATAGTAGATCGGTTTATTAAATACGCTCGTATTGATACTCAATCGGACGAAAACAGTACTCAAACTCCAAGTACTCAAAAACAGTTTAATCTTGCAAAAGAGGTAGAGAAAGAGGCTTTAGAAATGGGACTTGTTGATGTAAGCCTCGATAATAATTGTTATTTCATGGCAACCTTGCCTGCTAATACGGATAAAAAAGTACCGGTGATAGGTTTTATTTCTCATATTGATACCAGTCCCGACATGAGTGGGAACAATGTAAATCCTCGTATAGTTAAAAATTATGATGGAACAGATATTATATTAAATGAAGCAAATAACGTAATTCTTTCGCCAAATGATTTTCCTGAATTACTTTCACATAAAGGTGAAGATATAATAGTAACCGATGGCACAACATTACTTGGTGCGGACGATAAAGCCGGAATAGCTGAGATAATGAGTGCTATGCAGTATCTGTTAGACCATCCTGAAATTGAGCATGGGAAGATAAGAATTGCTTTTACACCTGATGAAGAGATTGGACGCGGAGCTGATAAATTTGATGTTGAGAAGTTTGGAGCTGACTGGGCTTATACAATGGATGGAAGCGAAGTGGGTGAGCTTGAGTATGAAAACTTTAATGCTGCATCCGCAAAGATTGAAATACAAGGACGAAATGTACATCCGGGTTACGCTAAAAATAAGATGATAAATGCTCTGCACGTAGCAAACGAATTGGTAGCACTTTTACCAAAACAGGAGCGACCGGAATATACCGAAGGCTACGAAGGTTTTTATCATCTAATTTCAATGAGTGGAACGGTAGAAGAGTCTAGTTTATCATTTATTATACGTGATCATGACAGAGAAAAATTTGAAGATCGAAAAAAAACATTAATAAACTCTGTTAACTTGCTGAATGAGAAATATGATAAAAGACTTACTCTTAATATCACGGATCAATATTATAATATGAGGGAGAAAGTTGAACCCGTAAAGCACATTGTTAATTATGCTTATATCGCAATGGAGGAGTTAGGTATAAAACCTAATGTAAAACCTATCCGTGGAGGTACAGATGGCTCTAAACTCTCGTTTATGGGTCTGCCATGTCCTAATATTTTTGCCGGTGGAATGAATTTCCATGGTAAATATGAGTTTCTGCCGATTCCATCACTGGAGAAAGCATCACAAGTTATTGTAAAATTAGCGGAAATAGTCGCTAGGAATCAATAAATATCTATAATTAATTTTTGATTAATAAATTCAACTTATAAACAACCAAAAGAAATGAAACAAACACCTTTTACAGATCTACATATAAGTCTGGGAGCTAAAATGCATGAGTTTGCAGGCTATAATATGCCAATTGAATATTCCGGTATTATTGATGAACACCAAACTGTAGTGAATTCTGTGGGGGTGTTTGATGTATCCCACATGGGTGAGTTTTGGGTGAAAGGCCCCAAAGCTGTTGAGTTTTTGCAGAAAGTAACTAGTAATGATGTAACTAAACTTCATGTTGGAAAGGCGCAATATACATGTTTTGTAAATGAAAATGGAGGTATAGTTGATGACTTAATAGTCTATTACTACGAACCCGAGAAATATTTAATGGTTGTAAATGCTGCTAATATCGAAAAAGACTGGGAATGGTGCACGAAATGGAACACTATGGGTGCTGAACTCGAGAATGCATCTGCTCATATTGCACAACTTGCTATTCAGGGACCCAAAGCAGAAGAAACTTTACAAAAACTGACAGATGAAAACCTTTCTGATATTCCATTCTATGGATTTTTAACATCAAAAATTGCAGGAGTAGAAAATGTGATTATCTCCAATACAGGATATACGGGTGCTGGTGGTTTTGAACTTTATTTCTATCCGGAAAATGGTTTAAAAATATGGAAAGCTGTTTTTGAGGCAGGAGAAGAATTTGGAATTAAACCTATTGGATTAGGTGCGCGTGACACGTTACGTTTAGAGATGGGTTATTGTCTTTACGGCAATGATCTGGATGATTCAACTACACCCTTGCAAGCTGGTCTTGGATGGATTACTAAATTTACTGATAACAAACCATTTGTAGGTAGAGAAATTTTAGAAAAAGAAAAATCCGACGGCGTTTCTCGTAAACTTTGCTGTTTTGAATTAATTGATAAAGGTATACCACGTCAAGGCTACGAAATTATTAATGAATCCGGTGAGCTTATTGGAAATGTTACCTCAGGAACTATGTCTCCTACGTTAAAAAAAGGTATTGGGATGGGTTATGTAAAATCTGAATTTTCAAAATTAGGAACTGAGATATTAATAAAGGTGCGTAACAGAGATTTAAGAGCAGAAATAATTAAACCTCCTTTTCGAAAGCAATAATAATCATAGTTGCATCCTTTTGCCATTACGGCAAATAAAGTAAGAATCGTTAAGAATGTTAGAGCTAAAACGCTTCTTTCTTCATAATTGAATAATGTAAGTAAGTTTATAGAAATAACAAAATCAGGGGGTTAAAAGTCCGGA
>CAZAFR010000131.1:0-2741 GCA_964484665.1 uncultured Proteiniphilum sp. | reverse complement strand
TACAAAAAGCCAATCCGCTTGAACCTGATAGTAAACGGAAATGGTATGCCAGCCCGGTAAAATCAGGCACCATAAACAACTATCAGTTGAGCAAAGGCATTGCTTCTAAATCCTCAATGACCAGAGGAGCGGTATTAAATGTGATAGAAAATATGGTAGACGAAATACCCCGATACTTAACTGAAGGTTACAGCGTCAACTTAAACAACCTGGGGACACTCAGGCTATCATTATCCAGTAAAGGAGTCAGCAAACCTGAAGATTTTACAGGAGACAACATTACTAATATGCGGGTGGTTTTTACGCCATCACCTGAATTTAAAAAAACATTGCAAAGTATAAAATTCGAACTATCTGAATAATCTTACGCAATTTACTGATGTCTGAAAAAAACGTAAATATTACAAGAAAATTACTCTCCCAAACAGAGTCGATGATGATGCATGGTGTAGGGTTTGTCACCGGCGATCCTACAATTAAGCTCAGTTATCCTTTCACATTCCATCCCGGAATGCAAGTTACAGTTACCGAGCCCGGCGACTCTAAATGGATATATATGATGCTGCCTCTGAATCAGGGAAGTCTCATTACCGATATAAAAATAGCTCATCACAGAACAGGTTTAAACAGCCATATATCTTTAATAAGACTTATTGAGCAGCAAGAGCCCATTTCGGCTACTGTTGTTCACAACGATAAATTTGACAACAATGTACCATCTACTTGTGTAATAAACTCCGGATGTAAAGTTATAGTTTCAAAAAGTATTCTTTTAAAAGTATGTTTAGATTTCTTCAGCAAGGAAGATATGATAGAGATAGGTTCTGTTGAAATCAGATATATCCCTTCGTTTATATCACTATCAGGTATGGATAAAAGCGAAAAAAAGAACAGTGAACAAAGTCAGATATTTAAGTTCAGTGAGAATATTAGAGATGAAAGCAAACTGACACTGTCAGAGTTGTTTTTACAAAGAAAAAGGAAAACAATTTCTAACAAATAGAAACACCTTAGTGAAATATCTTAATTTATTATTTTTAAATTTTTTAGTGTATGAAAAAAAAGTTATTTTTTAAATTTTTTGTCTTTACAGTAATTGGTGCATTGATAACAATGACATCTTGTAAAGATTATGATGATGACATCAGCGGTCTGCAGTCTCAGGTTACAACCGTTAAGAGTGACCTAAGTACATTACAGACCTCTGTTACGAGCGCTCAAAACGATGCTACAGCTGCAAAAACAGCAGCTGCTGACGCTCTTGCAAAAGCAAAAGAAGCTCTGGCTGCTGCTGAGGCTGCAGGTGACGCAGAAGCTATCACAGCTCTTCAAACTGAAGTTAAAGGACTAAAAACAAGTATTGAAGGAATCAACACAAAATTAGAAGGTCTTGAAGGTCTTGAAGGTAAAATCAATGACAAACTAGCTGAAATAGAAAAGGCTAATGCAGATCAGCTGAAAACTATCAAAGAAGAGGTAGCTGATATGTTTGTAGAATTGAAAAAATTAGTAAAACCAGTAGTATCAAGCTTAACTTTTGAACCTGAATTTACTTCTTATGACGGTACTCCTCAATTCCCTGTTCATTTCTTGGGTGAGTGGATGCAGGATATCGAGGGAGAAAAAGTTTGGGATAACTGGTATCCTAACTGGTACAGCGAAGAACCTCTAACAGCCTACAAAGGGATTACCTATGCTAAGTTCAATGTTAGTCCTTCAAATGCTACTTTAGATGATTTTGAAGTGGTTGGATTATTGGAAAAAACATCAGAAATTCTTTTTCTTTACGGTACTAAAAGTACTACAGAACCATTATTAAAAGCTGTTGTTGAAGATGTAACTTTAGAAAGTGGAGTTCTAACTGTACCTATTCTTATACATTCCGACTTCTACGATTGGGCAATGTATGAGGGAGAGGAACCTGTGGCTGTTGCACAAGCATTAGATGACGAAAATTTCTCATGGCCTGAATTCTTTTATTACAAAAACATAAGCATTGCTCTTCAGGTAAAAAACAAGAATGTAGAGAATAGTGTTTCAGTTTCTTCAGAATACATTCCTGTTCGTCTTGCAGGACCAATGTTCGCAAGAATTGAATTAGTAAAAGAAAATGCCAAAGTTGGAAGATGGAAAAACAGACTTCCTGTATACATGGATGATGATATTGTAAGTGATGACTATTGGAAACCATCAGCTTCTTTAAATTTGTGGAATGGTTATAACCGTAACAAAGATACTTATGATAATAATTTTAGCATCAACCTCAATGATTCTTTACGTGCGATAGCTAAATTCAACGATTCTTGGAGAATTCTTGAAGAGTTTGGTTACGACGATATCGAAAAAGATTTTGTTTTCGAATTAATTGATATTAAGAACGAAGGTGTTAATCAATCAAGTTATGTAACTTTAAAAGATGGCGTTCTTAAAGTAAAACCTGCTGCTGACGGTACTGCAAATCAAGCTGCTGTTGGTCGCACTCCAGTTGTTTTAGCTAAAGTAGTTGATAAAGAGGGTCATGTTTATGCTGTCGGCTATCTCAAAATAGTTATTACAGAGCAGGTTGACAACACACCGGTTAAATTTGAATTTACTCTTGAAGATTACATTATTGGTTGCAATGATGGATACAATCTAACAGAAGTGGATCTTGAAACAATCGACTTCGATCAAGTATTCAACCACGAACGTATTAAGTTAGGTAAAGATGCATTCTTTAAAGCATACAGATCTACAGATGA
>CAZAFR010000130.1:0-2803 GCA_964484665.1 uncultured Proteiniphilum sp. | reverse complement strand
ATAATAAATAAATTTCCTCAAGGAGATTGTATAGACCATCTCGGCAACACTAATAACTTTCAGATTATATAGTTCCTAAATTGTCTTATAACTCTTTATCTATTGTTTCTATTTTGCGTATTATAAGTTGAAGCTCCGATTTAATTTTTTCAACTTTTTGATTCATGCCATCCAATAAGTGATTACCTTTTTTAGAAGAAACCGATAAGAATCCGATGTTATTTTCATAAGTTTGTAGTTCATTCTTCATGCGTTCATATTGACGCATTAGCTTTTCACGTTCATAATAGAGTTGATTCTTAGCGTTACCGGATTTAGCCATATCAGAAATATTAGTTTTAAAGCTTTCCAGTTTACGGTCTGCCTTATCTATATTAAGTCTATCAAACAGCTCTTCAGTAGCATCGTAAAATTCACGATAAGTAACATCTTTCAGTTTATATGGTACGTGACCAATATTATACCACTGATCCATCAACTCGCGCAGTGATGACAATGCTTTATCTGCTTCGAGTGATTTATCAATATCTTTTATAGTTTGAACAATTGCTCTTTTTGCTTCCAGATTTCTTGACTCTTCATCATAACGTGAAGTTGTATTTAGTTTCTTCTGTTCAAAGAAATAATCACATGCACTGATAAAACGTTTCCAGATGCTATCCACATGTTTACGAGGAATAATACCAATTGATTTCCATTCTTTTTGTATGTCAATCATGTCCTGAGTTGTTTTCTTCCAGTCGGTACTATCTTTCATAGCTTCAGCGCGTTCACACAGTTCAACCTTTTTCTGAAGATTCTCTTCCATTTCTCCTCGAAGAGATTTATAGTAGTCATTTTTATTTTTAAAAAACAGATCGCAGGCTGCACGATAGCGTTTATAGATTTTGGTATTCCATTTTCTGGGAACATAACCAATCTTGCGCCATTGTGATTGAAGATCAAGCACTTCTTTTACACTTCTGTTCCAGTCTTTTATGGTTTTTATTTTAGAGTAATCTATTGCCTCAAGTTTTTCACAAATTGCTGTTTTAAGCTCAAGATTCTCATCTTCTTTACCTCTAAGCTCTTCAAAATGAGACTGATATTTTTTGTTGATTTTCGTTGAAGCCGACTTAAATCTGTTCCAAATCTCTTCACGATCTTTTCGTGAAACGGGACCTGTTTCTCTCCACTCTTGATGAAGATTTTGCAACTGATGGAAAGCAGAAATCACATCCGGTTCTTCATCCAATCGCTCAGCAGCTTCACAAAGGTCTGTTTTCAGTTCAAGATTCTTCTTAAAATCATATTCTCTGAATTCATTATTTATTCTTACCAGATCATAAAATTTCTCAACATAACGCTGGTATGATTTCCATAATTCATTAACCTTCGACTGTGGAATCAACTTTATTTCATTCCATTCCTGCTGAAGGGACTTAAATTCTTGGTAAGTTTTATTAAAATCCTCGTGACCTTGTGTCTCAGTCAGTAATTTAATCTGATTTATGATAGATAACTTTCTTGCAACATTCTTTTCTTTCTGTGCATCTTCCTTAGCTACAAGCTCAGCACGTTTCTCTTTAATTTTTTGCAAAAGATCCTTACCCTCTATATAAATTTCCGGTTCAGCAGCTACAAAGTCAATCTCTTCACCACCTCCCGAGATAAAAGATTGTTTTTGAGCTTCAACTTCATTCCTAAGTGAACGGTAAAACTGATTTTTAAACTCTTCAACATCTTTACGTTTTAGAGTACCCTTTTCCAGTAAACTACGAAGATGATTAATTATCTCTTCTATAGAAAGCAATGTAGCACCTGATTCTTCAGTTTCTGTCTCATCAATATCCTCATCATCTGAATCTTCATCATCTGAATCAGATTCATCCTCAATATTGGCATCTTCCAGATCATAATCAATCTCCTTTTCCTGATCAGACTCAACACCTTCTATTTTTTCTTGTTCAGGTTCTTGTTCCGACTCAACTTCAGATTTCGATTTAGGTTCATACACTTCTTCCTTTTCTATTTCAGGTTCCAGCTCATTTTCCGGTACTTCTTCCTTTTCTATTCCAGGTTCAAGCTTAGTTTCCGATACTTCTTCCTTTTCTATTTCAGGTTCCGGCTCGATTTTAGGTACTTCTACTTCCTCCCTTTCTAATTTAGGCTCTATCTCTTGTTTTAGTTTCTCCTTTTGCTCAGGATCAGGCTCAATGTCTGATTTTAATTTCACTTCTGTATTAGTGGAAGCTTCCTCTTCAGTTTTTGGTTCAACAACTTTGTCGGGTTCTTTATCCGACTGAGATTCAATTAAAGAGGTTTCCTGTTCTGTTAATTCAGATTGCTGTTTATTATCAGATTCTACTTCGTTAATCGATAGTTTTTCGTTCTCTAGATTCTTTGTAGTATTCATTCCTGTTCCTTCGTTTTACTCGGCTTGCAAGCCGGAAATATACATTTCAAATTACTTTTTTTTATGATACAATAGCAGATTTTACAATCTGTCTAATGTCAAAAGTAATACAAATTAACGCAATATTTTTGTTAATTCATCAGTTTATAACATTTATTTTTCTCTGAAGAAAATATTGATGGGGGTTCCACTGAAATTCCATTTTTCTCGCATCCTGTTTTCTATAAACCTTCGATAGGGTTCTTTTACCCATTGTGGTAGATTACAAAAAAATACAAACGAAGGCACACTTGTGTTATGCAGTTGTGTAATATATTTAACTTTTACAAATTTACCTTTATTAGAGGGCGGAGGAGTGTTTTCAATAATCGGAAGCATCACATCATTTAATTTACGGGTAGGAATTCT
>CAZAFR010000129.1:0-2810 GCA_964484665.1 uncultured Proteiniphilum sp. | reverse complement strand
AAGCCCGCAATCCCCAACGTTTCATACCGCCATCCGTTACAGCCAATACAATGAGCGACATGCAAACTATAATAAACCAGATATGATAAAAGAATATTTCAACTTAATCCTGTTTCTCATTTTGACCTTAAATGTTTACGGACAAGACACTTTGTTCTTTGATTCTAAATGGAAAGAAACGACTGCTGAAAATGCAAAATTTTTTCGAATTGAATTAGAAACGGAGATTGGATTTAATCGTACCGATTATTTTGTGTCTAATGACCAGGTTCAAATGATTGGAGATTATATTTCATTTAATCCTGAGATAAAAACGGGAGAGTTTAAATGGTTTCATGAAAACGGGAAGCTTAAACATATTGGTGCATATTCCGACAACAAGAAAATAGGAACACACAAGTGGTATTACGATAATGGAAAGATTGAAGCAATTGAGAATTATTCAAACGGTAAATTAGACGGTAAGTATAAGGAGTATAATAGAAATGGCAACCCTTCATCTGAAACCTCTTTTTCCAATGGACTACAAGCTGGATTGACAAAATATTATCGAGAGAATGGTTCATTGCATTCAGAGGGTCAATTTAAAAATGGTGGTAGATATGGCATTTGGAAATATTACAACGAAGGCGGTGATATTATTGGAGAAGAGGAATATAAAACTGACTACATTATTGAAGAAGCGAAAATGGCGATTCAGTTTCCTAGTACTAAGTGGAGTTTAACAAGTATGACTCCTGGAAATATGACAGAGTACATATTTAAAAGAGAAGAAATAACGGATGATAAAGGTCGTCAGATAATACCAGCGATTATGATATATGTGGAGGATGCAAGCGGATTTGATGAATTGACAGTCTATTCATTTATGAAACAAAGGCCACTTGTAACAAATGGAGTAAAAATTGATAAGGTGCTAATTCATGAAAATGAGGATTATCCGATTTCTTATAAAAACTCATATTGGTATAAATGCCACTATTCTAAGGGGGAATTTGACCACATCTTATACATGGTTCATATAATTAATAAAGATAAAAAGGGGATTCAGATACTTATGGATATGACAAAAGAGATTGCTGATGAATACGAATCTGAATTTATTGAGACATTAAAATCGATTAAAGAACTATAAGTACTGGCTGTAACATCATGTATAAAATATTGGGGGTTTATGTGTGTATAGGCAACTCCACTCCCCGTAGCAAATTTATTAACGGCAGACAATAACGACGCTCGCAAGCCCCCATCATTTCATACATGTGGGCGTTGGCAGCAATATTAAGTTCCCAAAAACCTAGAAGACTATGAAGAAACAGCATGTTATTTTAATATTCCTAATATTAAAAACCTTTGGTGGGTGGTCACAAGAATTAACTAATACAAATATTTCATATAATCCAGAAACAAAGCAATTAGACTATTTCACAGCAATTAATAGTGACAAAAGTAAAGTGCATATTGACTTTATAAACACTAGATTTTTATTAGTGGACTTTTCCATACCAGGTTGTAAAGGATGTGTTAAGGGAATACCTAAAGTAATTGAATTCAGTAAAAAGTATAAGGATAAACTTGATGTTGTAATGTTAGATTGTTATGCCGACCATAAAACTTGGATGCTATATTATGAACATCTACACAACGCCAATTTACCATTACAGTTATTGCGCGATGAAAATGGTGTTATTTCTAAAGCATTTGATATCAACGTTTACCCAACATATATGCTCTTTGACGAAAAAGGAGTATTGATTAAAAAATGGGAAGGTAGATTACCAAGTGGAATTGATAAATACATACACAGACAATAAAATACTGGTGCCAACAAAGCTGTATACGGCAGCCGGGGCCCCATATCATATTGCAGGTTGCGTGCTCCCCAGTCACCCGCGCTCGGCCTGAAAATTCCGTAACTGGCAGAAATGCCCCGGCCGACCGCATACAGCTGACCGTTGGCATTAATTAAAAGACTCAAATGAAATACATATTATTAGTATTAGTAGTTCTAAAATCACATTTAGCATATTGCCAGACTAATTATAATGATTTGTTAAATAATCATATAATTACCAACATAGAGAATAATTATCCCGGCTACAAAGCTAAAGTGGACGCAAAACCTATTTATTATAATTTCATAAAGCACTTAACCACAAAAGATTCTATCACTTCCTATTCTGATTTACTTTATAAAGCAAAGTTGTATATTTCATTTTTCGAAGAGAAACACCTCTATTTGGTGGAGCAAACCACAAGAGATGATGAACATAAGAAACATGAAAGGCAAGCAGGAAGTCAACAATTTGATGGATTTGAGTTTAAAGCTATTGACAAGGATTTTTCATATCTCAAAATTCAATCCTTTGATAAGTTTTATGAAAATGAGATAGTGAGAATAATTGCAAAAAATTACAAATCTATAAGAAAACGAAAATACCTGATAATTGACCTTAGAGATAATGTTGGTGGTGACTGGGGCTGCATTGTCCCATTAACCTTATTTTTCAGCCCAAGTCTGGTTAGTGATATCCAACTTGAATTGTTTATGTCCAAGGATAATATCGAGGCATATAATAAGAAGTATTCAGTATCGATAGACAATGACGTTACAAAGGTGGTATCCACAATTAGTAAGGAAAGCCCATTTACTATAAAACGTTTTTTAGGAATCAGGAGTTCTCATCCCTTTAAGAAACCAAAACATATAGGATTACTTGTTAATGAGAATACGACGAGTGCAGCCGAAATTATGACTTTGTATGCAAAACAAAGTATTAAAGTGAAAATATTTGGGTCAATTACGGCCG
>CAZAFR010000128.1:0-2815 GCA_964484665.1 uncultured Proteiniphilum sp. | reverse complement strand
GCAAGCGGCAGGCCCACATATCCCAGGCCTATTACGCAAATCCGTGGGTTGAAATATAATGTATTATCTTCCATCGTTAATCATATTGCTTTGTTGCTAAGTGTTTTTAATGAATTATGCAAAATTAATTATTGAATTTTCTCACTGCACCTATTATTTCATCCACAACTGTTTGTTCACTATTTGATTTGAAACTCGTTTCACTCAAACAATAAATCAAACTTAACGTTCTCCTCACAGAGTGGATCCTGAAATAATAGTTGAGGTTTCGAAAACACAATAATTACAATAGATTTGCTTAATGCAATAAAAAACACTTATCAAGAGGTGAAAAGTATTATCTATTTGATAAATTAATAGTAGGTAGAATAATCGGATTGATACCTGAAAGTGATGTTAAAGTAGAGATGTAAGCTCTAACATATGGAAAAAGTATAGCAGGTGCGTTAATATTGAAAAAAGAATCTTTTTCTGAATCTGTCAAATCTTTGTTAAACTCAAATTTACCTTCTATATTAAGGAATATATTTAAAGAGCCAAGTTTATCACTTATGGTAATTTCAAAAAACAAGTTGTATATATTTTCTTTTTCTTCTTCTTTATTAGACTTCTTAATGTCTATTTGTAGATCTTTTCCAACACTTTCTGCATCTGAGATTCTAATGGATGATTCGTGTATCTGATAATTAAGAAATCTAAATTTAGCTATTTGTTCTGACATAATATTAAGCTGCTAAACTATAGTTGTTTGAGTCATTTATTGTATTTTCATAACCTTGAATGATACAGAAGTTAATGTAAAATGACTCGTTTAATAGATCATTTTTGAGATTGGTCGATATAACCGGCTCAATAACAATTTCTGGGTTTATTAATTCTGTTAAAGATTCGGATGATATAAACATAACTGATTCCGGGAAAAACAAGTTGTCAAACTCGTAACCAATTTCAGTTTCGCATCTAATAAACTCTTCGTTATTCTCGTATTCACTTAGAGGCATAATATCTACAATATGCATTTGTGTATATGAGTCATGTTTATACTTTATTGTTAAGTTAGGGAATTGACTGTGTAGTTCCTTAAGTTTGCTATATATATATTGTTTCGACTTCATTCCTTCTGATTGATTATACGTGAAAATTTTCCTTAATATACAAAATAATATCACGTGAAAATTTTTTTGCTTTTGTTGCTTTTTGCGAATTAACTTCTATGTTTTTATAGTCTGATTCAATTCTGAATTGATATAAATCTTTGATGTTTCTACTCATTCTTGAGTACTCATTATAATCGAAATCTCTTATTATATTTAAAATTTCATTCCTAATATAACGATGTTCACTTGAATTACTAGAAGCAACATTCGCATCAATTGTTTCGTAATCTACTCCTTTAAAATCTTTCATTGCGACCTTCATCAGCTGAAAAACAGAATAATATGAGCAGTGTACACTTGGTGCATAATAATTGTTTTTTATAAGAAGGTCTGATGCATCTGCATTGAATTCAGACTTTTGTTTGAGCTTCATTTTTAAAAATAGATTTTTACAAGGTATTTCAACTTAAATGTTTAGTTGTTAGATAAATATTTGCAAAAATACTATTTTTTTCTATTATTTCAATATTATAACGCACTAAAACAGGTATTTGTTTTAGTTATTTATCTAAATGCTATAACTACAGGTTATTAGTGAAAATCTATAAATTCTCCCAATACCATTTTACAGCCTCTTTAAGTCCCTGCTCCATAGAAAACTGAGGATCATATCCAAGCAGGCTCTTAGCCTTATCAATATTAGCAAGCGAGTGGGGTATATCTCCTGCACGGTTAGGTCCATGTTTAATTTCAACATTAGCAATTGTAGAGTCGTACTCAGAAAGATACTCTTTGAGATATCCTACCAGTTTATTAAGTGTTGTTCGCTCGCCATAAGCGGTATTGTAAACAGTGTTTATTGCTTCGGGGTTGTTAGTCTCCATAGCCCTGATATTCATCTGAATTACATTATCTATATAAGTGAAGTCGCGGCTATATTCCCCATCACCATTTATAATAGGCGATTCGTGAGCCATCAGCTTCTTCACAAACAGCGGAATTACTGCTGCATAAGCCCCGTTGGGGTCTTGTTTTCTTCCAAATACGTTGAAATATCTTAAACCGATAGTCTCCATTCCATACGTTTTTGAGAACACCTCAGCATAAAGCTCATTCACATACTTAGTTACTGCGTATGGCGATAATGGTTTGCCTATTACATCCTCCACCTTAGGGAGTGATTTACTGTCGCCATAAGTAGAAGAACTTGCTGCATATATAAAACGCTTAACCCCTGCATCGCGAGAGGCTACCAGCATATTTAAGAAACCCGACACATTCACTTCATTTGATGTTATCGGGTCTTTTATTGAGCGTGGAACAGAACCTAAAGCTGCTTCATGAAACACATACTCTATTCCTTCAGTTGCTTTATTGCAGTCTTCCAGATTACGAATATCTCCTACTTGTAGGGTAAGAGCTTCGGGATATTTTTCTAAAAGGGGGAGAAGGTTCTCAATCTTACCAGTTGCAAAGTTATCCAGTATTCGCACAATGTGACCTCTTTCTAACAATGCTTCAGTAAGGTTAGACCCTATAAATCCGGCACCTCCGGTAATTAATATTTTGCTCATTTACTATTACTTTTAATCGTTATCCTCTAGTTATGTATTGTTTATTCGAAGCCTCAATAAATTAATCGGGTACCCGATCTGTGAAACTCACGTTATTTTATATACTGTTCGACGCGAAGCTAGTTTATATAAAATAGTGAGTAA
>CAZAFR010000127.1:0-2895 GCA_964484665.1 uncultured Proteiniphilum sp. | reverse complement strand
TAGCATAGGGAAGTTTAATGAGCTGTTAAAAGTCTTATTTAGTGATTTTATAGGTGCTTTACTGCTTGAAGTAGATACGCTTTTATATTTCAAATTTGATAACCTTATTAAATAACTTGATAAAAAATATTATAAATTAATACTATTTTACAAAACCTGATAAGTAAATCTACTCCCGATAAGTTCTTAGGCATTCTATTCAGAATAGTCGAACATCTATTATTAAGTGATAATTAATGCGATATGAAGATATAATAGCTAAATCATTTTTCGATAAAAACACACACCACAGACTCCGTTAATTTGTTTAAAATTGCATAATGAAAGTTAATTTAGTTATGTAATGAATTAGTAAACCTTAAAATCAATTCAAAATGAGAAACAAATTAATGAAATGTGTAGCAATAGTTGGTATCTTCCTGATATCCACTATAGTCTATTCACAATCTACCAGAATCATTACTGGTACGACATCTGACCAACAGGGGAATCCCCTTCCTGGGGTCAATGTAATAGTGCAAGGAACAACTGTGGGAACAATTACAAATGTTCAAGGTGAATTTACCCTTGAAGTAACTAATCCCGACCAGAGCTCCTTGGTCTTTTCTTTTATCGGGTTCGAGAATCAAGTCGTACCCATAGGAACTCAATCTTCTTTCAATATTGTTCACTGTTGTCCGGTAAACCAGAATTCCTTCAATGTTTATTGTTTAACTTACTGATAATAAGTGATCGTATTCTTCATTTTCAAAAGTAAGCCCCCTGTATTTCAGGAAATAGTGAATTTTGATATTTCATTTTATTTTCTTTTATTATTTCTCTCCAACTCCCCTCAGGGTCTTCCAAAAAACCATAAATATCAATGTAATTCATTAGTTGCTGACGTATTATAGATACTAGATTAGAAAAAGCCCAACTACGTTTCACACGGCTTTTTACAAGTGTTATTAGCAAATTAGCAAGCATGGCAGCCCATATCTGAATTTCAATGGCATTTTCATTATCCCCAAGAAAATATTTCAACGGAAAATTCTGTTTTAGCTGTTTAAACAAAAGTTCTATTTGCCAGCGTTTTTTATAAATCAGTGCAATTTTTTCTGCCGAGAGTTCAAAGTTATTGGTTACAAACTCAAATAACCGTTCATTTCCATTGTCCCAGTAAGCTATCCTCCTAGCACGATGCTCTTGCTTTTTATCATCACCATAATACAGAATAATTTCTTCGTCTTTCAGGACACCCGAATCAGCATCATCTGGTATATCGTACTCTTTTCTTGCTTGATAAAGAGCATTGTCTTTTAAACGAGTTACATACCAAATATGGTTTTTAGTAAATCTCTGATATTGGGCATAATCAACATACCCTTTGTCAAAGGTAATTATCGATCCAGAAGCAAGATTGTGAACTTCTTCTAAGAACATATGATCATGCCGAACTGCTTCGCTATATCGAATAAGACAAGGGACATTTTCACTAGCTTTTATAATTGTATGAGCTTTTATTCCGCCTTTCTTTTTACCCTCTTTTGGATTACGTCCTACGCCCCTCAAAATGTCTTTAAACAGCGATAAAGTCGTTGAATCCATGATGTAAAGTCTCTTCATATCTGCATCGTTCAAACGGCTGTCCGCTAAAAATCGAGCATGCTTACGATAGGTGCTCATATAAATATCACCAAACACTTTACTACTTCTTCGCCCATTTGCTTCAGAAAAAGTACTCCTGCGCACTAAGTAGGATAATCCTAAATGAGCGAGTTTATGCGCATTAGCCAGTAATCCAATAATAGTCTCTCGTATTGAATGATACCCCTCAATGCTAACAAAAAGCATTACAACAAGATGATGATAAGTAGTAAATTTTTTTACATACCGCTCGGCATCATGCTTCTTGGCTATTTTTCTAATATCACTTTTGTCAATGAACTTTAACAGCTGATTAAATATAGGCTGTCCGCTAAAATTTGTACTTTTACCCATGGCTAATTTTTTTGTATGGAAACTCAAAAGTAGCCAAACCAGGTTAAGCTGAAAAATGTTTGACCCGGTTAAATGTTTTTACCGGACACTAGTGAAATACAATAAGTAATATTTTAAATTGCTTCTTTACTCCGTGTAATTTCTTTCTTCATAACAGCAAACTTCATTATTACCTCAAACGAGTATTAAATCGTCCTTAAGTATCATTGAAATTTAGATTAATTATTCCTATTTTACAAATACAATAACAAAGTGGAAACCTTTTTCATACAAGAGTGCTGTATCTTTAAATCCTGTTTCATTTTATAACTGCCGCTATTTTTTGGCACTCTAACTTAAACTATTTAAAATGAAAAGTTTACTATTTGTTCTTACTGCTTTTATTTTACTCTCATCGTGTGGGAAAGACGATAAGACCTCTAAAAAAGAGAAATCTCCCTGTAGTTTGCTAAGTGAAGCAGAAATAAAAGAGATTCTCTCTTTGCCTGAGAATGCTCCAACAACAATGGAAGATGAAGAGTTGACTTATCCAACCTGTTCATACAAATGGGAAACTATAACTTATGAAGGCCAGATAAATATATCTGGTCAAACAATAACTTACGATGAGCCTTATAGCTTGATGATTGTATTGGTGGCTAACGCCAACAAGTCTATGTATGAAAGATCCATTGTAGTTTATAAGGATGCAGAGAAGATTACCGGCCTCGGAGAGATGGCTACCTGGGGAGAAGGTATGTCTCAAGTATCTTTCATATAAACCACAACACCAGAATTTCCTTTATTGTCAAACCAAGGCACATCGGCCTTAGCATTCGGATTGGTATAAGTAATGGTATAATCCTTTTGAGTTGTGGTGAGAAAGTGATCACTGCCTCTTAGTTCATACCAAGTGTCATCGGGCAATCCGTTTCC
>CAZAFR010000126.1:0-2968 GCA_964484665.1 uncultured Proteiniphilum sp. | reverse complement strand
TTTATTACTTGGGGTATTGTTTATTACTTGAAGTATTGTTGATTACTTGAAGTATTGTTGATTACTTGAAGTATTGTTTATTACTTGAAGTATTGTTTATTACTTGAAGTATTGTTGATATAATTACCAATAACGTTTCAATTTATAATCGTAATAGCGTCTATAAAATTGCAGAAAACATTACTAATATTGAAAATAACTCTATATTATATTGTATGATGCTTTTTTGGAAATAGGACCTGAAATATTTGGAACGTTAAAAATTTTATCCTACTTTTGCACTTGCTTTTCACGAAGCATATAAGGATTGTCCCATGGTGTAATGGTAGCACATCTGATTTTGGTTCAGCCGGTTAAGGTTCGAATCCTTGTGGGACAACAAAAATAGACTATAACCCTCTGTAAAACAGAGGGTTTTTTTATTAAATCTCAATATTAGTTTTTCCCTCACAAAACAAATTTCATTTTCATGCCTGTACAAAATAAGCCGAAAAAACCCCCGAACATTTTTTGTTCGAGGGTGAAATATTAGTTTTAAAAATTAGGGATTTTAAAACTATACTTTTAGTTTAAGTAGCTGTCTTTTACATAAGCAGCATCGTTCAAAAAATCGTAGCTTTCTTTTACTCCATCTAGTGGTGTACCTGTATATCTTTCAACCTCTACTATCATATATTTGGTACCAGCTGTTTCTGCATTATTATAGATGGCTTCAAAATCCATTTCTCCACTTTCTCCAATTTCAAGTTCATCTTTGATATGAAGTAATTCAAAACGACCGGGATATTTATTCATGTAATCAACAGGATTAAAACCTCCCTGTTGTAACCAATAAACATCCATTTCAAAAAATACTTTAGAAGGATCTGTATTGTTGAGCAAGTAATCATACATTATTTCACCTTCAATTTCTTTAAATTCGAAATTATGGTTATGATAGCCAAATCTCAGACCTGCTTCATTACATTTTTCACCAATCTGATTAAAATAATCACAATATGCTTGAAGATCAGCAAGAGTCTTAGGTGTTGGTATCCATGGCACTACAATATATTTCATTCCGGCATCTTTATGTGCCTGAATTGCAGTATCCCACCATGCCCAAGTTTCTTCCCAATTGGTATCTGCAACCGGGTCAGCAAGAGGTTTCCCGGTGTGTGATGATAAAACTTCCATGCCTGCATCTTCAATTGATTGTTTAAAAGCGGCTGGCGTCATATCATAAAATAGTCCTTCATTATATCCGGCAGCCTCAACACCTGTATAACCAATCTCAGCTACAGCTGCAATGGTACCGGCATAATCTGTTTTTATATCATCACGAACAGAGTAGAGCTGAATATAAATATCTTTTTTACTTTTATCTGCATCGGCATCCTGTTTAGGACTCTGTTTACAAGCAGAAAAAACAAAAAGAATACTCAAAATTATTACACTAAGAGAAATTGAATATTTTTTCATCGTTTTAACATTTAAAAAGAAGAATATTATCGCAATTGAGCGATAATATTCAATTAATTGTTTTTAGTCTAAAATTTTAATCCTTATGTTACGGAACCATACATCATCACCATGGTCCTGCATACCAATATAACCTTCTCTATCCTGTCCGCCACAGTTATTCAATAATTCAAATGCTAATGGCCACTTGTCCTGACTAAACTTACTTGCCTGTAACATATCTGTCCACTGCTGTGTCCATAAATGATACTCAACAACATTTTCATCATTTTGTCCGTGAACAACAGTACCTTTATAAACCATAATTTTTGTAGTATTCCATTCTCCATAAGGATTTTGATTCTGTGGTACAGCAGGAATCATGTCATAAAGTGATGCTGATTGTCTGTTATTATCTTTACCTAATTTAGCATCCGGATGGTTTTCATTATCCAAAACCTGATACTCAGGTGAAGATATATAAATAGGTTCCATTCTTACATTGCCCTCGTCATCAGTTGTACTAATTTCTTGAGCCAGATAAAAAACACCTGAATTTCCGCCTTTTGAAATCTTCCAATCTAAAAGGAGTTCAAAATTCTTAAATTTGTGACTGAAGATAATGTCTCCACCTTCGTTATCCTGAGCTTCACCACCACCTGAGCCATTAAATTTTATAGCACCATCCTCAATTGTCCATTTAGATGGAACATAATCTTTTCCATAACCACGCCAACCGGTAAAATCCTTACCATTGAAAATAACTACATAACCTTCGCTATCTGTTGCAAACTCAGATAAATCCACTTGAGGGTTCTCTACAACTGTGTACTGAGGTGTCTCACTTACTTCTTCTGCGCCTTCTGCATCCTGTGACTTTTGTGTGCCTCCTCCGCATGCTGCGAACATAGTAGCAGCCATTAACGTGACTGCATAAATAACTTTCTTCATAACTTTCTCAATTTTAATTAAACTGCTAAATCAGCTTTTAAAGAAGGAAGTAAACGATAATAATCGCCACTCCTTCTTAAGCTGTTTTATTACGGCATAGCCGGTAATTTCCAACCGTTCTGATATGTATGTTTTATCATTTCTTGTGCATATTCATTTGCATTTACAGGATCTGTCCATGTTTTAGCAAATGTTGGGTGGCCATCTGTAATTTTGAAGCCATCTTCGATAATTGTCTTAATTGTTGCATCAGAAGGAATATTTGTGAATCTCATATTTTCACCATCCCAATGGAGCTCTTGATTCAGACTCTGAAGTCTAACAGCAAGTACACCCATTACTACCATTTCGTTGAAAGGTCCTGCTTCTGAGAAAGGAGACGCTGTTTCAACACGATTTTCCGGAGATTCTTTACATGCACGCACCCAATCCATTTCATGTGAAAGAGTAACTTCACGCTGAGTCTTTGGAGAATTTGGTGTACGTCCTGATACCAACCAAGGGTTAACACCATAGCAACCACAAATCAATGTATCCTTAGTTCCGTGGAAAATAGCACCACCACCCTGATCATTCA
>CAZAFR010000125.1:0-2970 GCA_964484665.1 uncultured Proteiniphilum sp. | reverse complement strand
TTTACTGCATTAGGTGGAAGAGATAGGAGTTTACGCATAATTTACTTATTTTTTGAAGATTTGGTCTTTTCTTTTGTACCCGAAGTCCTATACTTCTGCTTTGGATGCGTCAACATTTCCGGAATAGTATAAACTATTTTCCCTTTTTCAATTAGAGGTTGTATATAATTTGTCTTTATATATTTCTCGTTTCTTTGTAGTATTTCTGACAATTCTGCAATTGAAAGATCACGCCACTTACATAATTCTATAATAGTTTTCTCCATTAATTCCTGATTGCGAGACCGTTTACCCAATTTTAAAATTAATATTCTAATTTCATTAGGAATTTCCTTACCTACCATGGTGGGATCCTTACCTACCATGGTGGGATCCTTACCTACCATGGTTGTACCTTTATCTACCATGGTATCTAAAAATGAAGATGCTGGGAGATAATATGTTGATTTACCGGTACTTCTCTGATCAATTAATTTTTTTTCCCTTAAATCACGTAAATCTACACCCGCTTGAGATCTATTGGCACCAGTTAACTGGCGATAAGAATTATTGTCAATAGCACCAACTTCTCTCAGGAAAACTAAAGCTAATTTTTGATTATCGTTCAATTCTTTACCGTTGAAAAGGCTTAACCATAATAGGTCTTCGTTATTTAGCAGGTTATGAAATAATAATCGAAGTGTGAAATTGTTCTTTTGACGATTACTCTCAAATGTTGGCGGCATCATTTGAGCGGCCTTCATTAATTTTTGCATAGTTTTATAACCAGTACCTTTCGTTTCTGCCAAATTTGTATCATGGAATATAGCAGAAATAAATGCATTTACAATAGCTTCACGTAGTACTCTAACCGGAAGCATCGATTTACTTTCTGCTTGAATTGAGTCTTCAGATAGTGAAAATCCTTTTGGCAGATCATCTGCAATCGTTGAAATAGTACGTGAAACCAGTTCAATTATGGGCCCTCTCATATCTAAGGTTTCAGTAAAACGTTCATCAGGATTTTCAATCCATGTTTTACCTGGAATACGAATATAATCAACTCTAACCATAGGCATTAACCTACGTAGAGCCATTTTATTTCCAAAAACAATCAGCCCTGTATTAGTTAATTTCCATTCACCGTTGACTTTTTTAATACAATTCAGAGCTCTTAAAAGATCGATATCAAAAGAATTATCATCCGTAAGCACCCCCCAGTATAGCCATTAAAGTAAACTTCATGAAAGGCTGTTTCGATTTATCCAGAGCACTCACTCTGAAAAGATTAGTAGCTTCAGCAGCGTTAAAATAATTCATATGTTAATAACCTAAATGAGGGCACAAAAATACAACATTGGAGTCAGATTCCAAAATACCTGAAATAAATAACCCCCGATGAACCAAAGCTAAGTATTATACAAAAATCAACACCTACTCTGCTTTTGCTGCAAAAAGAGCTTGCATATCAATAGAATGGAAATTAAACGGACCTAAGGGATAATATGAAGTTACTGTATGTATGTAACCTCTTAGGTTTGTAATTGTGATATTAACACCCGAAGAAATAAGATCATTCTTTTCTTCTTCAGTAACATCATCTTCAAAGTCAAAGACCGAAGCGCAATTTACAAATATGCTATAACCAAATTTAGTTGACTTATCATTGTTTATCTCTATTTTTACAAAGATATAATATAAACCATCTTCGTTTACTTTAACATCAAAGTCAATTTCAATGGGAGAATCCAACATTTTTTGCATTACTTCCACACCCTTTAAAGCACTTGGATAAAATTTAATTTTACTATCCAATATGTCTGTTGTCAGTAATTTCAGTTTAGATCTTTTTGCAATCATTATTTATGCACTTATAGGAGTATTAGATTTTTTAGGAGAATAATCAGTTTCATTTAAATTATCTGAATATAATCCTCCTTTTTTATAAGCCATGTAACCTCTTTCCTGTAAAGATTGTATGGACTCAATAAACTCATGTTCATCCTTGTTTTTACATTTTGCATCTGTAATTAAATATTCCTCCAAGTTTTTGAATCTTATCTCAGGAATCAGCCCAATAGCTAAAGACAATTCTATTACTTTAGAAATCCTGTGGTCAGAATCTCCATTAAGCACTTGACTGATGTAACCTTTTGTTACACCAAGTTTCTTAGCTAGTTCAGACCTCTTCATATTATTTTTCTCTAAGTAGTCTGACACCTGATTAAATAGTTCAATCTGTATTTTAGATAGCCAATACTCTTTGCTACTTAGTAGTTCTTTCCTGTCCATTATTGATATTCGTTTAAAAATCTTTTTATTATACTCGTTAAACTGTTTATGTCTTTCTTCTGATTGTTTTTAAATCCACAAAAAGCTATTATTCTATCCGGATTGCTAAAAGTGTGAAAAAAATATATTCTTAAATGTTTACTCTTAAACTCATAAGCAGATATGTCTTTGATATTTAAATGAACTGTTCCAATTTTAATCTCGGGAAGTCTTATTCCATCAGCATATAGTTGAGCGTATGACAAAAGCGTTTTAAACTCAGAATAATATCTTTTTTGAGAACGTATTTTATTTTCGAAATTATCAAAGTTGCATTTTCCTTCAATATCCAGTTTAAAGAAATCATATTTACTCCCTTTAATTGCTTCCAGCTCCTTTAGAACAAATACAGACATGAAAAGTTTAGTAATTACTATACAAAAGTATAAATGTTTTTTATATTAGAAAAATTAAACGCAATTATTAACATTTAAAATAATGTTATGCATTAGAAATTGTGTTCTTCATCATCCTGAATTTCATCATATACAATCCCATCAAAATAACCAGCAGAAACACAAACACCCACCAGCCCAGGGTAGGGTAGAGTACTATTATAAGTCCTGAACACACCAGCTGCACTGCAAAGTATATAACGCTCACTGCACGGTGAGGCACCTTCTTCTCGTTGGCAAGAATCTGATAAAAATGCAGCCTGTG
>CAZAFR010000124.1:0-2998 GCA_964484665.1 uncultured Proteiniphilum sp. | reverse complement strand
GAAAGTGTTGATAAGAATTATCCATATTCAAAAATAATTTATTTAGACACTGGATCTATAACAGAAAATAAGATTGATGGTCTACAAGAGTTTGATTTAAATGATGCTCCAAGTCGAGCAAAAAGATTGGTAAAGGAGAACGATATTATCTATTCAACAGTACGACCCAACCAGCTTCATTACGGGTTTATTGAAAACCCTCCAAATAATTTAGTAATTTCAACAGGTTTTGTTACAATTACATGCAAAGTCGACACACTCTATCCAAGATATTTGTACTATAATCTTATACAAAAACAGACAACGGAATATTTACATTCTATAGCTGAAGCTTCGACATCTGCATACCCTTCTTTAAAACCAAGTGACATTAAAGCATTAGAAATATCACTTCCACCCCTCCCCGAACAAAAAGCAATTGCATCTATTCTTTCATCACTAGATGATAAAATAGAACTGCTTCATCGACAAAATGAAACCTTGGAGAAAATGACAGAAACTCTGTTCAGAAAGTGGTTTGTGGAGAAAGCAGAGGAGGATTGGGAGGAGGGAAAATTGGGTGATGAATTTAATTTTATTATGGGTTCATCACCTCCCGGAGAAAGCTATAATGAAGAAGGTGTAGGAATACCTATGTATCAGGGTAATGCAGATTTTGGTTTTCGGTTTCCTACAAATCGTGTTTTCACAACTGACCCAAAAAGATTTGCCGAAAAATATGATACTCTTATTAGTGTAAGGGCTCCTGTTGGTGAACAAAATATGGCAAATGAAAAATGCTGTATAGGTCGTGGAGTTGCTTCTTTCAGTTATAAAACTAATAAGTCATATTATTCATATACATTTTACAAGCTGAGGTCACTAATGAATGAAATTAAACAATTCAATGAAACCGGTACAGTTTTCGGCTCAATAAGCAAATTAGATTTTGAGAATATAGACATTATCATTCCTGACTTTCACGCAGTGAAACAATTTCAAGATGCAGTGATACCTCATGATGAGAAAATAATTAATAACTGTAAGCAAATTCGAACTTTAGGCAAAATTCGAGATACATTATTACCTAAGCTAATGAGTGGCGAGATAAAAGTGAGTTAATAAAATAATACCATGAAAATTACTAACGAACAAGCAGAATATTTATTACAACTTCCAAAGAAAGTTGTTAATAAGGAGGAGCTTCTTGATAAATTATCAATAGATCAGAAGTTCCCTTTTAATGCTCGATATGAACTAATATCAGAGAGTGATATTGAATTTACATTCCTTTGGGAGATAAAGCAAAGTTCAAAGAACAAAATAAAAATTAGTTTACACCATCAGGAAAATGACAGTAAGACAGGAATCTTTAGAATTGATTATAATGGAAGCCATACAAATCCTATGACTGCTAATGAATTTGTCCCGGAAAAGTATCACCCTTTTGTTGGTAAATATTTCAATAATGAACATCACGTACATTATTATGTTGAAGGTTATAAACCTCTTGCTTGGGCTATACCATTATCAGCAGATGAGTTTGAAATTAAAGACCTTGGTAATAAATCGGATTTTAATATTACATTTGCAAAAGTAATTGTAGAGTTTGCAAAAGCTATAAACCTTAAAACAATAATTACAGTTAATCCTTTATTGATATGAATTGGGTTGATGATAGCATAAAAGAATATTACGATTGGTTGAGAGACAGAACCACCGTAACAATGGATAATCAATCCGGATGGAGTATGATTACTACACCTTTTATGGGTTTATTCAACGACAACATTGAGATTTTTGTGAAAAAAGATAATGATAATTATATATTATCTGATGATGGAGTTACGTTATCTAACCTTGAATTAGTTGGAGCTTCTGTTTTTCGTTCTAGTAATAGGAAAGATTGGCTGGAAATGATTTTTCTGAACTATGGTATTATATTAATAGAAAAAGAACTTCAGGTAGTTGCAACTCAAAAAGATTTTAATCAGAAAAAACACAATTTGATAAGTGCAATTACTGAAATATCTGATATTGCTATGATGGCAAAGCATTCTGTTTCTTCTTTTTTTAAAGAGGATGTGAAAGCATTTCTTGATGAACAAAATATTATTTATACTCCTCAGTTTATTGCAAAAGGAAATACTGGAATAGAATTTACTTTTGATTTCCAAATCGCAGGTAAAGAAAAAGAAATTGTTATAAAGGCATTTAATTCTCTTAATAAAATGAATGTCCCTAACTTTCTTTTTTCATGGGAAGATATTAAACCGACACGTGAGAAAATTTCCGGTAAGGAGTTAAAGGGGTTAGCCATTATCAATAATGACGATAAAGAGACTAAAAAAGAATATATGGATGCCATAATAAGTAAAGGGGCTGATTATATACTTTGGAATAGACGCCATACGCCTGAAATGCGTTATAAATTAGGTGCATAGAATGTACTCTAATTATTGTATATTTGTAATATGTTGTACTACAGACGTAAAATACTGCTTGCATTATTAGAATTATTTGACGGACAGCTAACTGCAAAAAGTCTGCAGAAGTATCTTTTTCTTTTTACCAGAAAACAAACTAAAAGAGCCTTTGATTTTATTCCTTATAAATATGGATGTTTTTCTTTTCAGGCAAATCAGGATATAAATACGATGAAGAAGTATGGTTATCTGGAAATTACTGAACAGCTGGGTGGACGGTTTATTAAACTAAAACAATCTGAGTCTTATTTAAGGATGCTGAAAGAGGAGGATCAGAAACTTTTATTGGGGGTTAAAAGAATGTTTGGTTCTTTAAGTCAACAAGAATTAATTACATATACATACAAAAGATACCCATACTACGCAATTAATAGCTCTATAGCCAAAGACTTGTTAAGTGCAGATGAAATTAAAAAGGAAATTAAACAGAAAGAATCAAAAAACACTCCAATGCTTTTTACTATTGGCTATGAGGGTATTTCTCTTGAAGAGTATCTTAACAGGTTGATAAAAAACGATGTGCATGTTTTGTG
>CAZAFR010000123.1:0-3053 GCA_964484665.1 uncultured Proteiniphilum sp. | reverse complement strand
GGTTACTCAAGTGAAGACCGTTGATAATGACGGGTACGACGCTATTCAGCTAGGTTTTGTTGAAAAGAAAGACAAACATACAGTAAAAGCTGAAAAAGGTCACTTCAAGAAAGCAGGAGTTAGCCCCAGAAGACACTTGGTCGAGTTCAAAGGTTTTGGAAACGAATATAAAGCGGGTTCCGAAATAAATGTAGAGATTTTTAAAGACACTGTATATGTTGATGTGGTTGGAATATCAAAAGGTAAAGGATTCCAGGGTGTTGTGAAACGTCATGGATTTTCCGGAGTTGGTGAATCGACACATGGACAACAGGACAGATTGCGTGCACCCGGTTCAATTGGCGCTGCTTCATATCCTGCGAAAGTGTTTAAAGGAACTCGCATGGGTGGACAGATGGGTAATGAACGTGTAACTGTTCAAAACTTACAGATAATTAAAGTGATTCCGGAACACAACCTTCTTTTAATTAAAGGTTCGGTACCCGGAGCAAAAGGTTCAATCGTAATAATTGAGAAATAAAATGGAATTAGCAGTATATAATATCAAAGGAGAGGTGACAGACAAAAAGGTGACACTCGATGATTCCATTTTCGGGATTGAGCCTAATGAGCATGTTATCTGGCTGGATGTAAAACAGTATCTGGCTAACCAGCGTCAGGGAACGCACAAATCTAAAGAGAGAAATGAAATTGCCGGCAGTACACGAAAACTGATCCGTCAGAAAGGTGGAGGTGGCGCACGTCGTGGTGATATTAAATCACCGATATTAGTTGGAGGAGGACGTGTATTTGGCCCTAAACCTAGGGATTATAGTTTTAAGGTTAATAAAAAAACTAAAGTATTAGCTCGCAAATCTGCTCTTTCTCTAAAAGCAAAAAATAGTTCAATTGTAATTGTTGAAGATTTTGAGTTTGATACGCCTAAAACAAAAAGTTTGGTGGAGCTTACAAAGAGTCTACAACTGGCTGATAAAAAGCTACTTTTCGTTTTGCCAAGTCAAAATAAAAACGTATATTTGTCGGCTCGAAATTTAGAGAAAGTTAATATTATAACAGCCTCAGATTTAAATACATATACGATTATGAATTCTGCAAATCTGGTGATGACTGAGTCATCTGTGGCTGCAATTGACAACCTTTTTAAAGCATAAGGAGTAAAAAATGAGTGTAATAGTAAAACCAATATTCACAGAAAAGCAAACTGCAATTACTGATAAGTATGAAAACCGTTATGGTTTTATTGTGGTTCCTTCTGCTAACAAGGTGGAAATCAAGAAAGCTGTTGAAGCGCTCTACAATGTAAAGGTTGAGAGTGTAAACACAATGCGTTATGATGGTAAAGAAAAAAGCCGGTATACTAAATCGGGCGTTGTTACAGGACGTACTCCATCATTCAAAAAAGCAATAGTAACCTTGAAGAAAGGTGAAACAATTGATTTATTTAGCAATATTTAAAAAAAATGGCAATACGTAAACTAAAGCCCACTTCACCGGGGCAAAGACACAAGATTATCGGTTCATTTGAAAATATCACTGCGAGTGAACCGGAAAAATCTCTTGTTGTTGGTAAAACGGCTACAGGTGGCCGCAACAGTCGTGGTAAAATGACTACGAAGAATGTTGGTGGCGGTCATAAAAGACGTTTTAGATATATCGACTTCAAGAGAACGAAAAATGGTATCCCGGCCGTTGTGAAAAGTATAGAATATGATCCAAATCGTTCAGCAAGAATTGCATTGTTGTATTATGCTGATGGAGCAAAATCTTATATACTTGCACCAAACGGTCTTAAAGTTGGAACCTCAGTGATATCCGGGGAAAACGTAGCTCCGGAAGTTGGAAATGCGCTTCCTTTGTCTCAGATACCTATTGGTACAATTGTTCATAATATTGAACTTAGACCAGGACAGGGAGCTAAAATGGCACGCTCTGCCGGGACATTTGCACAGCTTGTTTCTCGTGAAGAGAAATATGCTATTATTAAAATGCCTTCCGGAGAAGTTCGCAAGATTCTGTCTGCATGTAAAGCTACCGTTGGTAGTGTTGGTAATTCGGACCATGCTCTGGAACAATCAGGTAAAGCCGGTCGTTCTCGTTGGCTCGGTCGTCGTCCACGTACTCGCGGGGTTGTTAAGAACCCTGTAGATCACCCTATGGGTGGTGGTGAAGGACGCGCATCGGGAGGCCATCCAAGATCAGCCACAGGCTTATATTCAAAGGGCTTGAAAACAAGAGCTCCTAAAAAACATTCTTCTAAATATATTATTGAAAAGCGGAAGAAGAAATAATCTGATTAATTATTTAAAAAAACTATGAGCAGATCATTAAAAAAAGGTCCATATATCAATCTGAAATTGGAAAAGAAGGTTAACGACATGAACGATAGCGGTAAAAAGGCTGTTGTTAAAACATGGGCTCGTGCTTCTATGATATCACCTGATTTTGTAGGGCACACTATAGCTGTACATAACGGTAACAAATTTATTCCGGTTTACATTACAGAAAATATGGTAGGTCATAAGTTAGGCGAATTTGCTGTAACACGCACCTTCCGTGGACACGCAGGCAATAGAAAAAAATAAAGTAAATAAAAAAAGAGATGAGTGCTAGAAAAAGAATATCAGCCGAACAGAGAAAAGATGCTCGTAAAGAGGTCTCTTTTGCCATGTTGAGAAACGTTCCTTCCTCACCACGTAAAATGCGCTACGTAGCCGATATGGTACGCGGAATGGAGGTATTTAAGGCATTGGGTGTTTTAAGGTTTTCCAATAAAGAAGCTTCAGCAAAAGTTGAAAAATTATTATTGTCAGCTATCTCTAATTGGGAGCAAAAGAACGAACGCAAAGCAGAGACAGGAGAGCTATTTATAAAAACTATCTCGGTGGATGAGGGTACGACACTAAAAAGGCTTCGTCCAGCACCACAGGGTCGTGGTCACAGAATTCGTAAACGTTCTAATCACGTAACAATAGTGGTTGACACAATTAATAAAGAAGAACAAGAACAAAATTAAGTAAGATGGGACAAAAAGTAAATCCGATAGCAAATCGTTT
>CAZAFR010000122.1:0-3101 GCA_964484665.1 uncultured Proteiniphilum sp. | reverse complement strand
TTACTTTGAATTAATATTCTGCACCCAGTAGTTTAATGTGTGATTCGGCGTCTTGAGTACTACCTTCACAAATTCTGATCCCTGAGCTACTTTGATAGGTAATAATGCTACTTCCTCGTTTAAAAATACCTCACCAATTTTTTTATAAGTATCCCGCTCTCCATTTTGGATGTTGTTTGTGGTGCTGATAAGTATTTCGGCAACGGTATGAGCTTGCTTATCAATTGCAGTCCAGTTGAGCAAAAGCTTGCTACCATCTATTATCGACCCTTTTAAATTGAAAGCGTCTACTGTTTTAAAAAGTGAAAGTCCATCTAACTCATATTGAGTGTTTGCATCAATCTCTATATCCATAAAATCGGTTATGGTAGGTAATAAATCTACTCCGGCGGTGCGATAACTTCGGGCATATTCATTGATATCTTTTTTGTTGATTACAAACCAAGTATTTCTTTCACTGTCGCTCTGACCACCATGACTCCGGGCAGTGATGGGTGTGCGACCATGATCAGTGACTACAACAAACAACCACTCTTCATTATACTCTTCTTCGCGCTGTTTAACTGAATCGTAAATTAGTCCAATCAATGCGTCGTGATAGGTTATTGAGTTAAAAAACTCCGGACTGTTACCAAAATGATGACCTTCATCATCTGTGTACTGTAAATATACCCATGATAAATCAGGTCCATTCTTATAAATACTTTTTGCAGCTTCTATTGCCACTTCAGCGTCTATCCTTTTTATATAATAGCTGTGTTTGTCGTGAGGGTAATTAAGAGTGTCAATCTCTAGTCCATCAAATGTATAATCTAATTTGAGGTTTTTGGTAGCTGCCAGTCCTTCACCAAGTATTTTTGTTCTGTTGTCGAGCCAGGTAGAATAAATAGCTGTTTTACCTTCGGGATATGCATCTTTAAAAAGTCGGAATATTGTAGGATAATTGTAATTTGGATCATCTATTCCATTATCCCAAACATTGTGCTTGTTTACCCAAGTTCCCGTAAGCAATGTTGCATACCCATTAGATGATATGGTAGGTGTTTGAGAATAACCTCCTCTTTCACCTCCTACATACGACTCCAAAAAGACACCTTCATTTTCTATTCTGTCGAGATTAGGTGTGTTTGCTTTATGGATGATGTCAACGGGAATACCATCTGTTATTATGAAAACCGTTTTTTTAATAGGCTTCTGCGCTAGGGAGATATTCCCAATTAATAAGAGTACTACTAAATAAATTAATTTCTTCATTTCAATAGTTATTATATGATATCTAATACATTCTGTTGTATACCTAATGTCAATCTTAAATGAATCCATTTATTTGAACTACTTAATTCTCCACCGTTTGCCGCAATCGAAGCATAGGTTTGAATGTTTATAAACTGGTATTATAAAGCCAATAATTAAGAAGGGTAAAAAAGTTAGCCAATTTCCGTATGTCATTTGTTTTATGTTTGTAGATTTACAAAACGGACATTTTGTTTTGTCAGTTATATCATTTGATGAGAGTATAACCATTTCTTCAACAACACTTTCTGTGATGTTGATTATATTTAATGCTCTCTCAGCATCTTTTGCAAACACTTGCAATTTTACTCCTCCAATTGCATTTGAATAAAAATTGCAAGCATTAACAGTGTTTTCATCTTTCAAGAATGTTTGTATTCCTTCAGACTCTAATTTTCCTCTAACCATATATGATTGGTGTGGATATGTAAATGTCTTTATAGTAACAAATTGATCCATATAACAAAGTTATAAATATTAATTTTATTTCAAAGTGATATAATGAATTGGTCGTTAAAAAATTAACTTATTCAATTAAGGTAGAATAAGCGATGTTGCTCTGAACATTTAAAAACGTAATATTTTGCATATAGCTGTATGGAACACGTATATAACTAAAAAATGAGAATGAAATAAATCAAAAAAATATACTTTGGAATATTAGGGTGTGCCACATGTTTATAATCAGGATGTGGCGTGGGGAGATGTTTTAGACAATCTATTTGAGAAAAAAGTTTTTAAATTGTTGATAGTTAAAACTCAAATACATGTTTCTTAACGATTTTGTAAAAGTAAAATCATTTTTATGATTTTATAGCGTGATAATCTCAGATAAACTTTAACTTTACATACAGAAAAAATGAACACTATTTTGTAGTAGTGAATCATAATAATCATTTTAAATTTAATTAATCTAATGAAACATGTTTATCTAATTTCAGTTTTACTATTGAGTTTTACAGCAACATCATTCTCTATGGTTAAAAATGATACGTTTAATGAACTCAAAAATGGGCAAATTATTATTTCTCAAAAATCGGATACTAATAATTTAGATGCTGTGCAGTGTAAAGAACTTAATTTTGACTCGCCCTCGTTGAGGGTTTATCTTCCTTCTCCTGAAATTTCTAATGGGCGAATGGTGATTGCATTGCCGGGTGGCGGATACTCAGGCCTGGCTGTTGATCATGAGGGGTATGACTGGGCTCCATTTTTTTTAGAAAAGGGTATAGCTTTAGCTGTTTTGAAATACAAAATGCCTCAGACTGATCACTCTATACCGTACGCTGATGTGGATGCTGCTTTTAAATTGGTTAAGAAGCATTCTGCAGAATGGAATATAAATACTGATAACATCGGCATTATGGGTTCTTCGGCTGGTGGACATCTTGCATCAACTTATGCAACTCACTCAAGTGCTGATGACAAACCTGCTTTTCAGATATTACTGTATCCTGTTATAACTATGGATTTGTCTTTTACTCATCAGGGTTCAAGAAATAATCTGCTTGGTGAAAATCCTTCTCAAGAAATAGTTGACAGGTTTTCAAATGAAAAGAGAGTTGATGAATTCACACCTCCGGCATTTATCATTTTTGCCGCTGACGATAAGGTGGTTCCGCCTTTGAATGGTTTGCGCTACACTAATGCTCTGATTGATAATAATGTGCCTGTTACTTTTCTTTTATATCCAACAGGAGGACATGGTTTTGGGTATAATGACTCATTTATTTACCATGAACAGTTTTTACTTGAGTTAAGTAAGTGGTTGGATGAACTGTAAGTTGAAATAAGTGAACCGTACTGGA
>CAZAFR010000121.1:0-3106 GCA_964484665.1 uncultured Proteiniphilum sp. | reverse complement strand
ATGATTTTGTGGGAAACCTAAATACATTGGGAATTTCTATTCTTGCTTTGCTTCCGGTTTCCTTAGTTTTAGGTCTTATTGCAAGTGTAGAGGATATCTTGGCCATAAATATTATATCTGCTCTTATAGATTCAGTACCCTTGATTATAATGATTACTATTTTTCACAAAGCAAAAAAGTATAACCGATGAAAACAATGTTTCTACCTTACAAACGCACTTTTGACTATTCGGGCGTTTCATCTCAAAAGAAGTTTAATCTGTTTTTTTTGATACATCAACTTCCATGGCTCATAGCTGTCACTTTTCTTCTCTATAGCAGATTTACCGCTACAAGTATGTGGTTCGTTTGGATGCTTTTAATAGTGTTATCACTTTTTACTAGGTGGTTACGCGATGCAGGAAGAACTCTTTGGTGGTTACTTTGTTTGTTCCCTATACCGGGAGGCATCTTTGTTCTCATTCTCGTCTGCGCTATTTCAGAGAGTAATACCAAAAGTGTTGAATATTCACAAAATCAAAGAAATATATCATGAAAAAAGTACAAACGATTCTTTTTTTTATCCTATTACTGTTTAGTTGTTCTAACCCTGTGAATGAGTCAAAAAGGAAAATCAATGAAAATATTAAGTACTTCCTATTGCCCAGTGCCACTTTAATTAACTCCACAATTGATTTTGTTGTATACTCTAATCCTGAAAATTACTGGTTTAGAGGAAACGACCGGGACGAAACACAGTCTGTAGTTGATAAACTTCAAAATCTTATAAATTTGGCAGAAAGTTTTGAATATGGAGATTATGATATGATGGAAGCCAAGTGTAATCTTATTGAGGCGGCCAAAGCAAGCCAAACAAGACTAATAAATTCTTATAATAATCGTGCGACTTCGGATTATTGGGCCTATCAATTTTTAGGTGAGTTTGGACTTTTGGGAAATAGGCGTCCCGATAGTATGCCCAAGAAACTCAAAGAATCTATAATCGAAATGGACAGTATTACCCGAGCGAGATATTTTGTCACATTGTCCGAAAAGGTTTTCCAGTTAGAACTGTTTGCTATAGGAAACCAAACAATATCGTTAGAACAATTTAAAGAAGTTCGCACTCATACACTCCAATCGGTACGAGACACCCTGACAACAACTATCCAATATGAAGACGATAAACTGAAAACTGGGTTGATTAACAATATTATTACAGCTTTTTCCAATCAATATCCGGTAAATGAATCCTATAAGTATATATTTGATAATCATGAATATTCAGGAACACTCCTTAAATTTATGGCGGCGTCGAATGAAGGTCATTGTCTTTATGATGATATAATACCCGGAGATTGTAATTACGGATATATTTTTGTCACAAACAATAGAAAAGTTATAAGAAGATTCGAATGTTTTGATACAGATACTGTTGAATATGAAATAGGTTCATTCCAAGCAGGAAAGAACGAAAAAAAATGTTTATTTAAAAAGTCTTATGCTTATTTAGCATCAAGTATGAATAATGAAGATTCAACTCTTGAAGAGGAATTCATTAATAAAGGAATAGTAAAAGAAATAGAGGATAGCAAAATAGAATTAATTCCAAGTGAATGTTCTCAATTCCCTTTCATCATTAAGACAGCTTATGAAGTTGAGAATGGAAATAACGAGATACATACCGACGTACTTAAAATCGCTTCTTTAGAAGAATATAATCAATTTATTAAAGACATACAATCAATCGGAATTCTTTCCAAACTTTTTAAATAAAAATAGAGATGAAAAAAATATTTTTTATTGCTATAGTATTTATAGTATCTACGGTAGCCGTTTTTGCTCAAAAAACGCTGAAAACTTATTCGGGAGAAATGACTAAACCAACGGATATTTTGGGTAAGCTTATAAAGTATGGAAACAAAACAGGTTCAGGTACCTACGTGTATTATGAGTTGCCAGATGGACAACGGGTAAAACATGGAAAATTTGAGTTCAACTATCGCTACAACGATTATTATACTGTTTCCGGAACCTATATAGACGGAAAGAAAGAGGGAGTTTGGACTTTTATTGAAAGAGGTTCATCTACAAAAAAAATAATTGATAATGCATCCATTACGTATAAAGACGACAAACCTAATGGATCATTCACTTGCAATGTTTATGGTTTTCTGGATGCTATCAATTGCACAGGGACGATGAAAAATGGGCATTATAAGGGGCAAATTACAATTAAAACGCCTCATTCCGAGGGTACCATAAAAGGAAATTTCAACGATGATGGATGGGCGCACGGCGAATGGATTATTGAACGAAAAAAAGGTGTTCCTATACGACAAAAAATAGAATATTTTGAAGGATTGCTTCTGAAAGTGATAAATTTTGACTTATCCAACGGAGACATGACTGTATTGTATGAACTGCCACAAGCGGAAATTGAGGAAATTAAAAATACGTTTAACCCAACAGATTCAACATTTAAGATTGCTGGAGAACAATATAAGCGAATACAAGTGAATTCTGGAGAAGATGATATAGATACAAAGCTATTTCCGAATACATGGGGAGGGAAAACACTTGTTAGTATGTTTAATGGGAATGAACCAAGTATAGATTCTTTTATTCCATTAGTAAATGGATTTGCAACTAAAGAGATCGATAACAACTGGCGTATAGCCAAACATCGAGAAGAACTTCAGAAAAAAGAAGAAGAAGAGTATCAAAGGAGACTGAAATTGGAAGAGGATAATCGGAAAATAGAAGAAAGAAGACAAGCTGATTTACAGGAACACCAAGAAAGGATTCAAAGATTAGAAGATCTTCACAAAATAGTTTTAAGTAACGATGAAAGCATAACATCGCTTTATTCAAGAGAGAACTCCCCTGCTCGATTACTGTTAGGTGATTTTGTAAACAAAATAAAAAAATACGATATTTTCAATGCATATAAGATTGTGTATGAAAATGTAGATGACAACGATGAAGCAAATTTAAAAGAGATGTTAGAGATACAAGAAATCGTAATGCAATTAGCCGACAAAAATACGAAAGAAGTAGAAAAAGCATTGGCTGGTATAGCAAATGAAATGGAACCCATTCATCCATACAGAAAAAATAGAGATAC
>CAZAFR010000120.1:0-3147 GCA_964484665.1 uncultured Proteiniphilum sp. | reverse complement strand
TCATGACAATCAGTGAAGTAGTTACAGTTATACCTACAGTGACATCAAAGGACAAATTTGAAAGATATTTGCTTAAAAAATATTTAGATGTAATTGAGGATAATTATGTTATAATACGAGCATCTTTAAAAAGATATGAAATGTCTAGATTCCTATATTATGCATGTTTGTTTTATGATAGATTTGCAATTCCAACAAAATATTTCATAGATATAGACGACTTCAAATACTTTAAAAAATATTTCACCTTATTTAAAAAAATTGAATTGGAGGTCGATTTTTATGTAAATATTGTCTCTTTAGAATTAGATTTGATTCTATGGGAGATATATGATTCTTTAAATCATGACAATCCTATTAACACTCAAGGCTATAGAAAGAGGATAATGTTGATCTGTGAAAAATCATCACAACTGAAGGACGATAATAATATTGAGAAATTGAAGGAATATCAGGATAAAAAGGATAAAGTTGAAAGTATTCTATGCGGAGTAGAAAAAAAACAACTGAAAATGAATATCTCTTTTACTATCCCAATAGTTCCACTGAAGCTAAAAACAATTGTCAATACGAAATATTTAAATAAAGAAATACAAATATCTTTTAACCCAAATATTTTCAACAACACCTTTGTAAGTGCTTCTGAAGGCACCTATCCTGTAAAACAATCAAAATCAAACTGGCAACAAGGTATTACTAATGTATCTGTGGAAATTTATGGTTTTGTCGATTTGTTAATAAAAGATTCGAGCTTATTTGTAGAAATAGATAGTGATGACAATCATGCCCATAATCTTTATAAATATCTATACTATTTATTATCTGATACTTTATGGAATCTAAAAACAAATAATTATTTATGTAAATCCAACTGGCTTATAGAACCTAATGACATAGAGAGTGTTACATATGAGGTTGTAAGTTGCCAGAATAGTATTGAATGGAAGTACTTCCCCTCTAAAAATCCCTTGACTATAGAGAGTTTAAAGGATGAAACACAATTATTATCAATTGATTTGATAAAGCATATTTATTGGTTCGAAAAATGCTTAATTCTGTCCAAAGATTATTTATCACTAGGAAATAGTAATTTGTCAATTTTTTGGCTAAATATTGGTATAGAATCATTTTTCGAACAAAAGATATCAGAAATATGTAATAGTAATGATATAGACGAAAGTAGTTATAAAGAAGAAGATTATTTCCAAAAAGCTAAAGAGGAATTACAAAAAATAAATTCAAAAAGTATTTACAAAAAAATAATCTGGCCTAAGCCATTATTTAAATTTGTTACAGTTTTTAAGACAATAAAGAAATTGTCAAAAGATGGATTAATAAATTGTTCACAAAAAGACCTACTGTCTTGTTACTATGACATTTCTAAACATCGTAATAAATTATTTCATGGTAGCATGGATTCACTAATTGATGTAAATGATGCAAAAAAAGCTATTTCATCATATGAGAGGATTATCAACAATTTTATTTAAACAAACAATGAGTAAAACTAATATCGTAAATATCAACTACCAACAAACCGGAACCGCCAGCAATACAAACAAGTTAGGTATGCGCGAAATGCAGGCAAAAGTTTATGATGCCCGCAATAATCAGTACTTGTTAGTGAAAGCACCACCTGCATCGGGAAAGTCGCGCGCACTTATGTTTGTGGCTTTAGACAAATTGCATAATCAAGGATTACGTAAAGTGGTGGTTGCTGTACCGGAAAAGACTATTGGTCGTTCATTTAAAAATACAGATTTAAAGAAACATGGTTTTTTTGAAGATTGGCGTGTAGCTCAATATTTCGATTTATGCGATACTGAAGATGAACGTAATAAAATTGGTCGTTTCAAACAGTTTTTTAATCAGAACTCTACTCGTATTATGGTGTGTACGCATGCTACTCTGAGGGCTGCTATGAAAGAATCTGACAATTCAATTTTCAATGACTGTCTGCTTGCTGTTGATGAGTTTCATCACGCATCGGCATCAGTGGAGAGTGGGCTTGGTGATTTGATTCGTGATGTGATTTCTGAAACATCGGTGCATGTTGTTGCTATGACGGGTTCTTACTTCAGAGGGGATGGAATTCCTGTGATGCGTGTGGAAGATGAAGCGCGCTTTCATCATATTACATACAACTATTACGAACAACTCAATGGTTATAATTATTTGAAGTCATTAGGTTTGGGGTATAGCTTTTATCAAGGGAATTATCTTTCGGCTATAAAAGAGGTTCTGGACACTAATAAAAAAACATTAATACATATTCCGGCTGTGAATTCTCGAGCTGCCACCGGTTTAGGTAAATATACCGAAGTTGAGGAAATAATGTTGTTGTGCGGCACAATTGGTGAAAAGGATTACAACACAGGCATAACTGAAGTGTATACCCCTGATGGACGTACATTGCGTTTCGCTGATCTTGTTGAGGATAGCGCATCTGAGCGGACAACCTTACAGGGTTACTTGCAAAGAATGAATGGTAAAGACGATGTGGATATAATAATTGCTTTAGGAACTGCCAAAGAGGGGTTCGACTGGCAGTGGTGCGAACATTGTCTTACTGTTGGTGTAAGAGGTTCTCTTACGGAAGTAGTGCAGATAATTGGTCGTTGCACACGTGACTGTGAAGGTAAAGAACATGCTCAGTTTACTAATCTGATAGCAGCTCCGGATGCAAAACAGGATGACGTTAGTCGTTCTGTTAATGATATGTTGAAGGCTATAGTGGCTTCATTATTGATGGAGCAGGTGATGGCACCTTCATGGAATTATAAGACAAGAAAAGAGTTTGAAGAGGAGGGTGAGCCTTTAGGAGAGCGTGAAATTATTGTAGAAGGACTCAAACCTCTTTCTACAGTGAAGACAAAGCAAATAGTAGAAGAGCAGCTAAATGATTTGAAAGCTGTTATATTACAAAACGATATAATTGCTCGCGCTTTAGATGGAAATACACCTCCGGAGGTTATTAATAATGTCCTTATTCCAAAAATAATAAAAGAAAAACATCCTGATTTGTCTGCAGATGAAATAGAAGAGATACGTCAACATGTTGTTCTGGACTCTGTAATTAAAGGAAATGATATTACTGAAAGTGCAGGCAACAGGTTATTGAAATTAGCGAATCGTTTTATCAACATA
>CAZAFR010000119.1:0-3153 GCA_964484665.1 uncultured Proteiniphilum sp. | reverse complement strand
CGAGGAAAAGATGCTGATTTCTTTATCATGGGATTTTGCAGTTTTTTCTTCATAAAACCTTGAGCTCAAAATATGGTCAATTATATAAAAGATAGAATTCTTATCAATCTGTTCCTTTTTTCTATACCAGACCATAAAAAAGAAATGGACAGCTGTAACAAAGAGGGCAAGAATAAATACCCTTGACATCTCTAACGGAATATATCCTTCCCTAATCAGTAGCCCGATTATTAAAAAACTAACAAATAGTACTGGAAGTGAACGTAATAATTCTTCTTTAACGATATGGTCTATATTCATATATTAATCACCTCAGTACCTTCTGGAGGTTTAAATTCAAATTCAGTATCTTTTATGCCTGAATTTATAGAATAATTCTCATATTCTAGTGTCATCAGAAGTTTGTCACCGTTATAACTTTGGATCTTTAGCGGCATCCAGGATGTGTATAGAAATTACGGATCGAGAAATGATTAGGAAAGCAACATTTACTTATGAAGGTTGAACTATCCACTACTCATATTGATTAGCAAATATTGCAAATACTATGCCTACTACAATTCCAGTGACCACTCCACTCCACTCCTTAAATCATGAAAAGTATCCTACTAATGTACCAGTAACAAGGGCCGCAAAAAAATAAAAGTTGTTTTTTCATGAGCTCCTCCCAAAAACTTGATTTAACCTCGTTAATTTCTTCATGTTATGGGCAGTATTCTCCTAACGTGCATATGTAGGTTCCACTTTTTGAACATCCATAATCTGCTATTAAAGTGCATACAATACCTGCAAGTACAACGCATGATAACCCACCAGCGATGTTTGCTATTCCTGCAGCTGTGCATAGTAGTTGCATTTCTACTCCACATCCAATTACACATCCAATATTATACAACTCCTTACACGCAGTACATTTACTAATAGTAATCTTGGGGGATACGGAAGTTAGGCCAATAGTAGAAGATAAACTCTTTTTATCCATGTTACTTATTACACTACTTACATTAACACAACAACCCTAAATTTGTTAATATGGTGATGGAACAGTTATCCATGTTACTTATTACACTACTTACATTAACACTCTCAGCGATTATGTTATTTTCATTCACAGTTAATACATCAACAGATGTTGGAAATTGATCTTCATCTTTATGGATAATCTTTGCTTCGACTTTGGAAATATCATTATTCTCTATTATAACATAAATTCCAGCCAAAGAATTATCTGTGCTTTCAAATGGTAACGCTATTCCTTCCATATAGCTCCCATTTGCTAGAGTTATACCTAACCCTACAGTACTTGATTGGTTTAACTTATATCCATTTAATTCCAACTCTTTTATCAATTTGTTTACGCTGTCGGATTTTTAAGCAATTATCAAGTTTTTATCGATTATCTCGGAATCTAACTTTGTAACATGGGTGATATTTTCCAAAATAGTTAGAAAGTTATATACTTCATGCCTTCGGGTATGCAGGGTTCAGCATTGCTCTCAAACTCTACTGAATCCTGTAGAACATCCCCACTTATTCAGTTTTAAATAATCCTTTATAAGTTTTCCGGCCAATTTTTCTAACTATCAGAGATCAGAGAATCTTTACAGCTCTAAAATGAGCTACAAAAAACAGTTAGAGAGATTTGCCGGAAGTTATATATAGAACAGTTTAATGTCAATTATTTAAAGTCTACAGTTAGTAACCAGGTTTTCACTAAAAGTGGATTGTAGATATATTCTTTGAGATATTGTATTTTTCTACGGTAAACTTGGCCTTTAATAGATCGTCTGGTTTTAAGACTTTATCATTAATATATTTTTATCGTAAGAAGAGTGAAGTCAGCTTTTATTCTTGAGACTATATAGACTCAGGGTTTAAGAATACGTAGATTGGAGAAATAAAATTTGCTTAGTTAAAAAAGGATGTAGAGAGATTGAAGCAGACTTTTCAGAAATTATTGGCTCTTCGCTGTTTCGAGTGGGTAACTTTCATTCAGCTTCTGAATGTTAAAGCTGCGCCTCTAAAATTTAGAAATAGTAGTTGTTGTAAATCGCATTCAAGCTTGATATTTGTCCATTTGATCTGGCTACTTTCTAACTAAGTAATTATTTTCAACCCATACAAAATAGCGAAGAGCCGCTTAAATATTCTTCCCCTACTAAACTGTAGCATTAAGGCGTCTATTCCGCCTTTATTCCAATAGTCCTGCCAATAATGTAATGTTTTCTCAGTTACTTCAAGTTTAATAGTAGCTTCTTTAACAGAATCTCCTAAATATGTAAATTTGATAAAATGAAGCCTTTTAAGTGCTCTAGAATTATTTTCGTGTGTGATCAAGGAATTAAGCTAATCAAGGGTTACCTTTTGGTCAAGAGTAATTTGTTCTTTCCTCATCATAAATGGATATTAAGAGCTAATGTGTGTAACAGGTTAACATTAGGGCTATAAATTGATCGATGCAATTAGATTATAAAATATCCGGCTCTGTAGAAAACCTATCTAAATCATTTACAAGAGGATAAAATTAAATAAGTAAAAACATATCCGGCTATTCAGTTCAAACTAGTTAAGATTTATTATTTTGAGGATTTCTACAGAGCCAAATATCCCAAAACACTACCTATAGCTAAGTACCAAAAAAAATGCATAAATTATAAGACACAAAATTATAAGACCTATAACAGTTTTAACTAATTTTCCCATAATTAATCAACCCTTTTACTACTTGTTTTAGTCCAAGCTACATCTGAAGTAGATTGATTCAGGAATTATACTTCTAAACTTATTCTATTCTCCTACGGTAGAATCTTAATTTCAGATTCGGTAATTAATCCATTTTCCATAAGGAGGATCAAAGCTAAAAAATATTAAAAGGTAGCTGTTTTTGGCTGAAGTGTTATTTATTAGTCTGGAAACTATTATTACATCACACAACCAAATATCCACCTTTAATAAATCTATTTTTCGTAATCAATTTATAGTTTCTCTCTCAACTAATTACACTTTTTATTTGTGGATGAAATTTTTCTATCCACTTTTTTGCAAATGATATTGACCCCTCTACCCTGATGAATTCATTTTTGATTATATTTCTCAAATGTTCTTTTGACTGAATGAATCTGACCGATACTTCTCTTTTAATTGTTTTCCATA
>CAZAFR010000118.1:0-3218 GCA_964484665.1 uncultured Proteiniphilum sp. | reverse complement strand
AAAAAAGGTCATCTCAAGTTTACATGCGAGATGACCTTATTAATTATATATATGTCTTGTATTTATCCGGAAGTGTATGTCTAAGCTAATAATACAAATTAATTAATCTTTAAATTTTCCGCCGGCAATATCCCAAAACTTATTGAAAAACGTTTTAAGCTTTTCAAGGACAATATTTCTTTTCTTTGTTCTTTCACCTGTTGGCGTAAATCTTGAAACGGGAGGCAATACTTTTGCAAGAGAAGTGCCTGTTGTAGGTATGTAGCCGTCGCGGAAAGCATTATTTACAAATTTATATGCTTCATTTTTGTCCAGATTTTCTTCATCTATAATCCGATCCAACTCCTCTATTTTTTTGGCATCTACAAATGAATGCCAATCGTCATCAACATTTGATGAGGGCGTTAATGAATCAATAAACCGTTCAATCAATTCTTTTTTATTACGAAGTTCAACGCTTGAATCTATCGCCTTATTGATACTTATTACAATTTCTTTATCCTGTAAATGTCCGTCGTGATATTTCTTGATCAGCGCTAAAATGTAGTCTATATTTATTTCAACCTGTTTTATTAACTCCATCTCAAAGATGATGTCATCGTTAACGTTTTCGCTATCGCCTCTGTTTTTACCTCTGAATTCATTGTAAAGATTGATATACATACTATGATAGTCTTGTACATCTCTTTCCGACAGAATCTCGTTTCCTTCAAATTCATCAAAAGAGGAGAGTATATTTTTTACCTTTAGTATCGCACTATAAAGTTTGATAAAATCTTTTTGAAGCTGTTCGCCAACAATAGGTTCGCCAACCGGATAATTCAACTGCAACTTGTCTACCAGATCGGCATAGCCCGGAACATCTTTTTCTCCATTTTTATAGCCGTTGTAGTATTCATCGTATGTCTTTAGCAACACAACGCCTCCCGCTTCTTTATCGCCAAATAAGGCGATACTATCGTTTGTTGCCTTTTCTAGATTGCGGAAACAGACGATATTTCCAAATGTTTTTACCGTATTAAGAATACGGTTTGTACGAGAGTAAGCTTGCAACAATCCATGCAAACGTAGATTCTTATCTACCCAAAGCGTGTTTAAGGTAGTTGCATCAAAGCCGGTAAGAAACATATTGACAACAATAAGCAAATCGATTTCACGATCCTTTACCCGCTGCGATACATCCTTGTAATAGTTTTGAAACTTATCGCTCGAAGTATCAAAATTAGTCTTGAACATTTTATTGTAGTCCCGTATGGCAGATTCCAGAAAATCCCTTGAACTTTGATCTAAACGGCTGGTATCTTCTAAGTTTTCATCTTCAATAATACCATTCACATTGTCATCCGCTTCATTTATACCAAAACTATAAATTGTAGCGACTTTCAGTTGTTTATCGCTTGGCAAGCCACTTAACTGTTTTTGAAATTCGGCATAATATTTTTTTGCCACGTCAATCGAAGCGACAGCAAATATAGAATTAAAGCCGGCTAACCTACGATCTTTCAGTTGATAATAGCTGTTGCGTTTTGTTTTTTGATCAAAATGTTCGCGAATGTAACGGACAATGTTACTTATTCGCTCCGGCGAAGCCAATGCTTTTTCGCGGTCGATATCCCAAACCTTTTCATCCGTGATATCTTCCTGTTCTTTCATCGTACTGATATAATCAATACGAAACGGAAGCACATTTTTATCAGTAATAGCATCTACAATTGTATAAGTATGTAACTTGTCGCCAAACGCTTGTTCGGTCGTACGCAAATCAGCTCTGCTGTTACTGTTGGAGTTCTTGGCGAAAATTGGTGTCCCTGTAAATCCAAATAGATGATATTTCTTGAAAGTTTTGATAATTGCTGTATGCATATCGCCAAACTGTGAGCGATGACACTCATCAAAAATAATCACAATCCGCTGATTGTACGCTTCGAGTCTTTTATGTTTTTTGATTAACACCGACAACTTTTGAATGGTTGTGATGATAATACGAGCATTAGGATCCTCCAATTGTTTTTTCAAGATTGCCGTATTGGTATTGCTGTTGGCTGCGCCTTTCTCAAATTTATCATATTCTCTCATGGTTTGATAGTCGAGATCTTTCCTATCAACCACAAACAATACTTTATCAATAAAAGGTAGTTTACTCGCTAACTGCGCTGTCTTGAACGAAGTAAGTGTTTTACCACTCCCGGTTGTATGCCAAATATATCCCCCGCCGGCTATAGTTCCATATGTTTTATAGTTATTCGAAGTGTTAATCCTCCCCAATATACGTTCCGTTGCTACAATCTGATATGGGCGCATCACCAACAAAAGCTTATCAGAGGTATACACACAGTATTTTGTAAGAATATTCAGAAGAGCATGTTTAGAAAAGAAGGTACGCCCAAAGTCCATCAAATCCGTAATAGGACGATTGTTGCCATCAGCCCACCAGGAAGTAAACTCAAAACTATTGCTGGTGCGTTTTCCTTTTTTTATTGCACCATCGCCCAACTCTTTTATATGCGAAAAACGGGTGGTATTGCTATAGTACTTAGTATAGGTACCATTTGAGATAACGAACAACTGCACATACTCAAACAATCCACTACCTGCCCAAAACGATTCGCGATTGTAGCGATTAATTTGATTAAAAGCCTCTTTTATATCAACTCCTCGTTTCTTCAACTCAATATGAACCAACGGCAAACCGTTTACCAATATTGTAACATCATAACGATTAGTGTATAGTGGTGAGTTGTTAGTGGTGAGTGAATTTTCATTACCCGCTGACCGTTTATCACTATTCACTCTATATTGATTAATAACCTGTAAGCGATTATTGTGGATATTGGTTTTATCAAGCAGATAAATATTCTTGGTTGTTCCGTCGTCGCGAGTTAAGAGCTGAATATGATCTTCTTGAATCATACTTGTCTTCTCTTCAATTCCGTTGTTTTGATTGGCAATTTTACTTTTGAAAAACTGCTCCCACTCAGCATCTGAAAATTGATAATCGTTCAACAACTCCAACTGCTTGCGCAGATTGGCTATCAACTCTTCCTCTCCGGTAATCGGCAAATATTCATAAGCCTGTGTTTGAAGCAGTTCGATAAACGCTTTTTCAAGCTCTGCCTCGCTTTGAAAAGTCATCTCTCTACGGTAAGGCGACTGATATTCCGCAACTACTGTACTTTCGGGATTTTCTGCAACGAGATTATAGTGCATAGTGATTAGTG
>CAZAFR010000117.1:0-3267 GCA_964484665.1 uncultured Proteiniphilum sp. | reverse complement strand
TCCCAACTCTTCAACGTGTTGCTTTTTATATACGCATCTTCCCTCACAGAAAGTGTTTTGTTATGATTCACTAAGCTCAATCGCTCCCATTGTTTTTTATAATTATTCAAGAAAGATATTATAAAGCCATTATTATTTTCTACTATCTCTTTATTACTTTCATCATCTCCATTTATACAATAAAATGTGCTTGGTTTTTTAGCCAACACAACTCCCTCTTTATGTATAGGAGATTCATTACCAATAATAATCTTGCTATCTCCACGACCAGTAGTGAGATGTTTAAAAAATGCTTCATGAAAAATATCATCAGGTTTATAATTTCGTACATCTAAGTCTGTCTTCGATTTTATATAGCTCCAAAAAGAATTCCATATAAGATTATCCTCCTCTGTACCAAAAGGAATTTGTTTTGGTTGACTTTTAAAGAAGTCTAATAATATAGCACCATCTATTATTGTTTCCATTAATTTAAACTTTGTAGTTTCAACAATTCAAATGTCCAACTTGAGGCCTCATCAAAAAAGCCTTCTCCAAAATCCTTTTTAAGTAACCCATCAGGTCTAATTTCAAGATCTACAACTTGCGTTTGTCCTTCAGGTATTTTATCAGGATGATACATATAATAGATAGAAATATCTTCAGCCTTAGCACTATGTTCTGGATTCGCCACCAAATACTGCAACTTTCTTATCAAATACTCACTGTGCGTTTCCAGTATAAAGTTGATATTATACAGCTCATTCGCCTCCATAAACATATCAGCCAGTTTAGATTGAAACTTTGGATGTAAATTAGCTTCTGGTTCTTCTATTGTAAGCGTTTGCTCTTTACTACCATAATATGAAGAAAAACCGATGTTCCCCGCTAATTCAAAGTTATTTAATATGCTTAATTCAATTTTGAGAAGCATAGATAGTACTTGTGTAATGCCATAGCCTAAATCTGCTAATAGTGTTTTTCTTCCTTCTGTTACTAAATAGATAAAAATACCTGAACCTTCATCTGTAATTTCAAAAACCACATCATCAGCTATTTCAAACTCTTTCACCCATTTGCGCAAGAAATCTCCAAGTTTATATTCTTTCTTATCTTTTAAAAGTATGCTTCTATTATTCTTCGAAACATACTCTTTAATTAATAGACCAAAACCTTCATTTTGGTTAGATAAATCATAAAAGCGTTCCACTTTTGGGCGGTTACTATTTATAAAATCTACATTTTCTAAAAAATCAGGGAGATTAAAAACAGCATCTTCTAAAAGAAGTTTGATATACATGAACCATGCATCAAGTTTTTTTATTGCAACATATTCTTTTTCATCTAAATAATCACCTGTTTTATTTAAACGGTTGTCTGATAAAACTTTCCTGTTTTTTTTACAATAATCTGATTCTATATAATCCGAAAACTTATACATAATCGCATACAATTGTTCCAAGTTTAAAACAGATGCTTTTGTATTTAAAATGCTGGAGGAAAGCTCTATATTTTCTAACGAAAAATCAATATAATCTATCCTATTTATAGAAACACCATTCAGAAACGAGCTATCTGAATACTCCTCATCATACTTACTAAATAAACCAGCTGTTTCACACCATTTATTACTTAGTTCAAGTAAATATGCATCTTCCATCTCCTTAAAATAGTCCTTAAAGCAATTATGCTCTGATTTAATAAATAAATCAGCAACATTTTCTAAATGAAGAATTAAGTTGTCCGACCTCTGTGTGTTATCAATTTTTTCATATATCAGTTTATCTATATTCTCGTTTGTTGCATCTTTGAGATATTCATAAGCAGGAGTATAAAACAAGGTGTTGTTAGAGACATCTACACCATTCAATAACTCAAATAACGAGTAAAGATTTGCCAAAGTATCTTTGCTTGCATTTTTTATGTAGTGATATGCAGAGTTAAGATGAATAGATTTACTGTTTTTACTATCTCTACCAAGGATCTTAAATAAAATATCTTTATTCTTTCCCTCTTCATTGAGATCGAAATCAAAATTAAAGGAAGATCCGTCATCAATCCTGTTTAAAAATTCATCAAACAATTGTTTAAACAGTTGATTGTTATAACAAAATGACTCATTAGTGTAATCACCATCACCAAACTTTATAGTGTATAAATTCTCATCTTCACACATTAACCGGATTTGTTGCAATACGCCATTTCCCAATTTATTTTCTTTATTTTCTAAAAAAGAAAACTCAACTTCTATCTCTTTATTTGCAAAAACTGAATGCTTCGACCAGGAGAAAACCATTGCCTCACTTTTAGAATTCCTATTCAATGTTTTATCAAATCTCCCTAAATTATGTCTCCCTTGACTCAACTCTAAAGGATAGAATGAAACGTGACGCATCTTTTTCTCAAAGAAATCATTAGAGAGTTCTTTCAAGTACTTTTCAAATAACATGATCGATTTTATTACAGTGCTCTTCCCCGAACTATTACAGCCAGTGAGTACAGTGATGGGTGCAAGTTTAAATTGTGCTCCTTTGTCGTCGAACACCCTAAAGTTTTGTATGCCAAATTTTCTATTCATTGTATTGTGTTATTTATTGTCTGTTTGTTTCCAGTCTCTTAAATCAATTTTGCCTGTTACGGCTTCTGAGATGAGGGATTGGCGGTAGAGTTTGAGTTTTTCTATTGATGTATTAATTTTCTCAATTGTATCTTCAAATTCTTTGTTTATATGAAATAAGAATTCTTCTATTTTAAGTTGTTCTTTCAAAGGAGGCAATGCATATTCAAATTCCACAAATACATTTTGATATAAATGTTTAATAGTTGCCCCTGTTGATGTAAGATCAATATAAACTTTAAAAATATTAGAGTTTAATACCCAATAAAGGAAGTGTGTGTCTAATTCATTTATTAAAGAACGAATAAGAAATATTCCACTATTTAGTGAAGCAGGTTTATTTAAATTATCAACTAAAGTAACTTTACCAATGGTTCCATCCTTTGTTAATAGTACATCTCCATTTTTCAGTTGAATATAAGGGTCCTCATCATATCTTTCTTTATCAATATAATGACATCTTGACCAATCTACTACTTGGCCTGTAAAGTCACTTCCAGTAACAAGATAAGCATATCCTTCATCTAAGTAATCATCAGTTTTCAAGCCTTTCCAACCGATTCTTCCTTTTACGTAACATGAATGTTTTATCTTTTTTGTTTCCCAGCTCTCAGCAATCTCCCCCAACCACTCAATGCCACTATCCTTCATTGGCACATCGGGATTCAATC
>CAZAFR010000116.1:0-3296 GCA_964484665.1 uncultured Proteiniphilum sp. | reverse complement strand
TAAAGAAGAGCAACAAAAATATCCTAGCATGAGGTTTCATTTATTTTATAGAAATATTGCCGGTATGTGGGGTGAACTGATACCTGATAATGAAATTAAAAAAGGCAAGAAGCCTATCGGTAAATTATTTACAGTTCCAGAAATATCACATAACAATCATCGTACACTTGAACTTTTATATTGTGAAAATTGTGGAACAATTGCATATGGAGGTAGTAGAGTACAATACAAGGATGAGGGTGAAAATATTTTCACAGAACTAATACCAGTTAGCCCTGATATTGAAGGTGTACCGGAAACTTCACCTGCTACTATTGTTGAAAAAAGAAAATATAAAGATTTTAGCGTGTTTATTCCAGGTAATTATGAAGATATTATCGAACCTGAGAATAATATTAAAGATACAAGTTTTAAATTTAATTGGAATAAATCATGGCTTAATATCAATTCGGGTAAAATAACAATAAAAGAGCCACATGATGAAGATAATTATATATCTGGATACTGGTCGCAAATTAAAGACAATTTTGATAAGGATATTGCTGAATATGAGAATCTGCTAGCAAAAAACACATGGGCATTGCCCCCAGTATGTCCACATTGTGACTCAGACTACTCACACCCTGATAAATCAAGAAAATCACCATTTAGAGGATTTAGAACAGGGTTTGGAAAAATTAGTCAAATATTATCAAAAGAATTATTTGAAGAACTCCCGAAAGGAAAAGATAATAAAAAATTAGTCGCTTTCTCTGATAGCAGAGAAGATGCTGCAGTATTAGCAAAAAATATTGAAGAAGAACATTATCAGGCATTATTAAAAGATGTCATTATTCACAACATGACCAATGAACTTCAGTTTGAAAACGATGTCATTACAGCTTTAGAAGAGAATGATGAAAAGTCGAAAGATAAACTTAAAGAACAAGATGAAGCAAATTATAAAAGAGTTAATAGAATATGGCGAGATGCTAACGATGCTGAGTTAGCAACACCAGAAGACAAAATCAATCTCAAAAAAGTAAAAGAAAATATTAAGTCTTTATCTGATTTTGAGAATATAGTTATAAAAGAAATGCTGGAATTAGGTGTTAACCCGGCAGGTCCATACAAATCAGTAGAAAGCTTCGAATCTGGAAATATATTTTTATCATGGTATAATTTCTATGATTTCGACACATATGAATTTGATGAAACTATTGATGGAAGTGAAGAAGTTAGAAAACAAACGAAAAGGAGGATACAAGAAAATATATCTACTCTTATTTTTGGAAGACTATATTTCAGTTTTGAAGCTTCAGGATTAGGATTTCCGACTGTTCTGAAAAATAATACACTAAAGGTGAAAGCTGATTCAATTGGAATTGAATGTGATATTTTATTGGAAATATGCAACTCTTTTATTAGAATATGGGGTAATGCATATAAACATAATAGAACCAAATATGAAGTAAACCCCTATCATAATTATAGTGATATACAACAAAACAGAAAAGAAAGAAGATATGTAAAACGAATTGCAGAAAATATATCTAGAAATGAAGTTGAACTTGGTAATTTAATCTTCAATGTCCTCGAAAACAACAATCAAAGAGGATATATTGAGATTAATAATCTAAATATCAAAATAGCTAAAAGGGATGAACCCTTTTACAGATGTGAACAATGTGGAACTATTCATTTACATAAATCAGGTGGGGTTTGTATCTTCTGTCTATCAGATTTAGAACCTGAGATTAAAGGAAAAGTCGAAGATTTATGGTCAGACAACTATCTTACACACAATTTGAATAATGACAAGAAGCCATTTAAACTACACACCGAGGAGTTGACAGGACAGACTGATAATCAATTACTACGACAACGTCAATTCAGGAATGTTTTCACGAACCCAGATGATGAGAAAATACAGAAAATTGACTTGTTGAGTGTGACAACAACTTTAGAAGTTGGTGTTGATATTGGCTCATTGCAAGCTATCTTTCTGGCTAATATGCCTCCACAAAGATTTAATTATCAACAAAGAGTTGGTAGAACCGGCAGACGTGGTCAGTTATATTCACACTCTTTAACTTTTGCTCGAGGAAGAACTCATGATGAGTACTATTTTGCTAATCCATTAAGCATTACAGGTGATAAATCTCCAAAACCATTCTTGAGTCTTGATCAAAAACGTATATTTAAAAGAGTTTTAGCAAAAGCAATATTAAAATATGGCTTCAAGAATTTACATCCTGAAGTTGAAGGTTCTGTTCACGGAGAGTTTGGAAAAATTGAAGAGTATAATAAAGATAGCTTGCAGAAGAAGTTAGATAATAATGACAAAGTAATTCGAGATATTTTCGATTCACTAAATAAAGGTATTTATACTAAGGGAGATTTAAACTTATTTAAATTTGAAGACTTTAAAGATTGGATACATACATTACCTTCTGAAATTTCAAAAATAATAGAATCTCATAATGCTATAAATGGTGACTTGTCAGAATTGCTTGCAGAGTCAGGTATGTTACCTATGGCTGGAATGCCGACGCGAATAAAAAATCTTATCCATGGAGTTAAAAGAAGGGGAGATTATCATGATATCTTAACCATTGACAGAGACTTAGAAATGGCAATTTATGAATTTGCTCCTGGTGCACAAAAAACAAAGGATAAAGGGGTAATACAATCTATAGGATTCACTCCAAATATAATCAGTATCGACAGGAATTATCAAAAAGGACAAACTCAATTTACACCAAAATGTTTTCATAATGATGCTTTTACTAATAGAAAATGGCTTATACAAAACAATATCACTAAAGTAGTTAAATCAGAAAATTATAATAAAGATTCTGTTGAAAAAGACAAAGAAAGAATAGAAGCAGAAAATCCTGATTGCAATGTGTTCATAGGAGCAACTCCTGCTGCCTTTAGAACCGATTTTAAATTTCCAAAGGATTCAAGTGAAGATTTCGATTTTACAGCTACTAAACCACTTGTTTTTGCAGAAACGACTGATGATGCTGAATTAAAGAAAATTGGAAATTCAATAATAAGTTATTCTCAACAAGAACCCACATGGAAAATTAACACTAATGGTGGAAAACAATTCACAGGGCAGTATATTAAACAAACAAGAAAAGACATAACTTACGACAAGCAGTGGATAGATTCACATTATATAAACGATAATCGTCTTGGACACAGATATTCAAAAATTGGAGAAGAAGAAACCATTTCATTAGCTTCGAGAAAAGTCACGGAAGTATTTAGGATACAACCAAGACAACTTGATTTATGTTTAGATATTA
>CAZAFR010000115.1:0-3315 GCA_964484665.1 uncultured Proteiniphilum sp. | reverse complement strand
ACCAACTCCTTCAAGCAATTAAAATGATTAAATATGAGAGCTAAAAATATCGGTTAATTTTGCTTTGATTTGTTCAATTTTACTTCGATTTGCGTCAATTTGCCTTAACAGGTGTAAGGTCAATGAAAGGGAAAGGATAAATTGCAATCATAGCGTATAGCACTATGGCGTCGTTATATTAGGCAAGGTTTTTCAGGAAAATACTATTTATGCGCCAGCATAATTGGAGATTTTCTTGAAAACACGAAGTGCCTGACCTTGACGTAATATAAAAGACAACCTACCTTTGCTATGATTTCATTTATCCGGAAGGTAGTAACTTGAATGTATTTTTTAAAAGATATTCAGGATTAGCAATTGTTAATTCTTTCTTCTGAAAAAGAACCATTTACAACGTTATAATAAGTGATGTCTGAATCTGTAAGAATAGTGAACATTTCATCATATGGATCCGGGCTGGGGTTTTCCTTAATATATTTATCATACCTCTCTTTAACATCATACGTAATCTGGTAAGTTAAATACAGATCCTCTTCATTAAAATCAGGTTTTCGGTTCCAAAGATAACTATCAATACACTCAAAGAAGGATTCATTACAATCCGTATCCTCAATATTTATAACTCTATCCAATGGGAATTTGAAACCTGCTTCAAGTACCAGATTCATTAAAGAATTAGAAGAAACAGTCAAATCTCTAGTGCTGAGCAAATATTTTAAATAATCACCTGCTTCAAAAGAAGTTCCGATATGTATCCACAAAGGATTCTTTAGAGAGTAGAGATTAAAAGAAAACCTCAACAATCCTTTATCAAATCGTTGAATCATTATATCACGTGATAAAGTGACTTTATTGAAATGGCATGATTTATTTAACATAATAGTTGTAATTACTTCCTCAAAGTTACAATTTCCTCAACAATAATAGAAGGAATAAGGGTATGAATACAGACTTAAATAAATCAAGCACCTGTCAAGGTGCATTAGATTTGCGAAGCAAAACTAATAATTGAAATAGACAAGTTAAATCAAAAGAAAAGGAAAAACAACAAAGTAATTTAACAATACAATGACACACATAAGCCTCGCAAGCGAAGCGCAGAGACGTAAAATACTGATACGGCCAAACGAACAAAACAGGTGCTGAATATTAAACAAAAAGGATTTAAAACTGCAATAAAAAAACTATAACTATCGGACACAAAAAATTTATCCCAAGAATGCTTAACTGCAATGGAAAAAAACAGGTTATCCGAACGAAGCGAAAGAATTTATTCTTTAGCGTAGTGAGAGGCGCGAGCCGACGCGAGTGGAGCGAGGGTGTGGGCAGGAAGAAGCGCGAGGATACGAGCGCGCCTGACTACTACTGTGATCAGCAGGCTTGGCGGACTTTTTGTTTAATCCTGCAGGGAGGAAAAGGACATTCAGAGAGAAAGGAGGAACGACTGACTCTCTGAATGAAACCTTTGACGTTAAATTACCAGGCTGTGACTATGAAATGAACGAAGGAGTAATTTGAAGCGAAGCATGAGCCAAATTATGACGGAGAGAATGGAATAATCACAGAAAGCGACTAAGGTACAAAAGGCAAGAATCAAGATTGGCAGAGAGATACAAAATATATTATAATAACAAACTACCAGAAAGGTAATAAATAAGGGATGGTGTATCTACAAAAAGTGTGACAAGCCGGGCAGCCCGAGCGACCCGCAGGCGAGCACAAACACTGAGTGGCGTCTGCACCCCTTTATAAAAAATGTATGAGCGAAGCGAATACCTTAAAGGGGATTCAAGGGGGGCAGAGAGAGCCACGAGTGACGACCGAGTGAGCGTCATGCAATAAAACAAACAGACGCGACACGATGAGCACCTACTGGAGCGCAAGAGTGACTGCGGATGTGGTATGTGCAAGGGTGTTAGAGAAAATACTACCCGAAGGGTGGAGATTTTCTCTAACACCCGCCAGGGCTTGCCCTTGCACATATGTTTTATTGCATTAAGTGAACGACGGAGGAACACCTTATAACCTGTTTTTGTTTAATTGGTACACCTTTACAATATCCAGGAAAAGTAACTTGAAAGCCTGAATGTTTTGCTACAAATTATTGAATTACATTGATTAACATCCGGGTAAATATAGAAACCGCACGAAAGAATGCTAAACTAAACTTGATAATTGTGTAAGACAATAAATTAATAGATAGACACCTAACAGTATAAATTAAGGCTTACTATATATAGAAACGTTAATGATAATCTATATTTCAACATTATGAATGTTGAAAGCAATCATACCTGTAAATAGATTAAACACATAGACTGTTAACTATCCTACACTGGTAGTTGTGGCGGATTTTTTGTTTACCACGATACGTCTAAACACCCCAAGGCTGTGTGATAGCGTAAGGGCTGTTTTTGGAAGCGAAGCGGACAAAAATGCACTGAAGCGTTTAATTCACACAGCAAATGCTACGGTAGCGAATGGAATAATCCCGGGAGTAGTGACGCGAAGCGTCGCTCTAAGGGATTATGGAATGAGCGGAATGGAGCGATTGCGGTGTGGGTGGAGGGAGCTTGCGACCAGAACGCACAGGGCAAGAGCGGTGGTAGGAACAGGTCGGAAGCGATGCGGTGTGGATGACGGGAGCGACAGCGACCAAATGCACACTGCAATGGAGCGGAGGTGACTATTGGGAATAGCGATGCGGTGTGAGAGGAGTGATTGACGCCGGACACCGCAAGGTGTCCAGCGAATGAGCGGAAAGAACACTGCAAAGCGACGTTGGAAAAGATGGACTACAGTTAATATCCGGGATGGTATATCTACAAAAAGTGTGACACAACGGTTAAAGGATAAATTATAAATTAGCCTGTTTAAATTGACAATCAAGGTAAAATGTTTAAATTTGTAATAATATGAAAAACTCAAGAGCAATATTATTATCAATAATTCTATTTATTATCCCATCATGTGGATCATCGGAAATATTAGAACCAGAATCAACCGAAGAAGAGAAGGAAAACGACATTGGAATTGAATTCCATGATTGGGAAGAAGACAATGATACGACTACAATAAATCTTACACCAAGTTCTAAGCTTAAGATTAGGTATTAATCAACTACACTTCAACTGTAAGTATTTCATTGATATCAGTAGTATAGTGAGGAGAGAGATGAGCCTGTTTCATCTTATGCTTCCGCTCGTCCTGTGAAGCCAGCCTTACAACATCACAATGATACTTATCGTTAAGTTTATCGATTACCTCCATCAGTTTTTTGTGTTTTGGATCAGAATTAAAGAAAAGTGAGGGTTG
>CAZAFR010000114.1:0-3335 GCA_964484665.1 uncultured Proteiniphilum sp. | reverse complement strand
AACATGGTGTTGACCTTTTACAAGAAGAAATTGAGAGTCATGCTCAGGAATTTAAAAAGATTCTTAACATTGACGGAAGAACTGTAAGAATGGACTCTCTGATGGTTAGCTCTTCATGTAAAAAACTATCAAGGCTTGAAATTATATTCTCATGCGTTGAGAGATTAATTAAGAAAATACAAGAGCTAGATGTAAATATCCTAGACGAAAACCTTAAGTTATATCTTGAAAAAGGGCATCGTAATGACACAATTTATCGCTGCAAAGATAAAGATGTAGACAGTAAAATGAATACTGTAATTTCTGATGCTGTAAAATTATTTAATATTTGCCAAGGTCTATCAGTTGAAGAAACTGATGAATTTAAAGCACTCTCTCGTATGATTGGAGAACAAACCAATAGTATTGAAGATAAAATAGAATTAAAACCTTCAAAAGAAATAAGTCCTGATAGTCTCCAAAATCCAACCGACCCAGATGCAACATATCGTTTTAAGGGTAAAGGTCACATTGGGTATGTGGCAAATGTTATAGAAGAATTTAATGATACTGATAGAATATTAACTCAATATGACCTTAAACAAAACACTTACAGCGATCAAAACTTCTCAAAAGACACTATCAACAAATATGACAAACAGGAAGAAGAAATAAATGTAATAGTTGACGGATCATATTATTCAGAAGAAATATCAAAAGAGGCAAAAGCGAATAATATTAACTTCATCCCTTCGAATTTAATGGGCCGCTCAACGAATGAAGAAAATAAAGGCTACGAGAAATTTAATATAGATGAAGATGAACATGTTGTTAATAGCTGTCCGATGGGAAATAAACCAACAGACTCTAATTTTAAAAAGGGTATTTATACAGCCCATTTTCCAAAAGATACATGTACTAATTGCCCTAACCTTGCAAACTGCCCTATCAAAGAACAAAAGAAAAAGTATTACTTTAAAGTTTCTGAAACTCAACTGCACAGGGCTCAACTAATGCAATTAATGGAAACTGATGAGTATAAAGAACTTATCAACATGAGAGCTGGAATAGAAGGAATTCCATCCACACTAAGAAGGAGATACAATATTGATAATCTTCCTGTTAGGGGAGAAGTGCGCTCAAAATTCTGGTTTGGATTAAAAATTGCAGCAATTAATTGCAAGAGATTTATTAAAAGTAGGCTTAATACAGCCAAAGAAGCTTTATCTTCTTTATTTTATAACCATTTATTAGAAATATTAACTTTTCAAGGTTCAATTAAAAGTAGATTTGCTAATTTAACAATTTAAAATGTAATTTGTTTTTAAAATCCATAGTTTATGGGTTATAATCATAATATACTTTATATACATTCAAATAAATGCAGAACTATTTCATTTACACTCTTCTAGAACCTTTACTAAGAGCTCATATGTGCGTTCTGTTGATGAAATACTTAAACTTTCTTTTGGAGTGTGTACATCTTTCATATTAGGACCAACTGAAACCCAATCCAAATTCGGAATACCATCGGCAAATAAGCCACACTCTAGTCCTGCATGAACAGCTTCTACAGAAGGCTCTTTACCGTAAAGTTCTTTATAAGCCCGAACAAATATATCCTTAATTTCAGAGTTTGGGTTATAGGGTAAACCAGGATAATCTCCGTTTGCTTCTGTTTTACCTCCAGCTAATAACACAATAGCTTTAACTTTTTGCATTATCCATTTTTTTTGAGAAGTCATCGAACTCCGAATTGTATTAGCTATATAGAGTTCTTTTTCTCGAAGCTGTAGAATTCCGAAATTCAAGGAAGTTTGAACTAGATTTTCCATATCCATACTTATTGTTTGAACACCATCCGGGAGGGAAATTAGTACTTGACAAACAAGTTTCGTGCTTTCTTCAGTTAATGCACTAATAGTATCATATTTTTTAAATTTTGTTGTTATTGTTATATTTGGTTCTGTAGAAGCATATTCATCCTTAATTTCATAATAAAATTTATTGACTATTTCTCGAACAACTTCAATATTATTATGTTCAATACCTATCTCCGCTTTAGATATCCCAGCAATTGCAGTTTCTCTAGAGCCTCCATCCATTGAAATCAGTCTAAAATCAAGTTTTTCAGCTATGATATTTAGTAATCTTCCCAATAAGATATTTGAGTTTGCTCGTCCTTTGTCGATTTCCACTCCTGAATGACCACTAGTTAGGCCTGATATATCAAGTTCTAATAGTTGAAACGATGCGGTTTCGCGTGTAACAGGTATAGTAGAATAAGCATTCACACCACCCGCACATCCACACATCAGAACTCCCTCATATTCAGAATCTAAATTTATTAGTCTATGTCCACTTAACTTAGAACAATCAAAAGCAAAAGCTCCAATCAAGCCTATTTCTTCATCAGATGTCAATAATGCTTCTATCATAGGATGTTTTAAAGTATTATCATTTAGTATTGCAAGAATCATTGCAACACCAATACCATTATCTGCTCCTAAAGTTGTTCCATCTGCGTGCAATGTATCACCATCGACAAGAAGATTTAAACCGTCTTTTATGAAATCAAAATTTACATTCACCTCTTTTTCGCAAACCATATCAGTGTGAGCTTGCAAAATTAAAGATTCAGCTGATTCATAACCTGGGCTAGCAGGTTTCCAAATCAAAAGATTATTTGCATTGTCTCTATACCATTTTAGATTTCGTTCATTAGCAAATTGAATGCAATAATCAACGATAGCTGATGTGTTACCAGAACAATGTGGTATATTACATATATCTTCAAAATATCCAAAAACATCTTTGGGATTTAGATTTGATAATTTGCCCATTTTTTACCTCCTTTAGTTAACCAATATATTATGAACCTTTGATAGTATTTTTTGGAATTACCTTAAAAGCAGCAAGTAATATTTAATAGAACCCACTTACTGTTCTTGATATTTTTGATTCAAATCTATAAACGGATTTATAGATGGATTCTTAATTAATTTTGCTAAAATAACGTATACAATAATCGAAGTTATTATACCGTTCAGTGTCGGAACAAAAAAGTTACTAAGATATGCCATTGCTCCACCAGAAGCCCAAGAAATAATCCCCATCCAGTTAATTCCATCAAGTGGCTTCCACTCATTTGGCTTACCTCTTCCCATAATCCAATAATCTGCAATTGCAACACCAGCAACAGGAGGAACTAAGTAGCCAATGATACTCAAGAAATCGACGAAGTAATCTGCAACACCTGCCATAGCAGCAATTGTACCGATACCTCCGCATACTAAGGTCATCGTTGAACGCTTATCATCAGGCAGCTGAAAAATGTTAACTACGGCAATACCAGA
>CAZAFR010000113.1:0-3337 GCA_964484665.1 uncultured Proteiniphilum sp. | reverse complement strand
AGCAAGACTTCAAATGACTGGTAAAATAATTGGTGGATTAATGAAGTCTTTGAAGCCAATGTCAACTGATACTCTTGCCAGGGAGATGCTGGATGCTGTGAAAAATTACAATTAATATTAAATGATAATTATCCAAAGTGCAAGAATAAAGGATGGGCTAATATCGGAGTATAACTAAAAAGTTGTCATAATTTAAATAATATCTATTATAACAACTAAAAGGTTGTTTATTGTAAACTTTATATTTAATTTTGCGTTATATTAATGAATACAAAACAAGAAGTCGAAAAATTCCTGGAAGATATTAAAGTTAGGATTTCGACTGGAGTATCGAACTTGCTGTTTTTGAACGGACGAGAAAAAAATGCTCAGGCATTACTTGATTTGGATATTACTCCAAATATGAGAGTTGAAATAATTTTGAGTCTGAAAGCAGAGGATTTTTATCGAACAGAAGATGGGAAATACCGTGATCAATATGAAATGCATTCTTTCGGGAAATTAGTGAAGAACAATGAGGTCTATATAAAAATATCAAAAACTGAGAATGGTATAATTTGTATTTCATTTCATATATCAGAGTTTCCTATTAAGTATTCATTTAAATAATAATTAAAAGAATAGATAACTATGCTAAGTCCGATAACAGGTAAAGAAATGATTGTGAAAAAAGAATGGAGCAAAATGAATTATAGAAAAGAATCATTTGATGTTCTATTTCATACCTGGCATTGTGTTGATTCAGGTGAAGATTTTGAAGATGAGGAATTTTCTAATTTAAACTATGAACAGGTAGTTAATCAGTACAGGGAGAAACATAACATACCTTTCCCGGAAGATATCAAAGCTATTCGTGAACAATATAAACTTCCGGCAAATAAAATGTCTCAAGTGTTAGGTTTTGGTGAAAATACCTATCGGCAACATGAAGCTGGGGAGATGCCATCATTAGCTAATGCTAGATTGATACAAATGTCAGCTGATCCTCATAAGTTTATGGACTTATTAATCTTATCTGGTTTATTAGACGATAAACATTTCTCCACCGCAAAATTAAATGCTAAAAAATTAATCAATAAAGAAGATTGCCAAGAGGATTCTATTTTTAAACGTTTTAAAGGACATAATAAGCGTAGCCGTTATTCCGGATACAGTATGCCGAACTTTGAAAAATTAAGAGAAATGATACTTTTTTTTGTTTCTGAAGATGGCTGTTGGAAAACAAAGCTGAATAAGATGCTTTTCTATGCTGATTTTGGACATTATAAGTATCATAATAGATCTATAAGTGGTGCATTGTACTGTCCAATTAATAATGGACCTGTGCCAGATAATTTTAACACATTATTCGAAGCGTTCGTTAATGATGGCGTTTTAGATGTGAACTATCAGACATTTTCTGACGGTGGAGTGGGTGAAAAGTATATTCCTCTCAGAAATTTTGATAATTCGCACTTTACAAAGGATGAACTTGAAACACTGAATAAAGTAAAGGAAAGACTAAAGGATGTTTCAACCCAAGATATTATCGATTTAAGTCATCAAGAAAAAGCATGGTTTGAAAATAAAAATAACAAAATAGATCCTATCGACTATACTTTTGCCTACTATTTAAATTTATTCTAATGTTTAATATCACAAACATAATAGCCGTATTTGTCTGCAATATTATACATTAGTGAATTATCCGGTTTGCCATGTTATATAACCAATTGTACCAAAAAGAAATCAAATAATAACTGTTTATATAATAACTATTTATTTAGGCTATGAAAATCTCAAGACGTTCTTTTTTGAAGAAAACTTCTACTGCTGTAGCTGCGGGTATGACAATTCCTGCATATCTGAATTCTGCGACATCTGCTGTATCTGCAAGCGACAGGATAAATGTTGCGTTGATAGGTTGCCGTAACATGGGATGGGGCAATTTGTCTGATTTTATGAAGTCGGATGAGGTACGCTGTCTGGCTTTATGTGATATTGATAATTCGATTCTGAACTCACGGGCAAAGGATTTATCTGACATGCAGAAAGAGAAGTTTGATCTGTATGGTGATTATCGCCAAATCCTTGATCGAAAGGATATTGATGCGGTGATTATTGGTACTCCGGATCATTGGCATTGCCTGCAGTTTGTGGATGCCTGCAGAGCCGGGAAAGATGTTTACGTGGAGAAGCCTATAGGTAATTCAATTGCTGAATGCGATGTGATGGTTGAGGCTGCAAATAAGTATGAGAGGGTAGTACAGGTTGGGCAGCAGCAAAGAAGTGCGAAGCTGTGGAAGGAGATGATTGATTACCTTGATTCGGGTGTACTGGGTGATATTTCACGTATTCATGTGTATGCCAACTTCAATTATGCTGCTATAACCAAGATGGTTCCTGATTCGGATGTACCGGAGGGTGTTGATTTTAATACATGGTTGGGACCTGCTCCTGAAAGGACTTTCAATAGTCAGCGCTTTCACGGTTCATGGAGAATGTTTTGGGATTATGGTGGTGGACTGATGACCGACTGGGGTGTGCATTTATTGGATATGGCTTTGTGGGCTAAGAGAGTGAAAACTATGCCTGTAAGTGTGCAGGCTAATGGGGGCAATTTTCTCTACCCTAATGGTATGCATGAAACGTTTGATACTCAATCTGTATTATATCAGTTTGATGATTACATAATGACCTGGGAGAATAATGCGGGTATGGAATTTGGTCCGTATGGCAAAAATTATGGGTTGGTATTCACAGGCAGTAACGGTACATTGGTTGCTAACAGGGACGACTGGCAGGTTTATCCTAAGGGGGAATTGGTTGCAGAGAAAATTGTGAAAGCAGATTATCAGGATCACAGAGATCATGTTATAAATTTCCTGGATTGTTTGAAAAGAAGGGATAGGAATACAGCCTGCACAATAGAAACCGGTAGCTTAAGTGCTAAATATGCTCAATTAGGAAATATTGCTGCCAGAATGAGTGGAACCTCTTTGCGGTATGATGATATGAATAAGACATTTAACTCTGTTGAGGCTGACAGGTATTTAAAGCCTGAGTACAGAGAGCCGTGGGTATTTCCTAATGTATGAGTATATTAGTCATTCCACGATATTTCATATTATCGTTTATTTAAATGATATTTTGATTTATCGTTATTTTAAACGATATTCACATCATAATAGCAGTTACATGCACTAGTGTTATTCAACCCTTTTTAAGTTATATAAAACTACAGAATTATTATCCTTGATAATTAATTTGTCGTCCACAATGCCGGTGACAACTCCTTTTAACGTGACTTCATCCTCTCCTTTGAGTGTTAATGAAAGGTTGGGATACTTGAAAGTGT
>CAZAFR010000112.1:2121-3361 GCA_964484665.1 uncultured Proteiniphilum sp. | reverse complement strand
CTGAAGCTTTGCCTTGCTATAATTCGGTTGTAATAGAGCACTTTTTATATAGAATACCGGGATTGTCGGAACATTTTTTGTATGCAAATGATGATATGTTTTTTAATGAAGAAATTACTCCTGATTTCTTTTTTACTGATGAAGGTTTACCAATTGTGAGATTAAAACGTACTTATACCAATAAGTTGATAAATAACTGCAAGAAAGTTTTAAAAATTCACTCTAATATTTACAGGAAAACTATAGAAAATGCAGCCTTGCTAGTTGATGAAAGATTTGGTAAATATTATTCAGGAATACCTCACCATAATATAGATTCCTATTTAAAATCAGATTATAAACGTGTTTCAGAAGAAGTATTACACAAGGAGATAAATTCAACCATTAGTAATCATCTCAGAAGCGATAATGATATACAGAGAATCATTTACCTTTACTATGCATTAGCCGTAGAAAAAGGTAAGATTCGCTTTGTGAACAGAAGAGAGTCATGCAGGATACGTCTGCATAAGCCTGATTTTATGTACTTTATAAAGAAATATAACCCGGCTCTTTTTTGTTTGAACGATAGTCATCATGCTACTGATGCAGACCGAAGCAGAGTAAAGCCATTTATGGAGAGTCTGTTCCCAGATAAATCCTCATTTGAACTCTAATAATTGAAGAGATTATCCGAAATAAGAGATCTAAAAGATAGCATTCAATAAAGTATCTGATATATTTATGTTTAATGTGAAAGATTGTATAATAATTATCCCTGTTTATAAATCCTTAGAAGTTAATGACAGGATTGCAATAAAGCAGGCGATTAATATGACACCCGGTGTAGATAAAGCTTTTATAATGCCGGATAATTTACCTATTGATGAAAGTTTTGCTGAGTTTTCAAACTTCTCGATTGAAAGATTTGATAATCACTATTTTACTAGCAAGAAGAGCTACAATAGGTTAATGTTTAGTTTAAATTTTTATAAACGGTTTAGTGATTATAAATATATGCTGATACATCAAACTGATGTTTTTTTATTTAAACCGGAACTTCAGTATTGGTGTAACAAAAACTACGATTATATTGGTGCTCCATGGCTTAGGCCCCACAAAACAAATAGGGCGAAAATATATTCTCAACTCATTAATGCATTACCCGGAATATTTTCACACCGCTTAAAGAATAGAGTAAAACATTATAATAACGTAGGGAACGGCGGGCTTTCATTGCGAAAGATTGATACTTTTATCA
>CAZAFR010000112.1:0-2111 GCA_964484665.1 uncultured Proteiniphilum sp. | reverse complement strand
AAGATACTTGAATCTGATAAAACTCAACCAATATTAAACCTTTATTTAGAAGAAGAATTAAAGAAAGGTACATTATATAACGAGGATGTCTTTTGGAGCATTGAAGGACCACAATTGTATGAAAAGTTCAGTAAACCAAGTTGGCGCGAAGCTTGTTATTTTTCATTAGAAAATTACCCTTCTTTTGTATATAATAAGATTATGAAGAAACAATTGCCTTTTGGGTGTCATGCACCGCTGGTTCATGAACCTCATTTTTGGCAAAATTATATTCCTTATATGGGGAGTGAAGAATAGTTCATATTTCGAAACCTGATTTATCAGGTAAAATTGTGTCGAATGCTTTCTCCAATCCTGCCATTACCTTATCATAATTTCTGATATGGACATTGTCGTTTAGGCAAATAAGCTTATAACTTTGTTCGTATACAGCTTTAATGGCTTGCTTAGATCTTAACACCAATGGGTACATTTTTGTATCCTGATAAGTGTTATAGGGCTCGAAGTTTGAGCGGCATATCTGCCAGGTTCTGAATAACTCCTGAGTATAGTCTTCAGGACTACGGAAGCGATTTTTTGAAACTTTTGTGAGCCGGTCTCCTGCATATTCCCAAACCTCTTCGAAAGTTGATTTAAGGTACGGCTGTGCATTGTGTGGAGTAATGAGGGTCGCAAATTTTCCGTAAGGTTTTAACAGTCGTGTAAGGTTAGCTTTTTTTCCGTAAGAAGGGTGAAACCATTTGTTGTGATCACGTTTTAAGACTGTTTTCTTATCAAACCGCTCATTAATAACTTCAATGTTGTTTTTTAAACATTTTGACCACAAACCCATACCTGAGTTATAGCGAAATGCTGCAATATCATTTGGGAGCCCGTTTTTAAAAAACCTTTCTTTAGTGATATTGTTTATTATAAAAAAATCATCATTGAAATAGACAAAATTTTCTGCTAGATTGGGGATTTTATGCAAGTATATTTCTATAAGTGAGGAGTTGAATACGGGTAGAAGCTTTGAGGGAATATAATCGGCATGATTCACTAAAGACAGCTTAGGGTGGTTCACATTAAGCCATTCGGGTTTTTGTCCACAGGTAACAAAATGTACCTTTCTCACCCATGGTGCAAATTTCTCTACTCCTCTGAACCAGTACTTTAAAAAACCATGATCTCGAAAACGAGCTTCTGATACCTCATTCTTTTTGTTGTCAATCTTACCGGAATATTTTGCAAAATCTGCTTTCCATTTAGGGTCGTCCATGTCAACCCATGTAATTACAAAATCGATATCCATTTTATTGTAATTTTATATTATCTAAATTATCGGGGATAACAGAAATTGCACGCTTGAGCCTTTCATTAGTCTCTTCTCTCCCAATTACTTCGGTAATGTCAAACATGTGGGGGCCTTTGCCCTCACCAACTATAGCCACTCGGTAAGCATTCATAATATTACCTGTATGCAATTCATTGGCCTTTATCCATTCCATTACAATCTTCTCTTGGTTATGAGCGCTAAAATCATCCATTTCCCGGTTAATCTCTATCAGCTGTTGCATATTCTCAGGAGTATCCTTTTTCCAGCGTTTACGAACGGTCTTTTCGTCGTAAGTTACAGGGGCTGCAAAGAAAAAAGATGATTGGTCCCATAACTCACTAACAAAATGAATCCTGTCTTTTACAAGCGAAACTACTTTTGAGACTTTTTCCGTTGTAGAGGTTACGCCTTTTTCATTGAGTATTGGCTCATAAAGACTTGCCAACTTAGCATCGGGCATATTCATAAAATATTGGTGGTTGTACCATTTGGCTTTCTCAATGTCAAATTTTGCACCACTTTTGCTACATCTTTCGAAAGAAAAGGCTTCAACAAGCTCTTCCAAAGAAAATATCTCCTGTTCAGTTCCGGGGTTCCATCCTAAGAATGCAAGAAAATTTACTATTGCTTCCGGCAGATAGCCTTTTTCACGATATCCTGAAGATATTTCATCTGTTTGCGGATCTTTCCATTCTAATGGAAATACAGGGAATCCAAGTCTGTCACCATCCCTTTTGCTAAGCTTCCCTTTACCGTCAGGCTTCAGAAGCAGTGGTAAATGTGCAAAAGAAGGCAT
>CAZAFR010000111.1:0-3443 GCA_964484665.1 uncultured Proteiniphilum sp. | reverse complement strand
CCTATGTACGACTCCCCATTTGAACGTATTTCATCAATATCCCAAGTCACAAATCTGGATACAGCTTCAAATATCTCATCATTAAACTGATCTACAGTTAGTTTATTAAGTCTCATATAAGTCTCTGCCGGATCTTCAGGCATCAGAGATTCTCGCCATAATTTACCTATAAAATCATTACCATGTTTATTAGCCCAATAATAGTGAATAAAATAGCTGGCATATCGCTGCCACTCATGAAATATGCTGCGATGATAATTTTCGGTATAGACATTGAAATTATAAGATTCAAACACCTCTCTGGGGTATGACTGAAAAGATTGCCATTGGGCAGTCTGTTCCCAGAAACCATTTCCACCGTTTCCTCCATAACCATATCTGAATCCGCGTGAGTAATCATTTAGAGTCTTTCCCTCCGCCAATAAATCTGCGTACACCTGATACTGAAAACTATGCCCTATTTCATGAGCAATGGTCGACCCCACCGGTTTACAGGTAGGGGGACTCACCCAAATAGCACCGATAACATCATCATATCCGCTGCCATATGCCATCCAGTCCTCCCGATAATGAAGGTATATTTGCATTTTATATTTGTCGAGGTTGGAAAGACTATTGCCCAATTCGGCAAATTTCAACTTTTCTACATTTATTCTAAAAAATGATTCAGCTTTCGCAAGCAGATCATCTATATCCACCCTAAGCACTTCTGGTAATGAAGTTGAGTTAGGATTTTCAGTAAAACCTTTTTCCCAGAAGACAATAAAATGTTCCGACTGTTTTGAACGGACAAACGACCATTTGCTATCTTCCCGCAGCCAGTTTATATTTTTAAATTCATTAGGCTTGTATATTTTGTAGTAGTCTTGAATATCAGAAGGTTTCAGCTCAAAAACAGCTCCATCACCCGGTTCCTCTTTATTATCAGGTTTTTCAGTTTCAATTGCCGGATCATCTGAACTGCAATGACAGAGGCAGAATAAAAGGCAAAACATTAAAAAGATCTGGAGCTTTTTTCTCAACATATAAATCATTAAAAAAATCTTTTTGGAGATAATAAAACGGTAAAAACCGATACTATATATTTATTCTTTTTTATCATGATATTTTACCTAAAAAAATCTTTTTGTAAAATTGAGCTAAAATAAAAAGTGTAATTGAAAAATCTCCCAAATAAAAGATAAAAATATTCTCTAAAAATACAAATAGAACCTCCAATTACTAATCGGAGTTAATATCCGTGATTCAACTATTATACAATAACTCTTACATTAGTAGTACATTAGTCGTACATTGTCCAAATCCTCTTCATACTCTATTCATATTCTCCTCATAACCACCTCATGTTTTTTCGAGGAGGGTCTGGAAAATGTCCCCGTGAAATCTGATTTCGACTTGTCTTATTTTTTATTCCAATCCGGCGTTTTTGCATTAATCAAATGCTTCACAAAGAAGTCGCGTCGCTTTCTTTCGCCATATTTTCCTCCATCGGTATGACCTGCTCCGGGTAGCATCACAAATTCGAACTCTTTATTGTGTTTAATAAGCTCATTAACCACTTGCAATGTACTGGAAGGATCCACATTATTATCCAACTCTCCTAACATCAGCATTAATTGACCTTCCAGGAGATGTGCATTAACCACATTAGAAGATTCAGCATAATGTTTGCCTACCGGATATCCCATCCACTGCTCATTCCACCACATTTTATCCATTCGGTTATCATGACAACCGCAAGAAGCTACTCCGACTTTATAAAATTCCGGATGAAAAAGAAGTGCACCCATTGCATTTTGTCCACCTGCTGAGGTTCCATAAATGCCCATATTTTCGATATCCATTTCGGGGTATTTATCTGCTGCAGACTTTATCCAGGCTATACGATCAGGAAAACCTGCATCCTTAAGGTTTTGCCAACAGACATCATGAAATGCCTTTGAACGATTTGCAGTTCCCATACCATCAATCATTACAGTGATAAAACCCAATTCAGATAATTCGCTGCAACGATGAACCATTGAAAATGATTTTGGTACATGCGAATCATGTGGACCGGCATAAATATATTCTATTACAGGATATTTCTTGTTAGGATCAAAATTTGCAGGTCGGATAATTACACCCCAAATATCTGTTACCCCATCTCTACCTTTAGCAGTAAACACTTCCGGCATTCTCCATCCTGCTTCTACTGCTTTTGATATATCGGGTTGATTTTCCGGCTTATAGACAACTTTACCATCTTTTACAGAACGTACTACAATGGAGGGTTGCAAATCCACCCGGGAGTAAGAGTCAACCATATATTGATAATCTGAACTGAATGTGACTAAATGATTAGCATTTTCGGGTGTAAGAGTAGTTAGTTTTCCGTTATCTAATGATACTTTATAATATTTCTCCAGATATGGATCCTCATTTTCATCCATTCCGCATGCTTTAATTATAACAGTACGGGTATCTTCATCAACATGAATAACATCTTTTACTACCCATTCTCCGCTTGTTATCTGTTTTTTCACTTTTCCTGAAGGCACATCATAAAGATATAGATGACTCCAACCGTCTCTTTCTGAGACCCAGAGCAGCTCCTTTCCTTTTTTCAACCAATTAGTAGAGATTTTATTGTAATAAATAAACGTATCAGCTCTTTCATCAACAATTGGATATAATCTGCCGTTGATATCTCCTGAGTAAACTACATACTGTTGGTGTCCGCGTCTATTGAAATGAAAAGTGAAGTAATCGCTATCTTCATTCCAGTTGATTCTGCTTAAACTATATTGTTGTTCCACGTTAGGTACATCAAAGGTTATCTGTTTATTCTCATCCGGTATGAAAAGTACAGGACGACGGATAGGTAAAGCATCACCTGGCTTTGGATAATCATAGGTAAATGTTTGGGGCTGAAGCTGATCCTTTGAAGATGAAGAGATTAACAGCAACCTTCTGTCACCACCGGGTCTATATCTACAGCTGACAATCTTTTTGGAATCAGGAGACCAGTTAATATCAGATGAGTAATACTCATAATCTGAGCCGTCATAGCTCAATTGTTTACTTTCCTCTGTAGCCAGATCTGTAACCCAAAGATTTCCTTCAGATATATAAGCCTCTTTTTTTCCATCAGGAGATTTTACTTTACGATTTGCATTTTCTCTCTGAACAGAACCCCAGTATCTGTTTTGATCATTTCTAACCGGTTCTCTTGAAATTGAGTATTCCTTTAATGCAATGGTATAATCAAAATTTTCTATACGAAACTTAAGTGTATCAACAGATTGATTAAAAACGACTTGTCTGAAAGGAAGATTGTAGGACTCAATTTTATTCAAGTCATCAAAGTCTGATAAAAGTGAAGCTACCTTCTGTTGATCAAATGCTAAACTGGTTTTTTTACCGGCCACATCAATTATCATGAACTCCATTCCACGCGGTGT
>CAZAFR010000110.1:0-3544 GCA_964484665.1 uncultured Proteiniphilum sp. | reverse complement strand
TTGCAGTTGCCAATCCTAGCGTTCGGAAAGTTTTTAATGTGGTAGACCAGGCTCAACGTACAAATACGATTGGAAGCTTAACTGAACGTGATTTTCAAACCGCACTGAATTACAGCGAGTTTTCACAACGCAGATCATTTAAAGAGGCATTATCTAATTTTCAGCAGGCAACTAATAATGCAGGTTCGTTAAGTGAATTGACGAACATTTTAAACAGGTCAGCAGAGATCAACGAAAAGCTCTACAAGAAACTTGAAGATCCGATTGTGTCTGAAACGTATATTGAGGGCAAAGGCGGTATTAAAAGAGCAAGTGATTTGTATAACAGAATGAAGAGAAATATATCTAGAACATGACACAATTATTTATAGATGGCCAAGAAGCCGTTTTACCTATTGATTTTTCTTGCAAGATAGTCAATGAAAATCCGTTCTTCACAAAATCAGGTGATTATACACTTAATATAACACTTTCCCTTGAGAACCCAGTTAACGCTAAAATTAGCCTTTCTAGATTTGAGAACAGAACTGCAATTATCGTCAGCGACAATAAGGTTATTATTAAAGGTGAAGAGGTGATTTTAAAATACTCGAACAATTCTATCGAAATTCAAATTCTGGCAGGAAATAGCAGCCTAAATTATATTATTGGCAACGATCTGAATTTGCGAGATCTGGATCTTGGTGTTGCTATTATTAATAAGAATGAGATTGTTGCAAACTTGAGTAAAGATTATCCTGAAGTTGATTATCAGCTCCTGCCATTTTATGATCGTGACTTAGAATTTGTTGGGAATAAGTATAGTTTTATTTATGATAAAACACTAAGTAGAATAAGGACAGTTTATGCTTATGATGGTAGTTTTCTCAACCTCGCAGTAGAAGGTAATTACAAGTATGAAAACTACCGGCCGCAACCTTATCTTTGTGCGATAATATCAAAGATTTTCGCAAACATTGGCTATTCACTGGACAATGCGATTGAATCACATCCGATTTATAAATATGCTTATATTGTACATGCAAATGACTCGCTGGAATTTTCTAAAATGCTTCCAGGCTGGACAGTATTAAAGTTTTTAGAGGAGATTGAAAACTTATTCGATTGTACAGTAGTTGTAGACAATTCTAATATGCATGCAAGTATCATACTAAATTATCAGTTCTATTCTTCAAGCTTAGAAAATAATATAATTATGCTTGATGATTTTGAAGCTGAAGTCGAAGATACAGACGAGAAAATGCAGCATGAAAAAAATATCAGCTACAACTTACCTGATTCGCCATATTACAGGTATCAAAATTTTGACAAGATTTTACTTGATAGCCTTAATGTAATTAATATAAATACTGGGAGTGATAAGCAGAACATTGATGAAATAACCACTACTATTAAAAATAAAACACCAGATAGTGTAAGATCAAGTCAAAGGGTATTGTACAAAAGTAACGCACTGCAATTTATAGAATATGTCACAGACAATGAAAATACAAAAAAAGTAAATGCAAAATCTGTCAACGATTATTCTCCTGTGAAAAATAATAGTTCTGATGAATATGATGTGAGTTTTGATATAATACCTGCCGAATTCCATAGTTCATATTTTCAGATTTATTTAAATATGTCTAACTATTATATGCAATTGCATTTACCAATTGCGAAATGTAATGAAACACCACTTATATATGAAGAGAAGGATGGTGTTATTACAAACCCACTGATACAGGATATTATAGAGGGTGACAAAACTGGTAATAAATTAGGTTCCGGAAGTAATCAGATCTCGATTGCTTTTTATAATAGTCAATACAGTACTAGATTTTATGAACAGGAGCCAGGACCGATGGATGATCAAAGGCATCCGCTAAGCTATATCAGATCTATTTCGGAAAGTGTTAAACTTACCGGGTCTAATTACAACTTTATATATGAATACAATGGAAAATATGTTAATGCTTTATCTCTTAAATTCTTAAATGAGGAAATTTACTCGAAAGGGGAGAAGATTGACAGGAAAAAGCTTTATAAAATACAATTTGTTGACAACGGTGAAAAGCTTGATCCTAAAGACATATATATAATAGGCAATAGGAAATTTTACTGCAGAAAAATAGAAAAGAATATAACTATTGACGGATTCGATGAGATTATTGAGGGTGAATTTTATGCTGAAAAAGATTAAAGCAAATCATTAAAATACTTCACCCCATCTTGTTTTGATTCATCTAGAACATGTGCATAGATCATGGTTTCTGAAAGTGAACTGTGTCCGAGTATTTCCTGCAGTGCAGTAATATCTTTTGATTTTGCAAGAAAATATGTTGCGAATGTATGCCTCCCTGATTTATGTGTAATTTTCTTTTTCACTTCTAATTCTGCAGCTATATCTTTCAAATATCTGTTCATTGTCTGATCTGCAGGCAGATTGTGAAATATCTTTCCTTTTTTCCTTGTTCCGACTATATTCTTGACAATAATTCTTAAAGGCTCTGATACCGGTACCATAATAGGTTCAGGTTTTGAGTTTCTATTTTTAACACGATAGTATATAAATGATTCCTGGGTGAATTGCTCTAAACTCATATTTTTTGCATCCGTTACATGCAATGAAGAGAAGCACATAAAAAGGAAAAACTCCAATGTAGTGTGATACTTGCTTTCAAAGACTCCGTTTTTATACGCTTCCATAAATATCTTTAACTCATCCTCTGTCAAATATGTATAGCTTGGTGAACCTCGCTTTATTTTGAAATCAGAAAAAGGGTTTTCATCCATATAGCCCATTCTGTAAGCTGCAAGCACATATTTTTTGAAGATAGTAAGATTCTTATGAACTGTATTGTCACAGTTTTTTAGATCCTTTTTCAGATAAATAAAGTATCTGTTAAGCCAGTCCTCGGTAATGTCATCAAAATGAAGATCTGGTTGCCACTCTTTGACTTTATTTATAACGGATTTATGTGTGTAGTTTGTAGTAACCTCATTACCGAAATTAATATTTTTCTTGTTTGAATTGATAAAATCAAAAAAAGTAGCATAATCAGAGGGCCTGTTATAAGCACGTAGGAAGGCATCACGAGTGAGAGTTTTATTACGTAGTCGATACCTTACAAATACATCATTAATGCGTGCACGTATGTTTTCAATTATCCTGTTTTTATCTTCAGAATTGATGTCAGTAGATTTAACTCGCATTTTCTTTGAGTCCCAGTCACGGCTATGACATCTTACTTTTGCTGAGAAATGCACCTTATCTCTTCTAATGTAAAAACAAAACCATACAACACCATCCGGTGATGATTTATATTCACGCAGGTATATCCTTAGATTCACCATTGTGGTCTATTTTTGGAGCGAAAAACACAGTTGTAATACAACCGGTCTACGTCATTATGGCAAATGTGGGTTTTTCGAAATAAGGAGAAGTCTTTGTGCTCGTGGTTTAGAGCGAATCCGGCTATTGCCAATTTGACCGAACTAAAGACAAAAGAGGTACCTGGCGGATTTGAACCGCCGTAACCGGTTTTGCAGACCGACGCCTAAC
>CAZAFR010000109.1:0-3551 GCA_964484665.1 uncultured Proteiniphilum sp. | reverse complement strand
ATTTTCCATCCGCATTATTATTAACAGCGTTATGCTCTTTCATCATTTTCGATAAACGAGCTTCAAGAGAATTCTCAGGACCTGTCTCTGGTTTGAAGTCAACTGATCTCTTTTTTGGAATAACAAACTCCATTAACTTGATAAAGGTGTTTACTTTTTGGTACGGATCTTCTATTTCCTCCCAAGCCTTGGTTGCAGCAGCAAATTTCTGATTGATAAACAAACGGATAGCATTTTCCATCCCTACATTCTCCACCCGGGTCATCCTGCCTTTAGTGGTAAACCCTTTTGGTCTACCAGCTTTAGTTGTATTGACTACATCATTGTCATTCTTTTTCATCTTTTTTTTAAATTAATTAATGAGCCAAAATTAAACAGTAACTTTTAGAGAAACATGCTAAATATTAACCCATAGTTAAAATGGAGCCCTACTATCATGAATTTCTACTTTAACTCCACAACAGCTGTATATAATAGTGATCTCGTGATCTGAAAATTTCAATTGTTCTCTACAAACGTAAATCATTGCTTCAATCCTTTTCAGCTTCTCGCTTTTCTCATTTATAATTCTGTATGGATCTTTACCCAACTTCTTTGTCAACTGATAATCATCCGTAAATTCCTGAGCAAGATTCAAATACTTTTCCAGTTGCTCTGCCACTAAATGAGAATTTTCTATTTTCATAATTAAAAAATTAAAAAATTAATAATCTGTTAACTACATTTTTGTCTTTATCTTGCATTCTCTTGTTGTTCTATTGAAAATGAATACATGGGTATCATTTTCATAAATTTCATTCCACTTAGTTGTTTTTATATACCTTAATTTGAACGTCTCAATCATTTTTTCCTTATCTTGCGCTATTTTAGGGTTATACCATTTAGTTTTGCGAGATAAAACAGGGTGTTTATGTTTATGCCTGCACCGGCTCGAACTTTGTCGAACTGTTTGTCACATTCTTTATAATTGTACTTTACAGCATCGATACTACTTATTGCATGAAAGAGCTCACGCCCATTATCTATATTCGCCAGAGCTCCTGCAACCTCAAACCATGATTTGTAATCAGGAACAATGTTTATGTTTGCATCAACGATTTTTGATACGAGCTTATCTACATCCTGACTACCTGAATAAAAGTTGTTTTTATTTACAGCAGGTTTAAATTTCCTTGTGTAAACAGATGCATTGCTGTTAATATAAGGCTGCTCATTATAGCTGTAAATCCTAAGCCGTGACACATCTTTACATGCATGGTCTATTACTATCCCATAGCGTAAATAATCTTCTTCCAGGGCTTTAAAATGGAGTTCGTGTTGCATCGGATCGCTTATTTGTATCAATGAGAATGCGCCATTTCCGGATACGCTCAAACCGGCAAATACAGTTTCCTTAAGATGCCCTAATTCTGTAACGAATCCTTGCCAATCATCAATGCGTGGGTTATCCTCTTCATCAATATCTATACAGATATATCCGCTATGCTTTATCAGATCGACCTTATTTCGTCTTTTAAATAATCCGGATGGCGTGCAACAAGGCAGTCTTCTTTTATGTTGGTTACGTATCTCTTTGTCAGTTTCATTTCTGACCTGATCAGACAGATCTTTCCATTTATCTGTCGTTAGAAAAGGAATCAATTGCCCTCTTACTCCGACAGTATCCGTTATGTTCTTATAAATACTGATGTTCATCTTGAAATAATTTTAATTGACTGGTTGACGGTTGACTATGCTCATAGACGATTGCTGTAGTTGGTTTAATGTCTTTTCGGCTGTCAACTTCTCTTTTATCCGTATTTTTTTCATGGTTGACGGTTGATTCTTCGCTTATCGGCTCCTGTATAGGATTTTCGTTGTTGTCAACCGTCAACTTGTCAACTTTTATTTCTTTCCCAATCCTGCTTATATATTGTTTAGATACGTCAAAGACTTTACCTATATCTGTAGGACTTGCATCAGGTCTTAATTTGTAAATATTTTTTATAATATCCCTCAGGCGTAATTTTGTATCTCCAAATTGTTCTTTAAATTTCTTAAGGGATTGAATGAAGTACTTCTGCATTCCGATAGCTGCTTGAATATCTTTTAACTCTGTATAACCGGTGTTCCTTTCATCGACTAATCTTGCTATCTTGACAACAAGGGCAAGTCGTAAAACCTGTATCTGTGCTTTTGAATAAACAGATACCCAAAAATCATCACTTTGTGTTTTACAATATTCCATTTCATCATAAAATTCACCATATGCTAATTCAGCATCCTCTGCTAGTTCTGTAAGTCCGTCAAATGGGTCTTCAGTCAAATGATCTATAAACTCATTGTATCTACCTAATTCTGGCTTCCTATTTATTTTTTTGTATTTACGTTGAGGGAAATCAGGATATAGGTATAAGAATCTTTGAGCGAAGCCTGATTGGTCAGCATTATTTTTGTTTAATACATTCTCTAATACAGATGGTTGGATTGTGCCAAAAATATTAAGTAGAGGCTTTGGAATAAGTAGCGGATCATCATTTTTCCTATTTACTGAAAAAGAATTATTATCAAAAATTGAAAGATAATGTCCAACCTCTCCCGATTTATTATAACGCCCAAAATCACTAAACCAACCGCTTAACTCATCTCTATATAGTGTCAGCCCATTATCGGCAAACTGAAGAGTAGCAAATAGTGCTTCAGGCGTAGTATCATTTACCAATACTTGCTTCCAATGCGGTTTCTCACCTTTTTCCTCGTTTGCCTTCCATTCCTCTCTTTCAGATTTATAAGTAACATAACGCTTTTCATTTATTTCTGAAAGTCTATCAAATGCTACCTTAAATGCATCACTTTTTCCTGTCCCGGATGAACCAATGACCATTAACCATAACTGGGGATAGTTAGAGTAGTTGCCGGTTATTAATTCAAATTTTTTACCTGCAGCTGCTGATATGCCGCTCAGGAAGGCTGTTGCCCAAAGTTCGGGTGGGGTTCCATAGCTCTCTGAATGTTCATTTATTAGCTTTTGTAACCAATTGGGTGAAAGGTGTACCGGAAAAGTTACTTCATTACTTAGCTCTGAACCTGTTGGAATTTTCACATTATCTTTAAATTGTTTCATCGTCGTATTATTTAATAGGTTTTTTCCCTTCCAATATTTTTTTGATGTCACTCATCCGATAACGTCGTTTGCCACCTACCTCAATCGGGACCAGATAATTTTGCTTGGCCCATCTCCATAGTGTGCTTTTACTTACATTGAGAATCTTCGCTACTTGATCAGGACTTGAATAAGTTTCCGTGTCAGTATCAGTTTCTTTCTGCTCAAGTTCTTTGCACGTCATTTTCACGCAGTGCTCAATAGCTTCTTTCAACTCCCAAGCTTTGATTGTTACATTAAGCTCTGGGTACATGTCTATAATTTCGAGAAATCTCATAATGTTGTTTTTATTTTTTTGTCTATCTCCGAAAGGTGGCCACTGCTTCCGGATGCTTGACGTGACAAATTTAGGAGTGGTATTAGAGGGTGGGTGTAGGGTGTATTAGATTATTTTCAAAAAAATAACCCC
>CAZAFR010000108.1:0-3621 GCA_964484665.1 uncultured Proteiniphilum sp. | reverse complement strand
GTTGCATTGTTGTTACCAAAAACGCTGCACTCTAAATTACCGAAAATGCTGCATTCTTAATTACCGTTTACATTGCTATATTGCCAGAATAATTGATAATATGGTAGCAATTATACTCCATACAATTAGATATGGCTCCCTATTATATGTTGCAACTGCTTTTTTGGTTTTGAGAATTTCTAAGTCTTCTAATTCTTTTTTTTCTTTTATTTTCATTGTACTCCTCTAAGAATCCACCATAATTATAGAAGTCTAAACCTTATTGTGTTATTCTAGTTCTAAGCTCATTCTTTGGACTCATATAAATTTTTACAAAGCCTTTACTTTGCAAAGTAAGGGCGGTTTTGATGTGTTTTTGTATTTTTGATTCATCCTCACTACAAAAAACAATAGTGTCAGTAGTAGAGCTGTGCTTTTTGAGGAACTCGTCAAGTGTTATTGCTTGCTCTTTAGTTAAAGCCATATTGGATATAAGTTTAGATAATGAAAAAATACATTCAATATTTTATTGAGAAGTATATTCTTCCTCTGTAAAATCAATGTCTGGATCAATTATTTTAACTTCTTCGTAATTAAGATTATAAAGTTTAAAAATTAAAACATCTAATTTGTTTATTAATCCACTCATTTTAACTTCGTTATTTGAAGTATCATAAATTTCATTAACGAGTTTTATAATTTTATTTTGCTCATATACAGTTGCAAGTTTAATCGGTATCTTTCTTAAAAATGTGAGCTTTACTTGTGCAAAAACCTTTCCTTTCTCAGCTATCAATAAATGATAAATATAATTACCTAATTTGGAGTTTAAAATAGCTAGAATATATTTAATATCAAATCTATCATCCTTTTTTATTAATGAATGTACTGAATCAATACAATAAAAAGGTTCTTCTATGTATGTTGCAATGAGATCAGATGAAGTTTGCCTTAAAAATATTTTAGGCTCTTCAAAAAACTTATCTTGCCTTTTACACCATAGCCAATTACCGTACTCAATGTAACTCCCATTCCATATATGTTTATACTTAAAGATATATCTTCCTCTTGTCACCGGTTTTGAGAACTTGCTTATAACCCTATCATTAAAATAATTAATTTTTTCTCCCTGAACTTTTGCATAAACAGTTATACCTTGAGTACTATCAACCACTTCACCAAGAGGGAATGAGTCTGATTCAAAAAGTTTAATCTTACTTTTGTTCTTTATAGTAGTAATATCGAGTGTATCATAAGAAAAGTCATCATGATGTGATAGTATTTCAAAATCAACTAAATGTAATTTATTGTTATTGTATTTGAATGTTGTGAATTTGGATTTATTATATTGATTATTTTTAGATAATAAAGTAATACTATTGTCGACCACAGCTGAATCAAAAATGCTTTCAATACGATCAGTAATTTCAATAATTGAAGTGTTTTTCAGCAACCATTTTCTTAAATTTATAAACTGGCTATAAATTATAAAAGTATGTGGAGTAATATATGCTAATATTCCATCTTTTACTAGAAGGTCAATTCCCTTTTTAAAGAAAAATATATACAAATCATAATGACCAGATAAGACTTCATTATAATTATTCTGAAATAAAATCTTTTCCTCTTTATCAGAAATTTCTTTATATGGAGGATTTGAAATAACAATATCAAAATACCCGCTTCCTAGTGTTAAATCTAAATTGCCATTTTCTCTCTCCAACCCAAACATCCATTCAGGGTCAAAGAATGGAGATGATGCATTTTGGTCGTAAGGATCCCAGTTAGCAAGTTTATCTGCATCGTCATTATTCCACCCGTTGTTTTTAAGTTCTTCTGCAATAGCCTGTCGTTTTTCTTTGTCTATCTTACGATACTTCTGCTTAGTTTTCTTTGTTTTAGCACTGAATATTTTGTGTCTGCAAAGACGTAATTCTTCTTTCAACTTTCTAATTTCAACTGTATCAGATATTGAAAGTTGTCTGGAAGGACGATTAATGCCTATTAGAGTATTTGCTGTAACAAACTTCGTTTCAAGGTTTGGCAATGGTATTATACCAAAATTATCATCTTCAAATTTGTTCTTTTGATCAACAACTAGCGATATAAAAAAACGAAGTTTTGAGATCTGTATGGCTATGGGTTGTATATCTACACCATATATGCAATTTTCAATAAGGTATAGTTTACGTGCATAGTCGGGCCTGTTTTTTGTTATATCAAATGCATTATTTATTTCAATTAACCGAGTTTCCCTATCATCTTTATCCTCAATATCCAAAACTTTTTGTATCTCATTAGATGCATTCTCCTGTTGTATTTTTTTCCAATGAATGTTTTCAGGATCCACCTTTTTGAGTATGTGTACTAACTGTTGTAGAACACCCATTGGAAATGCTCCTGAACCGCATGCAGGGTCGAGTATTTTACATTCATAAAGTGCATTTACCAATTCCTCTACTTGATTGGAGTTAAGTTTGTGCTCTTCATCTGTGTATTGAAATAAATCCCGGAGATTTTCTTCATCTATATCTGTTTTACCATTAAAATATGCAATAAGGCTTTCATCAACCATGTAATTGACGATTTCACGAGGTGTATAAAATGATCCTGTTTGTTTTCTTGCTGTAGTTTTAGTCTCAGGATTGAAGCTTGCTAAAAGGTTTTCAAATACTTTTCCTAATAGTTCGGGATCAAGTGCAACAACTACTTCGGCAGGAGTGTTTTCTTCTACAGTGAAGTTGTAGGTCTTTAATATATTAATAAGACCTTTAACCGATGCTTGTTTATATTTAGGTGAGTCATCTCCATAATCTTCACTTAAATCCACACTCTCGTCTCTGCCGAAAAACAAATAATCCGGTACTGTCAGGCGATGTGGTTTTTTTAAATTGTCAGAAAATCCATCTATAATTATATCATTGTATTTATCATCTAAGCATTCAAAAAGGCCGCCATTGAGAAACGGAACTTTACTATTTATTAATTCTACAAAAGTATCGGGGTTTTTAAAGTATGTCTCGTACCGGAACAGCCAATCGTTTGCACGGTCTTCACCATATTTTTCATTTTTCCTGAATCTTCTGTATCGTTTATCCTCATCTCCGCTTTGTGGTTTTACAGGGCAGTTTAGAGATGCAAAGAAAAGGTTTTGTAAAATTGCTTTGTAATATACACTCTCTTTGCCCATCTCAGTAAATAATCCATATTGTTTGACAGGGTTGAGTTCGGTAAGTATTTTATCTTCTAACTCATTTACATCAAACAACTCTTCCGGAATTAAACCTTTCTGTTTTATAAACCATACAAATAGGAGACGGGTAAGCATACGTATAACATTGGTTGCATTGTGCTCTTTTATCAACTCTTCCAAAGGCTTATCTTCTTTTTCAGCCTGTTCAGGAGTAGGTTTTGATGGGAACTCTACATTTTTTAATGCCCAGAAGTACCAGTCAGAAAGTTCTTTATAGAATATTTTGGTGAGAATTTCTACTGAGAAGCGCTCCTCTAAGTCGTTGAAGTATGAACCGTCTTTTTTTGCAAGACGGTCTTTTTCCAGTAAAAATTGTTCTGGTGTTTTAACATGTGCTCCTTCACCTAATTGAAAAGAGTAACGACGAGGGTTTGAGAAACTCCGTGTTA
>CAZAFR010000107.1:0-3629 GCA_964484665.1 uncultured Proteiniphilum sp. | reverse complement strand
TTCTTTGAGCGAAGTCCAAATATCAACGGAACAAACCTTGGAAAATGGTTTGTGGAACGAAAATAGAACCACAGTTTCAATAAAAATATTGCCAAGGCTTAAGTGTATACATTTGAAAAAAGACATGAAATTTGGATATTAAGGAGAATATGGCACCCGAAGACATATTCCGATGTAAAATTGGAGGGCTACAAGTTGAGTAGACAAACAGATTTTTATAAGAAAATCCATCCAGAACAATTTTCAGACTCTACTATGGTACGCGTCGGAAGTTTAGATAAAGACTTTTTTGACTTTTATCTTGAAAGTTTAACAAGCAAAGGTTTGGAAAAGGAATTTGAAAAATTTTGCAGATACATTGCAGAAGCCGAGATTTGTCCAAATCTGTTACCACAAACGGGTCCCACTGGTGGTGGAGATAGTAAAGTTGATAGCGAAACATATCCTGTTGCTGAGTCCATATCTGAACTTTGGTATCATGGCGATGGTAACAAGGCAGGTACTGAAAGATGGGCATTTGCAATTAGTGCGAAAAGAGACTGGAAACCAAAGGTGAAATCTGATGTAACAAAAATTGTAAGTGTTAATTCGACAGAAGGTCGAAACTATACCAAGATTTTTTTTATGTCTAATCAATATATTTCAGATAAAAAAAGGGCCGATGCTGAAGATGCACTCCGTAGAGAATTTGATATTGACGTTCGAATTTTGGATAGAACATGGTTATTGGAAAAGGTATTTGCCAATCCCTCTAATAAAGTAATGGCTGTCCAATGTTTTTCTCTTTCAGATAACTTCAAGGATGAAGTTAAAATTGGGAGTAAAGATCACCGTAGAAAACAAGAACTTATAGAAATTGAAGATCGCCTAAAATACTCAGATATTAAACCAGCTGAGCGTGTTTCACTTGTGAGACGAAGCGTTATCCTGGGGAGAGAACTTGAATTTCCTTTCAATCAGATGCAAGGATTATTAGATAGGTATGAAAGACTGACTAATGAATATGGATCTAAGCTGGAAATAGCTGAATGTATTTATGATACTGCTTGGACAATTTATTGGTGGTACCAGAAAGATGATTTATTCTATAGCCTTTATCTGAAATACGAAGCTATAACTATGGGAGAAAACAACGTCTATTTATTTAGTAATCTTATTACTTTATGGATTAACCTCTTCAGTATTTCATCATCAGCGCAACTTGACATTGATAAACATTCTCATCTTCTAAAACAAAAGTATCAAGAGCTCATAAGCGATCCATCAAAACCAAACACAGCACTGGAAGCCAAAGCATCATACCAGTTAATGCGGCTTTTCTCGGATGATAGTATTGATGACATTGTTGATGATTTAATCTTTATATTGAATGAAAGTCCAGGTCATATTGATTTGGATATACATCCGCTGAATAGAGTGATTCAAGAATTCCCATTATTAGAGAAAGCAAAGCGATACAACGAGTTATTTGAATTGGGCATTTCGCTAATGAGCCAAAATGAAAAAGATACAGCAGGCGGGATAATGTTAGCTAAAAGGGGTCACTCCCTCAAACAAGAGAAACCCTACGAAGCATTGACCTATTTCAGCCGGGCTTTAATGAGTTTTTTCAATGATCATAATAAAGAACACCTTATTGCAGTAATATTGGAGATGGCCGAGATCTTTGAGTCAATAGGATTATTATGGGCAGCCCGAAATTTCTACTACTATGATTTTTGCTTATGTTTAAACCAGTATATGAAATTTGGGGAATCATCACCGGCTCTATTTATTTCTGCCCATTCACTTAAGTACTTAGAACTCAGATTAGGACAAGTCATATATTCTTGTGAATTCGATTTCTTGGAAAAGATAGCTACGCATGTTTACCCAGAGAAGGTTGCGGAATCAGAGGAGGGACATGCAAATTACGATTACATTGTTGCAAATCAAATTTTAAGAACGCCTTTTGAAACTATTAAAAAATTGGAAAAGCTGCCAAAGTATTTAGAAGAAAAGGGCTTATATTATTCAGCCATGGCCATAAAATATGAGCTGGGCTATTATGACGAAACTATGCTCTCGGATTTGAATGAAGATAAAGCAGCTTTTGATGATTTAATTTTAAAATGGGAAACACAGCCCACATTAGAAAAATTGAATAGTGATCCATGGTATGGGATTGAGTTGCCATACGCCATTAGAACCAATCTATTGGGGTGCTCAATTGAGATTACTATTTTAGATTCGATCGAGCACGGAGAAGTCGAAGTAGCCGCAACATTAATAGCTACAATTGAAAGTTTTTATGGGACCGGGGTTTCAAATGACCTTATATCACTTGCAGGTAAGATTAAAATCAAACTTTCCTTCGATTCCGACCATGAAACCTTGATTAGCGGAAAAATAAACGATGATATGCCTAATGAGATACATATAAAATTCCGGGATTACAAATCGAATTTGATAGTTCAGGAGCAAGAGTATTTTTCCGATTTCCTAACTGAACTTTTAGGTATGGTTACCAGTATAATGTTCCCATTTAAATCAGAATTGAATAAAGTTGAAAAGATGATAATTAATGATGCAGCTTTTGCCCGCTCTCACACATTTTCAAACAGTGTATTTTATGGAATGGAAACTTTGGGGAAAAGTACATTTTCATATGATTCATTAGTTGATCGGTTTGATCCAATTCCAATTCTGAGAGTGGAAAAACCTAATTCTACTGCCCAAACAAGGATTGATGAATCTAGTGAAATCAAACAAACACGAGAAATTAACTATTCAAAGCCTCCTGAAGGACTTGGGTTTGACAAAATAAAGCAACAGAATATTAAAACATCACCCATCATCAATGTCTTGCTGTGGAATAAAAGTGAATGGAGAGGAGTTATTTTCATCAATTTTCCCAATAATATAAACCCACCAATTTTAGCGCCTCTTTTTAACAACCCAGCCTGTAGGTATATATTTGATGAGTGGATAAAAGATATCGGATATTTCGACTCAGTTGATAAGATTGATATAAAAATATTAAAGGGTATTGATAAAAAACACCCTCATTGGTATAGGATTATTATAGGATCAGCTATATTTGCGGAACAAAAAGGTAATGAACCTATGTTAATAGTACAACCTTCTCGTGTGCACACTATGATGCCGGATAGTAGCATAAATCTAAAAAGGTTCGAAGATTCTTTAATTGGGTCTGAATACTACTATATATGCCCAGCTTTGATGGTGGATTCATCAAGACAACCCAAATTGTTTGAGGAATTGAAGATCAAGAAAAAGATAACAAGTATATCAATTTGTAACGCCTGGGAAATAGAAAAAGATGACATTCTAGCAATTTCGGGCATTTTACCTACTGACAATCCAATTATTCCAGATGGGAAAGAAGACTTGCCAATAATTGCTGCCATCAACCGAAAAAGAGGAAAAAACGACTAATCAAGTTAATGTTTCCATTACTGAAGAGTGGAGTCTTTTTCCAACTAATTTCCGTTTTGATGATGGCTGGGAAATTTAATTGTTTGTGTTGCTGGATGTTTGTCCTGCAGCTGCGCTGAAGGCTGGCGGCCAAGGTAACCGTTATACAGTCCAAATCAATGGTCATCAGAGTTATCTTTTCTTTGAGCGAA
>CAZAFR010000106.1:0-3769 GCA_964484665.1 uncultured Proteiniphilum sp. | reverse complement strand
TACATCCGGGAGATTTGTACAGGAGTACCGATATAATCGAATTACCAGATCCTGAATAGAACAAAAACATTTATAGCCAACTAATTCTTATAAGTATATTTTTTTACTTCTAATCACAGTAATGATATAATATTAAAGCTTAACTGTGAACTTTAAATACATAATAAAAATCAGTATATTTGTTTCTTATCAAATCGTTATCTAAACTAGCTATAATTATATACCTAAATCGGTATAAATTCAATGGATAAATTAACTCCTGAACAAAGACGGAAAAATATGCAAGCAATAAAAAGTAAGGGTTCAAAAATAGAAACTTTACTTGCAAAAGAGTTGTGGAAAAGGGGGTATAGATACAGAAGAAACGATAAGAGAGTCTACGGAAAGCCAGATCTTACTTTTAATAAATATAAAATAGCTATTTTTGTAGACAGTGAATTTTGGCACGGGAAAGATTGGGAAATTCATAAATATGATCATAAAACCAATCAAGAGTTCTGGTTTAACAAAATCGAAAGAAACATTGAAAGAGATAAAGAGGTAAATAAGTTTCTTATTAATTCAGGATGGATTGTTCTACGTTTTTGGGGCCAACAAATTCAAAAAGATTTATATAATTGTATATTTAAGATTGAGGATAAAATAAATGAAGCTAAAAGAAAAAATAACTTATAAAGACATATGCGGTAAACCTTTTAGAATTAGATTAGTAGAAGCATCTGATTATGGACAAGCTGCTTTCACTCATTATATATTTAATCAAGAACATGAAGAATCAAAGTATTTTAAAAAAGAGGCAATTCAACATGTAAAACGAGCCCTTGAATATAAATACCCTGATAATGAGATTACATCTACAGTTGCTGAAAATGCATTGCAATATTTTCTGTTCGACTTTAAAAAAGATGTTCCCTTTCCTGAGCCGAATAATCCAAAATTCACTTTTATAGACCTTTTTGCAGGAATAGGTGGTTTTAGAATTGCTATGCAAAATCTAGGTGGTAGATGTGTCTATACTAGTGAGTGGGACGAACAAGCTATGATAACATATGAAACAAATTTTGGAGAAATACCCTTTGGCGATATAACCAAAGAAGAAACCAAGAAATATATTCCCGACAATTTTGACATACTTTGTGCAGGTTTCCCTTGTCAAGCCTTCTCAATTGCGGGAAAAAGAGGGGGGTTTGAAGATACTAGAGGAACATTGTTTTTTGATGTTGCAGAAATTATAAGAAGAAAACGACCAAAAGCATTTTTTTTAGAAAATGTAAAGGGCCTTATTAACCATGATAGAGGAAAGACTTTAAAAACAATATTGAATGTTTTAAGAAATGACTTAAACTACTATGTACCTGAACCGGAAGTAATAAATGCAAAAGACTTCGGTGTTCCACAAAACAGGGAAAGGATCTTTATTGTTGGATTTAGAAAAGATTTAGGAATTGAAAGTTTTAAATATCCTGAACCTTTAAATAAAACAATAAGCTTTGAAGATATTAAGGAAGAAAACACTGTTTCAGTGAAATATTACCTATCCGATACTTACCTGAATACACTAATAAATCACAAAAAAAGGCATGAAAGTAAAGGCAATGGGTTCGGATATGAAATAATACCTGATGATGGAATAGCAAATGCAGTGGTATGTGGAGGAATGGGAAGAGAGAGAAATTTGGTTTATGATCATAGATTAGAGGATTTTACTCCTGTAACACATATTAAGGGGGAAGTTAATAGACAAGGAATAAGAAAAATGACACCCAGAGAATGGGCAAGACTACAAGGTTACCCTGATAAATTCAGAATACCTGTCGCGGATGCATCTGCTTATAAACAATTTGGCAACTCAGTTGCCATACCTGCAATTGAAGCTACAGCAAAAGAAATTGTGAAACTACTAGAGACAATATAATGGGAAAATTAAATGAGTTAGGCATAACTATTGGGAGAAACACTAAAGCCGAATTGATTTTCGATAGTTTATATCCCAACTTCTTAGAGGTTGAATATACTAAACCGACAGAATACATTACAAAATATTGGAACGAATATTCAAAGCACCCCGAGAAAAACAATAGCCAAAACGGGAAAGTTTTTGAATATATATTGGCAACACTTTGCGTTAGAGAGAATATTTTACCTATTTATTTGAGTGCTAAAGTTGCTTTTGTACCAAATGTAATTTATGACATAATGTTTTACTCTACTGAAAGAGGTCCGATTTGTTGGAGCATAAAAACTAGTTTGAGAGAAAGATATAAACAAGCAGATCTAGAAGCAATAGCCTTAAAATACGTTCATAGAAAAGCATTGAGCTATTTGATCACACTTGAAAAAAGAGAGGCAAAAAGCTTAAAAACCAAGATTAAAGATGGCAGTGTAATAGGAATTGACAATGTAATTGTTGCAACAGACGAAGAGTTTAATGATCTCATAGCAGAATTGAAAGAGTTTGAATTTTCAGAACCCCCAACAGTAAAAGTGATTGATAGTAGTCAAATTATTACTAAAGAAAAAGTAAATGCACTGATATAATGCAAAAAAACTGTATGGTAAGTAAGTAAAAAACAGTTACAATTATATTGAAATAATGCAACTAAAGAAATTATAAAAAAACAATATTGCCATGTTTACAGGGAACAAAGGTGAATGGAGCGAAATATATACCCTCCTAAAAATAATATCAGACAAACAATTATATGCCGGTGACAAGAATCTGGAAAAGATAGAAAATCTTTTTTATCCTATTATAAAAATATTAAGAAATGAATCAAATGGCACATATGATTATAGCTACTCAAGTGATTTGGTCATTATAAAGGGATCAGAAGTAGAGTTTCAAATCCCCATAGTTAGATTTCAAGAGAAGGCTGCATTCTTACTTTCAAAACTAAAAGAAAAGACAAATAGAACTTTCTGTATACCAGAGATCGCAAATTTTATAAAATCATTTAATTGTACTTCTCTCACTGCAAGTTCAACTATTAAAAGCGACATAAGAATTGTAATTCATGATTCAAGGACTGGGAGTACACCCGAATTAGGATTCAGTATTAAGTCACAGCTTGGAGGGGCTTCTACACTTCTCAATGCGGGTAAAACAACTAATTTTGTATTTAAAATACACAACACTTCATTATCTGAAACACAAATACAAGCAATTAATTCAATCAATACAAATCGTAAGATTAGAGATCGAATAGAAAAAATAAAAGAATATTCAGGAGAACTGGAGTTCGTTAAAACTGAAAAATCAATTTTCGGGAATAATTTAACACTAATAGATAGTGCTCTAACAGAGATAATTTCTGAAATTCTTGTATTATATTATACGAGTAGCCTTAGTAAAACTAAGGATCTGCTTAATGCTATCACACTCAAAAATCCTTTAGGTTTTAACAAAGAAACAGAACACCCATTCTACGAGTATAAAATAAAAAGATTTTTAACCGATGTTGCGCTAGGAATGATGCCTTCAGAAGTATGGACGGGAGAATTAGATGCAACAGGGGGTAGTTTAATTGTAAGAAGTGATGGAGAGGTTATATGTTATCACATTTATAACAGAAATGAATTTGAAGATTATCTTATAAACAATACAAGACTAGAAACTGCAAGCAGTAGCAGACATAATTTTGGTACTGTTTATGAAGAAAACGGAATACAATATATTAAACTCAATTTACAAATTAGATTTATTAAGTAAATTTTATTTTTCATTAGTAACCGCTTTCCGAGTGATAGAAAATGTATCGGAAAAGTATTT
>CAZAFR010000105.1:0-3840 GCA_964484665.1 uncultured Proteiniphilum sp. | reverse complement strand
TTTCATGGGTGATGGTGGTGTTATGTTTGGTGCAGTGCCAAAAAAGTATTGGTCTACTAAATATAAAACTGATGACAACAATATGTGCGTGATGTCGATGCGTTGCCTTTTTATTGAGACCGACACTCGACGGATTATTGTTGATAATGGACTGGGCAATAAGCACAATAGTCGTTTAAAATTCTTTCAACCACACAACCTAGTAGATGTTCGTGATGAGATACGCAAGATTGGTTATGAACCGGAAGAGGTAACCGATGTCATCATCTCTCACCTACACTTTGATCATTGTGGAGGTAACACGATATTTAATAATAAAGGTGAATCCGTACCTGCCTACCCTAATGCGACCTATCATTTGAGTCTCAAGCAATGGAATAATTATCGCAAGCCATCACTTTTTGAGAAAGGATCATTTTTTGCAGATAATATTGAACCGGTTTATGATGCTGGTCTGTTAAAGTTTGTTCTTGAAGATATTCAGCTCGACAAAAATATCCAACTTGAGCTATATGACGGTCATACGCCTGGTCAGATTGTCGTATTTTTTGAAAATGAAGAGGGTAAATTTGTTTTTCCCGGAGATGTGGTACCTACTTCATTAAATCTACAGCTAAATTGGTTGTGTGCTTACGACAACAGTATGATTGTTGCCATGGAAGAAAAAAAGCGTTTTATGGATAAAGCCAAAGCTGAAAATCGCACGCTGATATTTTATCATGATGCGTATACCACCACCGGAAAATATTAATCAGCTTAATCTTTTTCGCTCTCTTTTTTAGTGTGAATAATTATAATGGACTCCTTTTCCTCGTGCTGTTCTTTAACTTCTTCTTCACTGGCTTCAACTGTCTCTTCCACAGATAGTAAACAAATAATTAAACGTTCCTGAGGTCCATCAGCTGTATATTCATAAGTTTTGTATCCATTCTTCTGAAATGTGATCACATTACCTTTCAAGACATTGATTGTGAACTTGCCTTCTCTGTCCGAAACAGTCTCTTCGTTAGTTGACTCAGCATCAATCAGAACATCAGAAATTCTTTCGCCCTGACAAATTACATAACCCGAAATTGTAATTATACTTCCTTTTGGCTGATTATCGTCATGTGTTGCATGCACTTTTGGGCTCAATAAGAGTGTGAAAAACAACACTAACAGAGGAATTCCGATAATGTGTCCTCTTTTTTCTGCTAAATAAGATCTGTTTTTCATCATAATTTTAGCTGTTTAATGTTATTCTTTTTTAAAAAATGTAACCATTAACAAATATAATAAATATTTCTTATAAATAAACATATTTAACAAATTAACATATGTCGGAGCCAATACTTTAATGTGACTAAATAAGTACAAAGTACCTTTCAACTCCTAATATACTTCATACTTGTATAAGGTATATTAGAACAAGCTCAGAGTAAACTTAGAACTTACTTAGGACTTGACAGGGATAAAACTAAAGTGAGTAGCGAAATAAGTCTTTGAATCCGTATGTTTTAGAACGATACTTTTACCTCCTAAACCATTTTAATCTCAAACATAAATACAAAAAGCCTCATATGGTTTTTAAGAAAATTGATTACCTTTGTGGGTTACCTAAGATAAAAAGAAACAAATTTATAATTTAATGAAAAAAGTATTTTTAATTCTACTCGCATCTATGACATTATTAGCCTGCAATACACAGCAGAAAGAGAATAAATCGGGCAAAAATGGAGATATTTTCATGACCGAATTCAACACTCCGTTTGGTACTCCTCCATTTGACCGTATTAATTTTGAAGATTATGAACCTGCTTTTATGGCTGGTATGGAACAGCAAACTAAAGAGGTTGACGAAATTATTAATAATCCCGAAGTGCCTACATTTGAGAACACTATAGAAGCTCTTGATAATAGTGGTAGAACACTGTCGCGCGTTTCAAGCATATTTTATGGATTAAAAAGTGCTGACACAAACGACTCAATCAGAGATCTTGCCGAAAGACTGTCGCCAATCCTTTCGGAGCACAACGACAATATCTACCTCAACGAGAATCTGTTTGCACGCATCAAAACAATTCATGATGACACAACAGGAATGAACCTTACCACTGAACAGAACCGTTTGCTTGACGATTATTATAAGAGCTTTGTTCGGTCGGGTATCATGCTAAGTGAGGGTGATAAAGCAAGACTACGTGAGATTAATAAAGATTTATCGGCACTCACGATGAAGTTTGGAAATAACCTGCTTAATGAAACCAACGATTATAAGATGATAATCGATAACGAGGAGGATCTGGCAGGATTACCGGATGCAGTTAAAGCAACTGCCGCAAGTGCCGCTAAGGCTGCAGGTGAAGAGGGTAAATGGGTGTTTGGTCTACAGAAACCGAGCTGGTTGCCATTTCTTCAGTATGCCGACAACCGGGATCTGCGTGAGAAACTATATAAGGCTATGTATAATCGTGGTGATAATGGTAATAAAAACGATAACAAGGCTGTTATTAATGATATTGTAAATCTGAGAATAGAAAAAGCTAACTTGCTTGGTTATGAGTCACACGCTCATTATATTTTGGATGAAAATATGGCTAAAACGCCGGAGAATGTGTATGACTTGCTGAACGAGATTTGGAAGTATGCACTGCCACAGGCTAAAAAGGAGGCTATTGAACTTCAGAAATTAATTGATGCTGAGGGTGGTGGTTTTAAACTACAGTCGTGGGACTGGTGGTATTATACCGAAAAACTTCGTGCTCTAAAATATAATCTTAATGAGGAGGAGACAAAACCTTATTTTAAAATGGAGAATGTGCGCGAGGGTGTGTTTGAAGTTGCTAATCGTCTGTATGGATTGAGCTTCAAAAAACTCGATAATGTGGATGTTTATAATCCCGAAGTGGAAGCGTATGAAGTTCTTGACGCTGATGGTTCGCATCTGGCTGTATTTTATACTGACTACTTTCCACGTGACAGCAAAAATGCCGGTGCATGGATGAGTGGCTTCAGAAGTCAGCAAGTGCTTGATGGTGAGAATATTTGTCCTCTTATATATAATGTGGCTAACTTTACGCGCCCAACTAACAACACTCCGTCTCTGTTGACTCTTGATGAAGTGGAAACTCTTTTTCATGAATTCGGACATGCACTCCATGGTATGCTGTCTAAAGTGAACTATTTAGGTGTTTCGGGAACAAGCGTTTCACGCGATTTTGTGGAACTTCCTTCCCAGATAATGGAACATTGGGCTTTTCATCCCGATGTGATCAAGCTGTATGCTAAACATTATGAAACAGGTGAAGTGATTCCTGATGAGTTGATAGAAAAGATTAGCACTGCTGCCAACTTCAACATGGGTTTTAATACCACTGAGCTTGTTGCAGCTGCTCTACTTGACATGTACTACCATACATTGAGCGAAAAAACCGATATTAATGTTAGTGATTTCGAAAAGAAGGCAATGGCTAAAATCGGATTAATCGATGAGATTATTCCACGTTACCGCAGTACATATTTTTCTCATATCTTTAGCGGTGGATACTCTGCCGGTTATTATGCTTACCTATGGGCTGAAGTGCTTGACGCTGACGCTTTCCAGGCATTTGAAGAGAATGGAGTATTTGATAAGGAGACTGCAAAACTGTTTCGCGATAATATATTGTCTAAAGGGAACTCTGATGATCCAATGACTCTTTACAAGAAATTCCGTGGTGCAGAACCCAATCCAAAATATCTTTTACAGAACAGAGGATTTATTAATTAAAAAATAATACGCATAAATATTATTTATCAGCGGGTCTTTTAAAATAAAATAATCCGGTGATATTGTTCTTAAAAAGATAAAAAAAACGTATA
>CAZAFR010000104.1:0-3862 GCA_964484665.1 uncultured Proteiniphilum sp. | reverse complement strand
AAGATGGAGAACTTTTTGAATACAATCCCAATAATAAAGAGAGTCAGCGCATACAAGAAACATTATTTCACGAAAAGCAGACTATAATTGAAAACTGTCTTTTTGGGGTAGATATAAATCCTAATTCAGTTAAAATATGCCGACTACGTTTATGGATAGAACTCCTTAAGAACGCCTATTATAAAAACGATATTGAGCTTGAAACTTTACCTAATATTGATATTAACATCAAATGCGGCAATTCTCTTGTCAGTCGTTTTGCCCTGGATTCCGACTTAAAACAAGCACTTAAAAAGAGTAAATGGACTATCAGTAGTTATAGATTAGCTGTCTCCACATACCGTAATGCCGAAAACAAAGAGCAGAAAAGAGAGATGATGCGTCTTATTAATGATATAAAATCTGATTTCAGAAGTGAGATAGCAGACAACGATCCTAAAGTAAAAAAACTGCGCAAACTATCAGGCGAGTTGTATCAAATGACCCAACAGCAACAGCTTTTCGAAATGTCGTCAATAGAGCAAAATGCATGGAATAAAAAGCTTGAAGACTTAACAAAACAAACAACTAAACTGGAAGCTGAAATAGAAGAGATTAAAGCCAACAAAATCTACGAAAATGCCTTTGAATGGCGATTTGAATTTCCAGAGGTATTAAACGATGATGGTGACTTTGTGGGATTTGATGTGGTGATTGGGAATCCACCTTATTTTCCAATTTCAAAACTCAAAGATCAAACAGGCTATTTTTCTAAATCTGACTTTAAGACATATTCAAAAGGTACTGACATTTATTGTCTTTTTTATGAACAAGGAGGACGTATTATTAAGCCTGATGGTTATTTAACTTATATCACCTCAAATTCTTGGTTGCGATCAATATATGGAGATACACTTAAAGTATACTTCAAGAATAACTTGCAACCTGTTGCACTTTTGAATATTGAAGATATCCAGATATTTGAAGAAGCGACAGTTGAATCCAATATTATTACACTTCAGAAAAAAAAGTTAACAAGTTCTTTTCCGGTTGTAAATCTATCTAAGGACTATTTTATAGGATCTTCTATATCTGATTATTTTGAAATGAATAAGTTCGATTTTGTAGTTCCAGACACATCTCAGTGGTTTATCGGTAATCATAAAGAAGGCAACTTGAAAGCAAAAGTTGAAAAACAGAGTAAATTACTTAAAGATTTTGAAATAGAAATTAATAGAGGATTATTAACAGGATACAATAAGGCATTTATTATTGATGATAAAAAGAAAAAAGAACTGATAAGACTTGATGCTAAAAATTCAGAAATAATTAAACCAATTTTAAGGGGGAGAGATTTAAAAAAATATAGCTATGAATTCAAGGATATGTACATTATAAATTCTCATAATGGATTAAAAAAGAATGATATCCTAAGAATTAATATTGAAAATGAATATCCGTCAATATACGATCATCTTAGCACTTTTTCACCAGATATTGAGCAACGTTATGATCAAGGTGATCATTGGACAAATCTAAGAAATTGTGCATATTTAAATGAATTTGAAAAACCAAAAATCGTATGGGGTGAAATTTCAGACAAACCAAAATTCGCTTATGATGATATGAATTATTATGCAGAAGCTACAACATTTATAATGACCGGAGAAAATCTTAAGTATCTATTAGCAATTCTTAATTCAAAAGTATCTGAATGGTATTTCAATTTAATTGGAACTACAACAGGAATGGGTACCAACAGATGGAAGAAGTATAAAATTGAGCTACTTCCAATTAAAATCCCTTCTATTGAACAAGAAAATCAAATCGAGGATATTGTCAATAAGGTTATTACAATCAAAAGACAGGATCCTTCTGCCGACACACTAAATTTGGAAAACGAAATTGACCAAATAGTCTATAAATTATACGGTTTAACCGAAGAAGAGATTAAAATAGTCGAGAGTGTATAATGTAAATTAATAAATCGCGTTGTGGCAAAGAGAAAACCTATAATCATTGGCAATAATACTTTTGATTATAAAAAGGATGCTATAGCTCATTATCGTAAAATACTAAACTCTTATAGTTTTGGAGAGTCTCTTAATGAGTCTGACTTTTATGATATAATTGATTTGTTAAATTATGATTACACTGTTAGCGAAGATGAGTTAGAGTTAGATGATTCTATAGATGATAATGAACAACAGGATCATGAATCAGACATTTATATCACAGACATAAAGGTCTCCAAAGTCCAATTCAGTACGAAATGCTTTGAGGTCTTTTATAGTGATAACTCAAGTTGCTACATATCTTACTTGATGATTTTAAATAATACAAAGTACACACCAGAAAAGCTTTTCAATGCAGCCTGCAGAAGTGCAATAAATAAAGATATAAGAGATGTAAAACAAAGATATTTCGACCAATACTCAATCAAAGGTCAAGTTAAATGTCAGGAAACTGGTTTTCTTTCTACATGGACTGAACTAACTGTTGATCATAGACAACCCAATACTTTTTCTGTTATTGTGGACAGATTCAAAGAATTGAAAGGTTTTGATCTTGATAAAATTGAATATAAGTCTGATGACAATAACTTTATCATATTTGATGATAGCAATATTGCCGAACTCTTCAGGGAATATCATAAAGAGAAAGCTAACCTCCGCCTTGTAAGAAATGAATGTAATTCCGGTAGGACGAGTCTAGCCATAATAAGCAGAACAAATAAGGATCTAAAGATAGAATAAAAATAATCGCTCCATTGACACATATAAATTAAGCCTATTTTGAAGTTCATTTTTTTAAATCATATTATATCCAATTACATATAAATCAAAATAAACCACCCTTATTATATGCTTTTAAATATAATTCCTTATAAAACAGGTGTGGCACTTATAGAATCTCAGTCTGACAAAAGTTAATCAGGTGTTGATGATGTTTGGACATAAGTTAGCACCTCTCAATCATAAAGAAATTGAAGAATGAGACAAGGAAAAGTGTATTATAATAATGATTTAGCCGGTATCATTACTGAAACGGATGATGGTGAATAACTTTTTTCACCTGTGAGATGAAAGTTAAGAACACCATAGAACCAATTGTAACAAGAAATTGGAAATACGACTTACTTCGTGATCCAGGTGAACGGTACTTCAATTCTTTTTAATCAACCGAACCGACAAAAAGCAGGATGGATCTTTATAGTAATCGCGGGAATTATCCTCTATTGTTTCTACAGCAAATCCGCTATCATTTATTCTTACATGATATCCATCGTTTGTCCAGTACCTGTTTTCAATACCGCCATATTTATAATCAAGAAACATCATGGATGCCCCAATAGCATAATCGAAAATATTTATCCAACCATCATATTCCGAAGTAGGTGCTTCATAACCCAATGGGCTATGGCCCGGGCTCTCATGTTTATTACGGAATGATAGTCCTGTATTTAGATTGTACTTTGTCAGCATAGCATGGATTTCCTTGTAATGAGTTGAAGAAGGAACCTGCCAGCCAGAAGGTGCAAAACCATTATCTTTCACTACAGAGCGTTTATAATAGAATCCTGATCCTAAGATACATGCCTGGGTCAACATGCTGAAATTATGATGGTCGTTAATTTGTAAATTTTGTATGCGTTCTATTGAATTCCCATTTCCATATTTATCGGATTTATAATCTTCTCTGGTCCATATATCGCCAAATATTTTCACCAATGGATAGTTGTAGTATGCTTCATTATAATGAACAGCATTCAGGTAAGAGTTATGAATTGTTGTCTTCTTAGGCGTCTGATCTTCATTCAATTTAGTTCTTACTGTTGCTCCTCCCAGATAGATATTTGAATACTCCTTCTCTTCAAGATCTT
>CAZAFR010000103.1:0-3884 GCA_964484665.1 uncultured Proteiniphilum sp. | reverse complement strand
AAGTCGTTATCCGGATACACAAGCTCAAGTGATAACTCCCTATTCTCTTTGGCATATAAGTGCTTTATACGATTATTTGATGTATGGTAAAGATAGAGAATTTGTAAAAAGTAAATTATTAGGAACAAGGCAAATTTTGAATTATTTTATTGATCATATTGATGAAGATGGTTCCCTTAAAGGTGTTCCTGGTTGGAATTTCTCAGATTGGGTTCCTGAGTGGAGAATGGGAGTAGCTCCCACTTCTGAGGATGGAAGTTCAGCAATGATGGATTTACAACTGCTTTTGGCTTTGCAATCAGCTATCGTTTTAGAAAAATGTGAAGGGAGAATGGAGTATGCTAAGTTCTATGAGAATATTGCTTCACAATTAGAAAAAACAATTAAGACAAAATATTGGGACAAAGAAAAGGGGTTATTTGCAGATACTCCACTAAAAAACCTATTCTCTCAACACACTAATTCGCTGGCAATAATTGCCGGATTGACCAATATAAATGAGTCATACCAAATAGGGCAGAAAATATTAGTTGACACTTCACTTTCTCAGGCTACTATATATTTCAAATATTACTTGCATATTGCATTATCTAAAGCAGGTTTGGGTGATAAATATCTAGATTGGCTGGATATTTGGAGAAGAAATATTGATTTAGGTCTTACGACTTGGGGTGAAACCTCTGAAGTAGAAACTACACGTTCTGATTGTCATGCATGGGGTTCAAGTCCGAATATAGAATTCTTCAGAATTATTCTTGGTATTGAAAGTGATGCACCTTATTTTGAAAAGGTTCTTATTAAACCAAATTTGAGTGATATTGAACAAATAAGTGGATATATGCCTCATCCGAAGGGTAAAATATCAGTTAAGTATAATCAGTCAACTGAGGGCTTAACTGCTGAGATTATTTTACCTGAGTCTGTAACTGGCTCTTTTGTTTGGGGTAATAAAGTTTATACTCTTGTTGGTGGTTTAAATAATATCAATACAAATTAATCTACTTATCACTTTAATAAAGTTTTCACGATTGGTTACATTTATAATTTTCTAGTCATGAACAAACAGCAAACTAAAAAAAACAATTTCACTCTTTCCAGAATTATTTTATTCACTATTTTTTCACTGATTTTATCAAATATATCAGGTTGTGCTAATAACAGTCGTTCATTCATAGTAATAAATAACTCCCCTGGCAACATTATTTCTCCATTAATTATTAATACCAAAACCCCTGATTTTGGGTGGCAGATTCAATCAGATAACAATGATATTGCACAATCAGCTTACCAGATTGAAATCTATTCTGATTTATCGGGTCGAAATGAAAAAATATGGGATTCGGGAAAAGTCTTGAGCAATCAGAGTCAAGAAATTAGACCAAATTTTAGCAAAGATCTTAAAACAGGAATTAGATATCAATGGAGAGTACGAGTTTGGGATAATAACGATAGAGTTTCCAGTTGGAGTGAATTGACCAGTTTTCGGATTCAACCCGATGATATAGAGTCAAATGCTAATTGGATAAGTGCTATAAGACGTGAGGATTCAAATATCCCTGAAGGTTGAAATTATCATGGTTTATCACTCAATTCTGAAACTGGTAAAAAATGGCAGGAGACTCACCCTCTTTCGAAAAGAAGTATTTATCTGAGAAAGGATTTCTCTGCAGATAAAAAAATTAAAGATGCTGTTATTTACATAAGTGGTTTAGGACATTATGAATTAACACTAAATGGTAATAAATTGGGTGAATCACAATTTGATCCTATGTGGAGTGACTATGATAAAACTATTTATTATAACTCTTTTGACGTTACTGATCTGTTAGAGAAAAATAATGCAATTGGTGTGTTGTTAGGTAATGGCTTCTATAATCAGCAAGGTGGCAGGTACGTAAAAATGCAGGTTAGCTTTGGTCCTCCGACTCTATTCTTTAAAATGCAAATAACTTACGAAGATGGCTCCACAAAGGAACTTGTTTCAGATAAAAGCTGGAAATACTCTCTAAGCCCTATTGTTTTCAATGACATGTATGGAGGTGAGGATTATGATGCCAGACTTGAGCAAAATGGATGGGATAATTACGGTTTTGATGATTCGAACTGGATACCGGTCGTTGTTCAAGAGGCGCCTAAAGGTAAATTAACTCCTCAGACTACTTACCCTATTAAATCATTAGAAATATTCTCTGCAAAATCAGTCAAGAGAGTGAATGACTCTTATGTATATGATATGGGTCAAAATCTCTCCGGATTTCCCAGTATTAGGGTAAAAGGCAATAAAGGTGACAAAATAAGATTAATACTTGGAGAAAACATTTATGAGGATGGTTCTGTAAATCAATCACAATCAGGAAGTCCATATTATTTTGAATACACTCTTAAGGGTGATGAAGAAGAAATATGGCAACCTCGTTTCTCTTTTTATGGCTACAGATATATCCAGTTAGATGGAGCAAAACCCGCAAAAAACTCTGATAATTATGTAAATATCGACGATGAGCGAAGTATTCCTGAAATTTTAAACATAGAGTCTCTGTTTGTTTATAATTCCAATCCACAAACATCAACATTTAATTGCTCTAATGAGATTTTCAATAATACTCACCGGCTCATTGTAAATGCGATGAAAAGCAATATGCACGCAGTGTTTACTGATTGTCCCCATAGAGAAAAGCTAGGATGGCTGGAACAAGTTCATCTTAATGGACCTGGACTATTTTATAATTTCGATCTTACTACCTTCGCTCCAAAAATCATGCAGGATATCCGTGATTCACAACTTCCAAACGGTTTAGTTCCTGATATTGCACCTGAATATGTGATTTTTGAAGGTGGCTTCAGAGATTCACCTGAATGGGGAAGCACATCAGTAATTCTTCCTTTTATGTATTATGATTTCTATGGAGATAATTCACTTATAGTAGAGTATTACGACGTTATGAAGAGATATGTTAATTACTTGACATCAACTGCTGATAATCATATTGTTTCTCATGGACTGGGCGACTGGTGCGACTACAGAGAGGATCAGCCATACGGTGTTTCTCATAATACTCCCGTACCGCTATCCGCATCAACACATTACTATATTGTAGTGGATTACCTGGCACAAGCAGCAGAAATAACAGGTAATGAAGAGGATAGATTACATTACACAAAATTAAGAAGTGAAGTTAAAGATGCATTTAACAAGAAATTCTTTGATGAGAACAACAAGTATTATGGCACTGATAGTCAGGCATCAAATGCTATGCCACTTTTTGCAGGTCTTGTTGAACCTCAAAATAGAGAAGCAGTATTAAAGAACTTGGTGAAAAACATTGAGGAAAGAGGGTTCAGACTCTCTACAGGGGATGTGGGCAACCGATATCTTTTTCAAACGCTAGCCGATAATGGTTTAAATGAAATTATGTACAAAATGCATAATCATGAAGAAGTTCCAGGATATGGATTTCAGCTGCAATTTGGAGCAACAACTCTTACCGAGCTATGGGATCCGAGAGCCGGTGCATCATGGAATCATTTTATGATGGGTCAAATTGAAGAATGGTTCTTTAAATCTTTGGCAGGTATCAGGTCTGAAGATTATAGTGGATTTAAGGAGATTATTATTGACCCTCAGCCAGTTGGTGATTTGAAATTTGTTGATGCGTCATATGATACGCTATACGGAAAAATAACTGTAGAATGGGAAAAACAAGATGGAGTATTCACACTTAATATATCTATACCAGCCAATTGCACAGCAAAAGTTTATTTACCAAATGAGAAAGAATACAAAACGGTAGGAAGTGGAAATTATACTTTTACAAAAGAATTATGAAGTTTTTTAAGTTATTTTTCGCATCTTTGGTAAAGTAAACTTAAAAAATAAAATCATA
>CAZAFR010000102.1:0-3897 GCA_964484665.1 uncultured Proteiniphilum sp. | reverse complement strand
GTTAGCTTTTATAAACATAGCGATTTATAATATTCAGCAAAAAAATGATACATTTCTTCTATAAATTCCACCCTATTCAGGTAAGGAACCATTCAAAAACCAGTTTAATTGTTTATACAAGCACATAGTTTTCCATCCCACTATTCATAGGTTCGGCGTTAGTACGCCTTAAAATATGCGATTTTCTTCTGCGGGCTTGGTCTTTCGTTAGACTAAAAAACATTAACCCAGGTCTGTGTTCTTATAGTCGCTTTAATCACGACTGTAGCATTAGCCTATTTGCAAACGGGGTCTTAGCCACCACAAATATAACCGGCCTTTACGCTTGTTTTAGTTTTAGACTGTAATGTTCAGCAGATTCACTGCTTTTTCGTATTGCTTCTTATAGTACACCAGCCTGGCTTTCATTTTCACCGGATCTTGAACGGGGACTAACTTCGGATTGTATTCCTTCTGGTGTTTCATAACATTCCAAGATACAACGAGCAGCTTTCTGGCTATGGCAATCAATGCTTTTTTTCTAGGCTTGCGCATGGCAAGACGATGAAACTTTTCTTTGAAGAACGATCCTTTCGTCCGGCTTGCGGCCCATGCAACTTGCACCAAAATGGTGCGGAAATATTTGTTGCCCTTGGTGGTAGCGGTACTCTTATATTTGCCGGCACTTTCATCATTTCTTGGACGTAATCCTGCCCAGCCGACAATCTTATCGCTATTTTCAAAGACACCCATGTCCCCACCAGTTTCGGCTATTATGGTCATCGCAGCTATCTGGTTTATACCCGGAATGGTCTGCAAAAGCTTTACCATGACCGAGAAATGTTCATCGCATATTCGGTGCATCTGAGAGAGACATTCCAATATCTGCAATTGGTACATCTCATATTCCTGTTTCGCCCATGATAACTCCTGACGATGGTGTGCCTTGATATTACCCGTGAGTGCCTCTTTCAATTTTCCGCTACCTTTGTTTTTCCTATTCCCGTAAACTAAGCTCACGAGGTAATCAGGATCAGTCTGATCGGCTATAACTGCTTCTACGATGTACTGGAAACTTTTGGTGCTGATACTGCTCAGGCAACTACTGATACGGATGCCGCATTTAACCAAAACACTGTCCATAATCGTTAGAATACGGGTGACCTGTTGCTTGAGTTTAACCTGTTTGCGGGAGTAAACCCGCAACTCCTGAATCACAGGAGGAGGCACAAAACTACCTCGTATCATACCCTTATACAATAATGTAGCTATCCACTGAGCATCTTTAACATCGCTTTTACGACCAGGCATCTGTTTAATTAAATAAGGATTGACAAGTGTTAGTTTAAATCCCATCTTGTACAACAGATCCCACACAGCGATCCAGTAAATCCCGGTGCTTTCAAGGGCTATCTCTTCAATATCCTCAGACTGGAGGTACTCACCCATCGAATAGATATCGGGAGTCATTGTACTAAATTCTTTAACTTCTGAATGACTTTCACCATTGTAAATCGCACAAAAGATACTATCTTTATGCACATCTAAGCCACATACTCTCTTCATGTTGAATGTTTTATTAATTAAAAAATAAAAAAGGATCTTCAAATATAAAGAAAGTTGTGGCTTATTATAACCCACAAACAAGAATGAAAAGAGTGAAGTGAGGTAAAGATCTCAATTTTTATGGGTCTGTGTATATGTAAAAGACTTTTATGTATATTTGCAACTAACCCTTTCAATAGATGAAAACTCAAGTATATTTCAGATTCAGATAAACACCCCGGAAACTTTTAAAGTTATGATTAACAATTGCCGTGAAAATACATTAAAACTAATAAACTATTAAACAAATATGATCTATATATTAAATAAAAAAACAACTACATAATTTAAAATCATAAATAAAATCACATGAATTACTTACAATGGAATGATGCCGTAATAAAACACTTTTTCAATGAAGAAAATGAAGAAAAAGAAGTCACTTTATATTTAAGTAGAACTGTTATAAATGAAATAGGTAAAAACAATTTTGAAGAAACGGAAGATGACTACTACAGCGATTTCTTAAGAGCTATAAGAAAGGGGGTTGATGGAACAAATAATTCAGATTATATAGAGAGAATTATTTATCTGGACAAGCACTATAAAAAAGGATGCCGTAGTATAAATGGAGTTGAATTAAATTATCCACCATATTTGGCATATATGTTAACCTTTATTTTACCATTTACATCAGGTGAAGCCTCAGGAGTATTTACAATGGCCAACTTCCATGATGTTGCAAAACAATATTTTGAGGAAAATAAACTAACAAGTAACTATGACACGCATATTAGATCAAGGCTAAGGGATATTGATTATTTATGGGCAGAATTAAGTGATTGGTTAATTGAGGAAAACAACTTTTCTCTGGGATATATCGAAAATATCGATGATATAAATTCAAATAGAAAGTATGTAAGTAAATATGAATACCATATCCTATTTCGTAAAGACCAAGAAGAAAGACTGCCTAAAGTATTTGATGATAACAATATACTTCCTGATGATTATTTGAGCTATGAGAATATGAGAAAACTATTGATTGATAACAGCTCTTATTTAAAGTTTGCGAATAACACAAAAGATAAAATTGTCAATAACGACTATATTGGAGATAAAATTATAAGAAGAGCACTTCGATTTTATGAAAACTGGACAGGATCTACAGATATCGTTGATAATCAAAGAGCAAGTGCAAGAAAAAAATTAATACTTTGCTTAGATTTTAGCTTCCTGAGTAACCGAATTAATTTTAAATATCTTAGAGTTTTCTCAAAAGATCCACTCCCGGAAAACAGTGAAGTTAAAAGTTCGAATGGAACTTTAAGTCTCAATTTATCGCAAATTCAGAAATTTTACTCTGAACCCATTGAAAATTGTTTTATTGACTTAAATAGTAAGATTGATCTTATAGATGACACAAACAAAATTAAGTACTCCTGGCAGCCAAAGAATTTATTAATCTTCAAAAAAATATCTCAATTTGATTGGGTTGAAATATCAAAAGTAGAATTTAATGCAGGAAGAACCCTAATAATTTGTAAAAAAGAATTCTTTAGTAGCAAACTAAAAACATGGTTCGATGAAATATCCGGTAATAAAAGGTCGCTAGATAATAGTATTACAAAGTTGGGAAACGAGTGGACAGCAGTCTGGATTGAAAATATTGCCAGCTTTCCACACCCAAACATATCTCAACTTAAACCAGATCTTGATGAAAAACCCAAAATAAACTTTAATAAAGAAATATACAATAATGGAAACATATTTAAGGACAAGCTACCGAATGTTTGGATCGAAAATATAGAAAACACCTCTCCAATTGCAGCAAGATATATAGACGGAGAAGATATTGAACTAAAACAAGAAACCACAATTGAGTTTAATGAAGAAAATAATGAAGTCATTGTTCCAATTAACTTATACTTTTTTACTGAGAAACATCTAAAAAAAATAAATCAAGAATTTAAACTAATCTGTAATGATATAGAGACACATCGTTATTTAAAAATTGTTGATTTTGAAAAAGTAAATAACGAAATAATTGATACACTTTTGCCAATGCGAAATTCAATTGGTCAAATAACTAATGATTCATTTGATAACGATTATGTAAAAGGTCTTGAGCATTATTTCACCGATGAAAAAATTAAATCCATAATTCCTTATCAGAATCTTCTTGAAATAGATTCAATTAAGTATGTAATTACTTGTTCAAAATCATAATAAGACAATCTTCCTTTTGTAGATATAAAATTAATTAATATGTTTCCCAAGTGATTTTCATTATAGCTTTCCTTATTCTTATATTTAGTTGCTTCTAAAGTGTTTTTAAAACCAATTGTTTCTATTTCAAGAAGATTCTGATAA
>CAZAFR010000101.1:0-3969 GCA_964484665.1 uncultured Proteiniphilum sp. | reverse complement strand
CTAAAATTGCAAATAACTTTTTCATTGTGTGTTCAATTTTGTTGATTAATGATCTTTTTAATTTGTTTATTTATGAATGATATTTATTTCTATAATCAAATAACTTTCTTTCTTTTCTTCTTATATAGACTTCTTTGTACACTATAAGCGGAGAGAGCGGGATTCGAACCCGCGATACACTTTTGGCGTATACACGCTTTCCAGGCGTGCCTCTTCAACCACTCGAGCATCTCTCCAAAAGAGGTACATCCCGGAAACGGGGTGCAAATTACAAAAAATATTTCATTCTCGCTCATTTCAAGGAGCAAATTTAAGGAATTTATCAATTATAAGCTACTTCAACGCCAAAATATTTCTTTAATTATACTGAATATTGCTATTTTAATTAATTATATACTCCAAATATCCTCATTGCGTTGTTAGTAGTAATTTTTTCAACCTCATTTTCACTTTTTTGCCATATTTCAGACAACGCTTTTACAATAAAACGAATATATGACGATTCATTACGTTTACCTCTATATGGAACAGGTGAAAGATAAGGAGAATCAGTTTCAACTACTAAACGGTCAACAGGACAATGAATTAAAGTTTCAGCTAAGCCTGAGTTTTTGAATGTTATAACACCATTTACACCTACTACAAAATTTTTTAATTGTAAAATAGCATCTAATTCATCTTTATTACCACCAAAACTATGGAACACTCCACTAATTGAGTTCTCACCTACTCTTTTAATGCAATTTATCACTTCTCTTGTAGCATTTCTGAAATGCATAGATACCGGCAAATTCATGTCAACACTCCATTTCAGCTGCTCTTCAAAGGCCGAAATCTGTTCTTCCTTAAGAGATGTGTCCCAATGAAGGTCGATACCTATTTCGCCTAATGCACAATATTCATTTTTTACAATTTCATTATATATAGGCTCTATCTGTTGTTTCCACTCTTTTTTAACACTAGTGGGATGAAGACCCATCATAGGAATAAAAAAGTCAGGATCATATGAAACACACTTTTTTAAATTATCAATTGATGTTTCATCTATATTTGGAAGCAACACTTTCTGCACACCTGCAGTTTTCGCTCGCAAAATCACACTTCCAATATCATTTTCGTAATCCGCTTCAAACAAATGAGCATGAGTATCAATAATCCCCATCAATTTGTCTCTCCTTTTCTATAATAGTAAACAACACCATACTCACGATTTCTATCTATTCGTTGTTCAACAGGAATATCATCACTACTTTTTTCCACCTCTTCCCAAATTTCATAGATAATTTTATCCACTATCTCACGATAATTTGCAACTTCATCCATAGCTCTCTGAGTTGCTTTTTGGTGCAATCTTTGTGTTTGATATCCCTCTTTAAAAAGCAAGTACATAACATTCACTTTTGCAATTGAAGGATTATAAATTGGAACACCTCCACGAGAAACGCGTTTTTTCTCTCCATTAATTATTTTTTCTCCCCATTCGAGTAACAACTCATTAGAAGAGAAATCCGGAAGTGTTTGATTTGCATTTTCAAGACCGTAAAATTCTAATTGTTTTTCTTTTATCTCTTCTCTTACAATCGACATATATAAAACCTGAACAAAATGAGATATATACATTCGTGCATTTCTCACCTTTCCAATAAATGACCTGTTTGCTTTTACCTGTATCTCATGTAGTTGATGATATCTAATACACAAAGCTTCAAAATGCGACAAAGCAGTTTTGGCTGAATGTAAAACCTTTGTTGAAATATGTAATTCCTTAAAATCAGTTTGATCAGCTTTTTCGATAGCAGTTTTTAAAGCTTTAATTCGCGCAGTATCAGTATTTGGTAATCTTCTATATGGCATTCAATTTTTTATATCGATTCTCATCCATTTTTATACATCAGACTATATCCGTCTCTATCTATACATAAGATTATCATCTATCTCTATACATCAAATATTCTGATAGTTCAATTAATTCTTTTTTACGTTCATCAGGCACATTAACCAACGATAAACAATCTAAAGATGCAAGATAATACTTTTCTATGAGATTTTCAGAAATTAACTTCAGATTTAATTCATCGTAAATTTTTTTAACAGCCTCAATCTTTTCATTTGGATGATATTGCTTTAAAGTAAGCCATTTATCAAGCTCTTTACGTTGATCAGAATTAGAATTCGTTAATGCCTTAATCAACAAATAAGTCTTTTTATTACTTAGGATATCGCCACCAATATTTTTCCCAAAATTTTTTGGATCTCCATAAACATCAAGCAAATCATCTCTTAGCTGAAAAGCAAGCCCCATATTAATACCAAATTGATAAAGCCTCTCTGCATCAGTTTCATCAACATCGGCAATAATTGCACCTGTTTTTAATGCACATCCTATTAGAACAGCAGTTTTATTAAGAATCATCTCGATATATTCTGCTTCGGTCACATCAAAACGCTGTTCGAAATCCATATCATACTGCTGACCAATACAAATACTCATAGCAGTATTAGAAAAAAGCTCCAATATTTTAGGTAGATGTTGTTGTGGAACTTTTGCTATATACTTATAAGATTCAATGACCATTGCGTCTCCCGATAATATAGCGGTATTAGCATTCCACTTTTTATGTACAGTTGCATTGCCTCTTCTCACATCAGCATTATCCATTAAATCATCGTGCAAAAGAGAGAAATTATGAAATATTTCAATTGCCAAAGCAGCTTTTAAAGCTGGTTCAACCGATTTACCAAACAGATCCATAGCCATCAAAGTCAATACCGGACGTATCCTTTTACCACCCAAAGAAAAAACGTATCTTGGTGGCTCAAATAGAGTATTCGGTTGCTCTCCTTTCATCACATTCAAAAGTTCTCGGTCAATCTTTTCTCTATAAATATTAAATTTATGACTCATGGGCATGAATATTTTAATACTGATTGTCTTAAAAAAAGCTGCCTTCAGTAAATGAAAAGCAGCTTTTAAAGATTTTAATTTAATGTTATTACTGTAATCGTAATTAATTATTACTATAATCTAAATAAATTTAGTTCTGGAGTCGGAATACAACAGGAAGTGTGAAGCGTACACGTACAGCCTGACCTCTCTGTTTTCCCGGTTTCCAGCGTGGCATTTGCTGAATAACACGAACGGCTTCCCTGTCAAGTGAAGGGTCTACACCTCTTACTACCTGAACATCGGTTATACTACCATCTCTCTCAACCACAAAATTACAAATAACTCTACCCTGAATACCATTTTCTTGTGCTATTACCGGGTATCTTATATTATCACTTAGGAATTGCATCATAGCAGCATTTCCACCCGGATACTCAGGCTGTTCTTCAACAACCACAAATATTTCTTCCGTTACTTCTTCTTCTTTTGGTTGTGGAGGGGGTGGTGGAACATAGGTTTGCACTTGTCGTTGTGATTGGTCATCCTCTACATTGATTTCAAATTTGGTTTGTACTTCCTCTTCTACAACCTGAATAAATTCGGGTGTTTCCTCAACCGGAGGAGGTGGTGGAGGAGGAGGAGTTTCATCACGACGGGTAATTTCAATTTCTTCTTCAGCCAAAATATCTTGAACGATGATGGCCTCGTCAACTTTTTCTGTTGCTGAAGTCCATTCAAAAGCGAAGAAGAGAACTGAAACACCAAACAACAACCCAATAAGAATAAAGGTACCTCTGTGCTTTTCCAAATTCGCCTTCGGTGATTTTTTTACTTCATCTTTGTCCATTGTGAATAATTTTTATCTGCTTCATTATATTAGTTACACGACTGCTTAGATTGCAAAAATAGCTATTTTTTTTATATCACCCAGCATTTTGCACGAATTTTCTATAAAATAGTTTTTTCAATTCTAAAAAAACAATTGTAATAAAAAAAACATTCTTCCAATTCTATTTTTCCAATTCTATTTTCCAATTCTATTTTCCAATTCTAAATAATCAATAGTAATAAAAACAGTAGTA
>CAZAFR010000100.1:0-3979 GCA_964484665.1 uncultured Proteiniphilum sp. | reverse complement strand
TTTTACAATGTCCCTTTTAGCAATTACGTAAACTTCCCGGCGAATGCCTGGGAGATTTACGGCACCCTCACACCATTCAAGTGACTGAGGGGTTAATCCAGTACAATCTTTTGCCATATCTTATCCTCCTACTGGTTCAGTGAATAATTTTCCAACAAGTAACCTTTCGGGAGAAATTGATTCAAATTGAGTCCCGAAGAACATAGCAGCAACAAAGTCCAATAAGAAAGGAGAGTGTTTTTCAACAGTGATCTTCTCTAAATCTGATTGCTGATCAACACCTACCAGCATATTCTTTTTCGGGGTCAGGTGTAGAAACTCAGAACCTTTCTTGTTGGGTAGAGCTACAAGTTCACACTGGTCATCTGATCCTTCAAGGAATGTTTTCTTGAACTCCTTGTTATAAGGAACGGCACCAACTGTCATTTGATAGTCATCAACATAGGCATTATAAATACTTTTTGGCATGAAAAGTTTAAGCTTCATGTTTTCATCTCCATCACCCTGCAGTTCATCTGATGCTGCACGGTAAAAAGCTTTAAGTAAATCAACTGCATTTGTTGAATCAATTACTTCAGTAAATTCAAAGAGATTGTTTTTTGCTACAGCAATATTACCTGCGGTGATCTCTGTTGAAGTAATAGTATCAAATCCATTGAACAGGTCTACTGTTTTTGTTCCTGCAGCATTCCTGACAGCACTCCAAATGTTCTTATTTAGAGACTGCGATAACTTTTTCATCATAAAAGCAAGAACAGCTTTTGTGATTGGAACATTTTTCAGACCTTCACCCACTACCACACTATCACCATAGATAGATTGATATACCGAATTAGGAGAAAAACTTTCCCAGACTGAACCGAAGAAGGTTTCAAGCTCACGTCCTACTATTTTCACATCAGCGTTGTTTTTACGAGTTTCATCGTAAGGTCCCATTTCAAGAGAACCCGATAGTTCGCCAACAGTCTCTTTATACCGAATCCCGGTACGTAGCGACATGTGTTGCAATGTGCTTTGCAGAGCAATGACCGACATGATCAGCAATTCTTTGCGATATTTTGCTGCTGATTTTTCAAGATCGGCCGGTGTAATAATAACTTTACTCATCAATATAAATTTTTAAGAGTTAATTTAATTATGGAATCATATTGAAAAGGTTCTTGGCCGATTCAATCGCAGAGTTATCAAAATAAACTGTTTCGTCTTCATCGACACTCTGATCATCTTTCTTATTCGCATCCTTGGTTGTGTCTCCAGGGGCGGCATTTTTCGCTTCAATCTGTTGTTTCAGATTGGTAATTTCTGTTTCCTTTTCAGAAACCGAGTTCTCAAGAGTTGTAATCTTTTCATTGAGTGCTTCTATAGCATTATCAATTTTAGTGAGATCTTCCTGGGAAAACTCAATTTTGTCGTCAACTGCCTCAATATTCTCAACATTGAGGATAGCAGCTATTAAAGCCGCCTGAATTACTTTTTTACTCATTTTTTCTGGTTCGGTTTTGTTTGTAAAAATATTTTTGATTCCGGATATAATTTCTCCCATGAAATCCTTTCGTGAGATGTTAATAGAATCATCTTCGGGCTGTGACTTTTCATCCTCTTTAGTTTTGTAGTTCTCAGGAATTGGAAGTTCTGCACAATTGAGCATCTCAACAACATCCTCTTGTTTTTTAGAAGGAATAGATCCGCTGAACACTTCGTCAACAAACCCCCATTCTTTGGCAGTTTGGGCATCAAGCCATGATTCTTTTTTCATCAGGTTGAGAATATCCTTGATATCCTTTCCTGATTTTTTAGCGTACATCCTGGCAAGATTAAGAGTAATTACTGCACTGTCTTGTTTTGTACTTTTAAGTTTCTCAATAACCTCTTCCAGCGAGTCTTCATTCATGTAACCCCATTCATTCACCCAAACCATGGCTTTATGAATCAGGTACATTCCATTTTCATGCATTCTTACTTTTTTAGCTCCCATTGTAAGAACGGTAGCTGCAGATGCATTGAATGAGTATAGATCACAGGTAATGTTACCATGTGCCTCAAATTGTGAAGCTATATCAATTGCTGTATCTACATCACCACCCAGAGAGTTGACACGTACGGTAACTTCTTTTTCACCTAATTCATTAAGATAGTACTTTACTGCTTTTTTGTTGCAGGTCCAGCTACCAATGTATGAATCAATATCAATATCATATTTCTTGGCCATAAAAAACGTTGCATTAAAATTTATATGCAACGTTACTATTTAATTAATGTGTATAAAAAGACTGTCAATTACTCCAAAGTGATGAATGAATGAGTGTTTTGGTAATTCACTTCAATAAAATAACCACGTCTGCCGGTTGGTAAATCATCACTAATATATTTACTCGTTACCGTTGGATATGGTTTTTCGTTTATTCCCTGAAGTATTTTTTTACCTTCAGTTGTAATATATATGAATGAATGGATGTTTTTCTGCAATATTGAACAGATCTTTTTTGCATCATCATCATTTCCGCAAATATTAAAAGTTGCTTTTGTTTTATAAATGGTTGAACCTTTCACTGTCTCACTTGTAACATCTAGTGATCCAATACCGTTAATTGGTATATTTATTATAGTACCATAAATTTTCATGGGAGCATTTTCATCATAGATATCTAAAATATCGGGCTGCAATTTTTTTGCCTGGCAATATCCGACTGATATTATTCCAGGTAGCTGTAAATTATTCATACAATTTTAGTTATTTAGTTATTTCACATTGTTTTAGTTGTTTTTTTAATGGGGTCAAACTCGAAAAAAATAGTTATAAACTAACCTCTTTTTCCCGATATTTTTTCCTTAGTCGGTAATATTTCTGCGAAATCGTGTACCAACAATCTTCCGGTATCCCATGTTTTTCCATCCACGCGTAAATTTGTTTTGAAATTTCACCACGCCTGTAATTTTCAAGTGATCCAAGTTCTTTCATCATACAAGCTTTAAGTAGATGGTCAAAACTATCAATAAGAGCTGCCTTAGCCTTTTCACCCATATAATTATACACACGAGGGTCCGCTTCCTTGTAGTAGGGTATCTCAACTTGAAGGTTGCTGTCGATGCCCAGGTCGGGTAGCTCATCATCCGGTGTTTTAGTGATAAACTGACGTATTATACGTGATTCAGGGCTGTCTCGCATCACCTGAACAGGGTTGCCAAAGCTGGTTTCAAGAAAATGTTTTAAATATGGCTCAACTTTTAAATAGATGCAGAAATCGCTCATTTTGTTTGTGTTTAAGTCTGAAAAAAAATAATAATATCGTAAAAATAAAAAGGTTACTACACACTACATACCACACATCTATCTGAAAGATAGCTAATTAAAGTGAAGTAAGCAAAATAATTAAAGATTAATTGTAGTAACTTTGTAGTAACTTGTTTTATCAGGTTACTACATCGCAAATATAATGCAGTAAATGATTTGAGTCATGTTGTAGTAAGTAGTATGCTTTTTTAGATAACTTTTTATTTTCATAATAAAAAAAAAGAGATATATTACTAACTAATTAATAATAAGTATATTATAATTATTATACACACGTTACACCCCATCACCCATCTATACATTATAAATTAAACTTTACCTGATATCTATACTCCGGGTAACTTTTCGTTGGCACCCGCTTGGATTCTTTTACAAATCCTAAAGATGATAACGCTTTCCCCACAGCCTGTGGTGTCACCTTCATTTTATCTGCTGATGATATCTTCCGCTCTTTTCTTAACCTGTGAACGATATCACTTGCTGTAAGCCATTCGGCTTCTTCGTCTTCTTCATCATCAGGAGGGAGTATATAAAGCTTCACGTACTTCTCTTCATCTGTTTGAATGAGGTATCTCTGGTTGTAGTCCTGCAGCTCCTGAATATATTCGTCGCTGTAGAATGGATCAAACTCTGAATTTTCGTACAACATCAATGCTTCAGCCCACATTTGATCAACTTTAACTCGCT
>CAZAFR010000099.1:0-4022 GCA_964484665.1 uncultured Proteiniphilum sp. | reverse complement strand
CAACCCCAATACCGAAACCGCGCATAACTTCCCCTCCAGGTGTTGAAGGAAAATAAAAATAATATTTTCCATCTTTATACACACAGTCGGGAGCCCACATTGAGTATGACTCAGCGGCTACCCATGGCACATTTTCCTGACTCACAATTACTCCATGATCGTGCCAGTCTACCAAATTATCTGAAGAAAACACATGATAATCTTCCATACAAAACCACTCCTTTAGTCGCTCTATAGGGCTTGGTATATCATGAGAAGTATACATATACATTTTCCCCTCAAAAACTCTAGCCGTTGGATCTGCAGTAAACTGATCCTTTATGATTGGATTCTGACTAAATGCTGAAAACAAAAAAAATGTAAGGATAATGAATGAAATTCCTCTCTTCTTTAGTACTTTATTTCTCATATCTTAAATGTAAATTATGTAATATATTATAATTAGACAAATTAACTCATCTTGGCAGTAGATAACACGAAGATAATAAAATAATCTAAAACATTATCACATTACTAGCAGTATTTCAAAACATATGACAAAATACGATACAAGTCTATAGCTAGTACCTATTATGTTCATACCTTGCTGGTACCTCGCTCGGTGCCTCCTCGAAATTTAACGAGTATAATCCGAACCATGTACTACTAATGTTATAACAATATATGAATCTAGTGATAGTTAACTAGGAGGATTTTTTATGTTTTACAGAGGATATTTTTATTATTAATAGAATAATCCTCCTTATGCAAAGATTTTTTAACCCATCTGTGTGTAAATAGTCATTTTTTTATGCTTCGTAAACATGATGATATAATTTTCAATAAAAACAAAACACATGTCTTCATTGTTGAAATTCATTTTAATTTAAATAAAACATTATTAAACTCTATTTCTATGAAAAAAAGAATTCTATTCTTATTTATGAGCTTATGTCTTTTCATTACTTCCTATGCACAAGTGCAGGTAAGGGGTATTGTTAGAGATATTCTGGGTGATCCAATTCCAGGCGTTACCATCGTGGAAAAAGGAACACAACATGGTGTAATAACCGATATGGATGGTAATTACTATATTACTGTAGCAGGACCAGAATCGATACTGCAATACTCATTTGTTGGTATGGATACATGGGAGGTTGTTGTTGGCAATCAATCCATAATTAATGCGGTATTACAAGAAACTGCTACAGATCTTGATGAGATAGTAGTAGTGGGTTATGGTACAATGCGAAAGAGTGACATTTCAGGAGCTATTTCATCTGTACGATCCGATGCATTAGAAAACATTGTTACCTCTGACGCAGCAGCAGCTTTACAGGGTAAGGCTTCGGGTGTGCAGGTATTATCAAATTCTGGTGCTCCTGGTCAGGGTGCCAGTATTCGTGTACGTGGATACTCTTCCAATTCGGGTAATATTGGCCCGCTTCTTATTGTTGACGGACTACAGGTTGATAATATCCAATACCTAGACCCATCTATGATTGAATCAATCGAAATCTTAAAAGATGCCGCTTCAGCTGCTATTTATGGGGCTCAAGCTGGTAACGGCGTTGTATTAGTAACAACTAAAACTGGTGCATCTGCCAGAGGTACTTCAACCATAACATATGATATGAGTTATGCTAATCAAAGTCTTGCCAGGCTACCGCAGATATTTGGCGCTGCCGATTTTATAGAATACAAGAAAATGTCGGGTCTCCCTATCGAGACACAGTTACAGGCAAACAATTACGATGGCACTGATACCGATTGGTTTGATGCTGTATTCACCCCCTCGTGGAGTAAAAAGCATACGCTTGCTTTTCAAGGTGGTAATAACAATGGTAATTATTTTACTTCTCTTAATTATATTCATAATGATGGTATAGTAAGAGGTGATAAGGATGTGTACAAACGACTATCTGCACAAATCAATGCCGATTATAATATCAAGAAATGGTTACAGGTGGGTACCAACAACTCAATAGAAAAATGGTCTACCAAGTCTGTTCCTCATATGACCCAATACGGTTCATTAATGAACTCGGTGCTAACAATTGACCCGTTAACCCCTGTGTACTATTCTAGTCCCGATCAGTTTGCACCAACAATGAAACAGGCATATGATGAAGGACAGAATATACTTAGGAATCCCGAAAATGGACTATACTATGCAACTTCAAAATATATTACAGATGATAGTGGTAACCCATTGTTGCAAAGAGACCGTGTAGACTCTGAGAACAAAGGCATTACATTGCGTGGTATGATTTACGGTAATCTAAAACCTATAAAGGGACTTGTTATTACTTCGCGTTTGGGCTATAGGGTTGCGCAGAGCAACGCTCACAGTTTTAATACGCCTTATTATGCCACTGCTCAGGCAAAGTCTGAAGATTACAATATCTCAGCAAACGTAAATACAAGTGTTTATTATCAATTTGAAAATTTTGCCAATTATAATATCACTCTAGATCAGCATGCAATAACAGCAATGGCAGGTATGTCTTTTATTGAGAATAGTTGGGACAACGTGAGCACCAGTGCACAAGGACCAGATATACTAACAGGATATGAGCCTAACTTCCGTTATATGGATTATGTGAAAAGTAATATCGTTGACGGTGAAGAGAAAACAGTAAAAAGCTATGGAAACCTACCTGGTAATTCTACGCAGCTATCTTACTTCGGCCGCCTCGTTTATACTTTTGATAATCGATACACCTTACAGGCAAACTTCCGTGCTGATGCATTCGACTCTTCCAAGCTTCCTGCTGACAATCGCTGGGGATACTTCCCCTCATTTTCTGCAGGCTGGACCGTCAGCAACGAAAAATTCTTTTCCGAAAACCTCAACATGGATACTTTCTCATTCCTGAGACTCCGTGCTTCCTGGGGTAGGAATGGGAATATCAATGTACTCAACGATTACAAGTACAGCACCACCATCGCTTACAACAGCTCCTGGTATCAGTATGGTGTGGAGGATAGTGGACCCTCATATGGTTCCAAGCCTTCCGGACTGGCCAACCCTAATCTAAGATGGGAAACTTCAGATCAGCTCGACTTAGGTGTTGAACTTAGATTCTTAAGAAACAGGCTTAGTTTTTCTGCAGACTATTACAACAAGAAAACAGAAGACCTTCTAGTAAATATAAAACCTGTTCCTGAACTTGGTGTGGCAGAAACTACTGTAAACGCTGGTTCAGTTCTTAATAGGGGATTTGAGCTTGAGACTTCTTGGAGAGATAATATTGGTGAAGATTTCAGCTATTCTATCAGTGCCAACTTCACTACATTACATAACGAAGTTACTTACCTAGATCCTTCTATTTCGCGACTAGAGGGTGCAACTGGTGGTGTTGACGGCACAAACAATCCAATACGTACAGCATTTGAAGTTGGACATCCAATTTGGTATTTCAGAGGTTATAAATACGAAGGAGTGGATCCTCAAACAGGAGAAGCAATAATAGCAGATATAAATGAAGATGGTGTAATATCTGATGGCGATATGACATATTTAGGTAAGGCAATTCCAGACTACACATATGGTATAAATATAAGCTTGGCTTATAAAGGTTTGGATTTAAACGTATTTGGATCTGGAGTTGGCGGTAATGACATATTCACCGTGCTGTATCGCGCTGATACTCCTATGCGTAACTCACTTAAATATTTCTACGACAATGCTTGGACACCCGAGAATAAAAACGCATCTATGCCCGATCCAAAAGCAATTGCAACAGACTGGCATTTCTGGGGATCATCGGCTTCAATGTTTAGTGGAGCATACTTCAAGATTAAACAGTTGCAACTTGGTTATACACTCCCATCAGAGATAACCCAAAAAGCACTTATCAATAAACTTAGGTTATATGTTTCTCTTGATGACTTCTTTACATTTACAAAATATCCAGGGATTGATCCTGAAACAGCTACTGTAAGCACTGCCCCTGAGCGCTCGGGTTTTGACAATGGTACTTACCCACAGTCGAAGAAGATTACTTTTGGTTTAAACATTACATTCTAATTCAATAAAT
>CAZAFR010000098.1:0-4036 GCA_964484665.1 uncultured Proteiniphilum sp. | reverse complement strand
TTGATTACTTATTCAATGAGTATAATGGCAGACTTATAAATTTACCAGATAGATTTCTTCCTTCTAAAGAGTTTTTAGATTACCATTTAAAACATATATTTATAAAGTAAATTAAAACTTATGAGCTATCATCAACAATTAAAATGTTCTTAGAACAAACTAAAACAGATAATCTAAAACATAGTCATTATGAAAGAAAACATCTTGGACTTAAAGTTAAAGTAAGTTTTGGTCAAGGACAAAAAGCACAAATTCCATGGATTGCTTTTTTAAAAGAATCAAATGAAGTTAGTAAAGGTATATATCCATTATATCTCTATTACAGAGATTATGATCTACTAATTTTATCTTATGGAGTAAGTGAGACAAATGAACCTATACAAAAATGGAAGGTTAAAGATACTATAACAATAGGTGAGTATTTCAAGAAAGAATATTCAAAAATACCTAAAAGGTATAAAAGCTCATTTATTTATAAGGTTTACAATATAAATGATTTACCATCTAACGAAACTCTAGACACTGATTTACATAATATTATAGAGCAGTATTTAGAACAAGAAGATCTTATTGATTTAGAACAACAGCCTGCAATTACAAATACAGACTCTGATTCATCCCCTTCAAAAATCAAACAACAAAACTTCGACATAACACAATTTGAAACGGATTTAGAAAACTCAGGACTCATTTATAATAAAGAAATATTATCCAGATTCGTAGCTTCTCTTCTCACAAAACCATTCCTTATTTTAACTGGTCTTTCCGGATCTGGCAAAACCAAGCTTGCACAATCTTTTGCTCAATGGATTTGTGAGAACGAAAATCAATATAAAATCATACCTGTTGGCGCAGATTGGACTAATCGTGAACCTCTGCTTGGCTACCCTAATGCCCTGGAGCCCGGTAAATATGTAAAACCAGATAGTGGTGCCCTGGAGCTAATTATTAGTGCTAAACAAAATCCTGAACTCCCATATTTTCTGATACTGGATGAAATGAACCTAAGTATTGTAGAACGATATTTTGCAGACTTTTTAAGTGTAATGGAATCCAAAGAGTTTATTCCTCTATATCCTCCCAATTCGATAGATAATGGAGTTCCTGCACAACTTTATCTTCCTTCTAACCTTTTCATTATAGGAACTGTCAACATAGACGAAACAACTAATATGTTTAGTCCTAAAGTATTAGACAGAGCAAACACTATCGAATTCAGAGTAGATGAAAATGAGATGGAAAGCTTTCTGAAAAACATTAAAGATGTTGACATGCAGAAATTAATAAGCAAAGGTGCATCCATGGCTAATAGTTTTCTTGAAATGTCCTATAATAAGACATTTGAAAAGGATGATAAAGAAGAGATTAATAGCGTGCTTGTAAAATTCTTTGGTGAGTTAAAGAAAACCGGTACAGAGTTTGGATACAGAACTGCAAGTGAAATCCTTAGATTAATAAATCAACTCAATGAGGTCGATGATAGTCTTACTCTTAACGAAAAGATTGATATTGCAATAATTCAAAAGCTATTACCTAAACTTCATGGTTCGCGCAGAAAGCTAGCCTCTCCACTCGAAACACTAGGCGGATTCTGCATTTCAGATGACACTAAAATAGTGAAGGATGTTTTTGAAAACATAAGTTTTGATTTTAATAGCTCAAATGTAATTTATCCTCTCTCATTAGAAAAAATAACTCGCATGTATCGGAGTGCAATTGATAACGGTTTTGCTAGTTTTGCTGAAGCTTAAGAAATGATAACGGTACCTGAAATAGAGATAAATCTGGATAATGTAAGAGAAGGATTACGACTCTTTATTATTCCCAGAAAACCTGGCACACTTTACGATTGTGTTAACTCAGCATCTGAAAATAACGAAGCAAGATTCCAATTAAAAGAAGGGTGCTTTTATGACTTTGAAATAAATGATTCTGATTATAGACTGGGAGATATAGGTGAGAATATTATCCAACCTCACAAACGTGCTGGAAATCTTGGCACAATAGCCCCAAACATATTCACAGGTACACTTTATATTCCTATCATAAATAAAAAAACTTATGAAGAGTGTTCAAAAATTGAACTAGAAGTACAATCTGCTAAAACAGGCTCAAAGGATGATTACCATGATATGCTTGAGTATATTACCGAAAAATGCACTGATCTGTTATTGCAAATTGACTCTCCTTCATATCATAAGTTAGGAGTTGATAATATAAATGATGCAAAATCTCTTTATCAGAGATTTGCATTTGTAAAATCGATTATTAGTACAGATGAATTTGCACAATCGGTGCATAGAGTAGTTACCTCACCAGCAACTCAATGGGCTGAAATATCAGAAAGTAAAAATATCAGGCAAATAAAACGATTTACTAATGCTAATACAAAAGAATTTATCATTAGCAGCAATAGAACTATGTTGCCTGTTAATCACTACCTAAAAGGCCTCGGGTTTAATTCTCTTCCTGAAAAGATCTCATCAAATTACAAAATCGATTCAGTAGATACTCCTGAAAACCGTTTTATAAAATATGCATTAGAAAGCTTTCTGAGTTTCTGTGTTGTGGTAAACGATAAGGCAAAAAAATTTAATCACAACAAAACGTTAAAAGAATCAGAGTTGCTAATTCGTGAACTAGAGAATCATTTACATCACTCGTTCTTTAAAAAAATATCCCGACCAAATACCTTAAAACTAAACAGTCCTGTTCTTCAACGTAAAGAAGGTTACCGTGAAATATTACGCGTTTGGTTTATGTTTAGTCTGGCAGCTAAATTAATATGGAAAGGCAGTGATCATGTTTATGATGGTGGCAAAAAAGATGTTGCTACATTATATGAATACTGGTTGTTTTTCCAACTACTTGAACTATTCCAAGAAACCTTTTCTATTAAAACAAAAGACATAACTGATCTGATAGAAGAAACTAATGATGGTTTTAATTTACGGCTTAAACAAGGTAAACACACTGCAATCAAAGGTATTTATGATTCAGGAAGTAGAAAATTAAATATCAGATTTAGTTATAATCGTTCATTCAGTGGTAAAAAGTCTTATCCAGAATCAGGAAGTTGGACTACAACATTAAGACCAGATTATACATTAACATTTTGGCCTGTGGGAATTTCAGAAGAGGATGCTGAAATTCAAGAGTTAATTGTACACATTCATTTTGATGCAAAGTACAAGGTAGATAATCTTGCTTTTAACATTAAGCAAAGTTCAGATAAAGAACTCGATGAAGAAAAAGTTGAAAACCGAGGAGGTGTATATAAAAATGCTGATCTGTTAAAAATGCATGCTTATAAAGATGCTATTAGAAGAACTGGTGGTGCCTATATTTTATATCCTGGAGAAAAAGAAATAAAACAGAAAGGTTTTCATGAAATAATACCAGGGTTAGGAGCATTTCCAGTAAAGCCCTCAAAAACGAACAGTGGTATTGGAGATCTAAAAGCTTTTATACTCGAGGTTATTGAACATTTTATCAATCGTGCTTCACAAAGAGAGAAACTAGCTTTCAGGACTTTCGATATACATAAAAATCCACCTGAATCGGATAGTATTGTAAATGAATTACTACCCGAACCATACAATGAAAACAGGAATCTGATTCCTGATGATACTTTTGTTTTAATTGGGTTTTATAACACCAAGGAGCAGTATGAATGGATAAAGAAGAACAATCTTTATAATTTTAGAATGAACTCCAGGAAAGGTTCTTTAATCCTCGACAAAGAAACAGTTTCTTCAAAATATCTTCTATTACATACTCATGGAGACAATGACTCCGGAGATTTATGGAGAATTGTAAGTTCGGGTCCAAGAGTATTTTCAAAGCTTGAGATGGAAAAATTATCATATCCCAAACCGAAAGATAAAATTAATGATTACCTCATAGTACAGATTGAAAAAGTAACAAACCTTGAATTCCAAAACATGAAATGGAATTTCAGAAATCTAAAAAATTATAAACCATTTAGAGAGTCTGCATACCCTTTTACTACCTCTCTTTCAGAACTAATGAGAAA
>CAZAFR010000097.1:0-4068 GCA_964484665.1 uncultured Proteiniphilum sp. | reverse complement strand
GTGCATCGCTTTTTGAATTAGTGGATTCCGAGGAGTTTAAGGGGTTTATCAACGATGATACGTTGATGAAGAATCTGCATTATATCCGTAAGGCAGGAAATAATGCTGCTCACTTGGGTAATGTTTCCAGAAAAGAGTCATTCTTCAGTGTTCTGAATTTGCACAATTTTGTAGGTTCAGTGTTGATGGTGTTGGATGTTATTGATACATTTCCTCGTTTCGACAGATCATTACTTACTCTTCAAAAAGAAATTTATGTTACTCCTAAATCGGATGTTCAACCTAATCCGGTTGTCATAAAGAAATATGAGGAGATTGCGGAGGATTCTCCCGTTTTAAAAGTTACGTCTCTACCGCAATATTTTACCGAGGCTGAGACTCGTGCGCTCTACATTGACCAGCTGTTGAAAGAGGCTGGCTGGCAGATTGCTACTGAAAAAAATGTTTTTGCTCCCAATATGGTGGGGTTAGAAATTAGCACTGAGGGCATGCCTAACAGTGCTAACGCAGGTTATATAGATTATGTTATTTATGGCTCTGACGGTAAGCCACTGGCGGTGATAGAGGCTAAGAAAACAAGTGTTGATCCTTCTGTAGGGAAGCATCAGGCTGAATTGTATGCCGATTGCCTGGAAGCGAAATATGGAGTTAAGCCGATTATTTATTATACCAATGGTTATGAGATTTATTGTATCGATCGTTTAGGTTATCCCCCAAGAAGGGTTTATGGCTTTCATAGTCGTGCAAATTTAGAGTTGCTTATTCAGCGCCAAAAGCGTAAACAGATAACTGATTTGCGAATAAATGATGAGATTACCAATCGTGAGTACCAAAAACGTGGTATAACTGCAATTTGTGAGCATCTGAATAGTTTTAACAGGCGGGGATTGTTAGTTATGGCTACCGGTACAGGGAAAACACGTGTGTCAATTTCTCTTGTAGATGTGTTAATTCGTAATAACTGGGTGAAAAATGCACTTTTCCTGGCTGATCGCACTGCTTTGGTAAAACAGGCAATGAGAAATTTCTCGAAGTTGTTGCCTCACGTTACAACTTCGGCTCTTTCTGATAATGCCAATATACCGGACAAAAATGCCCGTATTCTGTTCTCGACTTACCAAACAATGATTAATTTTATTGATGCTGATACGAAAGAGTTTTCGGTGGGCAGGTTTGATTTAATAATTATTGATGAAGCTCACCGAAGTATTTTCGGTAAATATATGTCCATCTTCAATTATTTCGATTCATTCCTTATAGGATTAACTGCAACACCAAGGGATGAGGTGGACAAAAGTACCTACCAGACTTTCCACTTGGAACAGGGTGAGCCTAATTTCGATTACGAGTTAGAAGAAGCTGTAGCTGATAATTTTCTTGTCCCTTATCAGGTAATTAACAGGAGATCGAAAATACTTTCGGAGGGTATTAAATATGATGATCTTACCGAAGATGAGAAAGAGCAGATTGAAAAGGTGTACGAGTACGAAATTGAGAATGACAACCTGGAAGTTTTGCTGCTTGGGAGAAGGGATTTCAATCCGAGAGAGATGTACAACTATCTTTTCAATAATGATACGGTAGATAAGGTGTTGCAGGATTTAATGACCAACGGATTGAAAATTGAGGGAAGTGAAAAGATTGGCAAGACAATTGTTTTTGCTTATAATCACAAACATGCTCAACAGATTGTAGATCGTTTTTACTTGCTTTATCCGCAGTATGGACACAACTTTTGTGTGCTGATTGATAATACGGTTAAATATGCACAAAACCTGATTGATAATTTTGAGCAGAGAGATAATAATCCTCAGATTGCTGTATCGGTGGATATGTTGGACACGGGTATTGATGTTCCCGATATTTTGAATCTGGTATTCTTCAAAGGTGTGAAATCTAAGATTAAATTTCAACAGATGATTGGTAGAGGAACACGTCTTTCCAAAGAAATTTTTGGTCCCGATTTAGATAAAAAGCAGTTTTTAATATTCGATTATTGTGGAAATTTTGAATATTTCAACGTTGATTTTAAGGAGAAGCCATCGGTAAGGCATCAGTCGCTCACTGAGAAACTTTTCAATCTGAAATTGGATATTACCATAGCCTTACAAGATTTAAAATACCAGGAAGATGAATATCTTAGAGAGTTTTGCAGTGAATTGAAGTTGGAGTTGCAGACACAGGTATCTGAACTTAATAGAAAACATATTGATGTGCGTAATGCTTGGCAGCTAGTGGATAAATATTCAGCAGATAGTACGTGGGAATATATTTCGGTTGTAGATGGTTTGAAAATTAGAGGTAATATTTCGCCTCTGCTTCCTTCATCTTTGGAGGAAGAAAACTCAAAGCGATTTGATTTAATTATGCTTCTGATTGAGCTTTCTCTTTTGGATGAGGAAGTGGATTCTAAAAAAAATATTGAGGCGGTAGTTGCTATTGCACAAGCATTACAAAAGAAAGTGAGTATTCCGCAAGTAAGAGCAAAGTTAGATGTAATTAAAGAGGTGCAGACTGTACAGTTTTGGGAAACAGTTTCTGTTTCAGTGCTTGAGCGGGTCCGAATGGAGCTGCGTGGTTTAATGATGTTTATTGACAGTAAAGAGTCTCAGACCTTCATTATTGATATTGAAGATGAGCTGACCGATGGTGGGGAAGTTGGCAAACCTCGGTTGATAGTTTCTTACAAACAGAAGGTGCTGGAGTACTTGAGTAAAAACAGTGATAGTCCTGTTATTCAAAAGATAAAGAACTTAGAACAACTTACAGCTACTGATATTAGAGAGTTGGAGAAAGTGCTTTGGGTGGAGTTAGGTAGTAAAGATGATTATGAAAAGCACATAGGTAACAAGATGTATGGTAATGTAGCTGTTTTTTTACGTTCGCTTGTAGGAATTGATCGTGAAACAGCTCTGCAGAAATTCTCAAAGTTTATGGACACTAATTCACTCAACTCTGCGCAGTTGGAATATTTGAAATACATACTCGATTATGTTAGTGTAAATGGAGATATTAGTGGTCATATTCTAGCTAACAAAGAGCCGTTTAATGAGTTTAACTGGCTGAAAGTTTATGGAAATAATACTGTTAAGATTAAATCTTTTATTGAGGATATTCACGGAGTAATTACTGCATGAAATTATTACTCCCGTACTCCTATAAATCTACTTTAGCCTTTCCAATCATCTGAAGAATAGAGAATCACTATAAAATATATTCTCCGGTTTAGTGATTTAATAATATATTTTTTGAGTATTAATCGGTTCTGGTAATTCTATTAGTTCAATTTATAATCTTCAAACATATCAACAAATCAGATAATTAGTCTGTTATAATAGTTGATTGAAAAGTGTTTACGCATAAACCGACCTTGACCATCACAGGAACTATTGGCTGTATGTCTGTAAAACGTGATAAAATAGTTGTCTATAATGTTGGAGGTTGAGACTTTTGATAGCAACATCAACAATGAATGGCTCGTGCGCTTTTTTGAAAATTATAGTTTCGATGGTTCGCAGGTTATAGATAATTTTATACCCAGACCTTATATTTATGTGGTATTTCATTTTAAGGAATGTCCCCATTTATTGAAGAAGAATTTCAACTAATATCCCGGTTCTGTTAACTTCGCTGCTTTTTTTGGATGTACTTTCGAAAAAAAACGACCTGACAATTACGTATCGGTTAGAAATATATCCTGAATATGCAAATGAATTTAAGAAAGTGGTGAATTTAAACTGTTTAAATAAAAACATCTGAAAATTATTTTATTTTACAGATTAATTAATTAAACTTGTAGCGGTATACTTTAGATGTTTAGCTTTAAATTAGTATATAATATTAAATTGGTATAGCTTTAAACATCAAATGAATATATTAAGGAATTTAAAAAATAAATCAATTTGTTCTTTGATTTATTGAAATGTTAGAGTACTTTTGCGGTCTCTAAAAAACACCGTAAATATTGTTAAATTTGTCGAAATAAACAGCAAAAGGAGTCGTATGTTGCACAAATACAGGTAAATATGGATTTACCTCTCAGAGACCATCTTCCACAGAAACAAGGAT
>CAZAFR010000096.1:0-4294 GCA_964484665.1 uncultured Proteiniphilum sp. | reverse complement strand
AACCAGATCTGTCCTCTTTGCCGCCATCAAAATCTTTCACCTTATTATCAATAATGTAGTTGCCGTCTGTTACCGTACCATCCACTAAGTCTCTCATCCTCAAAATTCATTTCACCCAAGCGCTTCGCCTGGTCAGCAGCAAGAGCATTCATCGGATACATACAAAAACAGCGACGGTGAAGTGTTTTATCACAATTATATCAAAGATTTGACCGAACCTGCGGGACGATAACTTAGAATTTCTCGACCTGATGGGTGCTGCCTATGAATATCTAATTAAACATTTTGCCGACAGTGCAGGGTAAAACAACCTTTGATATTTAATTAAAATGGTATACTTTTGGGTTATAATAAACAGTGAATTAAATATATGGATAAAGAAGTAATGCTGCTTCCAAAATTGGTAGGAGAAATAACCGGAAGTTTTATTATACCGGAGTACCAAAGGGGATACAGATGGCAAAAAGAGCATATCATTAAGCTACTTGATGATATTTGGCAAAATGGTTCTGAAAATTATAGTCTTCAGCCAGTTGTTGTAAAGAAGTTAAAAAACGGCACCTTGGAGTTAATTGATGGACAGCAGCGACTTACAAGCATTTTTTTAATTATTAAATATATGAAGCAGATACTTCCGGCTATAGAGTCAAAATTTTCCATTAGTTATGTTACTCGTCCCAGATGTGAAGAGTTTATGGAATCAATTGACGGGAAACGGGCAAAAGATAATATCGATTTCTGCCATATTTATCATGCATATAAAGCCATAGAAGAGTGGTTTGATGATAAAGTAAAAGGAGGTGATAAAATGCTCAAAGCCATTAATATCTACAAGTATTTTGGAGAAAATGTAAAAGTCATCTGGTATGAATTAGAACAAAACACGGACGATGAGGATAACAAAAAAGAATCAATCGAGCTGTTCACCCGGCTGAATATTGGAAAAATACCTTTAACAAACGCTGAGTTGGTCAAAGCTTTGTTTTTATCCAAAGATAACAACAGTGAAATTACCGAAGAAAAACAGCTTGAAATTGCTACTACCTGGGATATCATTGAAAAAGAATTGCATGATGACTCATTATGGGCTTTTTTAACCAATGAACCATCAGAAAAATACTCCACCAGAATAGAGCTGTTGTTTGATATGATGGCAGATAAACCGAAAGATGAAAAAGAAAAATTTTTCACTTTTTACTATTTTTCAGACAGGATGATTAATGAGTCCAAACTAGATATATGGAAGGAGATTCAAGCATATTATTTGAATTTGAAAGAGTGGTTTGAGAACAGAGATATATATCATAAAGTCGGGTATTTAATCGCTACGGGTGAAAAAATACAGGATCTTATTAACGAATCAAAAGATATAGAAAAAAGTACATTTCAGACTACACTAGATGGCAAAATACGAAATACGCTAGCTCTTAGCAGAGATCAAATACTGGAACTCTCTTATGAAAAAGATATCGACAGACGAATGTTAGAAAAAATCCTATTGCTATTCAATGTGGAAACTGTGCGAAATTTAAAGAATACGAACCAAAAATATTCTTTTAATCAGCATAAACGAAAACTTTGGAGTTTAGAGCATATTCACGCTCAAAACTCAGAGGGTCTAAATAAGAAAGAAGACCAACAGGAATGGCTGAGACTTCACCGTATTTCATTGGAGGATCTGATGCAAAATTCAACAAAAAAAGAAAAAATTGAAGATGTTATCAAAGAGATTGATGAGTATCATGATAATATAACCAAAGCAAAATTTGACTCAATATTTACTGATGTTTTTGAGTTGTTGTCCGAAGATGGAGACAGAGGCTATATGCATATGATTTCAAATATGGCATTATTAAGTATTGATGGTAATGCGGCATTGAATAATTCGACATTTGATGTGAAAAGAAATAAAATCATTGAATTGGATAAAAACGGGGAATATATTCCCATTTGTACGAGAAGGATTTTTCTTAAATATTATACTGAATCAAAATACAATCAATTGCATTTTTGGAGTCAGGAAGATCGCAATTCATATCTGAAAGCGATGATTGGTAAAGAGGGGGTAATAACACCATATCTAATAATAAACAACAATTAATACTATGGAGTCTAAAGCAATTACTTTTCTTGATATTTTCAATCTAAAAGAGGAAAAAGTCGATTTCATTGAAATACCCATTATTCAGCGGGATTATGCCCAAGGTCGAAAGACAAAGAGCGTTCAGCGAATCCGAGAAAGGTTTTTGAATGTTCTTTATGATGTCCTGACCGAAAAAACAGATCCGGTACAGCTTGATTTTATATATGGCAGTGTTGTTGATAAAAAGTTTATCCCTCTGGATGGTCAACAAAGATTGACGACTTTGTTTTTGCTACATTGGTATATAGCGAAACATGAAGATATTGATCAATCCGAATATCCTTTATTAAACAATTTCACCTATAAAACCAGGTTTAGTTCTGAACATTTTTGTGAGAAACTAGTAAAGTCAAATCCCGATTTTTCAAAAAATACGCTTTCTGAATGGCTTACCGATCAAAATTGGTTTCTTTATTCATGGGAAAAAGACCCTACGGTAGATTCCATGCTTACTATGCTTGATAGTATTCATGAACGATTTAAAAACACTTCCGGATTATGGCAAAAATTAAAAGAAAATAAAATAAGTTTTTATTATCTCCCCTTAAAAGAGATGGGACTTACAGACAGTCTTTACATTAAGATGAACTCAAGGGGTAAGCCACTTACCAACTTTGAACACTTTAAAGCAGATTTTGAAAAAATCATTAAAGAAGTATCCACTTCGCTTTATGAAGAATTTATTCATAAAGCTGATATTGACTGGGTCGATATGCTTTGGAAATACGATGAAGAGAGTTGTGATGTACCGGATGATAAATTTATGAGATATTACCGTTTTATTACGGAAATGATCTGCTTTGAAAATGACATTCAAGTTTTAGAAAATGATTTTGATTTGGCAGCAGTAGTATATGGATTAAAAAATGAGAATGCAGAAAGAAACTTGAAATTTCTTTTCAATGCTTTTGACTGTTGGAAAGATTTGGGTTCTATTGATGGATTTTTCGAAAATATTTTTTCAAAAGAAGATTACGAGAAAGACAAAGTTTGTTTGTTTGAAGATGAGATTAATCTATTTAGTCAATGTTGTCTCTTCTATGGAGAAGTAGAGAAAAATAGAAGACAATTCACGTTAAACAACACACTGCTTCTTTACTCAGTTTTGAATTATCTATTGAATAAGGAGCATATAACAGAAGAAGAGTTTAGGGTAAGAATTAGGATAGTAAGAAACTTGATTTCGAACTCTGCCGACGAAGTTCGTATGGATAGAATTAAAATGTTGTTAGCAGAAAGTCGAAAAATAATTCTTGACAAAGAAATAAATCTGAGCACTCTTGGTTTTAACGAACTTCAAAAAGAAGAAGAAATTAAAAAAATTGAATGGCGATTAGCAAATCCCATTCTTATAGATGAGTTGAATCGTTTGGAAGACCACAAGCTGTTACAAGGTAGTATTGCAATAATAGGTTTAGAGAACACTAATGAGTTTAAAGAAAGAGTTATCAAGTTTTTCACCCTGTTTAATGGGGATATTGACTATTTGTTGATAAGTAGTGCACTACTCACAATTGGGGACTATTCTCAATTAATTAGATGGCGTTTTATATTGGGGAATAAAAATGATTCGACATGGAGAGAATTGTTTTTACGTTCAAAAAACAGGAAAGGCTTTGATGAAACCAAAGACACACTACATCAACTTATAAGAATTATTCCGGTTTCTAATACAGAAGAGTTCCTAGAAAAATTGTGTAAAGAGTTTCTTAACAATCCGGAAACCCCAAAAAGCTGGAGATATTATTTTGTCAAATATCCTACAATGAGACATGGAACAAGTGGAGTATATTGGTGGCGAGGACATACAAATGGCATCAAAACAGAACCTTATAACATTATAATGATGAATACGGCTTTTTCCACCAGTGGAAAACATTGGGATCCGTTTCTCTATACTTTGTATGAGACTTCTGATTCAAAAGAAGGCTTAGATTTGGAAGAATATAATGCCCCATTAATATTTAATCAAAAGAATATAAAAGTTAGAAATACAAATTCAGCTTGGGAAATTTATGATTTAACTGACCAACTAATTCAGAAGATTACCATTCCCCAGGAAAATGGAATAGATCTAATAAACAGAATAGAGTTATTTAAGAATGAATTTAACAAGTTATAAATTTGGTTACTATGTCTGATTTAATTAAA
>CAZAFR010000095.1:0-4339 GCA_964484665.1 uncultured Proteiniphilum sp. | reverse complement strand
AAAACATAAAAATAAATTGCATTAAGATTACTGCAAATCAAATAATAGAAAATAAACAATATAAATCATAATTTAAAAGCAACTAAATGGAAACAAATTTAATAATTGCCTATACAGGTATAGCAATTATGCTTGCACTTGCTGGTATTGGTAGTGCGTATGGAGTTACGATAGTGGGTAACGCTGCTATAGGTGCAGCAAAGAAAGTAGATGGAAAGTTTGGTAACTTCTTGGTGTTAACAGCCCTACCGGGAACACAGGGGTTGTATGGCTTTGCCGGTTACTTTATGTTCCAGAGTATTTTTAAAATTTTGACACCTGAAATTACTGCTATTCAGGCATGGGCTACTTTTGCTTCGGGACTTGTTCTTGGTTTTGTAGGTCTTCTCTCAGCAATACGTCAGGGGCAGGTTTGTGCTAATGGTGTTGTTTCAATTGGACAGGGTCATGATGCATTTTCAAATACTCTGATCTTAGCTGTATTCCCGGAACTTTATGCTATTATAGCACTTGCTGCTGCATTCCTTATGGGAACAGCTGTAGCTATATAATGTAAGAGAATCATTTTAATTCTGTTTTATTTCTGCCGATCGATCCCGATATCTTTCATTGATACCGGGTCTTCGATCGGTTCAATGTGTGTGGTTACTGTAACCGGTTCGTTGAACATATTCACAAGTGTTTCTTCTATTTTATCAACATAATCGTGTCCTTCTTGAACAGTCCATTTTCCGGGTACTAAAATGTGAACGGTGATAAATTTTCTTTGACCTGCAGAGCGTGTGAGTAGCGAGTGATATTCAATTTGATCAGTTTTCAAAGAGTCGAGATAAGAAATAATTTTCTCCATGTCATCCATGGGGATTGATGCATCCATTAGACCACTTGCGGAACGACTAATCAATTTGTATCCCGTGAAGATTATGTTGATGGCTACAATTATTGCTATTATAGGGTCAATTATTAACCAACCTGTGAATTTTACTACAATTATACCTACAATCACTCCAACTGACGTCCATACGTCTGTTATAAGATGCCTTCCATCTGCTTCCAGTATTAGTGATTTACTTTTTTTCCCTGTTCTTATAAGGATTAGCCCTACTACTAGATTCACTAATGAGGCCATAAGCGAAAATAATAACCCTTTATTAATATTTTCGATGGGTATTGGTTTAATTATTCGTGGTATGGCAGAATAGATAATACTAAAGGCTGCTATGAGAATGAGTGCTCCTTCCATAGCACTTGAAAAATATTCGGCTTTACTATGACCAAACATGTGCCCATCATCAGCAGGACGCTGTGACAGATTGAGCATGATTAATGCAAAAACTGCTGCAAATAGGTTTACGAACGACTCTAATGCGTCGGACAGAAAACCCATTGAACTGGTTATATAATAGGCATAGCATTTAAGTAAAATAGTAACTATCGCTGCTGTAATGGATAGATATAAAAATTTTTGAAGTGAACTTTGACTTGTTTTAGTCATAATCAAAAGTTTTATTTTTTATTCTACTTTATTAAAGGACAAAAATAAACATTTAAAACCATTATTTTTTTTATAAACGGACATTTATATTAAAACAATAATCAAAATCTTTTTAAACTTTTTATAAAACGATAATTACATGAAAACGGGAACCAAAATCACATTGGACTTTGTATAAAACAATAATTACATGAAAACGATAATCAAAATCACATTGAACTTTTTGTAAAACGATAATTACATGAAAACGGGAACCAAAATCACTTTAGACTTTTTATAAAACAATAATTACATGAAAACGATAATCAAAATCACATTAAACTTTTTATAAAACGATAATTACATGAAAACGGGGACCAAAATCACATTGGACTTTTTATAAAACAATAATTATATGAAAAACGGTAACAAAATCACAATCAACTACTATAGAGTGTAAGAATCGTGTTAATAGTATAATCTTCATTATTTTCTGTAATAATCCTTTTTCATTATCTTTGTCTAAATAATAGTAATGTGTTAATTTCATCAGTTTTTGTGACAATATAGTACTGATGAAAACAAACCTAATCATAATTTAAACAATATGTTTGAAAATTTAAGTGACAGACTTGAAAGGTCGTTTAAGATATTAAAAGGTCAGGGCAAAATCACCGAAATAAATGTTGCTGAAACACTAAAAGATGTTCGCCGTGCTCTTCTCGATGCCGACGTAAATTACAAAACTGCTAAGGAGTTTACTGAGAGAGTAAAAGAGAAAGCAATGGGGCAAGATGTGCTTAATGCGGTGAAGCCGGAGCAGATGATGGTGAAAATTGTTCATGATGAGCTTGCTATACTCATGGGCGAAACTGCGGTAGATATCAATATAAAAGGTAACCCTGCTGTGATTTTGATGTCTGGTTTACAAGGTTCCGGTAAGACTACTTTCTCGGGAAAGCTTGCCAATATGCTAAAAAGCAAACGAGGCAAAAACCCATTGCTGGTAGCTGGCGACGTATATCGTCCTGCCGCTATTGAACAGCTAAAAGTTTTAGGAGAACAGATAGGTGTTCCGGTATATTCAGAAGAGGACAACAAAAATCCTGTCAAAATTGCTAAGAATGCAATTCAACATGCTCGACAGCATGGACGTGATTTGGTTATTATTGATACCGCAGGTCGTTTGGCAATTGATCAACAGATGATGGATGAAATTGAATCTATTAAAAAGGCTGTTGATCCTGAGGAGATCCTTTTTGTTGTTGATGCAATGACTGGTCAGGACGCTGTGAATACTGCAAAAGAGTTTAATGAGCGTCTCAATTTTAATGGTGTTGTTCTCACTAAATTAGATGGTGATACACGTGGTGGTGCTGCATTATCTATCCGTTCTGTGGTGGATAAGCCAATTAAATTTGTGGGAACGGGTGAAAAGCTTGATGCAATTGATGTGTTTCACCCTGAGCGTATGGCTGACCGTATTCTTGGAATGGGGGACGTTGTTACTCTTGTGGAGAAAGCTCAAGAACAATATGACGAGGTAGAAGCACGACGTCTGCAAAAAAAGATTGCCAAAAATCAGTTTGATTTTAACGATTTCATTAATCAGATCCAACAAATAAAAAAAATGGGGAATCTAAAAGACTTGGCATCGATGATTCCGGGTGTTGGTAAACAGATTAAGGACCTTGATTTTGACGATGATGCGTTTAAAGGTATTGAAGCAATAATACATTCAATGACACCTCTGGAACGTTCTAATCCGGAAGTGCTTAATGGTAGTCGCCGCGCCCGTATCGCCAAAGGAAGTGGTACTGATGTACAAGAGGTTAACAAATTGATTAAACAGTTTGATGAGACACGAAAAATGATGCGTAAAATGACTTCCGGTGGTGGGAAACAGGCTATGAGAAATATGCGCAGAAGATAATCTATATACACAGAAAATAATCTTTATATTTTGAAATATGAATTTGATTGATGGAAAAGCTGTATCAGCACAGATAAAGTGTGAAATTGCCGATGAGGTGAAGCAGATTAAAGCAGCTGGCGGTAAAACACCACATCTTGCAGCTGTTTTGGTGGGACACGATGGCGGAAGCGAAACTTATGTGGCAAGCAAAGTTAAGGCTTGTGAGCAGGTTGGATTCAAATCGACTCTTATTAGATATGAAACTGATGTAACTGAAGAGGAGTTACTTGCTTGCGTTGATCGACTTAACAGAGATGAGGACATTGACGGATTCATTGTGCAGTTGCCCCTACCCGACCATATTTCTGAAATAAAGGTTACGGAAGCTATTGATTACCGTAAGGATGTAGATGGTTTTCATCCGGTAAATGTGGGACGTATGGCACTTGGAATGCCCTGTTTTTTGTCTGCCACTCCTTCCGGCATATTAGAATTACTTAAGAGATATAACATCGAAACTAAAGGTAAACACTGTGTAGTGTTGGGAAGAAGTAATATTGTTGGAAAGCCTGTTTCGATGTTGATGCTGCAAAAGTCTTATCCTGGAGATTGTACTGTAACTGTTTGTCATAGCAGGACCAAGAATATCAAAGAGATCTGTCTTGAGGCAGATATTATTATTGCTGCGTTGGGAGTTCCTGAATTTCTGACAGGTGATATGGTTAAAGAGGGAGCAGTTGTTATAGATGTTGGAACAACAAGAGTGCCAAGTGATAAAACAAAATCGGGTTTTAAACTAAAAGGGGATGTCAAGTTTGAAGAAGTGGCACCAAAATGTTCTTACATTACTCCTGTACCCGGAGGGGTTGGTCCAATGACAATAGTGTCTTTACTAAAAAATACACTTTTGGCCGGCAAAAAAGAAATTTATCCCAATCTTAATAAAGAAA
>CAZAFR010000094.1:0-4399 GCA_964484665.1 uncultured Proteiniphilum sp. | reverse complement strand
TTTCAAACTTGAAAAAGATCTAAAACTACTAAGAAAAGACAAAAGAAATGACATTGACAAATTATTACTTTTAAAAGAAAAATCTTCTCAAACATTTACTATAAATTCTGAATATTCCGGTACACTAACTCAAATAAGCGAATCTCTTGAAAGTCATAAATTAAAGTTCGATTGGTATAAAGATAGTTTTGATGATTTTAATAACAATGAAGTAATAGATAAAATTGTAAGCTATTACAAAGAGTTTAAAAAGTACTCTCAACAAGACGAGTCTATTTATAATTACAAATTACCTGCTATACAAAATTTATTCAGCATAGAAGAGTTTCAGGATTATCATGATTTGAATCAAACTATTAAAAATGAGAATAATACACAATATACTTTTAAATATATTGAAACCGACGATTTAAAAAAACTGCGTAGTCACCTTGAAATACTCTTAAATGATTACTGTAAGAAAGTAGATTCAATAAATGTTGCTAACAAAGATGAAATAGTGGTTGAGTTGTTTAAGAATCAGAAAAAGAAATGGTTTAACAAAATTGAAAGATCAAAATCAATATTAAATGGGTTAGAAAAGAAAAAACTCCGTTATAAGGATCAAAATTGTGAGGTTATATATACGACAGATAAATCTTTAATAGCACTTAAAAATGACGCTAAAATATTATTAGATTTTTTAAAGAAAGGCAATAAATTCACTGGCTTGAAATTTAAACTTAATAAAAACTTTTTCCCTAATGAAATTAAAGAGCGGCTATATTTTATTGAAAGCATAGAAGTAAATGGGAGTATATGTAATACCATCGGAGATTATGAGAAAGTATTAGAAGATATACATATTCGCCAATCATTTGAAGAACTTTATGAAATATGGTCATTGGATAGATTGAATAAAAATTATTCTGCAAACTATGAATACTTCAATGACTATTTAAATCAAGTAGAGTATTTGTATAACCTCATAACAAGTTCGCTTGTTATAGTTAAATCTATAAGTTCAAATTCTAATATAAAAATTAATGATTTAAACACTCCTGCTGTAAAAGAATATATAAAAAGTGTTGATTTTGCAATAAAACAGAAAAAACTAGTACATTATGAAAAATTTAAAAATATAATAATTGAAGATCTCTCAGATGCCAAGTATCATCCCATTGGTAATGAGTTGATTGAAGCGATTAATTCATTAAATTATAACAGGTACAATAATCTTATCCAAGAATTGCAAGAATTGCATAATCAATTTATCAGCTATTCAAATTACAAGAATAATAAATCAGAACTGCATTTATATTTTCCAAATCTTATAAATGATATTTCATCGAATAATATTACTGAAAATAATATTCTATCATTAAAAGATGTATTTAAATACAAGAATGCCAAAAATGAAGTATACAGACTATTAAATGATAACAATGAAAATGAATTAAATCTGAAAATAATAGAATATGATAAAAAAGAAAGTAAGTTAATTGCGCAGCTCTCATCAAGCAAAGCATGGTTTCATGTTTTGGGTAATTTAAAACAAAACAGCTATCTAAGACGGCATCTTGAAGCATGGGTTCAAGCAGTTAAACGAATTGGAAAAACAGGTAAAGGTAAAAGAGCATTAAAATTCAGAAAGATTGCACAGCAAGAAATGGAGTATTGTAAAGCTGCAATTCCCTGCTGGATCATGCCTCTATATAAAGTAACGGAAACCATTAAACCGGAACAGGAATTATTTGACTATGTGATTGTTGATGAGGCTAGTCAGTTAGGACCTGATGCCATTTTACTACTCTATATTTCTAAAAACATTATTATTGTTGGGGATGATAAGCAAACATCTCCTGAATATGTTGGAGTTGATGCCAATGCTATGACACCATATATAAATAAACATCTAAAAGGAATACCTTTTAAAGATTTTTACGGAACTGAGTACAGTTTCTTTGACCATGCTAAAAGATTCAGAGGAGCTGAACTCATCCTAAGAGAACACTTCAGATGTATGCCTGAAATCATAGAGTTTTCAAATAAATTGTTTTATGCTCCTGACGGGAAAACATTATATCCATTGAAACAATATTCAGAAGACCGATTACAGCCATTGGAGCATTTTTATTGTCTTGATGGATATAGTGAAGGAGGTGGATCTAACATTCAAAATAAGATTGAAGCACAAGCTATTGTTGATAAAATAAAAGAAGTTGTAATTGACACTAGATACAATAAGAAAAGTATTGGTGTTATTTGTTTGCAAGGTACTGCTCAAAGCAAGTTGATAGAATCTTTATTAATTAAGGAAATTGGAGAGACAGAATACAGTAAAAGAAAAATTATTTGTGGTAATTCAGCTAGTTTTCAGGGAGATGAAAGAGATGTAATGTTCCTGAGTCTTGTAACTGCAAGGAATCATAAACGCAGTGCCTTGACCAAACAGGATGATGAACGTCGGTTTAATGTTGCAGTGAGTAGGGCGATTGAGCAAGTATGGCTATTCCATTCAATACTACTTGATGATTTAAGCAATCAAAATGATTTGAGGTACAAAATTTTGAATCATTTCACTAATTATGAAACACCATCACTCCCGTACTCAAATCCAATAGAGCGGACTTCTGGTAAACAACCGGAGCCTTTTGAAAGCTGGGTTGAGGTAGATGTATACAACGATATCGTTAATAAGGGCTATAAGGTAAAACCAAAGTATGAAGTAGTAAAAGGAAAATACAATCTTGATATGGCTGTATACCTTCCAGGTGGAGCTAAGATAGGAATAGAATGCGAGGATGATAATTGGCTCGGGAGAGTTAAATGCCTTGAGCATCTACAAAGCTTAAAAGTTCTTGAACGGTGTGGATGGCAAATATTCAGTATCAAAGGTGGTGAATATTACTCAGATAGAGGAAAATCACTCGAACTATTGTGGGAAATTTGTGAGCAGATGAGCTCCTTCACTACTTATGAGACTATTGGTATAGTTAAGGAGGGGGAACCGATTTTAGTAAAGGAAGTAGAAGAAATTGAGGAGGCAGATATAGAAGATAATATTGAAAATCTATATAGTGTTAATTTTAATCCAGAACATAGATTCGATTCTGTAATAGATCAGCCTGAAGATGAAATAATAAGGTATTTTAATTTATTTGGAACAGGTAATTATGTTATGTCTCATGATAAGTTACCAAGAGCTGAATTCTCAATTCCAATTAAAGAATCTCAAAAGCATGGATTTTTGCTTCAGTGTTATAATTCCGGTCATGTCAATAAAGTTAAAATCCCTACATTACTATCAAAAAGAATTGATAAAGAATATATGAATGGAATTAATTTAAAGGATTTTGTTAATAAAATGATAGTTATTGAGAAAGACGAAATATTAGGACTGACGTTTTATGAGAAAGGTGTCAAATTGTTTAAATCGCATCTAACAGAGAATATAGCAAATAGAGAATTACTTCAATTGCAAGGTATCAAGGTTATATATAACGACTTTACTAAAATAGACTATCATATAATACCTATTGAAGAATTTGAAAATATCGATAAACTGGTATTTAATAGTTTTACAGCTAAAGGCAAACCTATGAGTAATCCTTATTACCAAAATGAATGGTTAACTGTAAAAAAATATCAGCAAATTGAAGAATCACTTGATGAAATCACTGATACTTCAGTAGGGGATATTATTCAGGAAGAGGAAACCATCAATTTTGGTAAAGAAGTGGAGGTAAATAAATGTATAACCATCCATTACCCTCATAATGATAAGCAAATGAAAGTTAAACTGGTTGAGGGACATAATGGAGAGCTTAAAAATATAAATGGTGTACAAATAGTAAATTCACTTACTCCATTAGGAGTTTCATTGTTAGGAAGAAAACTTGGAGAAACAGTACAAATTGGGACATCAAATACAGTGGTTGAAATTGTTAATATATCAGATTAATTATAGTTAGATAAGCACCCGATAAAATCCCCGTTTTAATTATCATCTTAAGTTTTGATCTTTGCCGGCAAACATAATTATATATGACACCAATAAGCAAAGAAGAATTTATATTGATACTAGAACGCCAGCAGAACAGTGGATTAAGTATCAAAGATTTTTGTGCCAATGAATCATACACCGTATCAAGTTTTCATTACTGGAAAAGTAAATTTGGATTAACCCGTCCATACAATAATCATTCTCGTGAGACTGCAGTGGAGAAGCTGGCACCCATCAGCTTTAACCTGTCGGAAAATAAGCCTGCACTTAAAGCTGCTTCGTCAGTTAATAATAAAGGAGAAATCAGAATAAAACTTCCCGGGGGTATACAGGTGAGTTTTATAGGCACCTCTCAAACTGAAGCTGCTATTAATTTACTTTCTCAAATCTGTTCCTCACATGTTCTGCCTAAAT
>CAZAFR010000093.1:0-4477 GCA_964484665.1 uncultured Proteiniphilum sp. | reverse complement strand
ATTGCTCAAACTTAAATAAGCTGGATTACCGAAATATAGAGTTTTTTTGATCATAGACGTTAGGCTTAATATTCACCAACTTCAACAATTTTTCCAATATTGTTTATCCTTACTTTTATAATACCTTTGAGGCCATTAAGAGAAGTTATTCTTTTAAAAGTGAAACTTAGGTCATTTGTAACTGTTGTTTCGAGATGATGTCTGAAAGTATAATCTTTTGAACCTATTTTTTGAACCCTATAAAGATTCTTACTTATTATTTCATTATTGTCAGGATTTAAAAGGTCTATCTCATTGGGATCAAAATCATCTGCAGGAAAAATAAACATTTCATTTTGCTTCATGGTAAACAGAAACCTCCAGCCCAGATGATTGTTATAAGATTTATCAATTACAGGCAACCCTTGATTAACTCTTTCAACTGCTTCATAAAAAGATATTACTGATTCTTGTAGATTTTCATCTTTGTCTTTGTATATTGCTACATGATGATTATTTCCTGTTTGTACAAAGTCTGAATAATTTTTTTCACCTTTGTTATTCAAAATATAATTCCCAAGATGGTCTTTTTTGAAATGGAGTGGGGTGGCTATTTTAACACCTGTTATGGTTGCATTTTTTATTGAAATACCCTTATCCTTATTCAACCAAATAGGATTTTCTTCAATGTTAGAGAAAGCTTCTTTAGGATTGCCATTAAACTCATTTAGCCTATCTTGTAAAGCATTTCTGACACCTTCATCAATAACTTTATCAAGCTTTAAATCAGGAGAAATGGGCTTACGAATAGTAAATATTTCTTCAAAACATCTTACTTCTTTTAGTGGCTCATTGTTTAATAATATAGGTTTGTTTTTATTCTTAGAATTAGAAAGATGTATAAGTACTGCTTCGCGTTCTTTTTTATCAATTATTAAATTAGCAGTCTCAATATTAAACTTGTTGTTGAGTTTAATGGGTCTACTCATGGGGCGCAATGACCTTCCGTAAACAGTTTCTTTGTGTAGTTGCCCTCGAGGTGTTGTTTGTAATGTCTTTTTGTATTGTTGTTTTCCGGAGACTTTGGTTTGGTTGATATTATTTGTTGTTACTTTATTTTTTGCTTTAAATGAAACAAGTATTGACTCAATTTCTTTTCTGGCTGCGTCTCGCATATTTGGAATTGGTTCCTTGAATTTTAGCTTGCCATTAATCCTCTCTGTGATTACATTTTCTATTGCATATATCACAGGATGCTTCTTGTTGTTTGTATCTCTACGTGCATTTAAGTTATTAATATACTGAATATGATTGTGAGTAGTAAAAGCAACTGCTAATGCGTCTATTGCATGATGACGGTGGTCATTACGTTTGGTCCAATCTTTTATAACTTCTACTTTTTTTATTTTCTCGGAGCCAATATCAAATCGTTCTTCAGCTTCAGTTAATCCTAATGCTCTGTATTTGGGCAGATTAAGCTCTTTCATTAGGTTTATCAATCCCCAATCTTCGCGCAAACGATCGGTAATGCTTCCGGTGGTTGGAACAACTGTTCTGAATACTTCCAAAAGCATTTCTCGTGCTTTTTTTGCAATGTATTGTGTGTCTCGCAGGTCGCGTTCAATGAAGCCTTCAGGTATTTCTGTATAGGGCATAAGTAATTTGTTCCTTTTGGCTCGCGAAATGGATTTATTATTATACCAAACTTCAACTTTATTTTCGTATTCAGCTTTTTTTGAGTTATAATCCTGACAAATAAAATCGTATGCAGTGCGATTACTTTTGTTTTGATTTTCCACATGAAAAGCAAGTGTTTTGTTTGAATAGGAGTCATCAAACAGAAGTGCTTGTGGAATAATGTGTTCAATTTCAATATCCTTGGAGAATAATTTTTCTTTAGGAATATATAAATCAGTGAATATAGTTTTATGACCTCTTGAACTTAACTCATCCCATAATCTGAATCTGACTATGTCACTTTTTGTAGGGTTAGGAATTCCAAACTCTTTTATTATTAAGTTCTTTATATCTTCATTGCGCCTGGTTGCTTCGGCAATGTCTTTATTCATTTTCTCACGCTCATCTGCAGTTTTCTTAAGTTCGCGAGCTAACTCTATTCTAATTTCATCGGGTTTCCCAAATTCATCAATAACCTGATTTACCAGGTTTACCATTTGATTGAGAATTTTTTCAACTACCGGGTTCCTTAAACTGTTCTTTGGGAGTATTTCGAGCTTATCTTTTAAAATCTTGTTCTTTAAATCTTCTGCAGTTTCACTTTTAGAATGGTTATATCCTGCTAAATTACAAGCGCCTACTTCTTTTTTATTGTCACTACTTTTGGCATATGGATGACCAGCTTGCAAATAGGGGGTTATTTTACGCATTGCTCTGGTAGAAAGGTTACCATAATCTTGTTGCAGTGAAATGTTAGAAAGCATAGTTGTATACTCCGGCTTAAATCCATATTTTGCGTGAAGGGTTTTACGAAGTTTAGTATCATTATTGCCATATAATAAACGATCTTCTGCACTTGCATTACCTTCATCTTCTGCAGAATATAATAAATGCCATAATTGGTACGAGGGTTGTTTATCAAAATCTTCTATGTTTGAGTCAAATTTCAAAATTTCTTTATTGACTCCGATTTGTTTAAATATCGCTTCTAACTCTTCATTAATTTCTTTAGCTGATTTCTTATCCCAATCAAATCCATATCCTTCCGCTTCAGCTATTTTTTTGTAAACATCTAATAGGGCTTTATTCGTGGTGTTGCCTTCTATTTTTTCGAAATTACATTTCCAGTCTGATATTTTATTTATAAATATGTCTTTGGATATTACCTTTAAAATATCTTTAGGTGATAGGTTCCCCTTTAGATTGAGTTCGTTAAAGATTTCATTGCGTATTTCATCATCTAAATTATGTACTTCTATTACTTGATTTTCTTTTTCGTTTGTAAAGGTGAGGTTGTTTAGGTTTTGCCAAATTTTAAACTCTTGAAATACAGGTGAGGATTTTGGAGCTACTCTTTGGCCTATAGTTCTGGATTTTGTTTTTCCTGTTGTTTTATCAATATATATCTCTTTTTTACTTTCGAATTGACAAAAGCTGATTAGTCCTTTTTGAGATTTAAGTTTACGCTGATAGAATATTATTACATCTCTTATTTTTTCTTTTAGCTCTGGTGTTAAAATTTCAGGATAGTGTATTGCTTGAGTTTCCCATATTTGCTCATATTCATCTAAGTAATCTTGACGATAAAACACTTGATTTTTAAGTGAAGTGTGTGGGTTTTTTTTGATTTGATTATAAAGATATTCTCCAACCGTTATTTTGTTGAAGTAAAGTTTTTTGCTCCTGTCTGATATTGCTCCTAAATATCCACTGGAATTATTAAGTTCTGCATTAATATCCTGTAAAACAATTACTAACTTTTCAAGTTCCAATTTTTCAGTTAATGCTTGTTGTCTCCATTTGTATCTTTCAAGTCTTTGTTCATCTCTTTTACCTTCTTGTTTTAATCCATGTAAGTTCCAAGGTGCTTCTAATATTTTATAGGTTTGTCCTTTGGACTTATCTTCTATCGCATAGAAAAGGTCATTCGTAAGTTGAGCTGTGTAGAATTCGGCTTGTTTATTCCAAATCTTGCTTATTTCATTTCGTAAATCAGATCGATAAAAGTCAGGTATGAATTTTCCACCTTCTTTTAGTGTTTGATATACGTATTGTCCGGGTGTAAGATTATTCTCATATAGAGTTTTTGCTATAGTCATGCTATCAATTGCAACGCCTTCATCGTCACTTTTTGATTTTCTGCTACTTTTATAACCTCTTTTCTTATTTATTGCAAGTAGTATTTTTGCCAAATCTTCCAAATTAACTTTATGGCGAGCTGCTTTAGCTCTTAGCATTAATGTTTGATGTGTAGAGTTTTTTCCTACTTCAGTTAAGATGGTTTCTTTGTTTATTACGTTATTTGATTTGAGTATTTCTATTAAATTTTCTCGTCTTTGTTTATATCGTTGGAGATTTCGACGTGCGCTTCTCTTTAGTGTTCTATCTGCATTAGTGGAGATAGGTTTCCCTTTTTCAAAATTTAATTGCTCATCAACAGTTAATGGATTTACTCTTACTCCTAACTTAATGATTTCAGATTTTTCTGTATCATTCTCAGCTTCTTTAACTAATGCCCAACCTATTGAATTTGTGCCAAGGTCTAAGCCTAATATTGTTTTGCTCATGATAGATGTATCTTTAAACAACAAATGTTAAAGTTCAAAGATATTAAATATTTAACTAAGAATGTTGATTAATGTAAAAAAAGTTTCATACATTTGCAATTGAAAGCAATTCACAATAAGGATTATTCCGTTGTGAAAACATTTAAAGCGGCCTCAGGGTCGCTTTTTTATGTACCTAAACCATATATCTTAAAAGGAATTAGTAAATTCTCCTCTCATTCAGTGCCCTTTGGTAAGCTCTGGCATTTCTTGCA
>CAZAFR010000092.1:0-4587 GCA_964484665.1 uncultured Proteiniphilum sp. | reverse complement strand
ATTCACGATGCATATGGAAACATCACAAAAAGTACCCATCAGAACATAAGCGGATCGATGAAACGTATTCAAAATTCCTTATATGATGCAAAAGGAAGGTTTGAAAAAGAGGCGATTGATCAACTCGGGTACAGCACCAAATATAATATTGATGATGCAATCGGGCAAGTGATTTCAGAGACGGATGCTAATAACATGACTATTTCCTATACGTATGATGCGCTTGGAAACAGAATATTTGCTCAAACACCCTTAGACGCCACAGTTACCGCAGTTCGCTGGAGCAACGGACATGCGGATGCACCCGCAGGTTCAGTTTATTTCACATATATGGAGAATTCGGGAAATCCTCCTGCATTGGAGTTCTTTGACAGTCTGGGGCGATCTTTAAGAAAGAGAGTGACGGGGTTCGACGGTCGGGCAATTTATATTGATACCGAATATAATGCAAAAGGACAAATACACAGGACTTCTGAGCCATATTTTCCCGGAGAGACTGTATATTGGAGTACAAACCAGTATGATGGGGTGGGCAGAACTGTAAAGCAGACATTGCCGAACAATTCGGTGAACACCATCGCCTATGACGGCTTCAAGACAACCATGACTAATGGATTGGGACAGCGTAATGAAAAGCTGCTGAACGTACACGGAGAACTGGTGCAAAGTACTGACGATGATGGTCAAACAGTGAAATACAAATACAAGCCCACCTCAATTACAGTTACAGGACCCCGGACAACCATCGTGACCCATTCCAACAAGATGGGCAATAAGGTAAAAATGATCGATCCCGATATTGGTACGGTCACTTATCGGTATAACGCATTTGGAGAGCTGATTTCTCAACGGAACATTGCTAAAAACGACTCCGTTACCTTTGAATATGACAATGCCGGGCGCATCAAAAATCGTAAAGAAAAAGAGGGGGTTGCTGAATATATCTATGATACCCGATGGAAAGGGGCTCTGTCCACCATTAAGTTTAAATCTGCAACTGAGCAGGAGTTTTATTATGACGATTATGGAAGGACCACAAGCACCATACAAAAGATCGATGGACGTGATTTTGTCACATCTACTCAATATGACGAGTACAGCCGCGTAAGTATCGTAACCTATCCATCCGGTTTTTCAAGCAAAAATATTTATAATTTCCACGGTTATCTCGAGCAAGTGCAAAACACTACGACTTCACAATTGTACTGGAAAGCTTCCAAATCGAACGCTCGCGGACAGTTGGAAGAGTTCACGCTGGGCAACGGCTTGAAGACGACCCGCCAGTATGATTCGCAAACAGGTTATCTGGCAACGATCAAAACTCCGGGAATCCAGAACTGGACCTATTCCTTCAACGCAATAGGCACTCTGACAAGCAGGAAGGACAACTCTCGCAATTTGACCGAAAAGTTTGAATATGACAATTTGAACCGCCTGACTAACACCTATCACAACAACGTGCTCAAGGAAGAGGTGCATTACGATGCAGCAGGAAACATCACTTTCAAGACCGGTGTAGGAAACTTATTTGAATATTTTGCCAACACCAACAAACTGAAGAGGGTGAGTGGTGGCGGCTACTCCCCGCCTGACTGGGATTTGATAAGCTATACCTCTTTTGACAAAATCAGCCGCGTTTTGCAGGGAACCGATGAACTCTTATTGACTTACGGAAGCGGGCATAACCGCATAAAAGGCATTGTCAAACGCAACAATGCGACAACCACAACCTATTATGCAGGTAATTTATTTGAAGAAGAACACCTGCCGACCGGCGAAATTAAAAAAAGAAATTATATCTTTGCGGGTGACGGAGCCGTCGTTATCCTGGAGCATTCCTCCTCGGGGATTGAAACCCTCCGCTACCTGCACAAGGACCATCTGGGGTCCATCATGGCTTATAGCGATAACACAGGGACACTTGTGCAGGAGTTGAGTTACGATGCGTGGGGCAAACGCCGCCACTGTGACACCTGGGCTTACGCGCTCAATATTGCCGACTTCAATGCCTGGCAGGCGCGAGGCTTCATGGCACACGAGCACCTCGACATCTTCGAGATGATCAACATGGATGGGCGCATGTACGATCCGGTGCTGGGGCGCTTTCTGAGCCCCGACCCGTTTGTGCAGGCACCCGACTTCACACAGGGGCTTAACAGGTATATCTACTGCCTGAACAATCCGCTGTCGTTTACCGACCCATCCGGCTACAGTTGGCTGAGCGACAACTGGAAATCGCTTACCAGCGCCATAGTCGGCATCGTGGTGGCGGCTCTTCCGGGGGGACAAGGTTTTGGGGCGGCCATATTGGCAGGTGCGCTAAGCGGTGCAGCATCCGGTTTTGTGGGAGCGGTGCTCAACGGCGCCAATTTCGTCCAAACCGTCAGGGCCACCCTCACGGGAGCTTTCTGGGGAGCCGCAAGCGCAGGGTTTAACTTCATGTCGGCAGATCCGCAGCTTGCAGCCAAGCTGTTTAAGCACGCTTTTTCCAACATGTGGCTCGAGGGTGTTCGCGGCGGAAATATGAAGCATGGCTTACTTTCAGGATTGGCATCTGCAGGAGGCGGTAGAGCCATTGAAAAATACGGCGGTAATTTAAGCCGGGCGGCAAAAGTTGCTGCCAACGCAGTAATTGGCGGTACGGTTGAAGAACTGGGTGGCGGAAAGTTTGCCAACGGAGCAATAACGGGTGCGTTCTCTATGCTGTTTAATGATTTAATGCATCAGGATCCGCCGGAGAAGGAGACAACTAAAGTAGCCAACCCTCTCATGGAAATGATGCAACAACAAATTCAGGTGAATAGACTGCGCGGGGAACCGGGGCTAAATAATGTATATCCTGAATTCGAAATTATCTTATTAGGTAGAGCGATAGGGAAGCAAATATTCCGAAGTGCTTTTAATTCATTTAATAGAAATTCTTACAGTGAAGCAACTTTTAAGGCGTTTGAAAAACAACTGAATAGAGATGGCTATATATCGATTTTGAAATCTCAAAAAAACATTCATAGAAAATTGACAGAACATATCCAAAAACGTGATATTATAAAACAAGCAGGAGGTTATACTTCTTCGGTAGAGAGAGAAATAAGAACATACCAAAGTCAATTAAATGCAATTAATGATTTACTAAAAAAATATCCGCAATGAACATAGAGAGATTGAATTTTTTATCTGGCATATTAGACAAGAGTAATATTATTCAAAAATTAAATGATCAAGAAAAAGAATCAAATAAATTAGCTTATACATTATTGGAAATCAATGAATCGGCAGACGAAATAAGAAAACATATAAATTTATTATTGAATGATCGTATTGAAAATGATGAGATAAATGATATTATTTGGGATATTGGAGAAGAACTTTATCACATTCTTTATCATTTAAAAAACAATAAATTCTATAGTTATATTTTGGATCGGTTGGAATAAAAGTATTATTAGAGTATTATTCTTAATTCTCGGCGGCTCTCTCTTTTTTAATATGTATAGTCCATCATTTAGATATTATTTATCGCTCTAATTTCTGTTCTAACAATATTTGTGTGTAATCCTATTTCGGGTTCTACCGTTAATGATGCAACAACAAATCCTGGAGAACAGACTGCGCGGGGAACCGGGGCTGAGCAATGTATATCCCGAGTTTGAGCTGATATTGATTGGAAGGGGATTGTTTAATTTACTCTCTAAAACTGTTGTTAAAGTAATAGGAACAGAAGCAGCTAAGACGGGGGGAAAAGAATTATTTAAGTTTGGCGGAAGTGCGGGTAGGCATATGGCAGACAAGAACAGAGCCGTACCTGTTCAGATATTAGAGCAAGCAATCAAAGGTTCTAAAGGAATCGCAGACCCTAAAGGATCACGTGCTCTAATGCATACTACCGAAATGTTTAAAAATGGAAGAACATATAACCTAGAAGTTCTCTACGATAAAGCAACAAATACTATTTGGCATTTCAAGTACTGGCCAAAATAAAATCTTAATTAGTATGTACGATAAAAGTGATAAACGGAGATTATATTGGCTTATTGACCAATATTTATTAGGCAAGATTGATGAACCATTTTTTTGCGATGAATTTTATTATTCTTACGATTTAGAAGTTGATAGTAATACTCTTAGCAATACCGAGAAAGTAGTGTTTGCAGAATTAAGTACGGTCGCAGGGCGATTTTCAGAATATGAGGAAGACCATTTGGGCTTACCAAATGGTTTCTATACTACAGAAGAATTGAAACAAAAGATAATTGAAACAAAAGAAAAGCTGAAAAAGCAAATGCCACTCGGAAAGGATCGCCTTTGTCGCTGACAATTGTGCGGATAGCCTGATAGTAACGAATAGCCGACTCAATGCTTTGTGTTACCACCATCGCTTTAGCTTTTCCTTTTAGCTTTTTGGTATTGTAAACCTGTGTGAAAAAATGCTCCATCATTATTTCAGCTTTGGTGCCGATAGTTTGACGGTGTTTCTCCACATAAGCACGCAATTTTTTTTGAGCCTTTTTCGTGTCAAATAGGGGATTCTCCTGAATTGATTTTTGTAAAATACCACGTTCTCGTTTAGAAATGATGAACTTTTTACAA
>CAZAFR010000091.1:0-4804 GCA_964484665.1 uncultured Proteiniphilum sp. | reverse complement strand
AACTCGTGAATGGTTATGATTTTGCTGATTATGTGATTGAGAAATTGAGCGGTGCTTATGAACAGGAAGTAAGTAAACCTGATGCAAATGAACCGGCAGACCGTAATTCAGTTAATAATGAAACAGGTGTTCCAATTAAAGAATCTGTATTACCTGGATCTAAAGTATCATCTGAAGCATCAATTTTGGAGAAAAAGGAACCAAGTCAGGCTTTACAAAAGATGATTGATAAGAATACATCATTGACTACACTGATAGAGGCTTTTGGGTTGGAAGAAATATGAATGTTATATATTTTGAATTCACGAAAAAAAATGACTGACAGAGAAAATAAATCTTATACAGCTTCCGATTTTTATTACTGGTAAAGTAAATTTGGGCTAAAATAAGGTTACACAATTATAAACAAATAAAATCTTTTTATCCAACTAGTCAGGTGCTTTTCTATTGGGATTCTCATTGGTGTAAAACAGTTGGATTGATTGAGGAACATTGTAGTATGGTAAAGATACGCTTAATGAAAGGAAGATTTAACCTCATAAAAAAACCGCCGCAAGTAATTTCCTGCGACGGTTTATTTGATGACTTAATTTATAAATTGTATCTTTACAACACGGTAAAGAAATAGCATCTTTTTATTGCAACATGTCAACAGCAGTCTTTGAAAAACATATTCGGGATCTTAACTTTTCCTTTATTTCTGAAAGAGGAACAAGTGGAGTAGTGTTGACTAAGGACTACGAAAACCTTCACGAAGCTGTTGCTAGTCCCAATATTTTATTTGCTTTAGAAACAGCACGTAAGTTTGATGCGGATGCGGTTTACTTTCGTTATTTCCAAGACGGGAGAGCTGCTGTTCCGCAGTTATATATTTTTGATTATACACACAAATCATTAAATAAAGAAGATCGAAATCGTATTCACAGAAATATGTGGAACGGCTATCAGGTTCCGGCATATATCATTATTGATAAATCGGCTGTAAGTGTTTTCGATGCAAGGGAAAAGCCTAAAGAAGATAAAGAATTTTATGCCGGGGAAATTATCACAAAAACAGGCGAGTCGATAAGATCGTTCAATGCTCAAAGTTTTGATGATGGTTTGTTTTGGGAAGAGGAAGAAAACAAAAATCGTTTCCAGTTTGAACAATCGGCTACCAGAGATTTAATTAGGGGGCTTAAAAATGTATACGAAGACTTCCAAAAAAAATCTAATCTGGATAAACATATCGCTTTAAAACTTTTGGTACAAAGTCTATTGATTAAGTATTTGGAAGAGCGGGACGAAGATTCCAGGAGTGGTTATTTTGCAAGAACATACTTTGAAAATAATTTTCAGTGTACTGATTTCTGCGATGTTATACGAAAAGGTAAATTACTTCTATTATTAGACAAATTAGCAGAGGATTTTAACGGAAAAATATTTGAATGGCATAAAGATAATGAAGCCGATGCAAGAAAAGCTATTCAAAAAAGTTCAGTAAAAAGATTAGCTGATTATCTCGACGGGGATAATGATGATGGGCAGCTTGTTATTTGGAGATTATATTCCTTCTCTCATTTACCGGTAGAAGTAATTAGTTCTGTATATGAAGAGTTGTTAACCGACAGCAAAGATATTGTCTATACCCCTGAGATGATAGTATCTGCTCTTGTAGATGAATGTATGCCCCTTAAAACCCCTCAAAAGAATTTTAAGCTGATTGACGTAAGTTGCGGTTCTGGAATTTTTTTAGTTAAAGCATATAAACGTATTGTTCAATGGTGGCGGTATGAGCAATGGCAAAAAACAGGGAAATTGGAAAAGCCTTCTCTTGCCACCCTGAAAAGATTATTGCTCGAAAGTATTCATGGTATAGATATTCAGCAAGATGCCATACGTCTATCTGTTTTTAGCCTGGCATTAGCAGTTCTGGATGAAGTAGACCTGGATCCACCTACTTGGGAGGAATTGAAGTTTCCTGATATGAGCGGTAATATCGTTACAAAAGACTTTTTTGAGCTTATTACGAATAACCCGCCTAACGATTTCTCTTTGGTAATTGGTAATCCACCATTTAATCTAGCAGAAGTAAATGGTAAAGAGCCAAGTAGAAAGATTTTTTTTAAAGAGTTATATGAAAGAATCGGATATAAAAGTGACATAGACATTCCTGATGAGAACCCTGCTCTTCATTTTTTAGTACAATCTATGAGGTTGCTAAAGGATGGAGGGATGTTATCTATGATTCAACCTTCCGGTCCCTTATTATATCAAAAAAATACAAAATTCAAGAAAAAGTTATTTACTTCTTATAATTTTCTGCAGGTTATTGATTTCACTAAACTTGCTGATAAGTTGTGGGGAAGAAAAAATGTAGCAACTGCAGCTGTATTTTTACAAAAATCAAAACCAGATACAGAATCTGTATTGCACTTAGTTGCTAATCGAACCTTTTCAAATACTAATAGATTATATCTGGAGTTTGATTATTATAATTTTCATTTCTTAAATAAATCAGATCTTATTTATAATCCATATATATGGAAAGCAAATCTATCAGGTGGTGGAAGGCTTGTAGAACTAATTAATAGGTTAAGTGCATTACCCACTTTAGGCGACTTCTTAGAACAAAAACGAAAAGAAAATAAATGGGTATATGGTGATGGTTTTATAAAGTCTAAGCCTGATGATGAATTAGTTGCCTCTGATTTTGAAAAGAAAGAAGGTGGATACAAGGAATATCTGTATTTAGACGGAAGCAATTGTATAGACACAAAGTCTTTTACAGAATCAGACCGGTTAAAAACATATGTCTTAAAAGGAAAATATTATCAGAGGGGAAGAGTTCCTGAATTATTCAAACCTCCATTATTATTAATTAAGAAAAACTTAGGTAAAGAAAGTATTCCGGTAGTTTTGGTCAATGAACCACTTTCATATAGGAATGAGATAATTGGTATCCATGCTCCGAAAGAAGATATTGATGAGTTAAAAGAGCTTGAAGCTACTTTAAAAAACAATCAAGTTTTCAGAGCTTATTTAATTTTAACAAGCTCTCGTTCCGGAATTAGCCGATCGAATTATACTCTTACACAACAAGATATAATGAGGCTTCCCTACTTAAATGGAGTAAAATTATCGGAAACAGAAAATATTATTATTAATGACCTGCTCTCATTGATAACTATTAATGAATTTGTATTCCATAAATATGCATCGAGAACAGAGTTGGAAGAATTTTTTAATATATTCTGTAAAACCCTAAATAGTATATATCATACAAATAGTAAGCAATTTCAACCATTCAAAATTTTAGATGCCGGTAATTACTTTGCCATACATTTTGAATATAGCGATGAGAATTATACGGTGACGGAAGAAACAGTTTCAGATTTAGAGCAATATATAAATGAAGCTATTCCTCAAAGAGATACTAACCGCCGGCACATACATATTCAAAAGATAGTGAAAGTGTATGGTAAGGATAGTATTATTTTGGTGAAACCAAAACAACTACGTTATTGGTTGCCCTCGATTGCACTTCGAGACGCTGATGAAGTATTTGCTGACTATGTAAAAGCGCGTTATCAAGATGCTTAGAGATAGTCTGCCTCAATATCAATTACCCAAGCCTAATGATTTATCTATACCAGCCAATCATGAGGTGGAACAGATTTTGTTATTTATAGATAATCATGTCACTAAATTTCCTGCCTATTATAAATCTATAAAAGATACCGATCGGGAGAATAGGATTAGTGATTTCTTAGTTCATCATTTTCAACTTTGCAAAGTAGAATACAATCAGGATTACTTCCCATTTGATTTTAGAAAAAATCCAACGCAGGAAAAGTCAGGAAAAGAAACGGATGTAGGTGTCTATGTATTGACGAGAGACAGAAAACCATCACCAATTATTGAATTTGAAGCAAAGCGTTTTTCAGAAAGCTCCAGAAACGAACAATATGTATACGGAGATCGCGGAGGTATTGAGCGTTTTAAAAGAAGTTACCATTCTTCTCATCTAAAGGTATGTGGAATGTTCGCATATGTTCAAAGTCGTACTATTGAAGAATGGTTTAACAAAGTAAACGGGTGGTTAATAAATCAATTCAATACTAACACAGATAGTTCAATAGAGTGGTTGGAGAATGAACAACTATTGAAATACACCTCACTCTCTGCTGTAGAAAAATACTTCTCAAAACATACAAGAAAATCACTTAATGATAGTATCTCCCTTTGGCATTATTTTATTGATTTAACTTCATAAGAAGTTGATCTTTTTATCTAATAAAAAAGGAATACTTCCAGTTTTATCATCTTTGTTTTCTGGTATATCAAACCAGAATTCTTTTATAAAATCAAATACATTAATCAGATTGCTTTTCCCTGATGCAGGATGTTATGATAAGTGGGCAGACAGGATGAATGGCAACATTATCGGTGTAATTCCAGATATAGTTACCCTTCGTGACCCCTGGCCGGGATATGCTCAAAAACAAGAAATTTCGTGGCGGGAATTTCAAAGTAGATGTATTATAAATTCAATCGGGTACCCGTTCTGTGAAACTCACGTTAGTGAGTGAACAGTTACGGGTGATGTAGACAAACCATACCATTTAACGACATTCCATACCAAATAGCGACAAACCATACCATTTCCATACAATTCGCCGACAATTTGCGACAAACCATGCCGATATTTTTTTGCCTCTTTAATAATGCTGAACTTGGCTCCCGGATTAGAAAAATGGCCATTCAACATCCGCAAGTTTAACATTTTAAAGATTACAAATTATGGGTACTATTAAAAAAGGTA
>CAZAFR010000090.1:3017-5096 GCA_964484665.1 uncultured Proteiniphilum sp. | reverse complement strand
TGAAAAGCTTAGTCGCTTCAGCAGCCGTAAAATAGTTCATAAGTTAAAAGCCTAAAATAATTTTATTACAACTTTAATTCAAACGCGTGTTCATAGCTGATCACACTCCGATTCTTTTCGTTTTTCTTCCAAGCTTCTTCCAAATGGCTCAGCTTGATAATGTCGTTTGTGCTGGTAGACTTGAATAGGGAGGCTACTTTTTCTAAAACTTCCAATTCCTTTTCAGTGAATAAATCAGCTTTAAACGGTCTGTCTTTTCTTGCAATAAACTGTTCTCCTGTGTTACCATTTGAGAACTGTATATTCTTAATATCAATTTCCTCTTCGTTGGCTAAATATTCAAATATACTTTGGAATTTTTCAGGCACCGGACCCATATCAATCGCCCTATAACGTACACCGCTTATAGAAAAACAGGTGTGTTTGAACATTAAAAAATCGGCATAGAATAACAACTTATTCATTTTTGTTTTGAATGGTTCAATTTTCTCTGAAAAGAATACTACCATTTCTTTAAACTTTTCAAAGTCAGGATTTCTGTAACCTGAATAGATATCAGCAAGATGACTCCCAAGCAAATATTCTTTGAAATTCAATTTAAAAATATTTATTTTCTTTTCTTCAGCAAGTGATCTGGCTTTATTTATGTATTTTGCTCTTGCTTTTTCATCCAGCGTTCCACATAATTCAATCATACCCATGAATATTTTTGGATCATCTGCCATACGGATTAATTTAGCATTAGCAATGCTCGGCATCTCACCTGCTTCATACTGGCGGTAACTGTTTACTCCTAAACCTAAAATCTCCGACATTTTTGCTGCCGATAAATCATATTTTTTACGTATAGCTGTAATTTCATCAGGAAACGGAATATTAAACCTCTCACGATATTGATTATATACCTGATTAGTGTTCAATTCGTCAATTGATGTAGTGGTAAATTGCTCTCCGCTATCCTCGCATTTGTAATAATGATAAACAATATCAAATTTCTCTTTTCTGAAATCAATTGATCGTCGCTCTTTCATCAATTTCATTTCTTTACCTGTAATTGGACTTTTCATACAGTAGCTACTTCCGACTCTTTACTCATGTTATTTTTAGTATGCAAAGATAATACTCTTAAATCAAATATGCAACTTTAAAGTTGTTGTATTTCACCTATATTGATTAAAATAGTATTTTAAAGTTGAATTATATTTATTTATTTAAATATATAGTCTTCGGATAATGTATTAAATCTGTTCGTAATCTACCGGAATATTAAATAAAGGACTTATATCCAATCTTGTATAATTAATAAGCACTTCTTCATCATTAATCGTTTTGAGTATTATCTTCACAGTATGTGTGAGAAAGTAAAGCAACAATTGAACGTATTACTGAATGTAATGGTGTGCCTCTTAAAAGTGTAAATAAAACTCCGCGGCAAGTAGAAATGATCCTATCTTCTTCTTCATTTACACTAAGACAACTCTCCATATTAAACCTAGAAGGGCTGTTTTCAGGGAAATTCCTGTTTGGATGTTTAAAAGAGAACTCAAGAATTTCAATATGCTTTATTTGAAATTAAAGAAATTCCTATTTAAAACGCGACCAATATCTGATAATGTGTCAGCAGTAAAATTATGAGTCCCGCTCAACCATCTGGTAATCTCAGAAGGGTCTTTTTTACCCAAGGCTTCCATCAACTGAATATTATTCCAGCCTTTTGCTTCCATTGCATAGGCAATGCTTGCGGCCAACATCATTTTATTATCAGTTCTTGCTTGCTGCTCCGGAGTAATTTCCTCCAAAAGATTCTCAAGAGAACTCTTATAATTAGGTTTATTTTTTTTCATACTGTGTAACAAGCTTGCGGATAATTATTTTTTGAATAATTTTAACCTTTATAATCTCAATCTTGGTTTAAAGTCCTTCATACATACAACTGGTAACTTACTATTCATTGAAGTAACCTTTGCAATAAATGAGTCACACTCCTCTTCAGTCATCACGCCTGTAGTCATAGCCTGATACAAAAAATCCATTGTAGTAAAATAGGTGATTTTATTCATTTCGCAATACTTCTCAATA
>CAZAFR010000090.1:0-2917 GCA_964484665.1 uncultured Proteiniphilum sp. | reverse complement strand
TTCTCAATAATAACTCTATGAGACATAGCCAGCTCCTTTTCATAAACAATATCTAATAAAATAAAGTCGTAAGCGGGCAAAATTGTTGGTAATAGAGCTAAACAATCACCTTTTATAAAATGGATGATAACATCTGAATCAAGAACAACTTTTATTGATTTTACTGATTTCATTCAAAATCTTCAACTGATTCTGTTTCATTATCTGCCGGATCAATACCAATCTTAGATAACAACTCTATATAATGTCCCTCAGAGATAAGACCTTTGTCAAACAGTGACTTAGCTTTAACGCCATAATCTCCCAGAACAAGACCTTCATTTCCCGGCTTATACAATGCAGTATTATAGCCATACTGTTTGGCTGAACGTATAACAGGTTTCGACTTCAAAAAATTAAGCACATCCTCCGATATTAAATTCAAACGTTTAAGTCTGACTATAAGTGCACTTCTTGAAACACCAAAATAATTCTCCAACCTTAACAAAGTCGAAATTGAAACCTCTTTATTTTCAATTTCCTCATCAGGTATCATTCTCATAATACCAGTCTTAGGCATCAAAAAATTAGATGAAAAAAAATCAGCTCTCTTTTCTTCAGGAGATTGATCGTGCGATCCTGGATTGCAGTAATGAATTTCAAAAATATCCTGAACATACAAATGATACAATTCATGACCTATAGTAAAATTCTGTCTCCCTATAGATTGATTGGAATTAATTAGGATAAATCTATTCTCATCCCTTTTAAGACACATGCCGGAGAAATTATCACTCAAGGGTTTAAAAACAGTCAGTATATTTAGCTTTAAAAGTAGTTGATAGATGGGAACCGGATCGTAATTAGATAAACCCCACACACTCCTCAGGTCATTAGCTTTCTGTTCAATCAAATCGTTTCTCATCTTCTTTCCAGTTGCTCCATTTTAAGGTAAGACTTAACCACATCCTTAAATTCAGCAATATCTTTAAGATCATCATTCAATAAATCATCTGTTCTGAAAGAACACAGCAGAGCATCTTTTATTTTTTCAGGATCAGATTCATAAAAATCAGCAATATCCACCCCGTACAAGTTTGATAATTTAATCAAAACGTCTATGGGTACTTCTCGAGTTCCAAGCTCATAGTTTGATAGCGTACCCCTGTTATTCAAAGAAAGATAAGATGAAACCCTTTCTTGAGTAAACCCTGCCGCTTCTCTGATTTGCTTTAAATTGTTTTTTTCTTCTTTCATTTTGCTCTATTCTGATTTAAATTTGTAATAATTTAAACCACATATAATCAAACGATTATGATATTTGTGTTTGTTTTAAGTACTGTTGCAAAGATATAACAAATAAATTAATTAGATTGTTTTTGCAACACCTATTTTAAATGAAATAAATATATGTGTACATAATTATCATGTTAATCTTTAATTATGTCAAACTCTTCCATATCTAATATCACTGAGCTGATATCAACATCAAACCAAGTCGTGCTCTCTCACCAGGTATATTTTATTTTCATATTTCTCTTCGATTAACTGAATACATTTCTCACAAACTCAGCTAAAGAACTTCCAATTTCAGAACTGAATTCTTTTAAAATAATCTCATTTATCTTTTCTCCATAATTAAGATTATAATTGGATTTTTCTTCTCCATTATCATTTGTGTTAAAATAAAGACGAAATAAATCATCTTTAAAGACTATAAAAATATTAATATGAAAAACACAAGAACCTTTTTCTACTAATTTTTTAGCAAACCTAAAACTACACCAATTTTTATTTTTATTGTTAAATTGAGAAGAATCAATATTCTTAATATCAAACGACCGATTTGAACTATCTACAAGTTGAACCTGATCAAAAAGCTCATAAAAAGGAAATAACTCATTGTCAATTCTCTTGATTAATGGTATAAAGCTTTCTTCAATTGCCTGTTTCGCTAAATCAGGAGTATAAAAAGGTGCAGTTTTAGTATGGCTCTTTAATAAAGTAAGTTCCTTTTTCCAATCATCACTATCTTCAATGCTCTCGCCTTTTGCTGCCCTGATACTAATTTCTAATGCAAAAATCAACAAACCCTTCATGTAATCAACAAAGGGCTCTATTTGCTCTATGTAAGCATAAGCACCTTTAGAAGGATTCAACCCAACAATAATATCACTCTTGTTTAATGAATCAAGGTATTTTTCTTTATCTTTACTTGGCACAATAATCATCGGGTATCCATGCTTCAACAAAATATAATTAACTAAAAGGCGGGCAATACGTCCATTCCCATCCTGAAAGGGATGAATCCTGATAAATCTGTAATGAAACAAAGAAGCCAATTCAACAGGATGCAAATTATTTTCTTTCTCTGCACCGTTATACCAATTTACTAAATCACCCATCATAGCAGGAGTTTCTTCAGGAGAAGCATAATTAAATACTTCACCTGTTTTAGTAAACACATGATTAGGCAGAGATTTATATTCACCCACTTTAATCTCATACATAGATTTACCATCATGAGAAGGCTTCATAAAATTCTCAACCAATATTACCCTGTTGAGTTCTCTAATGAAATTTTCAGTAAGCGGACGTTCTTTATCTTTAGCTTCAAGTTTAACCAAATTCAAACCTACATTGTGAGCCTTCATCTCTTCATAATCCCTTATTGAAGCATCACCCGATGTTTTCCCAAAAATAAGCAGCAATTCAGTCTGCCCATAAGTAAGAGTATTCCCTTCAATATGATTGGAATTAAAATTGAATTCAAGCATAAACTTCTCATCAAGCCTTTTCTGATACTCCGGCTTTAGTGGTTGAAGTTTTATCCACTCATTGTAAAGTTTATCTAATTTGTTCATTTTTAATTGCATTAATATAGATATTATTATCAAATCAAAGTTAAACTATTTTCCACAGATACCAAAAAGGGCAG
>CAZAFR010000089.1:0-5100 GCA_964484665.1 uncultured Proteiniphilum sp. | reverse complement strand
TATACAAAATTTTAAGCTTAAAAAAAGATGGCCATCTTTTCGTCTTTCCTTCACAGGAAAGTATAGCGTTAATGTTTTTGAAAAGTTCTCCACTAAAACACAGAAAGACAGTATTAAACGAACTAACTGATAGTGAAATACCGAATAAAAATTAAAAAATTGCAGAAACGAGATTTCATGGGGGACACTTTCACTTTATTGTAAAAATACTATTCAAAAAAATTATAATTATGAAAAAAAGTGTTTTACTTATTGGATTTTTGATTATTTATTCACTTTCTTATAGTCAAGAGTTTCCAATTATCAAAGAAACAGATCGGATTAATCGTCTAAATCCTAACAATGGGAAAATTAGAATGACGTTAGATACTGATACATATAACGAAATTGATGACCAGTTTGCCTTGGCTTACGCTTTGTTATCAGAAGACAAGCTTGAGGTTGAAGCTATTTATGCAGCTCCTTATTACAATAACCGATCTGAAAGTCCTGCCGATGGAATGGAAAAGAGTTATCAGGAAATCTTAAAATTACTCACTTTTATGGGTAAGTCGACAGATGGATTAGTTTTTAGAGGATCTACTAATTATTTACAGGATGTTTCAAATCCTATTAGAAGCGATGCAGCCATTGATCTGGTTTCTAGAGCGTTAAAAAGCTCTCCTGATGACCCTCTGTATGTAGTTTCCATTGGCTGTATTACAAATATTGCTTCTGCTATTTTGATAGAACCTCAAATCATTAACAACATTGTTGTAGTATGGTTGGGAGGAAATGACTTAAACTGGCCGACTCAGAAAGAGTTTAATTTAATGCAAGATGTTTTGGCAGCTCAAGTGATTTTGAATTCCGGTGTTCCATTAGTGATTACGCCTTGTAGACCAGTTGTATCACATTTTCATACTACATTACCTGAGCTTAGGTATTATTTGAAAGATAAAAATAAATTATCCAATTATTTACTTGAATCCGTTGAAAGCTATAATAGTCAACAATTAGAAGCTTGGTCTAAAGAAATTTGGGACGTTGTTACTATTGCATGGTTAGTAAATCCATCATGGGTTCATACGAATTTAGTGCATAGTCCAATATTAACTGACCAAGTAACCTATAGTGTGGACCAATCACGTCATTTAATTAGGATGGCAACAATGCTTAATCGAGATGCGATTTTTAGAGACTTATTTTCAAAATTAACAAAATAAATTCTTCTAATTTGAAAATATTACACTTACTTCAAATTTTACTTAAAAGTTTATTGACTAAAAAAGAGAGTTATGCATCAACTCTCTTTATAATAAAACTTTAATTAATTATTATAATTAAATGGATAAAAAAAGAGCACTTTTTATTTGTAAAATTACATTAATAGTTTTGACTATATCTTTTACTGGATGTGTTAAAGACACTCCTTTAAAAATTATATTTGACACTGATATTGGAAATGACATTGATGATGTTATGGCTTTACAAATGCTACTTAATTATCAAAAAAATTCCAAAATTGATTTATTGGGTATTACAATTAGCAAATCAAATCCATATACTATCGAGTATGTTGATGGATTTTGCCGGTTCCATGATATTAAAAATGTACCGATTGGATTCATATATGAGGGTCCTAATAATGACAATGGAAAATATTTAAAGCAGACTCTTGACACTATAATTGGTGGAAAGCATATTCTAACTCCAGAACTGACCGTGAAAAGCTATGTTTTGGATGCGTGGAAACTACAGAGAAAACTACTCTCTCAATCTGAAGACAATTCTGTAGTAATTATTGCAGTAGGGCCTTTAACAAACTTACGTCGTCTATTAGAATCAAGTGGTGATCAATACTCACCTCTAAATGGTATGGATCTAGTCTCAAGAAAAGTTGATTTTTTGTCAGTCATGGGGGGAGAATTTTCCGGTGCAAAAAACTTCGTAGAATGGAATATTGAACAGGATATTGAATCTGCAATGATTGTATTTCATAATTGGCCTACAAAAATAATTGCTAGTGGATGGGAAATTGGTAATAAATTATTATATCCCCATCAAAGTATTTTGAACGACTTTAATAATGCTACCACTCACCCTCTTTGTGTTTCTTATAAATTATTCAGCAAAATGCCGTATGATAGGCAAACATGGGATCTTACTTCTGTCCTTTATGCAGTTGAACCCGGAAAGAATTACTTCAGTTTATCTACTAATGGAAGTATTTTCATTAATAGTGAAGGGAATAGTAGTTTTTTGGAAAATAAAGATGGTAGACATCAATTTCTTAAAATAGATGAAGAACAAATAGATTCTACATTGAAAAAATTAGTTTCAACTGTAACATCAAAATTTTAAACTATAAATTCATCGAACATTATATGCGTTTCAAATAGAAAGACATTTTTTCTTGAAGTCATAAAGTTCACAAATGGAATTTGGACAAATTAATGGTTACAAACCTTATAGTTTCTTTAGTCTTTGTTGTATTTTTCAATATCACTTTTTTGTGCCCAAGGTTAAAAAAACATAACAAATAAACTATTAATTATAAGCACTATAATAATTTTAGAAATATGAGCAAAATAATAGTAATAGGCAGTTCCAATACAGATATAATTGCAAGAGTGAATAGATTTCCCACAGCCGGCGAAACAATCAAAGGTATCTCTTATCTTCAGGTAATGGGTGGCAAAGGTGCAAATCAGGCATTGGCTGCACATAGATTAGGAGGTAATGTTAAGTTTATAACAAGTTTGGGAAATGATCTGAATGGAATAAATTCCTTAGAATATTATAAGAAAGAGAATTTAGATGCTTCCTTATCTTTGATTACCAATGATGTGTCATCCGGTGTTGCAATGATTTGGGTAGATGATGAAGGAGAAAACAGTATAGTAGTGATTCCCGGAGCAAACGCATTACTTAGACCAGAATATATTTTAAAGGTTGAAAAAGAGATTTTAGATGCAGACATAATTGTGATGCAAATGGAAATCCCGTATGTAACTGTCAAAACTGTATGCGACATTGCATATAGACATCAGAAAAAAATATTGCTTAACGTAGCTCCTGCGCATAAGTTAGATATAGAAATCATTCAAAAGATAAGTATACTTATTGTTAATGAAACAGAAGCCGAAACTATTTCAGGAGAATCTATCAAAAAAATAGGCGAAGAAGCAGTTATAGATAAACTTCTTGAACTTGGTGCTAAAACTATTGTTCTAACATTAGGAAAGCGCGGCAGTTTGATGAAAAATAGAAAAGAGACTTTGTATGTACCTGCATTCAAAGTTAAGACAGTCGACACAACAGCAGCAGGTGACACTTTTTGTGGAGCTTTGGCTGCCAAACTAAGTAAGAATTATAGTTGGGCGGATAGTTTGAAATTTGCGACAGCTGCATCTGCCATTTGCGTAATGCGAACAGGTGCTCAACCTTCAATTCCCACAACTAAAGAGGTACAAGATTTTTTAAAGATGAATAACAATAATCTATAAATTAACACTCAAATATTATGTTTATCGTACAAAAATATCCGCTTGCAGTATTGCTTTCTCTTCTTACAATGCTTTGTTGGGGATCATGGGGAAACACGCAAAAATTAGCCGCAAAAACGTGGCGATATGAATTGTTTTATTGGGATTATGTAATAGGTATTGTACTACTTTCGCTTATTGTCGGATTCACTTTAGGAAGTATCGGTGATATGGGACGCAATTTCACTGACGACATTGTCCAAGTAAGCTCCAACAACTTCTGGAGTGCATTTACCGGAGGAGTTATTTTCAACGCTGCCAACATCTTGTTATCAGCCTCTATTTCAATGGCTGGAATGTCTGTAGCATTCCCGGTTGGTGTTGGACTGGCATTAGTATTAGGTGTATTTATAAATTATTTCGGTACACCAAAAGGCGACCCTATGATTCTCTTTATGGGGGTAGCCCTCATTGTTGTAGCAATTATACTAAATGGTGTGGCTTCCGGGAAAACAAATTCCAGTTCCGAAGAGAACAGAAACAAAAAGAAAGGGATTATTATCGCTATCTTTGCTGGTATCCTTATGTCTTTTTTCTATCGCTTTGTAGCATCAGCAATGGATTTGTCCAACCTCGAAAATCCAACTAAGGGCATGTTAACACCTTATGGGGCTTTCTTTATCTTTTCAATCGGAATTTTGGCAAGTAATTTCATCTTTAATACTATTGTCATGAAAAAACCCTTTATAGGAGATCCGGTATATTATTCCAGTTATTTTAAAGGAGGTTTCGGAACACATCTTGTAGGGATTTTAGGTGGTATTATATGGGGTGTAGGTACTGTATCAAGTTATATTGCTGCAGGCAAGGCAGGTCCCGCTATTTCATATGCACTTGGTCAAGGAGCACCAATGATAGCAGCTTTATGGGGAGTTTTCATTTGGAAAGAATTTAAAGGAGCTTCAAAATCAGTTAATCTACTTTTAACATTTATGTTTATTCTCTTCATTGCAGGATTAGCTATGATTGTTGTATCCGGTGGTAGTTAATACGTTTCAACTCAAATATCATGCTCTACCCACGTTTTAAATTAGCTCGCTATTTTTTCTAACTTTGCCTCAAAAACGATGTAGTCAATCAAGTTTTTTAAAGAAGTTTATAAACGCTTCCAATCTAAGCGGTCTTAGTGCAAAAGATTTTTGTCATAATGAGCGTCGCCGTAAATTAAGTTGCGTTTTGATTTGGCAAGATTAAAAAGTTATGCTACTTTTGCACTTCGATTTGGCGAGATAGCTCAGTTGGTTAGAGCGCATGATTCATAATCATGAGGTCCCGGGATCATGCCCCGGTCTCGCTACAACACAAATCGAATAGGAAGATAGGAAAATAATCCCTATCTGATTTCTTACACCAGCGTGCATACCGTTCGGTACACGGCAATTCCTTAGTTTACAACCTTCATGGAGTGGTAGTAGTTAGTAAAAAATTGGTATCTATTCTTGGTCCAATTATTTGCGGTTTATACTATTGTAAGTTTTTTAATTGCAATACTTTAAAGAAATCATTATTAGGGTTCATTTTGAGTTGGTAACACAGTTTGGTAACACACGTTATTTAACTCTGATGAATGCCC
>CAZAFR010000088.1:0-5117 GCA_964484665.1 uncultured Proteiniphilum sp. | reverse complement strand
AGGACCCCATCCTTAAAAGGGATGTGCTCTACCTGCTGAGCTAGCGAATCGACCTAATGCCTTCTTTCAAAAGCGAGTGCAAAGATAAAATCTTTCTTTTAATTCTGCAACTCTTTTATCGATTAAATTGGAGTTTTTTTAACTTAAAATGACTACTACTCTAAGGGTTAGAATGATACTGTTAGTAAAACTAATATTATCAATATTTTATGATAAATATATTGAACATAATAATTACTGTTCCATTAAGCTCTAAAAGTGTTCTTTAACAGACAAAACTCTCCTATGAGATATGTTTACTTCAACTAAATTTCAAAATGATAGAGATCGTTTTAGGCTTAATGAGCCAAATTTATTCAATTATTAATTCGTCCCAAATTTTAATGGGGTACTAGTGAAACAGTTTATTTAATCAAGAAGACTCTTTTTAATGCGGCTATTTTTATATATCATTTCATAGAGATAACCGGATTGATTTTGTGCAATTTTCAGGAAAAATATTAACAATATATATATAATTATGTATAATTTATAATATTTATGTTATAAAACATATATTATTATTTTGCTAAAACGATTTAATAAAACTATTTTTGCATATCTTGTATTTTTTAGTGTATAATGGATAAAAGGGTATCGATAAAAGATATTGCGAAAATAGTGGGCGTTTCACCTGCGCTTGTCTCAATGGTATTGAATGGTAAAGCCAAGCAATACAGGATTGGAGAGGAAGTAGCCAATCGTGTGATTGAAACGGCAAAGGAAATGCACTATGCTCCGAATATGATCGCTAAGAATTTACGTTCCGGAAAGACCCAGCTCATAGGATTAATTGTTACCGATATCTCAAATCCTTTTTATTCTGCAATTGCAAGAATAGTAGAAGACAGGGCCAGTGAGTTGAATTATACTGTGCTGATAAGTAGTACAGATGAGAATCTGAAAAATACTGAAAGATTGGTTGATGTATTGCTCAATAAAGGTGTGGAAGGGTTGATACTAGTACCGTGTGATGGTTCGATGAAGCTTATTCAACGACTTTATGATAGCCACTTCCCGACAGTTTTATTGGACAGATACTTCCCGAATATAGATTTGAGTTCTTCCTGTTTGGATAATTACAGGGCGACGGAATTGACAACGGAACATTTGTGCAGACAAGGATACAAAAACATTGCATTGATCGCTTATAATACGGAAATGCACCATATTTTAGATCGAATTTCAGGTTATGAAGACACAATGAAAAATGCTGGATTAAGTAATTATATCCATGTCAGTAAGGTAGACATCCTGAATTCCAGACCGGGTATCAAGAAAGCATTAGAGAAATTGATCCATAGGGAACATGTCGATGCAATCATGTTTCTAACTAATATGCTTGCTATCAATGGACTATATTGCTTAAGTGAAATGAATGTAAAAATACCAGAGGATGTGGCTGTAGTGGGGTTTAACGGAAATGATGCATTTAATCTTTTTTATTCTCCCATAACCTATGTCAGGCAACCAATCGAGCAAATAGCAAAAGGATCAATTGATATATTGATTAAACGCATTAAGAATAGTAATTATAAATCGAAACTATTTTTAGAACCAGAGTTGGTGATCCAACAATCATCGCAAAGACATTCGTAAGAAGTAAATTCAACTGATTGTGGAAAAGCCAGATACTCAAAGGCTAAAACGATTTAGCGAGTAATACAGGAAAAGTGGGATGGATAAGGACTTTTCGTCTGTGCATAGAGTGAGAAATATAATAATAATAAAATAATAATCGCATGAGAAACAGAAAAATTAAATCACTCGAAGGGATCATTGTTCCTCTTGTAACTCCATTGTCTGGCAATGGTAGGATAGACATAGATGGGTTAAAAAATCTGATTGAGCATATTATAAAAGGTGGTGTGCATGGAATTTTTATCCTGGGTACTACCGGTGAAGCGCAAAGCTTAAGTATAGAACAACGTGAAGAGATGATAAAAGAGACGAGTCGCATTCTGGAAGGTCGATTGCCTCTGTTGGTCGGCATTTCCGACACATCTTTGAACGACAGCGCTTCTTTAGCTCAAAAAGCGTATGAAGTCGGGGCGTATGCAGTGGTAGCCACTCCCCCCTATTATTTTGCCGCAGCTCAACCAGAGCTGATTGACTATTTTGAGAATTTGATTTCCTTGCTGCCTTTGCCCTTATTTTTGTATAATATGCCTGTTCATACAAAAGTAGCATTCGATCCTAAAACGATTAAGCGACTTGCACAGAATGAAAAGGTCATAGGCTTTAAAGACAGTTCAGCCAATGGGACTTATCTTCAGACTGTGATGTATACTATGAAGGATGACCCGGAATTTATGATTTTTGTCGGTCCGGAAGAGATGACTGCCGAAATGGTACTGATGGGTGCTAGTGGAGGAGTTAACGGAGGAGCCAATTTGTTTCCTGAATTATATGTTGAGCTCTATAATGCAGCAAAATCTCACAACATTAAAAAGGTGAGAGTTTTACAACAAAAGGTGATGCAGGTATCCACTGGTATTTACAGTAAGGGCAAGTACGGTTCCAGTTACCTGATAGGCCTCAAGTGCGCATTATCCGTGGCAGGTATTTGCCATGATTTCCCGGCAATGCCTTTTACGCATTTTGATGAGAAGTACAGAAGCCTGATTAAACAAGAAATGGCAAAAATAGAAAAGGTGCTGAGTACAGACAAATTTTAAATAAAGATTGGAAGATTGTATTTAAAAATTATTCAATCAATGTACTTATTTTCTTATCATATTATAGTGAATATTATCCATATTATTAATCAAAAAAATGCAACAATTGTATGAGAAAAGTTATTTATTATTTTTCATCCGTTTTTTTGTGCCTGCTGATTTTTTTTCTTCCGGCATGTTCAGATGACGGGTCAAAAACAGATTTTCCGCTTTCTGCAGTGATTTTTCACAGTATAGCCGGAAAACAGGTTGCTTTTACAGCGCTTACCCATAGCGCAGTAAACTGGGAATGGGATTTTGGTGACGGGAACGTCAGCAGTGAAAAAGATCCTGTACATGTCTACGAAGAAGGAGGGTATTATATTGCTACATTAACAGCAAAAGACAATGCCGGTAATTCGGTATCTACAAAAGAGAACTTGGCCATTTCACTCACCCCATATGCCTTGCTGACGGGAGACCACACCGCGGAAGGATATGACGGAAAGACATGGAAACTGACCATGTCGCATACCGCCAATGACAAATTGGTGAAATCCGATGCAAACTTTTCATTGTTAGCTTCTAACATTCCTTCATTGCCGCCGGGCGCTTTTAGTGTATATATCGGACTTCCGGAGGCCTATAACGATGAATTCACTTTTTACTATGATGGGCGTTACAAACAAAATACCACCGACGGCACTTCTTTTGGAGGAATCGTATACGCTATGGTGTTGCAGCAGCTTGGATTATCGAAAATTGACAAGACAGGTGGAAAAGCAGCGCTGGGAGCAGATCTATTCGCATTAACCACTTATACACCCGGTGAAAATGCCACATTTGTATTTAATGAAAATGAGAATTTCACAATACCGACTGACCCTGATTTAGCAACCGGTACGCAATCCGGTATCCCGGTGGTGACCTATCCTAATGTAATGACGCTCGATTTTCCTGATTCGGATGCATTTATCGGCATACGAGATTTTCAACGAAAAGTAATTGTACAGGAGATCACTAATAACTCCATGAGGTTGGTGATGTTTATGACTTTAACTGATAATCCCATAATAGTCAGTCAGAATCCTCTAGTTGCCTTAAGTACTTCTGCAGCAATACTCACATTCGAAGCAGTAAATTAAAACCTTCAAAAATTTTTACAATGAAAGCAAAAAAATTGCCAATGAATAAATATCAAAGTTGGTGTAAAATGGTCCTCTCTCTGGCTTTTCTCCTGCTATTTGCAGGAAACAGTTTTGCAGAGACAACCGATACAAGACAAAATACAATAAACGTTACCGGAACAGTTACGTCAGCCATAGATGGAGAACCTCTTATCGGAGTCAGTATCGTTATAAAGGGAACCTCAGAGGGTACAGTTACCAATGTCGATGGAGATTATAAGATTAATGTGCCGGCCAATGCAACACTTCTCTTTTCCTATATCGGATATAATACGCAAGAGATAGCTGTGGAGAGTAGGAGAAATATTAGTGTTGTCATGGAGGAGAGTACTGAAACTCTAAGCGAACTTGTAGTGACAGCTCTTGGTATTGGCCGTGAAGAAAAATCATTGGGTTATTCTGTCGGTAAACTAGATTCTGACGAATTGGCCAAAGTAGTGCATGAAAATGTGCTCACATCCATGGCGGGTAAAGTGACTGGCGTTACCATCAACTCGACCGGTGGAACAGGATCTACAGTGAGTATGATTATTCGTGGAGCCACCTCCATGAGTACCGATAATCAGCCTTTATTCGTTATCGACGGTGTGCCTATGACCAGTTCGGTGAATAATGTCGGAGGTTTCGGTAGCGGTAACCTGGTCGACTATGGAAATGCGATTTCGGATATTGATCCTGAGAGTATCGAGAGTGTCTCTATTCTTAAGGGACCCAGTGCAGCAGCACTTTACGGAACACGTGCCGGTAATGGAGTTGTGCTTATAACCACAAAGAAATCGGATCAAAAGAAAGGAATGAAAGTGGAAGTGGTTTCAAATACCGTTTTTGATATCCCTTCAAAATATTTAGATGTGCAAAATCGTTTTGCATTTGGAGTCCGGGGTTATACCGATACCACTTTCCCCGGAGGCATCCTTCCTCCCTTCAGTCCTTCCGAACAGGTAGGAGCCGGCCCGGAGTTGAATAAGGGTTACTGGCAGGTGCAGCCATTCGCTCCGCTTGACGCAAATGGTGTTCCGGTGCCTACTGAATTGGTTTCTTATCCCGATAATTATAAGAACTTTATCAACGGTAGCGCCATCACCTCTACCAACAGCGTGGCGATATCAAGCAGTAGTGAAAGGGTGAGTTATCGTCTCGGAGTATCCAATATGACCAATAAAGGTTTAGTGCCCAACTCCGATCTTAACAGAAATAACCTGACGCTTACCGCCGAATCGGAAGTGGTAAAAGG
>CAZAFR010000087.1:0-5244 GCA_964484665.1 uncultured Proteiniphilum sp. | reverse complement strand
AAGTGCTTCGCCGCATGAGTATAAGTCACCGTGCAGGACACTTTCCTAATCAACTATCGGGCGGACAGCAACAACGTGTAGCCATTGCCCGTGCAGTGATTGCCAACCCCAAACTCATTCTTGCGGATGAGCCTACCGGTAACTTGGATTCTAAAAACGGTAAGGATGTGATGGATCTACTCACCGAGCTCAACCGTGAAGGGACCACCATAGTGATGGTTACGCACTCGCAACGCGATGCTTCTTTTGCACACCGCACCATCAATCTGTTTGACGGTCAAGTGGTGGCCGAGGTGCAGATGTGATAAGCAGCCAAACAAAATTTTTAATTTTCGACTAAGATGATTAATTTAAAAACATATTTAAAGTTCCTTTCTCGCAACAAACTCTATACGTTTGTATCTATTGCCGGCTTTTCAATTTCACTGATGTTCGTTATTATTCTTGGATTGCATGTTAAGCAGGAATTATCTGTAGATGATTTTCAGAAAAATAAAGACCGTATTTTTTTGATGACCCATGATAAGCAATCCGGATTTGGAAACACAGTAGCACAGTACGTAAAAGACAATACACCCGAAATAGAATCGTTTGTACGAATACATTTTCGACAAAGTATGGGAATCCGACAAAAGGGTGACGAAAAGATAAATGCGAAAGTACTTTATGCGGATTCTACTTTTTTTTCTGTTTTCTCTATACCATTGATTGACGGTAGCCCTTCAAGTGTACTGGAAGCGCGGAAAAGTGTGGTGCTTTCCCGTAGTTTTGCCAACAAAATTTTCGGAAAAGAAAACCCAATGGGTAAGACACTGATTATTTCAAATGAAGAACACACGGTCACCGGCATTATGGAAGATATACCTATGAAATCTATCTTGCCCGATGCTGACCTTGTGGTTAATTATAACTCCATTGCATCGCTGTGGGGTAGCAATAATGTTCTTGAGACATCTGATAACTTTGGCTTCACTATGTTTTTCTTAGCAAAGCCGGGAGCAGACCTTCGCTCGAAAGCTCCGATGCTTCTTGAACAGTTCAAGAAAGAGTTTTGGGTTTATGAACGGGGGTATTCTGATGACTTGGAGTTTATTCCGCTCAAAGAGGCTTATTTCAAAGTACTAGGTTCGGGATATGGTGACCTGAAACTGAACGATCGGACCCCTATCATGATTTATATGACTATTGCCATCCTGATATTAGTGATAGCTTTGTTAAACTATATCAATCTGACGGTAGCACAAGCAGGATTTAGAGGAAAAGAGTCTGCAATAAAAAAACTATTGGGAAGTAGTAAACCCCAGTTAATTATTCAGTTGCTGACAGAATCATTGTTTATTACATTCATAACTTTTCTTGGCGGGCTTTTACTTGCATTTCTAACAGAATCATTTTTCAATAATGCCCTGAACACAACACTCAACTTGGCACATCAATTCACACCCGGCATGATTGGGGCTTGCGTGTTGTTCTTGCTCTTAGTAGCCTTTATGGCTGGTATTATACCTGCTCTGATAATTTCCAATTTCAACCCACTTGAAATAGTAAAGGGAACTTTTATCAGAAAGGTGAAGACATCCTATTCCAAAGCGCTGATAATATTTCAATATACAACAGTATTAACACTCATTATAAGTGCTGTTTTCATACATCAGCAATCCCGATTTCTGATCAATTATGATGTGGGATATAATCGCGAAGGGATTTTGGAAATAGACAACACCGGAATAGGCATAGAACAATTAGATGGATTTAAAACAAAACTTCTTAGCATACCAGGTGTGGAGTTGGTTTCGTTTTCCTGTGGAACACCCCTAAACGGTGGAAATAACACATCTTACGAAGATGAAGGTGAACAGCTGAGTTTTCAAGAGTTCTATGTTGACTCTACGTTCTTTCAAATATATGGGATTAGTTTAGAGCCATTCGATATCGAACCTACCGGAGTCAGTTACTGGATGAATGAACACGGTTACAACATGGTACACAAAGATTTAGCAACACAAACGTTTTTTCCTTGGGGAGAACAAGAAGGTGAAGAGAAAGCACAAATTGCGGGTATCTTCAGCGACTTCAAAATTCGCTCATTAATGGAAAATAACAATCAATTAAGAATACGGTGGCGAAGAAGCAATGAAATCCCATGGAATATTATTGTAAAAATGACCCCAGGTAGCAATTATTATGAAACGGCGAAACGTATTGAGAAGAATTACATAGATTATACGGGAGGAGAACTTTACTTCGGATGTTTTGTAAATGAACAGATTGAGCGTAACTACATGAATGTGACCAGAACTTCATCAATCATGAATACTTTTACACTGCTCACTATTGCTATCATGATTATGGGTGTATTTGCTATGTCACTCTATATTATTCGCCAAAAAGAGAAAGAGATTGCTTTACGTAAAATTAATGGCGCTACTGTAAAGGAAGTCTTATTGTTGCTTAACAGGGATTCTCTAAAAAGGGTGCTTATTGCATTTACCATTGCTTGTCCAATTGCTTTTTATGCTATGACCAAGTGGTTAGAAAGCTTCCCTTATAAGATCTCTCTTTCGTGGTGGGTATTTGTTGTTGCCGGGGTTGTTGTATTTTTACTAACATTAATTTCAGTAAGTTATACTACCTGGAAGTCGGCACGAGCCAATCCTGTAGATTCGTTGAAATCAGAATAACACATACAATCTGTTTGACGGTCAAGTGGTGGCCGAAGTGCAGATGTGATAAGCAATCCGGATTTGGGAACACGTTAACACAATACGTAAAAGTGTGGTGCTTTCAATTGTCCATTTTCAATTAATAAAATAATAGTGCAATATGAATATCCTAAAGAATTTCTTACATATCCTTGACAGGTTCAAAACATCAAGTGTCTTGAATCTATTGGGACTCTCGGCTGCATTCGTCGCCTTTGTGATTATCCTGATGCAGGTTAATTTTGAATACAGCTTTGACCACTGCCACAAAAATGCCGACCGGATTTATCGGGTGGACAATGTAGCCCAAGGAGTTTTTGGCATTATACAACCGCGTCCATTGGTCGAAACTTTCTTTGAATCATCACCACAGATTGAGTATGGAGCGGTGCTGATGCCGTATCTGGACGAGATGTATTTCACTATCTCTCAAAACGGAGAAAAGAGTGGCCATAAAGAAGCTATCATGACCTGTAGTCCCGATATTACACGTATATTCAGTTTCGAGATGATGGAAGGGAGCGCTACCTGTTTGGAGGATCCGCAGAGTACGCTTATACCTCAAAGCCTTGCCGAAAAGTTATTTGGAAACGAATCTTCTTTAGGACAAACCTTGTCTTATCAATCAAGCATTTGGACAAAAAATAATATCACCGACCTGGTGGTAGGTGGAGTTTACAAAGATTTTCCGGAGAACACACAGTTGAACAATTGTGTCTATACAGCAATCGACAAGGAGTCTGAAATGGACAGTTGGGGACATAATTTTATCGCCTACGTACTATTGAAAGACAAAAACAAAGCAGATGAAATCGAAAGCAATTTCAATTCTTCTTTCGATTTCGAAAAAATCGGCTATAAACCCGGAATGGCAATGAAATTGACTCCCCTCAAATCGATTTATCTCAGAAATGAAACTGCGGACAACTTTATTGTCAAGAGCGGCAATTCGTCCACTCTCAACACATTGCTTGCTATTGCCATCCTGATTATTGCCATTGCAGTAATCAACTATATGAATTTCAGTATGGCATTGGCTCCACGCCGTATAAGAAGTATTAATATCCGCAAAGTATTAGGGGAAAGCGATGCTTCTTTACGGATAAAACTGATTGTGGAAGGAGTATTGATGAGCCTGACGGCTTACTTATTATCCATTGGATTGTTGTATCTAATCCACACAAGCCACCTGCTTTCATTTATCGATGTTAATCTCGATCCGACCGAAAATATCAAACCTGTGCTTATTGCCGGACTAATTGCTGTTTTGGCAGGGGTAATCTCATCCATACGACCGACATATTATCTCACTTCATACGCTCCCTCGCTGGTATTGAAAGGCAATTTCGGGTTGTCTAAAAAAGGAAAGAGATTGCGTGGATTCTTAATCGGTTTCCAGTTTATGATATCTATCATCCTCATTATTGTATCGGTTTTTATCTACAAGCAAAATCAATTTATGCAACACTATACCCTTGGTTTTGATAAAGACCAGGTGGCCGTAGTGGAACTCGATGCCGAGTTTATGTCTCAACATAGGAATGAATTTATAAATAGATTACAGGATAATTCATACATTATGGATGTAGCTTTTTCACAACAAAAGTTCGGATCAAGTGATGAATACCGTCAGGAGTCAATCAGTTTCAAGGATGAGAAAGCCTACTTCTTTTATATTGCCGTATCATGGAATTTTCTGGATGTGATGGGTATCCCGTTGTTAGAGGGGAGTACTCCAAGTCGGAACGATGAAATAGACTGGACGAAATACACAAAAGATCGTGAGACATTTATGGAAACCTATCGGAATAGCAAACGGAAGATGATAGTAAACAAGAAACTAAGCGATGAATTGGGGCTCAAACCCAACGATTTTGTAGACCACTTTGGATTGGATGCACATATTCTCGGTGTAACTGACGATGTCAAATTTGCATCTTTACGTCAGGAACCCAGAAACGCAGCTTTTGTGATAAACGATCCGGTGGCAATGCCTTACTCCTATATAAAAATTGGTGCCGGAGCCAATATACATGATGTAGTAAGTCATATCCGGAAAAGCATATCGGAGATAGAACCCGCCTTTCCTGTCGAAATTGAATTTTATGACCAGGTATTCGATCGTCTTTATCAAAAAGAGTTGACCACCCAAAAAACAATTGGAAGTTTCAGCCTATTGGCGATTATCATTTCTATTGTAGGGGTTTTTGGACTGGTGATGTTCGAGTGTGAATACCGGAAAAAAGAGATAGGAATCCGAAAGGCACTTGGGTCAGACATTCACGAGATATTGTGGCTGTTTAACAGTATGTATCTGAAAATTTATACCTTTAGCTTCATGCTGGCAATACCCATTGCAATGTTTATCGTAAGTAAGTGGCTTGATAATTTTGCCTTTAAAACCGCAATCAGTGGGTGGGTGTTTTTAGCAAGCGGATTGACTATCTTAACCATTATTATTGCCACCGTAAGTTGGCAGAGCTGGCGTGCAGCCACCGCCAATCCTGTGGATTCGTTGAAATCAGAATAATGGGATAGTGTT
>CAZAFR010000086.1:0-5267 GCA_964484665.1 uncultured Proteiniphilum sp. | reverse complement strand
AATGTCATTTCTTTTGTCTTTTCTTAGTAGTTTTAGATCTTTTTCAAGTTTGAAAATCTCTTTTTCAAGCACATCTAAATCTGTATTAGACAAATGTTCATTTATTTTATTAATACTTGCTTCAAGTCCTTTAATTGAAGATGAATCACCACTTAAAAGGCTCACGGCCAATTCCCTAAATTCAATTGGCAATTTATCTTTTAGTACTTCCAGCGCTCGAGCTGTATATGCAGTAACCAGTACCTTCTTATTATTAGCTAGCAAATGACATATAAGATTAACAATAGTATGTGATTTACCGGTTCCGGGTGGTCCCTGAACCAATACTTTATCATGACTACCGGCCTCTCTAATAATTGAAATTTGTTCGTCGTTATATTTTTTTGGAAAATAAATAATTTGATCACTTTCATCTGAATTTGAAAGCTCCATTTTCTGAACAAAGTTGACTCCTTCTTTTGGTTCTTCTATTAGTTCTTTTAATATAGGTATTTCCGGATTGTCTTCTTGCTCTATATTGGTGATGATTTGATTGAAAACTGATGTAAAGCTCCTTGTATCTCTTTTACGGAGGATCAAAGCGGGAGCAAAAAACACTGTTTCTTTACGAGTAATATCGACACCATAAGTCAGTGATTGATTATATGTACCCTCTCCGGGTTTAAATCGTTCTGCCAATAATTGTAATACACTATGTAAATTATTATCAAAAGGATTAGATAATTCTTTATCCTGTATCATCTCTTTTGCAATCTTTTCTGCTTCTAAAATGTCGTATGAATCGAATTGCTCATCAAGATCGATAAATGCATCTGTTTCAATTGAAAGATCACTTTCTATATTCTGACCAATAATTATATTTGATTTAAATTTACTAAATTCAAAACTAATATCACTTTTAACTGTTAGAATATGTCTAAACAATAGCGGAGATTCTTCATTTTCTTTAAAATGCATTAACCCTACCCCCAGAATTAGTTCATATTCTTCACCAAACTGTTGTGATTTATTATAAATAGTAAATAGTTTCTTATACAATGTATTAACTCGGTCATAAATAGTATACAGTGTTTCATACTGATTATATGCTTTCCAATACCTTTCAGCATTAATAAACCAAGTATTTTCGCAATACTCATCGAACCCTTTTATTATTTCTGGATGATTTTCAATACTCTCAATTTGACCATTTATAATAATAGTTGAATATAATTCAGGTAGGTCATCTTTATTTAACAGACTATCTTTAATTATCCATTCTTCGAGATTCTTGGGAGGATCTGGAAATACAGGTTTAACCGGTTCTGTTGGTTTTGATATTTTCAACCAATATTCATCGTTATCAGATAAATTATTGTGCGTAACACATGAAATATTTTCATTAGTAGGTATATCAGAAAACCAAATAATATCGGTATATTGGGATGAACTGCGTATATCTCTTACAGACTTACTCCTGAGTTTTGAAAACTCAAGTAGATAATTAAAAATCTGCAAGTATTTTTCTTTATTCATTTGACAATAATGTTAAATAGTTAAAAGACGATGATGCTCTAGGTCAGTAGATTATATCATATTTACAAATTGCATGTAATTTAAATAAATTTTCAAATGTATCAGTCTAATCTATTTTACAAAGACAATTCCAGTTGGACATTTTCATCATACTCATCAAATTCATCTTCCTCTGATAAATATTCACCCTCTTCTAATGCTTCATATTCTCTAACAATTACTTTACCCATTGCTATTTCCATTTTCTGAAGAATGCGCTCTTTCCTGTCATTAAAAAAGGCATAAAAGTCATCTTGATACAAATAATCAGGATTAACAACATGTGATTTTAAAATATCAAGGAACTCTTCATCTGAAACTCCAACATTGTTCTTTAGTCTGTCAAGGTATTTACTGGGAGCATCACCACTTACAATTCTATTAGTTCTACCTGATAAAGGTGTTTTGTTAATTATTGAGTTATAGTCGTCTCTGGGAATGGCATTTTTCTCACACCATGCAACAGGGAAAATATGATGTATATCTATTGATTCCGAGAAATAGGTACTGAAATCTATTTTGGTGCCTGATAACCAGTCGCGAGTATTATCATCCATTAGAATGGCATAAATACCTTTATAAGCAGCACTATTTCTTGTTCTAAGTGTATTAAGGCGAGATGGTATGAAATTAGCATCAAAAATTGTTTTAGGCACTTCACCATTATTTAGTATCCATTCAACAACCTGTACTATATCTAATGCATATCTTGTTTCGTTGGCTGATCCATAAAGCTCTCCAAATACACCACACCAATACCACTGCATCAATTTATTTTTGTTTCCTACATTTTCAATATTTTTATCTAACTGAGTAATGATTGCTGCCATTGGTACCAATTGATTTAGGTAGGGTACATCTCTTGAATTAAATATATGGTTTTCATTAAGTATTTTTGAGGTTTTTATAAACCCTTCTGTTATTTGATCTCTGTATTTTATATAATCTTTTATTTCAAGGTTTAGCATCTCTTTTCTTTTAGCACTAACTGCAGGTAAGTTGTCTTTTTCGCCTGATGATTCAAGACCTACTTTCTTTCTATAAGTAGAAAATAGAGTTAGTGCCTGAATAAAGTCTATTTCGCTTGTTTTACTTAGGACTTTATATGGTTTAAATTTTGATTCTATTTTTGCCCAGTCTTCTTTGAGATCAAAATCATCTGAAGCAAAAGAAGCAGTAAGCAATTCAAATACAGAAAGTGAAACTCCACCAGTATTTACTTTCTCAAAAACCTGACAAACAGCTTCTTTTGGATTTGTCTTTTTCATCTCAATTACCGGAAGCATGTAATGGTTGAAACTATTAATAATTAATTCTTCAAATTCATCCCATAATTCAGACTTATCACTACTATGGTTCCAATGCCTGTTAAAACCTCTTCTCCAGTCGCTATACTCATCTACCATCCAAACTGGGTACATTAAATTTTCATATTCTAACTCTCTGGTTGAAAGATCCAGTACAATGTCCCGACCTATATTTTTTGTAATGATCTTATTTTCATTTATTGAAAAAATAGCCTCTTCCAAATCTGTTGCCGGGTCAAGTGCTTTTTGCATATCAATATAATACCACCTTTTTATTTCATACCCCTTAGAATTTCTGGTTTTTACTACTCTGTTTGATATTATAGATTGATAAAGGGAGGTCAATCTTTGCTGTCCGTCAAGAATTAATAATTCTGGTTTTACTCCATTTGATTCAGGAGCACCTTCTACCACCTTAGTTTTGAAACGAATAGAATTATTTCCTGTTTCGAGTAACATTACCGCACCTATTGGAAAAGACTTAGCAACACTCGCTAATATACCTTTAATACGATTATCATCCCACACCCATCCACGTTGAAAATCTGGCAGTTGAATCTTTCCCTCATGAATGTTTTTTAAAATTTCATAAAGACTTGTTTTCTTTGAATCGAATGTTTCCATAGCGGATTAATTAGAATAATGGCAAATTGACATATTATTTACGCAAGTTAATATATTTTATGGAAAAATAAAAAAAGAATCTAATGTCTTATATTAGGACGCCTTAAAAACTCAAATACTCCCCAACAAATCCCCCACCCAAACCGTTATACATTTATTCCAAATAAATTAAAAAAATGTAAATAATCGGTTAACATTATGATGAAAGCAGCTGTGTATGAGAAGTACGGACCGCCTGAAGTTGTGCGTGTGAAAGAGATAGCTATACCTCAGCCTAAAGGAAATGAGCTTCTGATTAAAGTTTATGCTTCAACGGTAAACAGGACTGACTGCGGTTTTCGAAGTGCTGAGTATTTTGTTTCGAGGTTCTTTAGCGGACTTTTCAAACCAAAGTTTTCGGTGTTGGGATGTGAATTTGCAGGTATCGTGGAGGAAACCGGAACGGAGGTCACTAAATTCAAAAATGGTGACAGGGTTTTTGGTTTCAACGACGAAACCTTCGGTGGTCATGCGGAATATATGGTTATTAGTGAAAACAAGGCACTGGCAACTATACCCGACAGTTTATCTTATGAAGATGCTGCTCCCATAACCGAAGGATCGCATTATGCTCTTGAGAGTATCAGGGCTGCAAAAGTTAAAGCTGGCGATACTGTTATGGTTTATGGAGCGACTGGTGCTATTGGTTCTGCTGCCATTCAGCTCCTGAAACACTTAGGTGCTCATGTTACGGCTGTTTGCAACACTAAAAATGTAGGTCTGATTAAATCTTTAGGTGCCGATGTGGTAATTGATTATCAAACTGAAGATTTCACTAAAACCGACATAAAGTTCTCTTTTATCTTTGATGCTGTCGGGAAAAGTTCTTTTAAAGAGTGCAAACCTCTGCTAACGGAAAAAGGTATTTATATTTCTACTGAACTTGGCAAAAACGGTGAGAATATTTGGCTTGCCCTCACCACCCCGCTCTCGGGAGGAAAAAAGGTGTTGTTCCCGTTGCCGGGTATCAGTCAGGATGACGTTAACTACCTCAAATTCCTGGTTGAATCGGGCGAATTCAGACCTGTAATAGAAAGGCATTATAATCTGGATGATATTGTTGATGCTTACAAGTATGTGGAAACCGGACAAAAAACAGGTAATATCATAATAAATATTGAAAAAAAGAGCTGACTAAAAACAGAAATTAGGTGTAGGAATTCATCATATTTCCAATAAGATGGAAAGTTTTTGTAATATTAATTGAACAAACATTTTATGCCTTAGATGTTTTCAAAGAAAATTAAAAATTACAGAAACGATGAAAAAAGTATTATCCCTATTTCTACTATTTCCTGCACTTGTATTTGCTCAGAATGATCAGATCAAGTCGGCAGAAGACTTCATGCAAGAATACTTTCAACTGTTTGATGATAAACAGTGGGATTCCGTTCTCGAAATGTACACTGACGACAGTCAGGTTGTTGGCTTTGGTAACTGCAAAAGTTATTGACTCTATAAGTGGCGAGAATTTAACCCGAATAACTGAAAACATCTCTACATTTCTTCTTGAACAGACTGATGGTGTATGGAAAATTAAAATGATGATCAACAACCAGAACTTTCCGATATTGAACGGTAAAAACATCGGAGAAAAATTTCTGATGAATAATGCTCCAGCGTCTAGGAGATTTTCATTATCCACAAATATTATGTATGATTTTATGTGTAGTATGGTAGATTATAATAAGAGAAACGGATTATCTCCTGAAGAGCTTGGTAATATAGTTGGCGAAAATTATT
>CAZAFR010000085.1:0-5400 GCA_964484665.1 uncultured Proteiniphilum sp. | reverse complement strand
CAAGAACAAAATTAAGTAAGATGGGACAAAAAGTAAATCCGATAGCAAATCGTTTGGGTATCGTCAAAGGATGGGACTCTAACTGGTATGGCGGAAATGATTACGGCGATATTTTGTTAGAAGATAACAAGATAAGAACCTATCTGAATGCCCGTCTTGCAAAAGCAAGTGTATCGCGCATCGTCATTGAGAGGACATTGAAGCTTGTAACGATCACAATTTGTACAGCACGCCCTGGTATCATTATTGGGAAAGGTGGACAGGAGGTTGACAAATTGAAAGAGGAGTTAATGAAGATAACCGATAAGGATATTCAGATAAATATTTATGAAATTAAGAAACCCGAGCTGGATGCTGTTATCGTTGCAAATAATGTTGCACGTCAGATAGAAGGTAAGATTGCATACCGCAGGGCTGTGAAAATGGCTATTGCTTCTACTATGAGAATGGGTGCTGAAGGAATTAAGATTCAGGTATCAGGCCGTTTAAATGGTGCTGAAATGGCTCGTTCTGAAATGTATAAAGAAGGTAGAACACCTCTACATACATTCCGTGCAGACATTGATTATGCACTTGCAGAAGCCTTAACAAAAGTAGGTTTGATAGGAGTAAAAGTTTGGATATGCCGCGGTGAAATCTATGGTAAGAAGGATTTGGCTCCTTCGTTTGCAACATCTAAAGACAATCGTTCTCAAGGAGGTCGCGGAGGCAGTCGTCAGGATGCTGGCAGAGGTGGCAGACGTGGCGGCAGAAGGAATAAAAATAAAGCTTAACAGGATAAGATATGTTACAACCAAAGAAAACTAAATTCAGAAGACAACAGAAAGGACGAATGAAAGGCTGTGCCGGTCGCGGTAATGATCTTGCATTTGGTTCTTTCGGTATAAAATCCTTGCAATCTATGTGGATTACCGGAAGTCAAATTGAAGCTGCTCGTATTGCTGTAACACGTTATATGCAACGTCAGGGTCAGGTTTGGGTACGTATTTTTCCGGATAAGCCTATTACGAAAAAGCCTGCCGAAGTACGTATGGGTAAAGGAAAAGGTAACCCCGAAGGGTTTGTTGCACCTGTAACTCCTGGAAGAATTCTTTTCGAGATTGAAGGAGTATCCTTTGAGGTCGCAAAAGAGGCATTGCGTTTAGCAGCACAGAAACTACCAGTGACAACCAAATTCGTAGTGAGAAGAGATTTTGATTATGAGAAAAAATCATAAATAAAGATGAAGAATCAAGAAGAAATAAAAGAGCTACCCGATAAAGATTTGACAGCTAGATTGGATGCTGAAACTATTGAGTTAAATCAATTGAAGATCAATCATACCATCACACCACTGGATAATCCTGGTTTGCTTAGGGAAAAACGTAGAAATATTGCTCGTCTTAAAACAGAGCTACGTAAAAGAGAATTGAAAAAAGATCAATAATATAGAGAATGGAAACGAGAAATTTAAGAAAAGAAAGAATCGGGGTCGTTTTCAGCAATAAGATGGATAAGTCGGTCACAGTTGCTGTAAAATGGAAAGAGAAACACCCTATATATGGGAAGTTCGTTAATAAAACGAAGAAATTTCACGCCCATGATGAAAAGAATGACTGTAACATAGGAGATACAGTGCGTATAATGGAAACACGTCCTTTGAGCAAAACAAAGAGATGGAGAGTGGTTGAAATAATGGAAAGGGCTAAGTAATATGATACAGAAAGAATCCAGATTAACAGTTACCGACAACAGCGGTGCAAGAGAAGTTCTCTGCATTAGCGTGCTGGGAGGTACAGGAAGACGCTATGCGTCTGTAGGGGATATCATTGTTGTTTCAATAAAAAGTACAATCCCTTCGAGTGATATTAAAAAAGGTGCTGTATCAAAAGCAATCATAGTGCGTACGAAAAAAGAAATTCGAAGAGCTGACGGTTCATATATTCGCTTCGACGATAATGCTTGTGTTCTTCTGAACAATGCAGGTGAATTGAGAGGAAGTCGTATTTTCGGACCTGTTGCACGTGAACTTAGAGGTACTAATATGAAGATTGTTTCATTAGCTCCTGAAGTATTATAATCTATTAAGTAATCACAGGCAATGACAAAATTACATATAAAAAAAGGCGATACTGTTTACGTAAATGCCGGAGAAGATAAAGGTAAAACGGGTCGCGTGCTTGAGGTTCTTGTTAACAAGAATCGCGCGATAGTTGAAGGCGTAAATGTTGTATCCAAGCATGCTAAACCTAGTGCCCAAAATCCTAACGGTGGTATCGAAAAGAAAGAAGCATCAGTGCATATTTCTAATCTAAATCCAGTGGATCCTAAAACTGGAAAACCTACACGCGTTGGTAGAAAAGCAAATAGTAAAGGAAAAAATGTTCGTTACGCTAAAAGATCAGGGGAGGAAATGAAATGAGTGAAACTACTACAACATACGAGGTAAATCTGAAATCAGATTATAAAGAACGTATTGTTCCTTCATTGATGAAAGAATTCAGCTATAAGTCAGTAATGCAAACTCCAAAGCTTGAAAAGATCGTTATTAATCAAGGACTTGGTGTTGCAGTTGCAGATAAGAAAATTATCGAAACAGCAATTAACGAACTTACAGCTATTACCGGCCAAAAGGCAGTTGCTACAGTATCAAGAAAGGATATATCTAATTTTAAACTCCGTAAGCAAATGCCAATTGGTGCTCGTGTAACTTTACGTAATGATAAAATGTATGAATTCCTTGAAAGACTTGTTCGTGTGGCTTTACCCCGTATACGTGACTTTAAGGGAATAGGGAGCAAACTCGACGGAAGAGGAAATTATACTTTGGGAATTGAAGAACAGATAATCTTTCCTGAGATAAATATAGATAATGTTCCTCGGATTTTGGGAATGAATATTACATTTGTTACAACTGCTCAGACAGATGAAGAAGGTTATGCCCTTTTAAGAGAGTTTGGATTACCATTCAGAACAAAACAAAATCAATAGATAATGGCAAAAGAATCAATGAAAGCCCGTGAGGTAAAAAGAGCTAAAATGGTTGCCCGTTATGCCGAGAAAAGAGCTAAATATTTGGCAGAAGGTGATTATGAAGCACTTCAATCCATTCCAAAAAATGCTTCTCCGGTACGTTTGCACAATAGATGCAAAATAACCGGCCGCCCTAAAGGATATATGCGCCAATTTGGCCTTTCGCGTATCCAATTCAGGGAAATGGCATCTAAGGGACAGATTCCGGGTGTTAAGAAAGCAAGTTGGTAAAACTATTGTGAGAGAATACTCAAATCAATAAATTAATAAATTATTAAATATTGTCCCGATAGTCGGGATCAATTTAAATTATCAGTATATGACAGATCCTATAGCAGATTATTTGACGCGGTTAAGAAATGCAATCCAGGCGAAACATCGCGTGGTTGAAATTCCCGCTTCAAATTTAAAGAAAGATATCACTAAGATTCTTTTTGAGAAGGGCTACATTCTTAATTATAAGTTTGTAGATGACGGGCCACAGGGAACAATAATGGTTGCCTTGAAATATGATCCGGTTAATAAGGTTAATGCAATAAAAAAGATGGAGCGTATTTCAACACCAGGTTTGCGTCAGTATGTAGGCCATAAAGATTTACCTCGTGTACTCAATGGTTTGGGTATTGCAATTTTATCTACTTCAAATGGAGTAATGACAGATAAAGAAGCTCGCGAACAAAAAGTGGGTGGTGAAGTTTTATGTTTCGTTTATTAATTTGAAGGAGAGAAAAGTATGTCAAGGATAGGAAAATTACCCATAAAAATACCATCTGGAGTAACTGCTACAGTGGGAGAAGACAATATGGTTACAATTAAAGGACCAAAGGGCGAAATGAAGCAACATGTGGGCGATGAAATGAAAATCGAAGTTAAAGATGGTGAGCTTACTATAGAAAGGCCCGATGAATCAAAAGAAAATCGCTCATTGCATGGTCTATATCGTTCTTTACTGAACAATATGGTTGTAGGTGTTTCGGAAGGTTTCCGTAAAGAGATGGAATTAGTTGGTGTTGGTTATCGTGTTTCTAATAACGGACAGGTTCTTGAATTATCACTTGGTTACACACATAGTATTCTTATGGAGTTACCTAAAGAGATAAAAGTTGAAACTAAGATGGAAAGAAACAAGAACCCGCTTATAATGCTGGAATCTTGTGACAAGCAATTACTTGGACAAGTTTGTGCTAAAATTCGCTCATTCCGTAAACCTGAACCTTATAAAGGTAAAGGAATACGTTTTGTTGGTGAACAGGTTCGTCGCAAGTCAGGTAAAACGGCAGCTAAATAATTTTACGTAAACACTGAAACACAATGATAACAAAAAACGAAAGAAGGATTAAGATAAAAACTCGTGTTCGCGGAAAAGTTTATGGTTCTCCGGAGAGACCACGCCTTTCCGTTTACAGGAGCAATAAGCAGATTTATGCACAGGTGATTGATGATATTACCGGTACTACCTTAGCATCTGCTTCTTCTCTAAAATTGGAGGATAAACTTCCAAAAAAAGAGATAGCAGCCAAAGTTGGTGAAATGATTGCTCAGAATGCAAAAGAAGCTGGAATTGAAACCGTTGCTTTTGACAGAAATGGGTACTTGTATCATGGAAGAATAAAAGAATTGGCAGATGCCGCTCGTAAAGGAGGACTTAAATTTTAACGATTATGGCTAGAGAAAATAATAAAGTGAAAACTACAAACGATATTGAGTTGAAAGACCGTTTAGTGGCTATTAATCGTACTACTAAGGTAACAAAAGGGGGACGTACGTTCACATTTGCTGCTATGGTAGTTGTTGGTGACGAAGACGGTATTGTAGGTTGGGGATTAGGCAAAGCAGGTGAGGTTGCAACAGCAATTGCAAAAGGAGTAGAAGCTGCTAAGAAAAATCTTATAAAAGTACCTGTTTATAAAGGAACAATACCTCATCAACAAGTTGCACGTTTTGGCGGTGCTGAGGTGTTTTTGAAACCTGCTGTTACAGGAACTGGAGTTAAAGCAGGTGGCGCTATGCGTGCCGTACTTGAAAGTGTTGGAATTACAGATGTTCTTGCAAAGTCTAAAGGATCTTCAAATCCGCATAACCTAGTGAAAGCCACAATTCTTGCGTTGACAGAATTGAGAGATCCATTTACAGTAGCTCAAAACAGAGGCGTAAGTATGGAAAAAGTATTTAAAGGATAAAATTAAATCTGAAATGGCTATAATAAAAATAAAACAGACTAAAAGCAGAATTGGTGTACCTAAAGATCAAAAAAGGACATTAGATAGTTTAGGCCTTACCAAAATGAACCGAGTGGTGGAGCATGAGGATAATGCTGTAATAAGAGGACTTATTAGTAAAGTTCACCATTTGGTAACTGTAATTGAATAATTGAAATATAAACGGTTA
>CAZAFR010000084.1:0-5402 GCA_964484665.1 uncultured Proteiniphilum sp. | reverse complement strand
ACACCTTCGGAATAAAGTTTAGAGGTGAGTTCCTGAATTTTGTCCATATGATAAATTATATGTAGTTTGTAACCTCAGTACTATTTATGTCAAAAAAACACGAATAACCCCAAAGGTAAGTATTTTTATTATAGTAGAAAACGAAATTTAGTATTAATTTTGGCACATTTTTTGTTATAAAATACACATGGATCGGAAAATTTTCAGGCTCTCTCTTCCAAATATAATTACAAACATCACCGTACCCCTTTTGGGGATGATAGATATAGCTGTGGCCGGACGTCTCGGCTCTGCCGTATACATTGGAGCAATAGCACTTGGTGCCAATATATTTAACATGATTTATTGGAACTTTGGATTTCTTAGAATGAGTTCAAGTGGTTTTGCATCACAAGCATATGGAGCCAGAGATTTCACAGAATCGATGAATGTATTAATCCGCTCACTTGCAATTGGTTTTTGCGCCGGAATCCTGATAATACTCCTACAATACCCTATAGGTAAACTAGCATTAAGTCTAATAAAATCCGGACCGGAAACAGTTAAGCACGTATCAACCTACTTTAGCATAGTAGTTTGGGGAGCACCGGCCGTTTTGGGAATGTATGCCTTCAAAGGGTGGTTTATAGGAATGCAAAATGCCAAAATCCCCATGGTAATATCAATACTTAATAATGTACTTAACATAATCCTCAGCATTACCTTTGTCTTTGGTTTTGGAATGCAAATAAAAGGTATAGCCTTAGGCACCGCCCTCTCTCAAATAATTTCGATAATAGTTTCCGCCGCACTATGGTGGAAATATTACCGACGACTAAATAAATACATACAAAAAGATACAATTTGGGACAAACACCCAATTCGCCAATATTTCAAAGTCAATAGCAACATCTTTGTCCGCACATTTCTACTCACACTTGCAACCACTTTCTTCACCTTTGCATCATCAGGAATGGGCGAAACCATACTCGCCGTAAATGCACTATTGATGCAATTCTTCATGCTGTTTTCATATTTCATGGACGGATTTGCCTATGCAGGCGAAGCACTCACAGGCAGATATGTTGGTGCAAAAAACGCCCCATTACTTCAATACATGATCAAACGCCTCTTCTTCTGGGGGCTGATAGTGAGTTTAATAGTAATGATAATATACCTACTGTTTCCTGATATTATCTTAAGACTACTCACCAATGATTTGCATATTATAGCACAAACAAAAGGATACATGTTTTGGACCCTACTTATCCCCATAGCAGGCTTTGCTGCATTTCTCTGGGATGGCATATTCATTGGAGCCACAGCATCAGTAGAAATGCGAAATGCAATGATCCTCTCAACCGGCATCTTTTTTGCATCTTATTTTCTCTTAACACCGGTTTGGGGCAATAACGGACTATGGTTTTCTTTCATCCTATTCCTCGCCACACGCGGAACAACGCTTACCCTAATGGCAAGAAAAACTTTTAGATATGTAAATTGATGACAACACAAGTAATTATAACCATTAACGTATAGTTTGAAAGTTAATTGACACCTATAGCAATTAATTTTATTATATTTGCGTGTGCCAAATAATCTTTATGGAACATCACGTGTTATGAGTAAATATTTTATAACAAACAGAGAAGACAGAACCCTATCTACCATCATTAACAACATCCTGCCACTTAAAACAGCCTCGTTAGAATTTCTTGTTGGTTATTTCTACTTTTCAGGGATAGAAGAGTTATATGAAAACTTGGCAGATAAGAATATGCGTATACTTGTCGGTCTTGAAATGGAAAGTGAACTACAGAGTTTAACACACGAATTTAACCTATTTGCAAATAAGAAAAGATCATCCCGACAAGACATACGTTATGAAAACTACGATGCTATTGTTAAGTTATTTAATCAAACCGACTATTTTGAGAGCAAAAGGCAACAAGAAGCCTTCAAGATTTATTTCAATAAGATAAAAGACGGCACACTTGAAATAAGAAAAACAAAAGAACCCTCTCACGCCAAAATGTATATCTTTTCTTACAAAGACGAACACACAGAATTTGGTGAAACACCGGGATCTGTTATAACAGGCTCCAGCAACTTAACATATAACGGTCTGAGAGGGCAAAATGAGATAGATGTACGATTTCAGGACAAAGCCGAATATAATGAAGCAAAAGAACTGTTCGAAAGACTCTGGGATGACGCAATTGTATTAGCAGACAAAGATCATATAAATGAATTTGAAAACAACGTCATAAAACACGTTTGGTACGAAAAGATATACCCTCCCTACTTATTATACCTTAGAGTACTATACGAGTATTTTAAAATAGATACATCCCAAAGAATCAGACTACCACACGCCATAACAAAAGGCAGGTTTCATAATCTAAAGTATCAAGAAGATGCCGTAAGAATGGGTATCGACACCATTCACAAGCACAATGGAGTTATCATATCCGATGTAGTAGGCTTGGGTAAAAGTATCATAGCATCATCCATAGCCCACAATTTAAATCTCCGCACAATTATAATTGCACCACCCCACCTAGTACCCCAGTGGGAAGACTACCGAACAGAATTTGATTTAAAAGCAAATGTATTTAGTCGCGGTATATTAAGCAAAGCATTAGACTTTTATATCTCCAAGCTCCGAGAAGGCGAACAATGGCTTATAATAGTTGACGAAGCACACAATTACAGAAACGAATTCACACAAGATTACGACACTCTAAAAAAACTATGCATTGGAAATAAAGTAATGCTATTGACCGCCACACCATTCAACAACCAACCTTCGGATATCTATTCAATGATAAAACTCTTTCAGATCCCTACAAAGTCAACCCTACAAACAGTAGACAACCTGGGACAAAAGTTTCGCGAGTTAATAAACTCATACAAAACACTTAAAAAGAAGAGCAAAGAAGAAAAGACAAGTAAAAACGAATTGAAACTTGAAGTTGACAGCATTGCAAGTCAAATAAGGACAATCATTTCACCATTAATCATACGCCGATCGCGAATCGATTTAGATGGCATCCCCGACTACAAAGAAGACCTTAAAAATCAAAACATTGAGTTCTCTAAAGTCAACCCACCCAAACTGCTAGATTATGAATTAGGCGACCTCAAAGAACTATATTTGTATACATTACAAAGAATCTCACACCAAGATGCAGACGAAACAATAGATTTCCACGACTATCAAGACACGTACGACATACACGACGAAAAGCTGAGCAAAGATGAGTTTAAAGCAGCAAGATACAAACCAGTAATGTATGTACTGCCCGAACATGAAGATAAAGTAAAGAAAACTGTTGAAAATGCAGGCTTCGAATACAACCTCTTCAAAGGAACCCAACGCAACCTGGCAAAGTTTATGAGAACCCTTCTCGTAAGGCGTTTCGAGAGCTCTCAAAAAGCCTTTATGGTTTCATTGACTAATATGCTTGACAACTGTAAAAACATAGTAGTGTGGGCAGAAAAGAGAGGAACAGTGCCAGTATTCAAAAAAGGGCAACTGCCCGATATAGAAGCACTATATGATTCATCAAACGATGAAACATCAGAAACATCAGAAATAGAATTAGAAGCTGCAATAGAAAAACTTGAAGCAAGAGGCATGTTTGAAATTAAAGTAGAATACCTTAACTCCAATTTTTTTGAAGATCTTAATTCAGATATAGAACTACTCCAAGACCTCAAAGACAAATGGAAAGAAGTTACCAACGACCCAAAACTCAACACATTTGTAAAAATTCTATCAAAACAATTAAAAGATGACCCAAAAAGAAAAATAGTTGTTTTTAGTCAATATGCCGACACAGTTAATTATTTAGGTAAAAAACTAAAAGATAAAGAACTACCAGTCTTTTATTACACTGCAACAAATTCATCAGCAGGAGATAAAGAAACAATAAAAATCAATTTTGATGCCGGAATAGACTATTCCGCCCAGTCAAACCAATACAAAGTGTTAATAGCCACAGATGCAATTTCCGAAGGCTACAACCTACATAGAGCAGGCACAATCTTTAATTACGACATACCATATAATCCCACCAGAGTAATACAGCGTATCGGTCGTATCAACCGAATCAACAAGAAAATGTTTAATGAACTTAATATTTTCAACTACTTCCCAACAGATATTGGTGAAGCCGAAACAAATACAAAAAAAATATCCACATTAAAAATGGACATGATACACGCGATAATGGGAGAAGACACCAAAATCTTAACATCAGAAGAAGAGTTAAGAAGCTATTTCATAAAAGAGTACGAACAGATGCATAACGAAAACGAGCAAAAATCATGGGACACCGATTACAGGGCAAAATTAAATCAATTGATTGGTAGCAATGAAATGAAAGAGGCTCTAAAACTTCCTTTACGAGCAAAAACAAGAAGAAAAACCGAAAAAGAGCAACCCGAGGGAGTACTAATCTTTGCAAAAAAAGGCAATGACTATATTTTTAAATTTGCAACAGATAAAGAAAATGCAACAGACGTACCTCCACAAGAAGCCTTTAAGCTGCTTGATTGTAATGATTCAGAAAAAGGATATAAGGTATCCGATAATTTCGAAGAACTGTATAACACAGCAAAGAAAGCCCTTTTCAGCGATAACAACAACACAGATACCGACAAAAACAGAAGAGAAGTATTAGACAAGATTAGGATAATGATACAATCAAAAGCATGCGACTCAGAATATTTAGAAGATCTTAAAACAGTAATTAATTACGATGCTATCTCAGGCTACGCAATGCGATCTATCAATCGATTGAAACCAAAAGAATATCATCTGCTACCTAAATTAATAAGCAAAGATTACATAAACAAAGCCTTACGCACATACGACAACATTAACCAAGGAGAAGAAACGCTAATATTAGCACAAGAACTACAGAATAATTAAACTTAAATTTCATATGATACCCAACATAAACTTCAATGATCCTTACAAAAGATCAGATTTCCTGCCATTCTTGGAGTGGTTCCTGCCAGATGATTTTCTTATTACAGAAGAAAAGCTTGACAACCTCAATTTCGCCACAAAATACACAGAAGATGTAACAAAGTTGGGTACCTGTCAAAGCCTCGAATTAGATGTATATGAAATAACACACACATCAACACACGATGCACGTGTAGGCATAGCACAAGACGCCTTTCGCCTCATGCTATACAAAAGCTATAACAACAGAGCACTCATTATTTTTAAGACCGCAAACAGTTCTAAATACCGTTTCTCGCTATTGCAGATCGAAGCTGAAGTTTCAGACAACACATCCCGCATAACGCGCAGTTTTTCAAATCCACGTCGCTACTCTTTTCAATTAGGTGAGGATGCACACGTTAAAACGCCAACGCAATTCTTACTGGAAAATGGCAAACTAAAA
>CAZAFR010000083.1:2789-5407 GCA_964484665.1 uncultured Proteiniphilum sp. | reverse complement strand
GTAAGTGGTATACTTTTCGAGTAGAATATGGGGTATTATTTAATTAATATATACACGTGAGGGCAAACTGGACAAAATAGTCGGCAGGAATATGATCGAAAGTAATTTGCCTGCCGACATCCTCCCTGAGTTTGAAATGGTTAATCAGCATAACTACCGATGCAAAAACAAGTATATGCGTTATGAGATAGGTATATCTCCGCAGGATATAGATAAGCTTAAACCGGAAGATATGAGTAGAATTACCCATATGTTTGCTCACAGAATGGGATTACAGAATCATCAATGGATAGCCTGTACACATAAAGATACAGGAAAGCCACATATCCATCTGATTGCAAACCGTATCGGTATTGATGGAAAAGTGTTTGACACAACCTTTATGAGCAACCGTTCTGCACGGATCACAGAGGACATCAGTAGAGAGATGGGATTGACAATAGCAAAAGATGTCCAGAAGCAAAAAGAACATCAAGAAGCCTATGCAGACCCGGCACGTCAACAAGTAAAAGAAAAACTTCAACAAATAGCCTATTCGGAGCTGCGGAATAATACTACATTAGAGAGTTTCCTGTATGGACTTGAACGAAAAGGTATAAACATAGAGCTAGCAAAGAATAAACAAGGAAAAACCTACGGTCTCCGATTCGCCTATGAGGGGCAAACGTTCAAAGCTTCAGAGATTGGACGAGAGTTTGGATTTCGGTCGCTTGCCAAGAATTTTTCTTCTTCATTGGAAGAAACGGAATCTCAACGGTTTCAACGAAACTATACCGTAGATTCAAATAATAAGCAAGTTTATTCAGGTGTGAGTTCCGGTATCGGTTCGCTAATCGCTGATTTGCTTACTCCAAGTGGAGGAGATAATCCCTCCGGAGAAGTGGACAATACATTGAAACGTAAAAAGAAAAAACGATATTATGGACGACAATGCTAAGAAACCAACTAAGCGAAGAAACAAGTTCGCAGGAAAAGAAGATATTTCCCGTGAGACAGCAGATAATATTCTATCAGGGCAAATCGACCAGCTTCGGGAAATATCCCGTGCAAACGAGGAAACAGTAAGCAAAATTCAAAAGAGTATGGATACTCTTTATGAAAAACGAATTACGATTGACACAACTAAGTTCGAGCAATTGAATCGGAGTTTTATCTATGAGATGGAAAGTAAGCTCAGAAAGGTCAAACAGCCATCCAAGGGGTTGAAGTGGTATATTGCCATGTGGATAATAACACTGACGTCCGCATTCCTTGCCGGATATTTCATTCATGAATATAGAGAGTGGAAAGAGAAAGCTGTGTATTGGTATCGGCTGTATGAGGATGCTAATGCGAAGAAATAGATAAAAAATGATTTAGGAGGTAATTATTTTCTAATTCATTCTGCATTGCACATCTTTTTTGCTTACATTATATTGTATCTTTGCAAAAACAACTAAGCAAAGAACGAATGAAGAATAAGCTAAAACGATATTTTTGGCTAGTGAACACGCTGAAAAGCAGACCTCTGTCGTTGGATGAATTAAGCCGTAAATGGGAACGAAGCAATCTTAATGATGATGGGAATCCTTTATCTCGTCGCACATTCCAAGAGCATCGCAATGCAATTAACGAATTGGGCATTGGTGTTCAGATTAACTACGATCACTCAAACAACCACTACGAATTAGTCTCAGATGATGATAATGGCAATTTAGTAGCTCGGTGGATGTGGAATGCAATGTCTCTCCAATCGGCCATCAAGCAATCGGCGACCATAAAGGAGAGGTTAGTGATAGACAATATCCCTTCGGCTCAAATCCATTTAGAAACTCTTTTGCAAGCAATAAAAGAGAACTGTATCATTGAATTTATTTATCAGCCATTTGGGAAAGAGGAGTTTGTTGTGAACTTGCTTCCATACTTTATGCAGTTGACTGAACAGCGTTGGTATATATATGGAGTAAACCCGAATGGAGAGAAAATTAAAGCATACGCTTTAGATAGAATAAAAAGTATCAAGTTGTTAGAAAAGACTTTTACTTTCACTGAAGATTTTTCTCCCGAAGAGTATCTACAGGAAAATGGCGTTGGACAATATGAATATATCCCTATCATGGAAGTTGTGATTCGGGTTTATGGAATACAAGTTGACCGCTTACGAACCTTGCCTTTGCATCCCAGCCAACAAGAAAGCAAAACCGAAGAGGGTAAGTCGGAGTTTACCTACACGCTTCGCCCCAACTCCAAGTTTATAGGGGATATTCTCTCAATGGGTAAGTATGCCAAAGTGATCACCCCTTATTATGTAAGAAATCAGCTAAAAGAGATATTAGATAAATTATTAACCTATTATAAATAAAAGAATTATGGGCTATTTAGGACGAGGAATCCATGATAAGAAGTTTTTAAAGTCTTTAGAAAAGGGAAAATTAAGGTCAATGCTTGATGTAATTAATAATGATAAGTTATTAGATGTTCAGGTTAGAAATAACTATTTAAACATTTATTACCGAGGGGGAAATATAGCAAAAATAAATAGTGAGAACAGTATTGAATTTGATAAGTTTTATTTCTATTTAGATATGGATAAAACTCCCAAAAACAAAATTGAAAAAGGAGAAAAGGTTTACCTTGAT
>CAZAFR010000083.1:1922-2779 GCA_964484665.1 uncultured Proteiniphilum sp. | reverse complement strand
TTTAAATATTATTCAGACTGCATCATTTAGAGGAAATTGGAATAAAAAATTAGCTATTGAAACAGCAAAAAATATGAATAGTGATTTTCAATCATTAAGTTACTCTTATCTTGAAGGAGACGATTTGGTTAACTCTCCAGACGTTGCATCAATAATTGAAAAAGGAGAAAAGGTTTACCTTGATCTAAAAAAGAAGAAGAATGAACTTGTCTCTTCTTTCAAAGACGGAGACTATGAGCAGTATTTCGATAAATCAAAAAGGATTATGGACAAATGGCTTGATAAAATGGCAAAAGAAGAAAGGGAAGCGCAACATAAGTTGTCTGTCAATAATCAATATGGTAAATCAGACTATACAATAATCGATTTAGAATATCAAGTAAGTGTTTTGAGTGAATTTAAGTGTGAATTTCCAAAAGAAAACCCAAAGAAGCCACGGTTTGATATAATTGCTGTTGACCAATATGGAAATCTTTGTGTTATTGAATTGAAGAAGGGAGCAAAGGCTTTGCGTGGCACTTCGGGATTAGTTGAACACTGGCAGTGTTATAACGCATCTATTGGACGAAACGAACAGCCATTTATTAAGGAAATGACGAAAGTATTGAAACAAAAACAGGGTTTTGGATTAATTGACAAAGCTGTTGTTATAAATTCTAATAAAATCAAATTTCTTTTTGCTTATATATACGATAATGAGCCAAAAGAATATCAAGACAAAGTGTTCAAAACGGAATATGATAAAATCGAACAGCCAATAGATGTATTAATAGTAAAAGAAGATACTTATAAATTAACTAATTCATGAAAATAACCATCCATAGAGGCACCAACCAGATTGGGGGGTGTGTTACTGA
>CAZAFR010000083.1:0-1912 GCA_964484665.1 uncultured Proteiniphilum sp. | reverse complement strand
GGAGGCTGCATCACCGAGATAACCACCGATACGACTCGCATATTTATCGACTTAGGACTAAACTTACCCGACAATGAAGGACTAATTAATGATTATTTAGCTAATGAAGGATCTATAGAATCGCTTACCGATGGGGTTGATGCCATTTTTTACACTCACTATCATGGAGATCATTTGGATTTGTTTCATTTCGTTCCGGAGTCTATTCCGCAATATATAGGAAAGACCGCTAAACAAGTCGTTATTGAGAAATACAAACGACTCTCTTATATTGAAAGTGAAAAGGAACGGTTTACTTCTTGTTTGCAAAAGGTAGAGAGAATGTCCTCTCTGACCGAAGCCGTACCCGTATCTATTAACGAGATTAAAGTAACTCCTTTTATCGTGAGTCATTCGGCATACGAATCTTTTATGTTTTTGATTGAGGCAGATGGCAAGCGGATTCTGCATACCGGTGATTTTAGAGATCATGGTTATCTGGGTAAAGGATTAAAGAAAATACTCAGAAAGATAGTAGAGGATAGGGCGATTGATGTGCTAATTATAGAGGGAACCATGTTGTCGCGACAAGAAGAGCAAGTGAAGACCGAAAATAAATTGCAACAAGAGGCTTCCGAAATAATGAAGAAATATAAGAATGTATTTGTGCTTTCTTCTTCTACCGATATGGAACGACTCTCCTCTTTCCACGCTGCCAACAAGAAAGTTTGCAATAGACCGTTTATTTGTGATAATTATCAGAAGAATATACTGGAGATATTTTCTGAGTCGGCAGGGAAACGAAGCCCCCTATTTAGGTTTGATAAAGTCTATGATTTTAGAGAAGACAACGAGAAATTATTGAATTGGATGGATGATAAAGGTTTTTGTATGTTGGTTCGTCCCACAGAGAAGTTCTCTAAATACTACAATTTCTTAAAAGAACGATTAAAAGATGAAGATACCGTTTTGATTTATTCTATGTGGGGTGAGTATGTCAATCCAATCAGTAAGCACAAGAAAGAAGACTATCTCCGCTTTGTCAATCAGTTTTCAAATATAGAGAAGCTTCATACGAGCGGACATGCATCAATGAAATGTTTGAGTGATGTTTGCAAAATAGTCAATCCGAGAACAGGTATCATTCCCATACATGGAGAAAATGCAAAAGATTATTACAAACTGAATATTTCTGACTCATTAAAAGAAAAGATTATCATCTTCCCTGATAATCATGATTGTATTAACATTGACGATGAAATGAAATTCGAACAGGGTTTCAATTACCTTAAAATGCTAATACTCTATGCTATGTTTAGAAGAAGGAGGTCTCAAATAAAATTTATAAAGCCAAAGAGATCTAAATGCGGTGGGTGATATATGAGATCAAAACTATTGGCATCGGAGACGTCTATGGGTTGATCCATTGGAAAAAGAGAGAATAGTTACATCATCAATTATTAATTTATAGAAGAAAATGCAAATACTTCATATTTCAGATACACACGGTAAACATAAGTTATTGACCAATTTGCCAGAAGCTGATATTATTATTCATTCCGGTGATGCATCATTCGCAGGCTCAGATGATGAGATGTTGGATTTTTTGAATTGGTTTTGTGATTTGGACTATTCACATAAAATTTTCGTAGCAGGTAATCATGATGATTGTTTGTATGGCGAACAAATTGAAGGTCTGCCGGATGATTGTCATTACTTGTGTTGTTCTGGCGTTGAAATAGAAGGCATAAAGTTTTGGGGTGTTCCTCTTTTTATAGGTGATATTTTAATAAAATATCGTGTGGAAGAAATAATGGAACAAATCCCTAATGATACCGATATTTTGATTTCTCATAATCCACCCTTTGGAATTTTGGATTTTGATGATGGTCAAAATTACGGATGTCATATATTGCTGGAAGCAGTAAAACGA
>CAZAFR010000082.1:0-5537 GCA_964484665.1 uncultured Proteiniphilum sp. | reverse complement strand
TTACCTATGAATTTAAGTCAGGAGTTTTTGTAACATTAACTATATTAGAAGCAAGTTCCGGTTCATTTATTCCTCATGGTTTTTTAGAATTAAGAGGAACAAAAGGGACATTACATACAGGAGAAAATGATTATAAAATCACACCTACTACTGCAGGACAATTTCAAACATGGAAGTCTATGATAGAAGCAGAAGACTATTCTCTTGAAAAAGACGATACACTTTTAATTGATGGTAGTTATAAAAACAGTGCTTCAAGCTTAATTAGAAATTTTCTTGATTGTGTGAAATCACGTGAGCAACCTTGGGCAACCTTGGAAATAGGTCACAGGTCAACATCATTAGCACACTTGGGAACAATAGCAATGATGACACGTGAGAGGCTCGAATGGGATGGTGTCAATGAGAGATTCACAAATTCAGACATAGCTAACAAATATTTGTCCTATGAGTATAGAAAACCTTGGAAATTATAATAACTTAAATACATAAAAAACATGAGAGTAAGAAAAATTATAACACTGATTGTACTTTTTTGTTCATCCTTAATGTATTCAATGTCTCAGAATTTATCTATAAGTGGAAATATTAAAGACAATACTGGTGTAGCTATGATTGGAGTAACTGTAGTAGTTGTAAATAATGAAGGGTATGGCACAATTACAGATACAGATGGTAATTACACTTTAAACAATGTTCCAGCAGATGCTAAGTTAAAATTTAGTTATGTTGGTATGCATGAAGTCATTGAGCCTGTTAATGGAAGGACGGTAATTAATGTTATTATGTCTGATGACACGGGGTTATTGGATGAGGTTGTTGTCGTAGGATATGGGACTCAGAAAAAAGCAACTATAACCGGTGCTATTTCTTCCATTAGTGGTGATGATTTACAAATGGCTCCAGCTATTAATTTAACTAATAGGTTAACCGGAAAAATACCTGGATTGACTACAATTCAGGCTAGTTCCACACCAGGAGCAGACGACCCGACAATACGAATAAGAGGTGTAAATACAACAGGTAATAACAATCCACTTATTGTTGTCGATGGTATTGCAAATCGGAATTTATCCCGTTTAGATCCAAATGATATAGAGTCGATAACTGTATTAAAAGATGCATCTGCGGCAATATATGGTGCGCAGGCTGCTAATGGAGTTATATTGGTTACGACGAAAAGAGGTGGTGTTGGAAAAGCTGAAATTTCAGTAACTTTAAATCAGGGATTTAGTACTCCTACAAGTCTTCCCGTAATGGCAGATGCACACACTTATATGTCCATGGTTAATGAAAATGATAGTTACTATGGAATGACACCCACTTATTCTAATGAAATATTAAATATTTACAAAAATGATGCAAATAAAGATCCATGGCTGTATCCTGAAACTAACTGGTACGATGAAGTTTATAGAAACTTTAGTCCTGAAACCTATGGCAATGTTTCAGTATCCGGTGGATCCGAATCTGTTAAATATTTTTTATCATTAGGCGCAAATTATCAGGAAGGCATTCACAAAAACAGTGGTAATAATTACTCTCAGGTTAATTTCAGAAGCAATATTGATGGGCAGATTACTGATAATATTAAAATAGGATTTGATATATCTGGTAGGCAGTCGGTTACAAATAGGCCAGCGGATATGTATAATCCCCTTTATTCACATCAACTAGTTGTTCAAAGTAGGCCTAACATGCCAGCTCGTTGGCCAAATGGATTACCCGGTCCAGGCGTTGAATCGGACTTGAACCCAGTAGTATCTTCTTCTGATGAAATGGGGTATGATAGATCTAAAACTTATTATTTACAAAGTTTACTTAATTTAGATATAAACTTACCATTTATTGAAGGGTTATCATTTAAAACCAATATATCAGTAGATAAGACCTTTAATAATAATAAAAAATGGTCCATACCATATTATTTATATTATTGGAAAGGATACAATGATAATAATGAACCGGAATTAATTAAAACCAAACATGGAGTTAGTCAGCCACAATTAGAGCAAAGTATGGAAGATAATGGCTCAATAACTATTAATGCTTTACTAAATTATGATAGAACATTTGGAGATCATACAGTAGGAGGGTTATTAGGGGCTGAACGATTTACCGCAGATAACATGAATATAAGCGCTCTTCGTAAATATTTCCCATCTGAGGCTATTGACCAATTATTTGCGGGGGGAGACTTAGAAAAAGATAATAATGGATCAGCAAGCCAAAGTGCAAGACTTAATTATTTTGGTAGAGTTAATTATAACTATAAATCTAAATATTTAGCGGAATTTGTATTCAGATATGATGGTTCGTATATATTTCACGAAGATTATAGATTTGGTTTTTTTCCTGGAATTTCTTTAGGATGGGTGTTATCTGAAGAAGAATTTTGGCAAGAGAAAATGTCGTTTATCAGTCATTTTAAATTAAGAGGCTCATGGGGGCAAACAGGGAATGATAGAATTTCAGCTTATCAATATTTAGCTACATATGGATTTAGAACTGACTGGAAAAATAAATATATATTTAATGTCAATGAAGAGAAAACTGCTCTAAAAGAACTTAGAATACCTTATGAAAATATCACTTGGGAAGTAGCAAACCAGTCAAATATTGGAATTGACATGCAAATGTTTGATGGAAAATTATCAACAACTATTGAATACTTCTATAATTTTAGAAATAACATTTTAGAATATAGAAATGCCTCAGTACCAATTTCAACAGGACTAACACTACCAAGAGAAAATATTGGAGAAGTAAGTAATCAAGGTTTTGAACTTTCATTGTCATACTCTGACAATGTAGGTGATTTTCAATATACAATTTCTCCAAATATTTCATATGCAGAAAACAAAATAAAGTTTTGGGATGAAACACCAAATATAGAAGAGTATCGTAAATCAACAGGTCGTCCAATAGGTGCGGGATTATTTTATCAGGCTATTGGAATATTTAAAGATCAAGCACATATAGATTCATATCCACATCTGCCTTCTGCAATGCCTGGTGATATTATTTTTGAAGATGTTAATAAAGATGGTAAAATTGACGGATTAGATCAAGTTCGAAGTAACAATAGTGCTACTCCGAAGCTATTCGGTGGCTTAAACCTCGATTTAAGATTTCGTAATTTTTATTCTTCAATTTTCTTTCAAGGAGCTGCAGACAATGATTATTATTTAAGCTTGCCGACTGGATCTCCAGAGTCAAATTATTTTCAATTTATTACAGAAGATAGATGGACGCCTGACAATACAAACTCAGTTAATCCAAGAGCTGCAATTTTAGCTAGAGGAGGAAGAGTTTATTGGTCTGAACAAGCTAATACATTCTTTTTAAGAAAAGGGGATTATTTAAGATTAAAGAGCTTGGAAATTGGTTATCAACTACCAGGTTCTGTCTCTGAGAAATTAGGCCTATCAAAAGTCAATATTTACCTTTCCGGAATGAACTTGCTTACATTATCAAATCTTCCAAAAGGCTTTGATCCAGAAAGAACTAATACATCTAATTGGCCGGTTAACAAAGTATATAACATTGGTCTAAAATTAACTCTATAAAATTATATCGAAATGAAAATAAAAAACTTTATAATAATTTCTTTAATAGGTTCAATTTCAATCATTTCATGTAGTGACTTTCTTGAAACTAAGCCTTTAACGGAATACTCAGAAGTAGACGTTTGGGAAAGTGAGGATCCAAGTTTAATAGAAGCTTTTATATCACAAATTTATATTGAAGTTGAACATGGATTTGAAAAGTTTCCTACATCTGTATATGTAGATGAAGCAGATGCAAGAGCAAACACTGGAGTATTAAATGTAAACAGAGGAGGAGATTCTCCTACCACGAGTGGTTATTGGCATCAATGGCCAAAAATTTATCAAGCTGTTAGATATTGCAATATAGCTTTAGAGAATTTGGAAAAATCTCCAATTAATGAAGACTTAAAGAGTCGTTTTAGAGGAGAAGTACATTTTCTAAGGGGAATGTATTATCATCAACTTTTAAAACTTTATGGAGGCGTACCCATAATAAAACAGGCATACACTCTTTCAGACGATTATTTAGTACCACGTAACAGTTTTTCTGAATGTGTTGATTTTATAGTTGAAGATTGTGAAGTTGCTGCGTCATTATTACCAGAAGAATATACCGGATCAGATCTTGGACGGGCAACGAAAGGAGCAGCTATGAGTCTAAAATCAAGGGTACTTACACATGCTGCAAGTGATTTACATCACAATATAAGTACCATTTTTCCTAGTTATAAAAATCCAGAATTATTGGGATATGTTGATGGTAACCAGCAAGAACGTTGGAAAAAAGCAAAGGCAGCATCAAAAGATGTCATAGATCTCAGACTATATGATTTGTATAAAAAAGACCCGGCATCTTTTGAAGAGGCAGCACAAAATTGTCAAAATCTTTTTTTATCTTATGGTAATGAAGAGGATATTTTTATTCGCTATTTTAGACCCGATTGGTGGAGTGGTGTGAATACTGGACCTTTACAGCTTTATTATCCAAATGGTTTTGGAGGAAGAGGAAATAATGTGCCACTTGGAAATTTGGTTGATGCATTTGAAATGAATACTGGTATTCCTTTTAGTTGGGATAATCCTGAACATGCTTCTGATCCTTACTTAAATAGAGACCCACGTTTTTATGCATTTATTATTTACGAAGGTTCTCAAGTCAGAGATATGGGAAGAGATGCTTCCTTATTATCAAAAGATCCAACATCTACGCTGCAGGTTGGAAGATATGAGAGATGGAATTCAAATACAAATAGTGTAACAATTGAATATGGACTTGACACACGGCAAAGTTCCGTGAGACCTTCAGAGGCGGGGTTTACAGGTTACTATCTTCGTAAAATGATGGATCCAACTATAGATGGCTGGTTTTATGCTCAAGATATTCCATGGCGTTATTTCAGATATACAGAAATTTTGTTTAATTATGCTGAAGCTTGCATCGAATTAGGTGAAGATGAGGAAGCGCAAAAATATCTTAATATGATAAGAAATAGAGCAGGTATGCCAGATATAAAAGATACTGGTGATACTTTAAGGGACAGGATGAGAAATGAAAAGCGTGTTGAAATGATGTTTGAAGATCAACGGTATTATGATGTAAGACGTTGGATGATAGGAGAAGAGGCTTATTCAAAATGCTATGCTGCAGATGTTTTATATCCTTTATTAGATGATAAAACTACTTCTATTGAGCCTATAATTTCACATGAAGTCTTTCAAGAAAGAAATTGGTCTGATAAAATGTATTTTAAACCTATTTATCATGATGAGACGCTACGAAATAATCTTCTTGTACAAAACCCAGATTATTAATTTAATTATCTTTGAAGATGTTTTGAAATTGTACTTACTACCTAGTAATTAATATAAAAATGAAAACAGCCTGGCTTTTTTATCGAAGTTTATAAAAACAGTCAGCCTGTTTTCTATTTTAAATCATTGCTGTCCGCTAAACTTTAATTAGTCACAAGAATCCCGCTCGGCTAC
>CAZAFR010000081.1:0-5704 GCA_964484665.1 uncultured Proteiniphilum sp. | reverse complement strand
TTGAGCCAAATCTATTCTATAAATTTACAGATATAATACAGTGTTACTGCAGATAAACTACAGATAAACTACAGATATTCTACAGATAACCTACAGATAACCTACAGAGTTGATATATCCATGACCCCCATCATGTTCATATGATCTCAATTTTATTCAAACAAAGAATTACACAAAAGACGAATATAAAACAATAATAAAAAAACAAAAGTGGACCTATATGGCCCACTCTTGTCTTCGAATTATCTATTTATAATTTTAATTCCAACCCGGATTTTGAGTCAGTTGTTTATTTAATGATATCTGACCTGAAGGAATTGGATACCAATAATGTTTATTGTCAAAATCACGCTGCCTATCCTTAGATCCATCAATATATGTACCCACTTTATCAACAGCCTTATCATAGGGGTCATTAACAATATTTGCGCCTAAAAGAATGTCAGGATTTGTTGATGAATTCAATTTGTTTAGTTGATGCCATCTTATCAAATCCCAATATCTTGTCCAGTTGTCAAACATCAATTCTGTACGTCTTTCACGACGAATTTCCCAAATCAAATCGCTAACACCCATATTATTAGCTGGGTCAGAGAAACCTACACTAACAGTTAACGGTGGAAGACCGGCTCTGGCTTTTAATTTATTGACAGAATTATCCAAATCAGTTTGAGTTATATTGTCTAATTCAGCGCATGCTTCTGCATATTGCAGATACACCACTGATAACCAAAATATTGGCGCATGTGTAAAGTTCTGCACTGTTTGATTGCGATACATTTCAGCAAGATTTTTATTATCATATTTTTGTACTCCATATCCGGTGGATGATGTCATAGAAATACCAACACCAAACCGAGTAAATCCTCTACCAACATAGCACAATGCAGTATCAATTGTTTGAATTAACCTGTTGTCTCGCAAATCCAGGATATGTTTAATAGACATAACTGTATCCGGAACTTCTTCACCTGCCACAATCTTTGTTCCAATATACATAACAGCAGCATCAGAAGTATCTTGCTTAGTGAGACCTAAAGGCAGTCCATCATTAAAAAGATATGATTCAAAGGCATCTTTACTCATACCACTCATTTGAGTAGAAGAACTGATATATGATATCAGAGAATGATTAAACACATTCTGTTTATAAGCCTTATAGAAAATCATTTCAGGATTAACTGATAAATCAAGTGAATTATAATTACCTTGATACGAACTATTCAAGGTAAAATCTTTATTCATTAAATAAGAGGCGGCAGATTTTGTTTCATTCAAAAATTTGGCAGCACCTGTAGCGTCAGGAGCAGATTGACCGTCTTCCGATTTTCTGTATTTACGGAAAGTTCCTTCAAAAAGACAAATCTCTGCTTTCATTGCATAAGCTACATTTCTGTTTAGCGTGGTTTTTGAATCATTATCATACATGTTCTGAGTAGCATAATTAAGATCCTCAAGAACCTTATCCATCACCATATCACGACTTTCACGAGCACCATAAAGTATTCCTTCATCTGTAATATCAAGCGGTTGTTCAACCCATGGTACATCGCCATAAGCTCTTACAAGCTGATAATATTGCCATGCTCTCATAAGTCTGCCTACACCAGTCCAGTGGTTTTTAGCTTCATCACTCATATTTACCTTATCAACATTTTCAAGCAATACATTTGCTCTTCTGATTTCTATCCAACCATTTTGCCAATTACCACTACTTGCAGGGATGTTTTGGAAAGTCCAGTTTGCAAAGCTATTTCCTGCCTGATCATCAGATAATGTTTTGTAATAGAAAAGTCCTTGCCCACCTGAATTTCCGTATCCAAGAAAATCCTGATAAAAAGTATTTGCAAAACCAGTTACATTATTTTCACTGGTCCAAAAATTATCGTTCGTAAATGTATCCAGTGGTCCCTTTTCCAAAAAATCATTGCAAGATCCCAGTAATAAGACCATAGAGAGGATAAATAATATTTTAAATTGTTTCATATGATTTTCATTTATTTTTTATTTGAATTTAAATAAAGATATTGATATCCATATTAAAATGTTAGTTGTACTCCAAATGATATTGTTCTTGACATAGGATCAACTCTTCCCCAAGTGCCATTTCCCAAGCTAACACCGGATTCAGCAGCATTTACTTCAGGGTCAATAGGAGCATTACTCTTATTAATCAGTTCAAGTAAATTGTTTGCGCTGAAATAAACTCTTGCCTTTTCAATATATATTTTGTTTGCTAATTCTATAGGTAGAGTATAACCTATAGTCAGATTTTTAAATCTCAAATATGCCATATTCACAATATATTTGGATTGAGGATAAAAATTGTGATTACCTGAGTTTAAAACTGAGATTGTACCTAGACCGGCATTTCCGGGAAACATTCTTGGAAAATCGGCATTTGGATCTGGATTTTCTTCAGTCCAATAACTAGTTTGATTTGCATATATCGCATCTGCTCCTCGCATCATAGGCATAACAAATGCTCCTTGAGTCCAAACAGAACGTTTTCCTATTCCTTGAAAGAACATATCCAAATCAAAATTTCTCCATTCACCTCCAATTCTGAATCCATACTGAAATCTTGGCGTTAAATTACCAATGACTTTCAAGTCACCATGATCATCAGCAGTGCCACTACCTCCATCTATTACACCACTGCCATCAAGATCTTTAAATTTGATATCGCCGGGACCAAATACAAAAGTACCTTGCTGCAAACCGACCTGTGATGCTACTCCTTCCTTATATGTTCCGTCTGAGTTAAAATCATTACTAGTGAAATAACGATCGGTTTCAAATCCCCAAATATCTCCATATCTTTTACCGCTATAATTTTGATTTAACAGTTTAGTGTCATTTTCCCATTTTGTAATATCTGTAATAAAATCACCAACGTTTGCATTTGCATAAACTGTAAACTCATTAAATCTGTGATGCCAATCAATATTTAGTTCCCATCCTCTTGTTCTTAATGTTCCTGCATTAACATAAGGAGCAGAAGTTCCAAGAATTTGAGGCATTGTTTGTCCCGGTGCGAGCATATCTTTAGTTGTCCGCTGGTACCAATCAAATGTTAAATTGACCTCATTGTTAAATATACCCACATCTGCACCAAAATCAAGTGTTTGAATTCTTTCCCATTTTAATGTAGAAGAAACCAATCGTGGTAGATCATAAGCAACTACTTTAGTACCGGCATCTGACAACCAATATGTACTTCCATCTGAGCGTTTTGTCATTGTAGCAAGATACATATTGTTACCAACAGCCTGATTTCCCACTTCACCATATGAAGCTCTTAGCTTAAGGTTATTTATAGAATTTCTTAAAGGCTCAAAGAAAGACTCCTCACTTATTCTATAACCGGCTGACCCTGATTTAAAGAATGCCCATCTATCTGAAGCCGGAAAACGTGACGAACCATCATACCTTCCATTTAATTCAACTAACCATATGCCTTTATAATCATAGTTTAGTCTTCCAAAATAGCCTGCTGTAGCCCAATGTGAATGCGCCCCGGATACGTATTGAGGTCCCGTAGACAGATTAAATTCAGGCAAATTATAATCAAGCAGATCATCCCTTTCTGAATAATGATTAAAATAAGAACCACTTTCAGCATTTCCACCAATCATTAGATTAAAATTGTTATTATCTAGTGCAAACTCGTAATTTCCAAAAATGTTAAATGCAAAAGATTTATCCTGACTAGATTGCTGCTCTAACCATGAACTACTAGTAAAATCTTGTGGAGTATTGATAGCACCTCCCCATGAATTCCAACCTGATAGAGGAATATAAGCAGCTTTATAAGTGTAGTTATTTACATTATAAGTGTAATCACTATTTAATGTTAAACCTTTTGCTAATGTTGCCTTAGCAAAAGCTCCCATACGTATAAAGCTATTGTTGTCGGTCCAGTCACCCGCTTGTTTGCGATAGGCAATATCATTACGCATATCAGTTCCTTGATACGTTCCATAAGGACCAAAGAAACTACCCCAGCGCCATAAATACTGATAAGTGGTTCTTCGAGTAGCAGGTCCGACATAATCTTTATTACTGTAATTAAAACGTCCGCCTAATTGCAACCAGTCTTTTACATCACTGGTAACATTCAGCATTGCTGTCCATTTATCCATCTTATCAGGGGAAAATTTCATCACACCTTCGTCATGATTATACCCTACAGACATATAATATGAAGTTTTTCCACTGGTTCCCTGTACTGAAAGATTATGACTACTAGAAGGTCTCCAATTTCTAAACATTATATCAACAACGTCCCAATCAGCAAAATACATACCTACACCATTATTGTCAAGTATAAAATCGCCCAATGGTTTACTACTATCTGTTAATGCATCACGAGACCCAAGAACCATCTCTCTGTAGCCTGCCTTTTTTCCATTATGCTCATCTCTCCATTTTTCAGCGTATGGAAGCATCTGATCAAGATACATACCAAACAATTCATTTGCTAATCCGGCACGGTTATTAGCTGCGATTAAAGCTTTTAACTGAGTAGGAACGTCAGGATAATCAGGTAAAATAGTTGGTGTATCCCATGCAAAATTATTTGTGTAATTCACTTTTATCCTATCCATATGTTGTGCCGATTTGGTTGTAATTAAAATCACACCAAATGCAGCACGTGTACCATAAATTGAAGTAGATGCCGCATCTTTTAACACAGAAATATTTTCAATGTCCTGTGTATTAAGAAGAGACAGATCGTCCATAGCAACCCCGTCTACTACAATCAAAGGCTTACTTGTTGCATTATTACTTAATGTTCCTAATCCACGAATAGAAATTGAGGGTTGAGCTCCTAATACTCCACTATTGCTAATAATAGAAAGTCCGGGTATCGTTCCCTGTAGCGCTTTTGAAATATCAGAGTAAGGTCTTGCTTCAAGTGTCTTACTCACATCTACAGTAGAAACAGCACCCGTTAGGTTTGCTTTACGCTGAATACCATATCCAACAACAACAAGCTCCTCGAGCTGTTCGGTGTCAGACTGTAGTACAATTGTCATATTAGATGTTGCCGGAAGTTCTTGTGTCTTCATGCCAACATATGAAAACACTAGAGTAGCACCTTCAGGAACATTTAACATAAAATTACCATCAACATTAGTAATAGTACCTTGTCCGGTCCCTTTAATGAGAATCGAGGCACCAATGATAGGTTCTCCCGTTTCATCCATCACAATACCAGTTACCTGGTTTTGTGCAAACAACATCCCTACTGATATACACAATAGAGATAAAATAAAATTGATTTTTTTTCTCATAAACTAGAAAAGTTAAAACATTTGTAATATTACTCAAATGTCACACTTGTTTAGGTCGTTTCATTTAAGTATTTGCCTCAAATGTACACACTAATTTAGCAAAAATAACTAAATATTCGCATTTTAACATTAAGGTTCACATCATGGTTTTTGTCTAATTAAATATAAGTTAACATAAACGGAGTTATATTGCTACTATTTTTTCGTTTAAATTTAAAATTTGATATAGTTTTTATCAATTATGGTAACATATTTAAATTGAGATATACCCAAAAAAAGCCCTGCAAATTTTCTTTGCAGGGCTTTAATAATATAGAATTATAAAACTTTATATTCTAATAGCAACTTATTAATTCCAACCCGGATTTTGAGTCAGCGTAACACCTTTTGTCTTATAGAGTGTA
>CAZAFR010000080.1:0-5820 GCA_964484665.1 uncultured Proteiniphilum sp. | reverse complement strand
ACTATACCAGTGGCGTTCAGGCACGAAAAGGTATAGAATTTTGATGTATAAAAAAATATGATTGTATTATCATGAAAAAACCTTAAAGATTATTTTTTTTGTCCTGACTGGACTTTAGAAATTCGTTGTTTGATTTTGATGATTTTACAAAAAAGAAATCCTACCTTTGTAAACGATATTTGGTTCTCTTAGTTGTTGGTAGCAACAGAGATTAAAAAGGGAATCCTGTGAAAATCAGGAACTATCCCCGTAGCTGTAAGTTTCACACAAGGGAGTGCATCCTTATGCCACTGTCTACTTAGATGGGAAGGCGCATAACCCGAAACAAGTCAGAAGACCTGCCTCATGTCAAATAATATACCGGAGCTTTCGGGTGAAAAGCGGCAGGGTACGGTTTAAAGTCTATAGCTTAAATCTAGTCCTACACTCTCCTGATATGTTCCATTAATAAATTAAAACTTTATAAATATGGAATTATTCATTATCAAAAGAGATGGAAAGAAAGAACCTTTTTCCGTCGAAAAAATCAAGAATGCAATTGCTAAAGCGTTTTTGTCTGTTGGTAGTTTTGCAACTCAAGATGTGATTAGTAATATTCTTTGCAGAATTAATATCTCGAATGGAATTACTGTAGAAGAAGTACAAAATCAGGTAGAGATAGCATTAATGGCTGAAAGATATTATACAGTAGCAAAGTCCTATATGCTGTACCGACAAAAACATGCGGAAGATAGAGAAGTTACAGAAAAGCTTAAATTTCTTATGGACTATTGCGATGCATCCAATGCCGCAACTGGAAGTAAGTTTGATGCAAATGCCAATGTCGAAAACAAGAACATGGCTACACTTATCGGAGAATTACCAAAATCCAATTTCATTCGTTTGAACCGCCGTTTGCTGACTGACCGTTTAAAGGATATGTACGGCAAAGAATTATCTGACAAATATATCTACTTTCTAAACAATCATTTCATTTACAAAAATGATGAAACTAGTTTGGCAAACTATTGTGCCAGTATAACTATGTATCCTTGGTTGATTGGTGGAACAGACTCTATTGGCGGAAATTCTAAAGCTCCAACCAACTTGAAATCTTTTTGTGGTGGGTTCATTAATATGGTTTTCATGGTATCTAGCATGTTAAGCGGAGCATGTGCTACACCGGAATTCTTAATGTATATGAACTATTTTATCGGTTTAGAATATGGAACAGAATACTACAAAGAGACTGATAAAATAGTTGACCTGTCGAAAAAACAACGCACATTGGATAAGGTCATTACCGACTATTTCGAGCAAATTGTATATTCGATAAATCAACCCACCGGAGCAAGAAACTTCCAAGCTGTTTTTTGGAATATCTCCTATTACGATAAATACTACTTTGATAGCCTATTTGAAAACTTTGTTTTCCCAAACGGAAGTGCTCCCGATTGGAACTCGTTAAGTTGGTTACAAAAACGTTTTATGAAATGGTTTAATGCTGAACGTACCCGTTCTGTATTAACATTCCCTGTTGAGACAATGGCTTTATTGACCAAAAATGGAGAGCCTAAAGATAATGAATATGGGGATTTCACAGCTGAAATGTATGCAGAGGGGCATTCATTTTTTACATATTTGAGCGATAACGCCGATTCTCTAAGCAGTTGTTGCCGTTTACGCAATGAGATAACCGATAATGGATTCAGTTATACATTGGGAGCTGGAGGAGTTTCTACCGGGTCAAAAAGCGTTCTGACTATTAATCTTAATCGTTGTGTTCAGGAAGCAGGGAGAAAAGGGATTCCTTATCAATTATTTCTTGAAGATATTGTTGATTTAGTTCATAAAGTTCAATTAGGATACAATGAGAATTTGAAATTCATGCAGTCTAAAGGTATGTTACCATTATTTGATGCCGGATATATTAATATGGAAAGACAATATCTTACTATCGGAGTGAACGGATTAGTGGAAGCTGCTGAATTTTTAGACATTGAAATAAACGACAACTCAAAATATACAGATTTTGTCCAGCAAATACTTGGATTAATCGAAAAATACAATAAGAAGTATAGAACAAAAGAAGTGATGTTCAACTGTGAAATGATTCCTGCCGAAAATGTTGGAGTTAAACATGCCAAATGGGATAAAGAGGCAGGGTATAAGGTACTCCGAGATTGCTACAACAGTTATTTTTATATCGTAGAAGATGACTCGTTAAATATTGTAGATAAATTTCGATTACATGGACGTAAATATATCGAACACCTTACGGGAGGCTCAGCACTCCACCTTAATCTGGAAGAACACCTCAGTAAAGAACAATACAAGCAGCTATTGCGTGTAGCAACAGTAGAGGGATGCAACTATTTTACGTTCAATATACCCAATACAGTTTGTAATAAGTGTGGACATATAGATAAACGAAAACTCAATGAATGTCCATCGTGCAAAAGTACCGATTTAGATTACCTGACACGTATCATAGGCTATATGAAACGTGTTAGTAATTTCTCGCAACCGAGACAACAAGAAGCTTCAAGACGTTATTACGCCACATCTAATCAGTTACAATAGAACGATGTTGAGAATTGTAAACTATCACTAAGATTGACAATGGTCAATCACCACAATCATAATAGGAAGATGCTTCGATTTGTAAACTACGATATTGTTTTTCAGGAAGTGCCTGATGAAGTTACATTGGCAATAAATATCTCTTGTTGCCCGAACCGTTGCAAAGGGTGCCACAGCCCATATCTTTGGGAAAACACAGGAGAAATACTTAATAAAGTAGTCTTAATGAAGTTACTAGAAAAATATAAAAGTGCCATAACCTGTGTTTGTTTTATGGGTGGAGATAATGATCCAAAAGAAATTAATCGGTTGGCAGCTTTTGTACGTAATAATCATATAAAAACAGCATGGTATTCAGGTAAGCAGAGTTTTCCCGAATCGTGCTCTCTCAGCAATTTTGATTATGTGAAGTTAGGACCATATGTGGAGAAGTTGGGTGGACTGGACTCATCCGCAACCAATCAGCGGTTTTATAAAATTATAGATGAAAAGATGATTGATATAACAAATCGGTTTACAAAACTATAAACGGAAAGATGGTCGATATAATTAATCGACGATAAAATAATAACAAACATTTAAAATTAAAGAAAATGAAAATGAGAAATCTTCTACTTCTTGCTTGCACAGCAATTTTAGTACTGTCGTGTTCCAAGGAGTTGACAGTGCCAGTACCTGTGGATGGAACAGGTACACTTGTGTTAAATCCAACATTGAACAATGATGTAATCACCGTCAGTACACGTACCAATACGCCATTAACCGACTTTGGCGGCTACTTACTGACCCTCGATGGACCTAATACGGAAGAGATGCCTTTCCCTGCTAACGGTATAGTTGAAGGGCTTACTCCTGGCGATTACACTGTTGGGCTGACTAACATGACCGTGGATTTCGTACCCGCATTTGATGCTCCTCGTTATGGTGGAACAAAAACTGCGACCGTTACTGTTGGTGCGGAAACTTCAGTTGCGATTGTACTGACACAAGTCAATGCCGGAGTAAAATTCGTATATGACCAGTCGCTGGTGGATGCTGGATTGAGCAATCTTGTTCCCGCACTGACACAGGGTATAAACACTCTGACATATGACGGTGCAAACCGCGATGCGACCGGCTATTTAGCTCCTGGCACAGTGGAGATGACACTTGAAAACAACGGAGAAGTAGTTACTATTGGCGGAAACGACAATAAAGAATATACATTGGCAGCAAAAGAATTATGGACCATTACGTTAAAGGTGGCTCCGACGAACGGTGGATTGTCTATTTCTGCAGAGATAGACGTAACTGTAATGGACAAGATAGATGAAGTTATAGTGGATGTAGATAATGGCAACGTAGAAGAAAGACTGATTACGTTCAACGGTTTGCAGTGGATGGACCGCAACCTAGGCGCAACAAGTGCAGACTTCGAGAACGATTGGGAAAACGCTATCGGTCACTTTTACCAATGGGGACGCAACACAGCTTTCAGCTCTACACAAACTATCGAAAGTATTTCAGGACCTATAAGCGCTGAAGAAGCCAATGCTCCAGAGAATCAGGATAAGTTTATCAAGAAAATGAGCGGCGATTGGCTCAGCGGTACGGACAATACTCGTTGGCAGACTGCCGCCAGTCAACCTTGTCCCGAAGGTTATCGAATACCGACCGCCAGTGATTTCCTTGGAATTTTCACTCCCTCGGCAGTACTAATCAACATGTATAGCGGTCCAAGGGTAGAGACCAACGAAGCTCTGTCAACTGGTACAGCCACAGCTCACTACTGGGGCGACAACAGTAATAAAATTATTTACGGTATTAAACGCCAAGGTACAGATGACGCTTATTATATGAAGTGGGAATGGCTAAAAACAGAAGATAATCTCCATTATTACGCAAAAATTAGTCGCTGGGATGCTGACGCATCAGCCACGTTTACAGATAAGTCTCTATCCGATGCTGCAAGCGAATTCGCAGCGTTGGGAGACGCTCTCGAAACCATTACGTTCCCTGCAGCAGGCTATATCGGAGGTAGCAGTGCTGCATATAGCGAAGGCTCCCCGGGTGGATATTACTGGAGTTCCACATTATTCGACAGTGCCGGTGCCCGCCGTGTAGAGTTTACCAATGGTAAAATGATTGCTACCGACGACACCTACAAAAGCCGTGTTGCCGGACATTCTATCAGATGCATTAAAGAATAGTTATACGTCGTTCTAACAACGCATTTACAATATAAAACACCAAGTAGCTAATTCGATAGTCTCTTGGTGTTTTATTATTAGTAGGTCCTACATCAGTCATTAACAAATAAAACATCTTGATTAAAATAAAAACTTAGATTAAATAAACACAGACCAAATAAACATTACAACTAAATAAAATATAACTTTGTAATAAAAACCATGAAAGGATATATTCAAATTTATACAGGAAACGGCAAATGAAAAACAACCGCATCAATAGGATTGACGTTGCGAGCTGTTGGAGCTGGTAAGAAAGTGTTTTTTGCTCAATTTGTAAAAGGGATGATATATTCCGAAATAAAAGCCTTGGAACAATTTGGAGAATCCGTTACAGTCAAACAATATGGATTAAATTGCTTTATCCGCGAAACGCCAAAACAAGTCGATATAGATGCTGCACGAAAAGGACTAAAAGAAGTTACGGATGTAATAAAGTCGGGACAATATGATGTAATAGTTCTTGACGAAGCCAACATTGCCATTTTCTACAATTTGTTTTCTGCGCAAGAATTGATTGATGTGCTGACACAAAAACAAAAAAGCACTGAAATAATCATTACGGGAAGATATGCTCCCCCCGAATTAATAGAGATTGCCGATTTAGTAACTGAAATGAAAGAAATAAAACATTACTATACCAGTGGCGTTCAGGCACGAAAAGGTATAGAATTTTGATGTATAAAAAAGAAGGAAAAGGAAGAATTTCAAGTGCAATTCCCATATATCCATAATCAATCAAAAAAAATGGAAGACTTTAAATTAAAAATTTACGAAGAGGAACAGGGAAGAAGTTTCAATGCAATTAGACCTGTCTCAAAAATAAATCGAAAACAATCTTAAAAGAAATTGCATCTTTAATATGAAGTAAAACGCATGAAATCTTTTCAAAAATAATTGATAATTTAAATTATGCAGGGATAACTGACACGTATAATATAATAGAAGTATTTGAAAAGTCTGGTTATCCTCTTAGTGGAACATCAATAATTTTGACGTAATAAAGACCAATGCTTTAATAAGAGATTGG
>CAZAFR010000079.1:0-6069 GCA_964484665.1 uncultured Proteiniphilum sp. | reverse complement strand
TTACCTCCATCAGTTTTTTGTGTTTTGGATCAGAATTAAAGAAAAGTGAGGGTTGATAAACACTTGCATCAACAAAATCAGTCAGCAATACCCCACCCCGTTTATAATACAGGTTATTTTTGAATATCTGTTTTAAGCCTTCATTAGCAAACTTCACCATTTCAAGGGTAGAGTTAGTCGGGAAAGGCAATTTAATCTGTATAGACGGGTAATACTGCGTTTCATGCTCCTTAAAAGGATTGGTACCAATGAAAACAATCAATCGTTTACAGAAAGAATTCTGTTCTCGTAATTTCTCGGCACTCATAGAAGTAAAAGTTGTTATACGTTCACGTACTTCGTCAAAAGAACGAAGATCAGTTTCGAATGTTCTAGAAGTACCAATAGATTTCTTCTTTTCAGGCTCAACCATTTCGATAGTTGGAATACCTTTCAAATCCTTTTGCAAGTTCAACCCGGTAATGGTCATATTCTTTCTTACCCAGGCTTCAGAGAGATTCACAAAGTCAATAGCTTTATAAGCACCAATAGCATAAAGCTTCTTAGCATTTCTTCTGCCTACACCCCATATATCCTCAACCTTAAGCCATTTCAGAGCTTTAATGCGCTTCTCTTCCGTATCAATGACATAACTACCACCAGTCTCATTTGGAAACTTCTTTGCAATCCTGTTGGCCAGTTTAGCCAGGGCTTTAGTAGGAGCAGTTCCAATACTTATTGGTATACCGGTACCTTTTTCAATCCTTGCTTTCATTTCAAGTCCGTACTTCTGCAGGTCCACATTAATTCCCTCCAGATTCAGGAAACATTCATCAATAGAATAGATCTCCTGATGAGGACTGTAATTTGATAACAGACTCATAACACGTCTGCTCATATCACCATAGAGAGGGAAGTTGGCCGAGAACACTTTAACCTTGTATCTTCGGAATAGATTCTCATACTCAAATGCCGGAGCTCCCATAGGAATTCCAATAGCCTTAGCCTCATTTGATCGTGCAATAACACAACCATCATTGTTACTAAGAACAACAACTGGTATTCCGATTAGAGTAGGATTGAATACTCTTTCACAGGAAGCGTAAAAGTTATTACAGTCTATAAGTGCGTACATTTAAATTTACTGTTTAATATTTCAGTGCTTTCGTATGGAATACTTCACTACTCCCCATATAGTCACACCCTGTTCATAGTTCACCTCTAATAATGGGAAGTCCTTATTCGAAGGAACCAGGAAGCACTTACCATCATTCATTTTAATTCGCTTCAATGTAAATTCACCATCGATAAAACAGAGAGCGATTTTATTTTCTTCCCACTCAAGGCTTTTATCAATAATCAGAAGATCCCCATCACTAAAATCATTACCCATAGAACTGCCAGATACCCTTGCAAAGAATGTAGTTTCTTTATGATCTACCAGGAGTTCATCCAGACTTATATAGTCATGAAAGAAGTCATCCGCAGGAGAAGGGAAGCCAGCCTGTACATTACCTATGTACGGGTACTTCTGTTCAGAACTCTCAGGTTGAATAAGTTCTATTTTCTGGGTGTTTAGTTGCTTTTTCATGAGAGCAAAAATAGACTATTTTTGATTCAAAGGTTACAAATATGGGTAATTTAAGATTTAATGAAAGTTAGTATTGTGTATTGCTTTTTAAGTGCGTATTTTAACTGTAAAATTATAAAGACATTTAATTTAATACAACAATCGATATTATGTTTCAAAAAAAATAATTCGAATACACTATTATTTGTTTTCTGCAAATAATTGCTCCTTGTTTATTTTCACTTTTACTAATTTGTTTTTATCATTGTAATACACTAATTCCCACGGTGAATTTTTAAATTCATCAAAATTCTCATTCACCCCAAATGATATGCTTAAATTCATTAGTTCGTTCGGGAGTAAGTTTATGTTATTTGAATTATTTATATTAGAAAAGGAGGTTCTGGGCTCCCCTTTGAATTTCATTTTAATGTCTCTAGCTATTTTTCGTGAGTAGCTTGATGTATTATAAAGATCTAAATTCATTTTTACTGACACAGACACAGTCTTATCTGTGATTTCTTTCTTGGGAATATATCCACCATAATCATCTCTTTCTTCAAAATAAATGCTTATATTATTTTGGAAAATTTTAATCCTCCCTCTTCTAGATAAATTATTCAAAAAAAATCCTAGTAGAACCCCAAGTAACGACGCTAAAACACTTATAAAAGGAGATGAACTATTATAAAAAATGTCTGACATATAACATAATATTAATCATTTAATTCAAAACCACCCTCAGTTATAAACTTTTCTAATAAATGATGAGCTTTTATATTCACTCTGAAAATAGGTAAGGACGTCTTCTCAATTTTTTCAAAATAAGATTTAGCCTTGTCCATATTTAAAGTGTTTTTGAGCTGATCTAACCTACCGTACTCATTTATATTATCCTTTGTGATTCTGGTATTCATCATTTCACGTAATAACACTTCATCAACTCCAAGAGCATCAACAATACTCTTTATCTGGTCATCTTTTCCTTTAGACATATATTCTGTTATATAAACTCTAAAGTTCTTTTCCGGATCTACCTTTACAGCACCTCTATGAACATCATTTAAGAACAGGTTAGCATACTTCTGTTCCTCCTTGGACAGAGAAGCAAATGATCTGTGCAATTCGTCTAAACTGTGTTGTATTTGAGCTTGATCTGTCCCTTCATTTCTGAGAATATTTAAATACTTAGTAAACCGCGAATTCATATACTCGGTATCTATAACATCTGTATTTATCTCAGTTAAATGGCCTACAATTTCAAACGGAACATCTGTTGTTCTAACGCTCCCCCCACCATTAGCAAGTTCTTTATATCTTAATGCTAAAATAAGGTAAGTGTTTTCATCAAAATCTAATGTTATAGTTTTACTACCTGCTCCTTTACCGAATTTATAAGTCAGCTCACCCCAATTAAATCCCTGTATTCTGGCAGCTTGTAAATAACTATCTAAATTTTTAAATAGGCTTGCAAATTTTCCTCTCTCTGTGAGATCATCGGGTAAATTAAGGAAATCTGTTACTTCTGCATTTTTAAATAAATATTCAATTTGAGCAAATACAGAGTTCATCATCTCCAGATTATAATCAAGTTTTTGAACAAACAACGCATAAGGTATATCACCTGAGTAACGTTTAAAAGCCTTCTCAATATTTTTCTCCATCGTATGAGGCTTTCTATAATACTTAATTGTTCCAAACGGCTTATCAGGACCAAACAGTCTGTTTGTCCTTGAAAATGCTTGTATTAAGTTTGCTTTCTCTAAAACTTTGTCCAGATACAATGTATTAACCCATTTAGAGTCGAATCCTGTAAGCATTTGATTAACTACAATTAATAAGTCTAACTGTTTTTCTGGTGTATGCTCTATTCTTAAATAAGGTTCTTTGTGCGACAAACGTACAGAAATATCCTTCTTGAACTTACCATGAGTTGCAAGAGTAAAATCCATATCAAATAACTTATTATAGTCATCTATAATTTCAATTAAACCCTGTTCTTTATAAATAACACCTTCTTCATTATCAATTGAAGAATCAAATAATGCACTAACTTTCAACCCAGGAATCTCTTTCTTAATCAATTTATAATACTCTATAGCTTCAGGGATACTACTTGTAGCAAAAAGAGCATGAAATTTACTGTTCTGGCTTAAAGTTACCCAACTATCTTTTATATCTTTAACCACTTTACTCCTATGCTCAGACGTAAGATATTGTGATTTTGGAAGATAATCCTCAATCCCTTTTATATACTTACCGGCACTATTTAAATAGCCTGCCATCTTAACTTTAGAGGTATTCATAAAATGATAATACACCTCTTTTTTTACAGGGTTAGATATAGCTTCTTCCTCATCAGATGCTTTTGCTTCATTTAAAGCAACTTCTCTTCTTAAATCTCTATCTTTATAAGTTAGTACTTTATAAGGGTCGAAACCTAAAACATTCTTATCCCTTATACCATCTGCAATGCTATACCTGTGCAGCTCATCTCCAATCACATTTGCTGTTGTATATGTATCTTCTGCGTTATCAGATAAAATGGGAGTGCCTGTAAAGCCAAAGAACAGTGCGGAAGGGAACGTCTCTTTAATAGTAATAAGCATATCACCAAAAGTAGACCTATGTACCTCATCAATAATGAAAACAATTCTTTTTGAATTCATTATTTCAATATCATGAGCATTAAGACCTCCTTCCTCCAATTTTATTCTCGACATCTTTTGAATTGAAGTTACAATCAATGTATCAGAAGGATTATTACTTTTTAGCTTAGTAACTAACACTTTAGTATTTTCAGTAGCCTGAACCTCCTCATTGTCTTCTTTAAAACCACGATATTCTGTAAGAGATTGAGTACCAAGCTCAATTCTATCCATCATAAATATAACCTTATCCGCATCTTTAGAATTAGCAATTAACTGAGCAGACTTGAAGCTTGTCATTGTTTTTCCTGAACCGGTTGTATGCCAAATATGACCGCCTAAAAGATTCTTATTACTCCAATCAGTTTTTGTAACTTTATCAGAAATAGCATTTGCAGCATAATATTGATAACTTCTCATCACTTTCAACACACCATCAGATGTGTCTGCAACAGTATAGAAGCCAATTAATTGATGCGCCATAGGTATGGAAAGCAAAGTTGAAGCAATCTCTTTCCAATTATTAATAGGTTCATTATCAAAATCAGCCCAATTAAAATAATAGTCTTTGTTAAATCTACCATCAGGACCCGGATTAGCAAAATACTTCGTTTCGTTGGGCTCCATAGCCACAAAGATCTGAATCAATGAAAATATTCCGCTAAAAATCCCTTCTTTTGAATATTTTTCTATTTGATGATATGCCTGGCTAACAGACACACCAGTTTTTTTAAGCTCAATATGAATAACCGGCATACCATTAATAAGAAGCATTAAATCGCCTCTCCTATCGTGCATTATTCTCGATGCAGACTTATACTGTGGTTGTTGTACAATTTGATACCTACTAGTTCCTGAAGCTATCTCAAGACGATCATAAATCTTTAAACTAACCTCCTGCCCAAAATGCAATTTATCATCCTCATTGTCTCGTTTAATTGAAACAGTTTTTCCATTAATAAATCCATTAAGTTTCAGAGGAGTTTTCAAATTTACTATTTGCTCAATAATCTGTTGCATCTCCCCATCAGTGAGCGGACAACCATTCAGTTTATCCCTTTCTTGGTTATTATTAAAAAGAATATTTGCCCAGTTATCAAGCAAGTCTTTTTCAGATGGTCTTTTTAATATATTGTCTTCCCACCCTTTTTTTGTTAACTCCTTTATTAAGGCATTTTCAAATTCCGCTTCTGATGTAAAGATCATGATACTATCTATTTAAAATTAATTTTAAAGAAACTATACAAACATCTTATCCAAACAAGCCTTCTTTATATTCTTTAGCTTATCTATTTTTTGTTGTTGAAGGGAGATAAAAGTGTCAAATGTGTTGAAATAGTCAGATATTAGTTGTTGCTCTTCTAATGAATCTGATATGTATATATTAATTTTGCTCATTACATTATTCATTAATTTAGGATTGCCTACATATGAAACATGTTTCCAAGCAATTCTATTTATCGATTCTGCAATAGCCTGATTTGCATAACCTTCATCAGAAAGTAAAACTCCGTTCACATTAGTGCTATAAAATTTTCCTTTGCGATATTTTACTGTCCCTGCATTTGCTCCGTCAGTCGTCCATGTAATTGCGTTTTCGAAGAGGTATTCATTATAATAACCCATCAAACCATTGTTTTTAGTTTGAGAAGAATATACAGGATAAGTCATAAATCCCGTTTTCACTTGACTAGTTTCTGTTGCTGCCAGAACTTCACCGCGTGTAATTTTAAATAATTCATTAATCTCTTTTTGAATCCATGGATTCTCAAACCCCTCAAACCTAATTTCCGGAACACTTGCACCCTCTTTTGGGAACATCTTTTCAAGCATTGCTTTTTTGAGTGTTACTAACTTATCGTGCTTTTGTTG
>CAZAFR010000078.1:0-6210 GCA_964484665.1 uncultured Proteiniphilum sp. | reverse complement strand
ATCTCGCCCCAGCCAATTGCCATAATACCTGCATTATAGAATTCGTCCCACATACATGAGCCTTCACCGGGGGCATAAATCCAATAGTGGACCGTATCAACATCATCCGCAAGCGTGTCACTTACCTTTGTTGCCGCTTTCTTTTCTGCAGCTTTCTCCTGATTAACCTGTTCCGAATATTTCCAAGCATCGAAGGACAACTCTTTAAAGTCTTTCAATTCACTCTCTGAGCTCTGTAAATAGCTGCGCAAGGACTCTACTATTTGAAAATACTTAGATGAAGGAATCTTAGCTTCAATCTCTGGTAGCCCACTGACAATATCAGATGGAGCCTTTCCGGATTCATAAATATACCATTCATTTCGACTATCCATGTTCAGAAATGAATTCGGTGAAATCCAGTATAAGGCCATTGTAATCTTGCTATTTCCGTTACCTTTTTTATTGATATCCAAATCAAAATAGTGTGCAACTTTCTCTCTGCGGTCAGTAGTAGGCTCCTGCGCATAAGCCAAAGCGGAGGCAAACAGCTCCCATAACTCATCAATGTCACTCTCTCCACGTTCACCAATAAAATAATAGAACGTAGCATTCTGAGGATTGAGCACTGGCAGGCTATCAAACGATGTAGGCACTGCTGTTTTAACATCAAATAGTTTAGCAATTGCTGTTAAAATCTTGATGCGATTGTCATCCTTCAGTTTCTTGTTGAAGAGGCCAAACACAGTAAAGGGGTCAATGTCAATGAGATTATTGTCCTTTTTCAAAGTAGGCATATTCATACCTGTCATAGTATAAATTGCCTTCACCTTTTCTATGAGTTCATCTCTTCTATCTTTGTAACCTAAAAGTTTTGAAGTGAATTCCTTATAAAAATTCACCCAATCAAATTGATTTTGTTCGTTCATATCAGTTACTCCTTCTCCAGAAACAGTTTCGGAGCATTAAACCTAATACTTGCTGCTTCTGTCATCACACTTGTATTACCACAACCCAACAAAGATAAACGTAATCTTAACTCATCAGCGCTTCCATCATGGGCCACATACTCGTCTCTATGTTTTTTGATAAAAGTTGCAGACTCTCTTGAAAAGCCATTTCGCTGCAACAAAATCGTTAATGGATTTGTGGTTCCAAACTCGACGTATTCATACCAGTTATTATCGAACTCATCGACACCATGAATCTTTTTATATTCGTTAGAGAACCTCAGAAAATAGTTTGAAATACTAAACATCACAATATTTTCAATAGCTTCTAGCGTATCAGCAAACACTACATTCCTGTGTTCCTTCGAGTTATCATTATAAATAGTTGGCGGCTGGTATGCTGAAACCCTAAAATTCTCCGGATGTTGCTTATGATAATCAATTGCTCTCTGCATGATGTAACTCAATCCAGAGCCTTCCATCCATTGAGAAAGTATTACCGCATACCATTTTCTCTTTGATTCGTTTCCAAGTGTCGATTTCTCGGGTTGCATATGCTAAGGTTGAAGGTGTTCAATTTGAATATTTTAAGAAGCCTGTTGAAATAACGGATAAAGGTGTAATTTTTGTAGACACAAAACTTATCAAAAGATCTGATGGTACGTTTGGCTTTGAGGAAATTCCAAATTCAAAAAATTTATATAAAGCGGAAAGTATTATAGTATCAATCAGTCAGGGGCCGCGAAATTATATCGTTTCTACTACACAAGGCATAGAAACGGATGAAAGAGGGCTTCTTGTAACGGATGATTGCGGCAGAACAACAAAGGAAGGTATCTTTGCTTCCGGCGATGTTGTAAGCGGGGCAAAAACAGTAGTAGAAGCAGTCAGTTGTTCAAAAAAAGTTGCTGATGCTATGGAAAAATATATACAAAGAATTAGAGAAAATTAAAACAATCTGTAAAAATTCCGTAGGAACTTCACCTGCTATAATACAAAAAAATGGTTGCTTATCTACTAATAGATAAATAACCATTTTTGTTTGTTTTAATCTGGATAATTGATGTTTCTTAAATATATAGTTTCCCAATACAAACTCATATAAGTAAATACTTTATTCATTTGTATCGGCTTATTTTTATTCTCTAATGCGAAGGGGATAAGCAGGATCATAAATGGAATTTATTTTAATGGCGTAAGAGGTTTCATCCAGAATGTCTTGATCAGTAACATAGTGGATATCTAAAAGTCCATTCGATTTGTAACCGGTTTTTAAATAATTAATTTGTGATAAAGCCAAACTCCAACCCTGAAGCCAGGTGGAAAGTTGCTCTTTTTGTGCGTCAGTCCCATCAAAGTGAATAATCAAATCAATATCACTATTACATTTTGCTGAACAGCTATTTGTGCTTCCAAAAAGATAAATTCCCTTTACACCAAAAGCATTCATGTCTAGCTCTGCAGCTATTTGTTCTGCCATATAATGTCGCCATTTCCAACCATAGTCTTCGTTATTTTCTTCTATATTCTCTGATGATTTTTCCTCGTAATTGGATGTGTCAAGACGTTTTGAAGGTGAATCAAGATAGGCAATGGCTTTTTCTAAATCGGCACTCATTAAGACAATCAGTTCCTGATTGAAAAAGGTTTCCTCTACCTGTATTACTTTAAGCACATGGCTCAAATAGGAATAGGCTGGAGCCAATTTTTCTAGGCAATTTTTGCTGTTTGCAAAAAATGATTTATTAAAAACAACTTGCTTATCTTCCGGATAAAGGGGGAGATACTTAATATTTTCTTCCACTAAATCCTGAAAAAAGTGGGTGCCAAAAGAAAGCTCAGGTTGAAATTTCGATTGTTTATCAGCAATTTCAATTAGCATGGCAGTATTATTTATATCCGAATATACAACAGGCACTCCAAGCTTAATATCGCCACGGCTTCCCCATCGTCCCGGGCCCACTAAAATAAAGCTTTTTCGAGGAAGGATTGCATTCAGATGGTTAATTGCATATGCTACATTTACTAAATCCTCATATTTTTCTAGCGCTATATATTCCGCAGGATCCACATATATTACAGTTTTAATGCCTGTAACCTTGCCATTAGAAATATATTTATCTGCCGTAAAAATGGTTTTTTGATTTGATATGCCGGGAGGAATGGCAACTGGTTTATCATCGTGGTTTCTGCTTTGCGGGCGGCATTGTAGTAGATAAATATTATCACCATCACTGGCAAATTCAATATCTACGGGGTATCCTAATTTCTCTTTTAGCAGGACCTATATTGATTGAATTTGTTTTACCATGGATGTGTTTCTTATAAGGTGATCAAAGGTGATGACAATCTTATCTGACTGAAAGTTAGTCATAAGTGTATTCACACCAACCAGTATATCCTCTTTCAGAACAGAAGCAACATAGTTAATATGAGGAATCTGATTTCCATACTCTTTGATAACCTGAGAAATAGGAATGGTCAAAAACCTGTTGTTTTCTACGTCCAAAACATCCATCATCTGTGGTGAATACTTTAATGAATCTAAAGCAGAGCGGTTTACCGGAAGATTTGGCTGCCCTGGAGAAATGAGTATTGGATAATCATCTCCAATACGGTCCACCGCTCTCGTTCCAAGCCCGAGTACCATGCGAATCAAACCGTCCCCCCGTTTAATTCTGGGAGACCATCGAAGTTCATTATTGCTAAATGCCACTCCGGCATAGAGCGGGAAAAAATAAGGACCTACTTTGGTTCCTACCACCTCTTGAATCATAATACCCATTTGTTCAGAACAGTCAATTAAATTCCTCTTGTTTCGATACTGGATAGAATCTGGGTTAAACAAGGAAGCATAAACTTCTAAAATGCCCTCTACCAACTGTTGTTGTCTTTGCGCCTTTGTCCCTATATTTGTTATAAAAAGGCTTTTATATTTACCGGAAAAGGATGTATCAATTTGATCTTCCAATAAACTTGAGGAGCGGATAATTAAAGGTCTGTTTTCACAGCTCTCTAATATCTGTCCCAGCTGACTTAAAATATAAGAAGAAAATTTGGAATTCTTTAGCATTTGTATTATTCTAGGATAGCTTGTGCGTATCTCAAGAATATCTCTATATTTATGTTCGTTTAATTCATCTAGGCTATTTCGTTCAATCAAATTTGATAACTCATCGGAGGAAATATACCAAGTTCGAGGAATTTTTACTTTTGAAAACTCCGGATTTTCTTTTATATGGGAAGCGATAATCTGATTTGCAATAAAGAAACCGGTGCCCTTACCCCCAATTTTTCCAATACTTTTTGGAGAACAAATCACAGTTTCAAGAAGGGAACAAAGAGCTTCTATAGAGATATATTTTTGCGCATGGGCAATCATTGTCGGTTTATCCGTTAAGAACCTCTTGATAAGTTCCACTGTCAGCCACCTTTTTGTGACTTCGCTTACCGTTTCATTACCCTTAACCGCCTTCAAATATTGAGACAACGCATGGGTAATGTCTTTTACATCGGAATCTTTTTTATCGATTTTTTTAATAAGTTCATACGTTTTCCCCTGATAGATCCATAAACTGATACAATTGTAAATATAATCATCTTCCAAACAAGAGGTAGCATATGAAAATAGAATCTGACTAAAGTTTATAACATCAAACGCCGGCAATGTTTCAAATGGAAAATTAATTTCACCTTGAACTTTATATTTTTTCCAGCCCATTTTATCGTAAATATCATTAACCAAATTAGGGTTAGTTCCTGCCAGAAGAACCAGCATCTTTTCACAAACATAAAGAAGCATATCCTGATCGGTGCCCTGCAGTAATGTTATAATTGCTTCCCAATCTGCGCGAAATTGATTTTTCTCCTGTAGAGTTATTTTATAAATTCTCTCTGCAATACGATTGGCAATGCTATCTAATAGTTTCTGCTCTTCCGGAAGAAAGACGAGGTCTTTATCGTGTAAAATTGGATACATGGCTTTAATATATCCACGAGATATTCCGTTCAGTATGATTTCAGACTGCAATTCATAGCTATCTGTAATGATAGGTTTCGTGGCATAAACCTGACCATCCAAAACTATACTAACTGAGCAATCTTTACTATTGTGAAAACCTACCGGGGTTACTTCTGTGATTTTTAATAAACTATCCGGAAGAGATGGGCAGGTGAGGGCTTCATCCACTAAATAAAAGCATTCCAACTCTTTAGCTCTTTCCACCAAAACATCCATACCTTGATTTTTATATCGATCCATTTCAACAGCCTCTTTATTTATATTTACTAAATCAATTAAATTATGAGAAAATTAGACTATAGCTAAAAGGCATATAGTCTAAATTAAAAATTATATCCATCCACGCAACTTAACGGCATCCGCAACACGATTTATAGAAATTACATAAGCAGCCTCTCTCATATATAACCCTTTTTCTGCAGCAAGGTTATGTACTGCATGGAAAGCATTGGTCATTTTGAAGTCTAGTTTCTCTAAGACTTCTTCTTTTGACCAAAAATAATTCATATTGCATTGTATTTGTTCAAAATAACTGCAAGTAACGCCACCAGCATTACATAAGAAGTCAGGAACAAGATAAATGTTTCTCTCTTTAATTAATTCATCGCAATCCGGCGTTGTAGGACCGTTTGCTCCTTCACATATTACCTTTACTTGATTACTGATGTTAGCAAAAGTAGCCGGCGTAATCTGATTTTCTAACGCACAAGGAAGAAGAATATCTACGTCCTGCGCAATCCACTCTTCTCCAGGAAGAACTTCACATCCAAGTTCCATAGCTTTCGCTTTGTCAATAGTTCCATAGGAATCCTTAATTTTAGCCATCTTTTCAATATCAAGTCCCTCAAACTTACGGAAAGTATAAGATTTTTTATCCGTATTATCCCAGCTGGAAATAGCTACAATTTTACCTCCCAGTTTGGTATAAAGGCGGGCAGCATATTCTGCTACATTACCAAATCCTTGCAAACTTGCACAGCTGGTTGCTATATTAATATTCAATTCTTTTAATGCTTCTCTCAAGGTAAAGACTACACCATAACCGGTAGCTTCGGTGCGTCCCAAAGAACCACCCATACCTACTGGCTTACCGGTAATTACACCCGGATAATGTCCACCATGAATCATCTCATATTCATCCATCATCCAGAGCATATGCTGTCCGTTTGTCATAACATCTGGTGCAGGCACATCAGATAAAGGACCAATATTTTTAGAGAGTTGTCTTACATAACCGCGGCACAATCTCTCTTGCTCAGC
>CAZAFR010000077.1:0-6450 GCA_964484665.1 uncultured Proteiniphilum sp. | reverse complement strand
GACAAGAGTAAATCTATTATCTTTGCGTCTTAATGAAACAATATTTATAATGAGGAGTAGAATGCGTCAATTATTTTTGTCTGCCTCACCGGCATTTAAAATTGCTTATCTGTTTTTATTTCTGTTAATTGGTATTTTTATTGCAGGATTATTTGCCGGATTAGTTTTGATGATTCCTGTTGTTAGTAATTACGGAGAAATATCAGTGATTTATGTTAACACAATTATGCAATCAGTTTTTGCTGTTGCTTTGCCTTCATATTTGATTGTAGCACTGACTAATAACAAACCTGCGCAATATCTTAAGGTTGTTGGTAGTAGTAGGTTAATTTATAAATTGTTATTGGGCTTTTTTGTTTTTCTGTTTTCTTATATTTTTACTTCTTTTCTGTCGCAATTGAATAAGGGAATGATTTTGCCTGAGAGTATGAAGGGTATTGAGGATATGATTAGATCGATGGAGGATGCTGCCATGGGTACTACTAATCTTTTACTGTCAGGGAAAACATTTGGATCTCTTTTATTGAATCTTATCGTGGTGGCGGGTTTTGCAGCTATATCAGAAGAGTTATTTTTTCGTGGTGCATTGCAACAATTTATTCAAGAGAAGTATAAAAATGGTCATATTGCTGTATGGTTTACTGCAATTGTTTTTAGTGTGGTGCATTTTCAGTTTTATGGTTTCTTGCCAAGGTTATTTTTAGGTGCCATTTTGGGTTATCTTTTTCTTTATACAAAAAACTTATGGGTGCCAATTTTATTGCATTTCCTGAATAATGCAACTGTAATCATTTTAAATTTCTTTTGGGAAGATACCGAATGGTATGATAATATTGAGGAGATTTCTATTACTCCGGCATTTGCTGTTCTGGCTATTGTTAGCTTAGGACTTACTATAATGCTGTTTTGGATATATAATAACAAACTTTACAATGGTACAAATTCAACAAACATTGATATCTGACGATATATTTAAAGAACATTTCATCTGTGATCTGTGTAAATGCAAAGGTCAGTGTTGTGTAGACGGGGAATCAGGTGCTCCTCTTGAACAACATGAATTTGAGGAGATCAACGAAATTCTTCCCTTGATTTGGGATGATCTTTCGCCTGCCGCTCAAGAGCTGATAAATGAACAGGGTATTGCTTATACCGACTATGATGGTGAACTTGTTACATCAATTATCAATGGAGAAGAGTGTGTTTTTACTTTCTTTGATGATAATGGTGTTTGTAAGTGTGTTATTGACAATGCGTATCGTGAAGGTCGTATAAATATTCAAAAACCAATCTCTTGTCATCTTTATCCTATAAGACTAAAGGAGTATGTAGAATTTACTGCAGTTAACTATCATAAATGGTCGGTTTGTGAGTCGGCTACTGTTCTTGGTAGACAGCAGGGATTGCCGCTTTTTAGATTTTTGAAAGAACCACTAATACGTAAATTTGGAGAGAATTGGTATAATGAGTTATGCGAAGTTGCCGATGTTATTGAAAAAAAACTATAAAACTGTTGAAAATCGGAATCTTTGTTTTATTTTTGCTCATATATATTTAAAATGTGCAGAAAGTGACAACGGCAATTTCTAAAACAAGAAGAGATTTAATTGATGTGGCTCGCCAGCTTTTCGCAAAAAAAGGCGTAGAAGGTACTACTATGAATGATATTGCTAAAGCATCTAATCGTGGTAGACGAACGTTATATACATATTTTAGTGGTAAAAATGATATCTATAAAGCCGTGATTGAATCTGTTCTTGATGGCTTGTACAAAAAGCTGGAGGAAGTTATACGACGTGATATGCCTGCTGATGATAAATTAATAATGCTTGCGTTCACAAGACTTAATGCTATAAAAGATGTTGTGACCCGTAACGGTACTCTTAAATCTGATTTTTTCAGAGATATTTGGCAGGTAGAAGCTGTTCGCAAGGGGTTTGATAACAGAGAGATTTATTATCTGGAGGTTATTATTAGGGACGGTTGTGAAAAGGGGATTTTTCATCTTAAGGATATAAAGCAAACCGCAGAAATATTGCATTATGCTTTTAAAGGGTTGGAAGTTCCAACCATCAGAGGTGCTCTCAGACTTGATTATAATAAAAAAGGAGATAGGGAGTTAATCTCTAACCTGATTTTCAATGGTCTTTATGCACAATGATATAAACAATATGATATAAACAATTATTTATTTGTATAAGTTTTATTTTTAGAAAATATAAAAACTATAAAAACTATTTAATCACAAACAAATCAAATGAAACTATTAGAGGGTAAAACTGCGCTTATTACCGGTGCTGCGCGCGGTATCGGTAAGTCTATTGCATTAAAATTTGCATCTCAGGGCGCAAATATTGCATTCACGGATTTAGTCATTGATGAAACGGGGAAAGCAACTGAACACGAAATTTCTTCTTTTGGCGTAAAGTGTAAAGGGTATGCATCAAATGCTGCTAATTTTGATGAGTCTCACACAGTGGTAGATGAGATTATGAAAGACTTTGGTAGAATAGATATCCTTGTTAATAATGCAGGAATCACAAAAGATGGTCTTATCATTAGAATGAGTGAGCAGCAGTGGGATGCGGTTTTAACTGTGAATTTGAAATCAGCTTTTAATTTCATCCATGCTGTTACGCCTGTGATGATGCGTCAGAGGTCAGGAAGCATCATTAATATGAGTTCTGTTGTTGGTGTATCCGGAAATGCAGGTCAGGTAAACTATTCAGCTTCAAAAGCAGGTATGATAGGTCTTGCCAAATCAGCTGCAAAAGAGTTAGGCTCCAGAGGAATTCGTGCAAATGCTATAGCACCCGGATTTATTGTTACTGAAATGACAGATGCTCTTCCGGACGAAATTAAGAAAGAATGGGCAAAACTAATTCCATTAAAGAAGTTAGGTAGACCTGAGGATATTGCAAATACAGCACTTTTTCTTGCGTCAGATTTATCATCGTATATAAGTGGACAGGTTATAAGTGTTTGTGGGGGAATGAACACTTGATATGAACGTTCTCTACGAAGACAATCATATTATTATAATCAATAAAGCCGCCGGTGAAATCGTTCAGGGCGACAAGACCGGTGATAAGCCGTTGTCGGAAATTGTTAAAGAGTATCTAAAAGAGAAATATAACAAGCCCGGCAACGTTTTTTGTGGGGTTACTCATCGTCTCGATAGACCAACAAGTGGGGTAGTGGTCTTTGCTAAAACTAGTAAGGCTCTTTCGAGATTAAATGAGATGTTTAGAAAGGATGCAGTTGACAAAACATATTGGGCAATAGTAAAGAACCGTCCAAATAAAACAGAGGGCAAGCTGACTCATTATCTTATCAAAAACGAAAAGAATAATAAATCTACTGCTTACGATACTGAAAGACCTCATACTAAAAAATCTGTGATGTCATACAAGGTAATTAGTACATCACAGAATTATAATTTACTTGAAATACGTCTTGAAACCGGTCGGCATCATCAAATTAGGTGTCAGTTATCAAAGATAGGATGTCCTGTAAAAGGTGATCTTAAATATGGTGCTGAACGTTCGAATTTAGATGGTAGCATTAGTCTGCATGCAAGAAGTATTTCTTTTGTTCATCCGGTTTCAAAAGAAAGAATTGAGGTCATTGCGCCTGTCCCTGAGGAAAATCTCTGGAAAACATTTCAAGAATCAGTTGACGGCTAAATTTTCACTGTTAATTAATTGTTAAGCTGTGATTTTTAATTAATTTAGTTACTTCCGTTTCCATAATTTTTTTGATTTATTTGAATAAATAATATTTTTCCGAAATTAAACAAGGGTGTAAAACAGTATGCGCAATCGCTATTAAATTTGTATAATCACTTTACCTCTATTGCATAACATATAAGTAAAAAAAATGTTTTATGTAATTAACAAAATGTAAAAATTTAACATAAAACTTGTATAATCGGGTAAAGAAAAACAGTAGAAAGCTTTTTTATAATTCGCTATTTTAATGTTCTATTTATCAATATGATTTTTTGTTTCCAATTATTATATAAAACTATTACATTTGTATGAGAGATTAAAAATCAAAAAGAATAGTAAATGAAACCAACTTTATTTGTTTTAGCAGCAGGAATGGGAAGTCGCTACGGCGGTCTTAAACAATTAGACGGAGTAGGTCCTAAAGGTGAAACCATTATGGACTATTCGATTTATGATGCTGTAAATGCCGGTTTTGGTAAACTGGTTTTTGTAATCCGTAAATCATTTGAAGAAGATTTTAGGGATAAAATTGTTAAGAAGTATGAGAAGAGGATCCCGGTTGAACTTGTATTTCAGGAACCCAACAATTTGCCCGAGGGCTTTAAGGTAAATCCCGAAAGAGTTAAACCTTGGGGCACAAATCATGCAGTAATGATGGGAAGGGATGTGATTATGGAACCGTTTGCTGTAATTAATGCCGACGACTTTTACGGACGTGAGAGTTTTAAAGTACTTGCAGATTTTCTTTCCACATTAGATAATAGCAAAAACAAATACTGTATGGTGGGATACCGTATAGGAAACACACTGTCTGAGAGTGGCACTGTTGCTCGCGGGGTTTGTGAGACAGACGAAAATGATAACCTTACAGGCGTAGTTGAACGCACTCAGGTTAAACGAGTTAGCGGTAAGGTAAGTTATATTGATGATAATGGTGATTGGATAGCTGTAGATGATAACACTCCCGTTTCGATGAATATGTGGGGCTTCACTCCCGATTACTTCAAATATTCTGATGATTATTTCATAAAATTCTTGAGAGAAAACCAGGATAATATTAAAGCAGAATTTTTTATACCGCTGTTAGTAAATCAACTTATAGTTAATAAAACAGTAACCGTTAAGGTGCTCGACACACCTTCAAAATGGTTTGGAGTAACATATGCCGATGATCGTCCGGGTGTTGTTTCAAAATTACAGAAATTGTCGGAAAATGGTACATATCCCACGCCTTTGTGGTGATGCCAACGTGTAGTATAATACTGTATTATGTGGATAGATATTATCATCATTCTTCTGTTAGTTCTTCTGAATGGTTTCTTTGCACTTTCTGAGATAGCCATTGTTTCAGCTAGTAAAAATAAACTCGACGTCGCAAGTAAGAATGGGTCAAGGGGTGCAGCACGAGCACAAAAATTGCAGTCTGATCCTGATAATTTTCTATCCTCTGTGCAGGTGGGTATTACTTTGATTGGTATTATTAACGGAGCTTACGGAGGACAAGCTTTTGCAGGTAAGTTAGCGCCATTTTTTTATCAATTTGCACTTACTGCTTCTTTTGCAGATGCAATATCCATGGTTATTGTTGTATTTCTTATAACTTACGTCTCTATCGTAATAGGTGAATTGGTTCCCAAAACAATTGCACTTAATAATTCTGAGAAAATGGCGGTGGCTGTTGCACCCACAATTCACGTTGTTAGCATAATCTTTTATCCATTCGTTAAGCTTCTGTCGTTTTCAACAGGTTTCATAAATAAGCTAATTGGCTTAAAACCCAAGGAGGATGTAATTTCTGAATTGGAGCTGCGTGCTATGCTTAAGACTGCTTCTCACGAGGGGGTTATTGACGTTGAGGAGAATATTATTCATGAGCAGGTTTTCTATTTTTCAGATAAACGTGCTAAGCATCTAATGACACACCGTACTGATGTTGAGTGGGTAGATATTAGTAAGAGTAGAGAAGAGATTATTGAAGACCTCTTGCATACAAAGCATAGTAAAATACTTGCATGCAGAGAAAAAATTGATGATTTTGCAGGTACTATTTCTATGCGAGATTTTCTAATGCGACTAAACAGCAATGAGGATTTCACAATAGAGGAGCTGATTATGGAACCAATAATTGTACCAAACACGGTGCGAGCAAAAAAAGTTCTTGAGAATTTTAAGAATAACTATAAGTTCATCACAGTAGTTGTGGATGAGTATGGCAGTTTAGATGGAATCATTACTATTCATGATATTTTTGAAAATTTAGTAGGGAATATACCCGAAGAGACTGATGTTGAATCAACAGAACCTCTTATATTTATTCGTGATGACAACTCTGCTCTGGTGAGTGGCGAAGCGCCTATTGAGATAATAACTCAATTTGATGAAGACTTTATTGTTGATTTTGATAAAATTGATTATTCCACTGTTGCCGGATTTGTATTTACATGTATTAATAAGATTCCGAGTGTCGGAGATAAGTTTGATTATAATAATTTAATTTTCGAGATTGTGGATGTTGATGGAAATAAAATAGATAAAATATTGATAACAAAGAAGATGGATGTTAATGAGGTGACAATATAAAAAAACTATTATTTTTTTTATGTTTTATAACACAAAAAAATGTTAGGTAAATACAAATAGTCGTGTTAATTTTACACCAACATAAAAAGATCAATCTTCATCCTTATCTTAATTTAAAAACCAAGAAAATAGCATGAAC
>CAZAFR010000076.1:0-6517 GCA_964484665.1 uncultured Proteiniphilum sp. | reverse complement strand
GCTGAACCCTGCATACCCGAAGGCATGAAGTATATAACTTTCTAACTATTTTAAAGTTTGCTTCTTGCCTCTTGAATGAAAGTGAAGAGGTGAAATAAATTGAGGTTAAATGACAAAGTTAGAAAAATCAGCGGGCTTTTCATGATGATGCTCGTTGTAGGTATGGTACTGGTTACGCCTACGCTGGCATGTCCAGCTGGAACACCTTGTGGAGATTCTATAATTCAGTCGAATGTTTCTGCAGAAGACAGTAGCAATCCCATAAAAGTGGATATTAATACTACATTACTAAATGGTGACGCAAGTAAAAGGGTTATTAATAATTTGCTTACAAATAATAATGCAAGTTCAGTCGACCAATATATGAAAAGTAATGGCTTTAAACAGAATCTAAAGCAAGCCAAAGCATATACGATGAAGGTTACTAATAATAGTTCGGTAAACAATATTCAATACGTAATTATTCCTATTAATACCAACAAAAAAAATCTTGATTCATTTAAGATTCTTTTGAGTTCAAGCAATTTAACAGCAAGTTACATAAGAGTAAATGGAACTAGCAATTATTTCCCGAATACAATGAATGTTCTCGAAAATAATGCCTCATATAAAAAACTTAAAGATAATCTCACTGATAACGGATATAAAATCACTACCTCATCAGTTACTGAGGTTATTGGTCAGACTGTAGACTCCTCTACATATGCTAATAATTTAAGTATTAGTGATTATGCCATTGTTAGACTAACAGCAACTAATGACACCACATCTAAACCAATTACTGCCGCTATTGACATGAATAGTAAAGATGTAATTGTATTATCTAGTGGTCTTTCCAGCTGTGATGTGTGTTTAGTTGCAGCCAAATTAGTCTGCCAAATTCCTCTTACTATTCTAACAGTAGGTGGTTGTTTGGCAGCATGTGCTGAAGTTGGTGAAGCGTGTGCTCCTTATTGTGGGGCATTAGTAGCGTTAGCTGTGGATGGTGCATGTTCGCTCGGGTCATCGTGGATGTGTAAGCGTCTACATTATTGCTCTTAATTTATTCATAAAGAATAGGACTTACGCACCTGATGAACAAAATAAAAGAAAAATGGCAGTCAGGCCTACTGTGATTAGACTGTTTGAAGTATTATGCTGTGGACTTTTTAGTTCAAGTGCGTAGGTCCTTAAATATTAATTTTTTCTTGCATCTATTCAGTCTAGAGAGAAAAAGAAAAAGTGTAGTCTCTAATCAGCAATCAAAATTAGTTATATTAGTTCCACCTATTTGACGCTCCCATTAAGCAGTTGATACCTTGAGAAACTTATGCTTGGCATTAAATAATAATGTTCCAAAGAAATGAAAACGATGAGTCAATTATATTTCTAAAGGATGTATCAATATGACAAACTATCAAGTACCCACATTATACAATATCATCAATTACTGGATACTCCCGACAGTGTATATATTGATTGCATTGTATTTGTCGGAAAAAATATGGGGTGCTGAAAATGCAATAGTTAAGCATCGAAAGCTAATCATACTGAGTTTTATAAGTGCTTTAACGACAATATATTTGAGTCACATTGCCTTTGGATATCCATCACCATGGGTAGCACTACAATGGTGGGATATTATTGTCGCCGCTGTCACGATAGGTTTGATTAATTTGATTTATTACAAGATAATCATTCGTAATAAGGAAAATTTTCTATGAAAAAACAACTTTTATTTTTTTTGTGCCATTGATCATTAGTACATTATTAGGATACTTATTTCACGATTTAATGATGGGGATTACCAATGGAGTTGTTACAGGTATAATATTTGCAATGTTTGCTAATTATTTCATCAAAGAATAATTCTGTAAATCAGTCTTCGGCTGGTACTATCATGGTACTATCATAATTCACGAGATCATTAGGTTACATTCTCGAAAAGGTATTATCTATTTAGTACCCGCCGCTAAACAATTTAAACATATTTTTTTATACTTTACGTTAACGTTTTCACAAGCGGCTTTATCGATTTATTTTTCTAAAATATAAGTATGTTACTTAAGTTATTCATAACAACTCCTTAGCAGCCGAATGCCTTTAGAACCAATAATAGAAAAATTTTCTGTTGTCATAGATAAACATTGGTCTCAGATTTATATTCAAATTGGTCATGATAAATAAAACTCAGATAATTGAGTTTCTTACATTATCGAAAATACATGAAATTATAATATAAAAAAATAGAGTGATTTTTTATGAGAATATTTTCAGATAGAATGTTTGGGCTAGCTGTTATTTGTTTATATCTTAGTTTTATACCAGCGGCGTGTGCAGAATCTATCTCAATTCAATATTTTCATCAAAAAGGGTGTCAAGATTGCAAAATAACCGACCCGGTTATCGATCAAATAGATGCTCAATATAAAAATAATAGCGTTGTTATATCAAGAATTTTTGGGTTAGGGCTGGTAGGTTCTTACTTAGTATTGGGCCTGTGTTTGCTCTCATTCCGAAAATCAATTCCCGATTTGGAAAGCTTTTCTTTTGTTACAGGCATTGTTGTAATTCTCATCGGGTTAAACCTTCTGGGGATCTTAAAATCACCTGTCGTTCTGGATAATTATTTTCAAAGTTCTGCCAGGAAATATGCAGGTACTCTGGGTGGAGTTTTCTTTCTTGGGATACTGTTTTCGTTTGTAAAAGTTCCCTGCACTGCTCCAATGCTCCTTGTACTTCTCAACAAGACTATTACAAACGGGACTGTTAATGATCTGGCTCTATTGCTTGCTTTCAGCGCCGGAGTATTGACACCTTTTATTGGAGTTGGCATGATAGGAGGCTATACTCTATCTAAACAAATTCGTTCATACAGAATATACCTGAAAAAAATCAGTGGATTTGTGCTTATATTACTTGGTTTATGGATAATGTTTTAAATTATCCAGCAAAACACAAAATCATAAAGTTCGATCTATATAACTGAGTGATAATATAAAATTTATATAAATTGCATGACTTCAATTAAATAAAATTTACAATGGTGTAAGAGATATGGATAATCTGAACTTAAATACTCTATTATTTGACCCAAATTCATTTTTCAGAGAAAAACTAGGAAATGAAGTTAGTCTTAAGTATCCTCTATTGATAATACTTGTGATGGCTGTATTAACAGTAAGTTCAAGTATTGTGGTTATGAATAACCTTCAAGATTCGTTTTCTTCTGGCATGGATTCATCTATGTCTTCTTCAGTAATGTCAAGTATCATTGGAGGCGTTGCCATCGGGGGTTTTATTGGAACATTTTTATATTGGGTTATACTGGCTGGAATCTTATATTCAATATCTTATGTGTTTAAATCGAAGGGTTCTTTCAAGAGAACGTTAGAATTTACAGGTTATGGTTTTGTGCCGCAAGTATTCAGCAGTTTAGTAGGTTTAATTGTAATGTATATCATGTTATCTTCAACCGATTTATCATCACAGGACTCAATATTTATGGGCCAGGGTGTAGAGCAGATGTTCTCAAATAATCCTCTGTTTTATACATCACAAATAATTGGAATTTTATGTCTCTTACTGTCCGGCTATATCTGGATATTTGCAATCTTGCATGCACGAAATATGTCATACAAAAACGCCGCTATTACTGTTGGTATTCCCATAGGTCTGGCCATTGTTATCCAGATATATTCTTTCCTGTTTACTTCCGGGAGCCTGTAATTCTGTAAAAAAAGATCAGGAATGTTATATCAAATCTGAGAGGGCATACATCTCGAGCTGATTGAAATGCACACATAGTGGCAGATTCCTTGTAAAACCCCTCTCTATTATAGTGATCACTAATATATAAATGAAAATCCAAAGAAAAACCGAAATTAAATCCCTCTTATATTTTTTTTCAGAGGTTATATAATATTTTCGATTTTATCCTGATGATGAGAATGAAAAACCTTTACAATCTTTTTTTGAAAAACTTATCTTTTTTCTCCAATCTACTTATTTTTAAAACCCGAATCTATATAGTCCCAAGAATAAAAACTGACTTTACCCACCTTGCGGTAAAAAGATATAATGACAAAATTATAAAAATCAAAAGATCTCGTAAAGTCCGACTTTGCCATAGAAAAATACAAACTCTCAAAAAACATACTAAACATTCTTTTTTAGCAAAAAGCCCGGTTACTGATTGTAGACATTTAAATAATTGACATCGAACTGCTCTATATATAACTTCCGGCCAATTTCTCTAACTGTTTTTTGTAGCTCATTTTAGAGCTGTAAAGATTCTCTGATCTCTGATAGTTAGAGAGCTTGGCCGGAAAACTTATAAAGAATTCTCTAAAACTGAATAAGTGGGAATGTTGTGCAAGGTCCAGCAGAGTTTGAGAGCAATTCTGAACCCTGCACGCCCGAAGGCGAGAAATAGATCACTTTAAAGCTATTTTAAAGTTTGTTTCTTGCCTCTTGAATGAAAGTAAAGAGGTGAAATAAATTGGAATTAAATAACAAAATTAGAAAAATCAGCGGGCTTTTCATGATGATGCTCGTTGTAAGTATGGTACTGGTTACGCCTACGTTGGCATGTCCAGCTGGAACAAATTGCGGGAGTGATTCGGTTCCCGCAAACCCGATACAGCTAACAGGAGCGGATAAAGACAAAATGCTGAGTACGGCTTTAAGCGATAGTAATGTCAAAAAATATCAAGAGCAATTGATAAATGAAGGATATACACAAAATGGCAGTACAGCACTTGTTATACCAGTGGAAAATAAAAACGATAGCTCAATAACTGAGATCAAATTTGCTGCAATAAGTTTCAAAAATGACAAGTCTCAAGAACCCAACAAAACTATACTATATAGCTACAATCCACAAACCAAAACAAGCACAACTGTAGTGATAAATAGTTTACTAAGCGATTGTGTTTTCAACTTATCGATTTGTTTGGGGAGTGCTGCTACTTGCGTAATAATTTGTGGTCCGCTTTTGGCACCAAATCCAGCCACGCCATTAGAGGTAAAACTTTGTTTGGCATGCATACCAATTGGTGTCGGAGCCTGCGGACTTGCTTATACAGCATGCCACAAATACTATTATGGAAACTAACAACGGACCTGAGAAAAGTTACAGTTATGAGGAGCTGGCCAAATGAGAGTGATCATAAAAAGGAATTCAAAAAAATTCCTTTTTTTGCTTTTTTTATCAATTTTTGCCATTATAGGAGGTACTATAACAACATTAATGTCCCCAACAAAAATATCCTTAAATGGATTGTACCTTATATTGGCTGGAATTGGACTTTTTTTCCTTACGCTTTCAGCCTCTACAAAAGATCAAAAATCATTTGAACGATGGTCAATTTTTAGTGGTATTTTTTACGGTATTGCACTTCTTTGTGGTAGTTTAATTTCATTTAGATATGGCCAAACCGTAACTGCAAAGATAATTTTGCTATGTGGAGTAATTGTTATCTCATTGACGATAACTTCGATCGTTTCGGTCTTAAGGAGGGGAAAACAGCATGTATAACAATGCAAGAAAGAGGTTTGGGGTTATACTCATACTTATACTATTTGTGATCATGGCATTTGAACTTGGTTGTATTGGAAAAGCACAAACTGATTATAATCTAAAATATAATTTTCATGTAGGTGATAGACTTGTTTACAATTGCACATACCTCACAAGTGATACAAATTATACAGGATATATCACAAATAATACAAATTATACAGGACCAATTCGTATTGAAATGTTAGTTACAGATTTTGATGGAAAGAATATAACCTCAAAAATGACATCAACGAAAACAACAAATGAAAACACTACTGAATCTTCATACGTCACAATTATGGACGTTTATGGAAACCTGATAAGATCAGATCCCAAAGATAAAATTATACCTGAGGTACAACCGGAACTGCCAAATCTGCTAAAGTATCCAGAAAAAGAAACTCAAGAAGGTAAACCATGGACAATTGTGTTCAAAAATAACATAAATGAAAATCCTTTATTAAAAGATGAATTCGAAGGTACAGGAAACTACACTTTTTTAGGTACAAAAACAATATCGACAAAAGCCGGTAAATTTGAATGTATTGGTATCAAATCAGAAACAAATTTTGTTTCAAACGCAAAAAGAGACTATAGTAATACAACCATTCATTATACAACAGTAGGCAATATCTCTGGAGTAAATTGGATAGATTTAAATGGTGGATTCTCAGTTAAATCCAATTACATTATGGATAAAACTTTGACAATTGATTTATCTGGACTGGCCAATAATTCTGAATATCAGAAAGTCGGAATTGAAAATGTTAGTATCAATAGCCCGACAATTGAAACGCATATAATTAATGAACTTGAAAGCATCCAGAAAGGATGATATAAGAACATCCAAATCAATGTGATTTTTACAAGGTTGTCCATACTTTTGTGTACGGACAATTTAATTGTTTTTTTATTGTTTGATTATAGTTCTTGACGTAACCTATTACACATATTAACTCTTATGATCTCTTATGG
>CAZAFR010000075.1:3477-6753 GCA_964484665.1 uncultured Proteiniphilum sp. | reverse complement strand
ATGTATATATAAAAGTAATTATATTGTTTATTTTCTGCTTTTTAACGTAATGATTGTATCTTTCTATGTATCGCCTTTTCGTGCGTGCTCTCACTTGTGTATTACTTTTTGTTTGGGCGTAATCACGAATCATCGCTGAACTCCGCTTCATAGAGCGGTTTTTCGATAAAAGATGTATCATTAAAAATCTCATTTTTAACTTCCCTAAATACAGTATAAAAATATTTTTTAAAATTTCCAATGTGTTTTGTATGAGTTATCAAAAAATTGCGTATAATTGTAAACTATTTGTCCGTTTTTTATAATAAACCTGGAATTATGAAGAAATATTGTCTTTGCCTTATGTTCCTGTTACCATGTTTCGGCTTACTCTCAGCACAAGAGAAGCGCACGGAAATAAATGTGGACTTCCGTGTGGGGAGCTGTGTGCTCGAACCGACCCTTGGTGACAATGCCGCACAGCTCTCAAAAATCATTGAACTTTTAAAAAACGTGGAAAAAAGCAACACTCTCGAACTTTCCGAAATCACCTTTTGCGGTTCGGCTTCTCCCGAAGGATCTTTTAAAATAAACCGCAAATTAGCGGAAGCTCGCCTTTCCACCCTAGAAAACTATGTTCGGGAACATGTTTCACTACCCGAAAGCCTTGTCAGCCGATGTGACGCATTCATCGCTTGGGAACGGTTGGCAGTGTTGGTGGAACAGTCCGATATGAAGCATAAAGAGGAAGCCTTGCATATCTTACGCAATATCCCCGAATTCACCTATAATAAAGATGGTATGCTAACCGACAGCCGCAAGAAGCACCTCATGGATATGCAATACGGACGGACATGGAACTATATGAAAGTGCATTTCTTTGAAAAGGTGCGCAATGCCAGTGCTATTATCGTGACGATACGTCCAAAAGCGGTGGAGGTAGTAGAGGAAGCTACAAAAGACACGGTACAGGTTGTGGTTCCTATTGATACGGTCGTCACCGTACAAGTACAAGTACAAGAGCCGGAAGTAGTTGCCCAATCTGAAGAGCGTAAGCCTTTCTATATGAGCGTAAAGACCAACATGCTTTATGACGCATTGGCCGTTCCCAATATCGGGATGGAGTTCTACTTAGGCAAGAACTGGTCGGTTGCCGGAAATTGGATGTACGGCTGGTGGGACATCGACAAGAAGCACCGTTATTGGCGCATCTACGGTGGTGACCTTGCCATCCGCAAATGGTTCGGCAAGAAAGCCGATGAAAAGCCATTGACAGGACACCATCTGGGCGTTTACGGTCAGATGTTCACCTACGATTTCGAATGGGGAGGTAAAGGCTACATGGGCGGAAAGCCGGGTGGTACGCTTTGGGACAAACTCAATTATGCCGCAGGTGTTGAATACGGTTACTCGCTCCCTATTGCCAAGCGTTTGAATATCGACTTCACAATTGGCGCAGGCTACTGGGGCGGAAAGTATTACAAATATATCCCTCTGGACGGGCACTATGTATGGCAGGCTACCAGGGACCGCCACTGGTTCGGACCTACCAAAGCGGAAGTCTCGCTGATATGGCTTCTCGGACGGGGCAACAGCAATGACAGGAAAGGAGGCATGAAATGAAAAAGATGCACTATATAATAAGATATATACCGATGTTGGCAGGAATGATAACCATTCTTTCTGCCTGCGAACATAAGGAACTTTGTTTCGACCATCCCGAACACGCACCTAAATCGCAAGTGTTGGTGGAAGCAAAGTATGAACAAGAGTGGCAGTACACATATGATGGCGGTACAGATTGGGCAGCTTATCCCACATGGCAGGAGACATTCGGCATGAAGTATGACGAGTTGCGTCCGGGCATCCCCGACGGCTTGCGTGTACAGGTGTACAACGAGGACGGTTCTAACAATATTCTGAACATCGCTCCCGAAGGAGGCATAGTTCCAATGCGTGAGGGGGAACATTCACTGCTGTTCTACAACAACGATACGGAATATATCGTGTTTGATGATATGCAATCGTATATTTCGGCAAGAGCTACCACCCGTACCCGCTCCCGTTCCACATATATGGGTAATTCATATATAGACAATCGAAACGAGAACACGGTCAATTCCCCTGATATGCTGTATGGTAACTACATAGAATCGTATATCGCCAAACGGTCACAGGAAACGGACGTGATCCCTGTCACCATGCATCCATTGGTGTTCACTTATCTGATACGTTACGAGTTCAGCAACGGCTTAAAATACGTAGCGTTGGCACGTGGAGGGTTGGCAGGAATGGCAGAATCGGTCTATCTGAACAGTGGACACACTTCCGAAGAAGAAGCCACGGTACTTTTCGACTGCACGATGGAGGATTTCGGTCCACAGGCGTTGGTTCGTTCTTTCGGTGTGCCGGATTTTCCCAACGAACACTACAACACGGCAAGGGCAGAACGCAGGTATGCGTTGAACTTAGAAGTGAGGCTGAAGAACGGAAATATGAAGTCTTTCGACTTTGACGTAACCGACCAAGTGAAGGCACAGCCGCAAGGCGGTGTTATCGTGGTGAAGGACATCGAAATACCTGACAAAGAAGGTATGGAAGGCGGTTCAGGTTTCGATGTGGACATAGAGGACTGGGGAGAATATGAAGACATTGAACTCCCGTTATAATCATATAAGATAGTTATAAATTTATTTTTATTTACTTTTTAATTTTAATCAGATGAAGAAATTATTATTTATTGGTTTAGCTGTAACGGCTATGTTAGTAAGTTGCAGCAATGACGAAACGGTGGAAAAGGCGCAGCAAAGTGCCGCCATTTCATTCAATGGTTTCGTAAACAAGAGCACTCGTGGTACCGCTGATATTACGACTGATAATCTCACAACCTTCAAGGTTTGGGGATTGATGGTAAAAGATGGTGAAACAGCTCCAGTAGGAACTCCGTTTGTTGGCACTGAGGTTAAAAAAACCGAAGGCACTTGGGGATATACCACTCCGGTATATTGGGAGAACGGCTACAAATACAGCTTTGTGGCAATTGCACCCGCAAGTGTTGCTGATAGTTTTACTCCACCTACTACTGTGGGAGAATATGGTTCTATCGCTTTCACTAACGGAGAGGGTACAACCGACTTGATTGTAGATACCGATGGTACTTATGCAACAGAGGCTGTTAATACAGGCACTACTTGTCCTGCTGCAATTAGCTTCACTTTCAAACACTTGCTTTCCCGTGTGAAATTCCAATTCACCAATGGTATGGATGACGGCTCTGTAATCAATGTGACTGGCGTG
>CAZAFR010000075.1:0-3377 GCA_964484665.1 uncultured Proteiniphilum sp. | reverse complement strand
ACCCCAAGGAGATAAAACACAGGGTGTAAGGGGTTGAATGTTCCCCTTACACTCACAAATAACAAGCAACGGACAAAACTCGTTGCCAATCAGTTAAAAATATACAGCAATGAAAGGACACAAGAATCTGCATCTAATAGCAAACAGCATGATGGGATTACTCTCATGCCTGCTTTTTTTCTCGTGCAATAACGATGACTATCCGATAGAAAACGAATCGGTAAAAGTCAGTGAAAATATCTGCTTCGGCATTTCGTCTGACGAGACAAGCCAAACAAGGGGTATATCCGTCATGGGCAATGAGGACGGACGTACCGTAAGCCGTTTTGTGTTGCGAAGCGAAAACAGTGCTGATACACTTTGTGTCCGTGCTATTGTTTCTGACGGTATCTATTCATCCAATTTAGATGGCAGGCAAACAGTGACACGTGGTGCTCCTGTCACTGCCTTGGATGCTTTTCACGTATTGGCTTATTGGCAGAAGGACGGAGCTCTGCTGAACCAATTCTTTATGGACGAATCGGCAACTCATAATGGGGACGTATGGACTACTAACAGCATCTACTATTGGCCCGGTGCAGCCCATACACTCCAATTTTACGCTTATGCTCCGGCTAACGCAGGTTTTACAACTCCGACATCATCAGGCTCTACCACCTTGGCGAATTATACGGTTCCGGCTGACGTGACACAACAAAGTGATATAGTTGTGGCAAACACCGATGCACTGAGCGGGGATAACAACCAAGTGGTTCCGCTTCAGTTCAAGCACATCTGTACCGCTGTCCGTTTCGTGGTGGGCAGCGAGATGCAGCCCGGTACTATCAAAGATATCAAGCTAAAAGGTGTAAAGGGAAGCGGAAACTATAATATGTCCGGTTCTCAATGGGCGTTGGAAAATGCGACAACTGATTTCTCCCAATCTCCCGATATGGCAACCGATGGAAGTACCCCGGAAGGCACTGCAATCACCCCTGTCGCCGACACATTCATGATGTTGCCACAGGCATTGGCAGATGGAGCATCCGTAGAAATTGTATTTCACGACAACATGAGTAACCAAGACCGCACACTCACCGCATCTATTGCAGGACAAGAATGGCCGATGGGAAAAACCGTGACTTACAAACTTTCTATTTCGCCGGAATACGAACTGGAATTTATTACAGAACCGCAGGAACAAGATGCGCACTATGTGATTTATCCGATTACCATAAAAGCTGATAAAGTACCGGAAGGTGGTTGGACTTTGACGTCTAATGATACGGAAAACATTACTTTTGTTGAAAAATTCGCAGATGATGGAATAAAGAGTTTGGTAGACCAAGGATATTGGCTCGGAGACAATTGCGGTACTAGTACTTTAGTAAGTTCAACTACGGGCAACGACGTTAAAGTATATGTCTTTCTTAAAGAAAACATTTCTGATGAAAACCGTTTGATAACCCTATCTTTAGCTCCTGTAAATGTCCCCAACGCAATACCAACTACATTCACATTTAGCCAATACTGTCCGGCATGGAACAATAACATAGGAGTAGAGCGCATTCAAGAAGAAGATTATCCGTGGGGATTTAATTGGGATTCAAGCATGAAGGTAGTTTATACGATGCCGAAAGGCGCTTGGTCGGGGATAATTCATATCCTTTTTGAAATCTTTGGTGACCATACTTATGTAAAAAGTGAAGGATGGGCCATTTCTGGAACTTGGAAAGTTACTGTAGATTTTAGCGAAGTCAAGCTAGAAACAGCTACCAGCACATCCGATGGTCTTACAAACACATGGGAGTTGTATAATTTTGAAGGCATTAACGAAGCATCGACCATAATGAACCAACTGGAATCATGGGGTGGAACGCCCGATAAAACACTGCCAAGCAACCCAAGTGAATTTGCAGCATGGGCTTGTGCAAAAAAGAATAGATATAAAACAGATTCAAAAACCAATGCCGGATCAACTATTTATATTCCTGTTTTAGAAGAAAATAATCTTAAATGGTATCTTCCGGCACAAGAAGAAGCCCTTTTAATGAATGATAACTTATCAGGTGATTATTGGACTTCTACAGCTATAACAGATCCTGGAACTACCGCTTACAAATATACAGCAGATGGTTATACATCTCATGAAGAACGCAATAATTCACTTCATGTTCGTGCCGTACGCAAGAGATAATTTAATTTCAAAAACAAATTCAAAGCCCATATCCTCAAACGATATGGGCTTTTTTCATTTCTAATCAATCTTCATACATAGGAATTACGGATCACCCGCAAAAACATGTGTTTTAAGCATAAATGTTAGTCAATATAATGCAAGTATTTGAGTAATACATTAAACGTTATCTCTTTAATAAAATATGAAGAGATTATGAAGAAATAATGAAGAGTATATAAGGAGATAGCGAGCGAGGTATGTGTAAAGTACTGACGCTACAAGGAGGTATAACGCCTATAAAGCATATTGTATAGGTGATGTGAAGTTAGAATTCTTCCATTTCTCACTAATCTTGATGTGGTATGTTATTGTAGAGTGGATTTTTATATCCGTTATCCGGATGTAGAGAAATGGGATCTAACACTCAACAGACGTGATCCTGAAAGAATAGATGAACTGCCCAAAAATCAAGTAAAACATATTTTCCTTTTAATTCATCCAACAATATATTAGAGTCAGTGACAAAATCTCTGCCTTCAAAAGAAAATGGTTTAAATCCAATCTGAGTAGAATATAACTCATTCTTAGGCAAATTCATTTTTTCCAAAATCAAAGTATTTTTATTTAGATTAACACCGAGATTCCTATAAAGATTTACTTTGATTTCAATAAATTCATCTTTAGAAACTAAATTTTCATAGCTAATTTTATCTCCATCCTTTAGACTATCACTAATTGAAACAATACTTAGGTTTTTATAGGAAAGATTTGTAAGTCCATCTGAACAAACTGCAATTATTTTGCTCCGAGCAACTTAATAAGCCAACTATGCAAATGCCAATAAAGATTAAGAGGTTAAGTCTCATTTTGTTTTATGTTTTTATTAAATTAATATTCACTTTCTTGGGTTGTAACTTTGCGATAACGTTCTATACACTTGGCGGTAACGGTTTATTTATGTTTTTATCATTAAACTCCAAAAGCCTATCTACGTTCTTTCGCCAATAATCTATCGTAAGGTCTTTTCTGTCTTGTACTCTTAGCTCTGCAGTTTCCAGGAATATAACAGTAAGTCTGTTCAACTGGTCTATTTCGTCCTCTTTGAGATAGTTTTTGGCAGTCAGGATATCTTGCTTACGCACCACCTTACCTTTCCATGACGTTAGAGGCAGTTGTTAAGTATTCCTTAACAACTGAGGTTGCTTTCAACTCTTTGTCA
>CAZAFR010000074.1:0-6871 GCA_964484665.1 uncultured Proteiniphilum sp. | reverse complement strand
TTAATTCCAACCCGGATTTTGAGTCAGCGTAACACCTTTTGTCTTATAGAGTGTAATCTGATCAGTTGGTACCGGATATAAATAATCCTTGTCAGAGTATGTACGCATTAATGCTTCTGTAGCAATTGGTTTGATATATCCTTTATCACCATCTCTGTCGAGTCTGACATTTTCAAGATCTTCAACTTTCAGTGGTACGGCAGGAGAAAATTTTTCATTATACCATTCTACATATCTTGGCTTATCCACCCATGCTCCCAAGTTCACTTTAGGATTTAATGTCATATCAGCATATTCTAATTTACCCCATCTTCTGATATCATTAAAACGGTTACCCTCATAAGCAAGCTCACTACGTCTTTCTCTACGAACCTCCCAGATGAGTTGACTAACGTCGGTATCACGCTCAGGATCATCAACAACTACACCTCCAACAGTCAGACTATTACCTGATAGAGTTACATGAGGCATATTGGTACTTGGGCGACTTCTTAAAACGTTTATACTAATGTCAAAATCATTTTGAGTAAGTGTATACGCACCTAAATCAGAGAGTTCAACGGCAGCCTCTATGTAATTCATCAACACTTCATTGAGTTTTATAACAGGTGCATCAGTAATATTAGTACTACTCTTACCACCGGCTACGTCAATAAGTGATTCATTTACAAACTTATTAGAGAAGTATCCCGAAGAGGCATAAACTGCTACCACACCATCGAGTCTCAAACCATCTGTATCAATAATTGCAAGTAGTCGCGGATCCCTGTCGGCAATCTCATCAAAAAACCATTTGTCCCCTTTAAACAGATCATTCTCTTCCTGATTAATTGGCAGACCATTAGTTGAAAGATAATTATCAATAAGACTTCTTGAAGGGCTGCTTCCTTCGGCTTCTGTATTCTGGAATGACATTAAACTATGCGTTAAAATACCCTCTTCATATTCTCGGTAAAGAATAACTTCAGGATTATCTGCAAGTGAAATTGAAGTAGTCAGATCCTTAAAATTGGGTGTTAGACTGTATTTGTTGCTAGAAATAACCTGAGCTGCAGCATCTTTTGCAATATTCAAATACTCAGTAGCTTTAGCTGTATTGCTCTCACGATACTTTTGCCATGTACCTTCAAACAACATAACCTTAGACGTATATGCCAGTGAAACACTACGATTGATAGTCAATCCTTCCACACCATCAGTCTGTCTGATATTAGCATTGGCAAACGCCAAATCTGCAACCACATTATCCATTACAGTTACTCTTGGATCACGTTCTCTATAAAGCTGTTCCATGTCGTTGCTTTCTAGCGGAGCATCAAACCATGGCACATCACCAAATTTAGAAACCAGTTTGTGATATTCCAGAGCCCTAAGAAAACGACCAACACCAACCCAATGATTTTTAACTTCATCTGGTAATTCCGAATTTGAGGCCCTGTCGATTAATATATTCACCCGCCTCAAGTTTGAAAACTTCCAGTTAGTACCATCAGTTGCCGGAGTCACTTTTGTAAAAAAGGTTGCTGCATTCTGAGCATTATTATCAGTCCAGTCGGCAACATTAGTTTCAGCAAACCAGTCGGTTCTTGACCAACCCGTGCGCCATCCTTCAAAATATTGATCATACAAACCTACCGTGTATGTTCTAATATTTTCCTCATTGTTCCAAAATTGAGGAGTATCTGTTATCTCGTCAAGAGGGTCTCTCGTTAAGAAGTCCTCGCAGCCAACAAATAACAGAGCAATTATAAAGACAATTATTATATTTATTTTTTTCATAATCTATTAATTAAAAGTTTACCTGCATACCTACAGAAAGTGTTCTTGCAAATGGGTAACTCCTTCCGAACGACCAGCTTTCACCACTGTAACCAGTTTTATAAGATGTACTTTCAGGGTCTACAGGAATTTTCATATGATCAATTTCAAAAAGATTTTCACCACTTAAATATACACGAGCGCTCTGAAATTTAACAGCTTGCAGCCATTCAGACGGTAAAGTATAACCTATTGTAAGATTCTTAAGTCTTAAATAAGCCATATTTTGCAGATAACGAGTCTGACGTAGGAAGTTATTTCCGTTACTAATCCACGCATTATTACTTGGGTTAGGATAGAAAGCATTTGTATTTTCAGGAGTCCAATAATCCAAGAAGTGATCAAAAGCACCATCTGCGAAACCTGAACCACCTGTAGGTATTGCAACTGAACCATATGCCCAGTAATCACGAGAACCAACACCCTGGAAAAATGCCCTTAGGTCGAAGCTTTTGTAATCAAGATCGATAGAGAAATTATACTCCATTCTTGGCAATGAGTTACCAATTACTTTTAAATCACCATGATCTTCAAGTGTATTGGAACCATAAGTAATTTTACCATCACCATCGAGGTCTTTATACTTCACATCACCAGGGCCAAAAGTAAATGATCCTGATTCATATAATTCTTGAGAAGGAATTCCATCTTTTAGATTTCCGTTAGCATCAAAATCATCTGCCTGAAACAACCTATCGGTTTCATAACCCCAAATTTCGCCTAAAACTCTTCCCTTATAATTTGAATAAATATCGTTTGCATCATCATTGAATTTAGTAATCTTCTCTTTCACATCAGATACAGAAGCAGATAGACCTAGATTCAAACCATTTGAGAAACTATGTCTGTAATTAACACCAAATTCAATACCTGTTGCCGTTAGTTCACCAAAATTAATCTTTGGTGCACTTGCCCCAAAAGTTGAAGGCAAAGTCTCGCCGGCAGTATGCATGTCAGAAGTAATTCTCTTGTAGTAATCAACAATAAAGTTCAGACGATTATTTAAAAATCCACCGTTAAGACCAATGTTATATGTAGTTACTCTCTCCCATGTAAGATCTGGAGATAAAACAGAAGGAGCACCCAAATATAAAACATCAGTTCTGTTCATTACCCAACCGGAGTCTCCTGAAGACATAGTAGAAATAAATGAGTTAGAAGCAACATCCTGGTTACCGATTGTTCCCCATGAACCTCTTAGCATTAAGTTAGATAAAGCAGGTTTTGCCCATTCCATAAAAGACTCTTCTGAAATTCTCCAACCCATAGATGTTGATGGGAACAATGCCCACTTCTTACCAACAGGGAATTTTGAAGAACCATCATAACGAGCATTTAATTCAAGAAGATATTTTCCTAAATAGTCATAGTTTATCCTACCAAATACACCCATTGCTGAAAAATCATTGTGAAAAGCAAGACCGTCTACATACTGATCTCCGGTAGCCAAAGCAATCTCAGGCATATTTATATCTATAAGATCCCTTCTTTCAGAATAATGTCCAAGTCTCTCTCTTGTTTCAGCATCAATACCAGCAATAAATTTGAAGTTATGAGCATCCTTCAAGTTCAAATTATAAGTTGCGTAAGCTTTAAAGATATTTGAATAAGTGTATCTTGATGATTGCACTGCCCTATTATGAGAACTACTATAAAGTGATGTATAAGAACTTAGAGGTTCAGTTGCAAACATATCATATCCATTAACCTCACCACCGGCTCTCTTTTGATACATATTCCATAATCCGAAAGTATAATCCAAATTTATTGATAAGTTCTCAATCGGAGTTAACTCTGTACCAATATTTGCTCTTACATAATTAGTTTTTGTTGACTCTCTATTAGCCTGTTTAAGGTCAGTAACAGAAGAGCGGAAATCTTTATCTTCATAAGTTGCGTATGGATACCATTTTGGCCATCTCAACAGATAAAACCATGAATCATACTGACCCGATGTATATCTGTAGGGTTCACTATTATTACTTCTGGTAAACATCAAGTTAGTTCTCACTTTCCACCAATCCGTAATTTTGGTAGAAGTATTAGAAGTCACATTAAATCTCTCATATTTATCAGTATTTATTTTCATCACACCACTCTGATGTAGATAACCGAGGCCAACATTATATGTTGTGTGTGTACTACCGCCGGAAATAGAAAAATCATGATTCTGCTGAGGAGTCCATTTTTTGGTAAACATATCCAGTGGATCAAATGAACGATAGAAGAAAGTTTTTCCATCTCTTATTTCAAAGTCACGTCCAAGCTGCATTTCACCCAACTCACTCTCTGACATTCCGCCGTACTTTTGTTCCCACTCCCTCATTTTTTCAATTGCCAACTCATCTATAGAATAGCCAATATTTGAAACCACAGTACGGTCGGGTTCAGTTCTTCTTATCACCTTCATAATGTATTCAGCATTATCCACAGTAGACATTAATTCAGGCATTTTTGTTGGAGTATTCCATGCAAAGTTATTAGAATAACTAACCTTTGGAGCACCCTCTCTACCCTGTTTAGTTGTAATAAGTATCACACCCCAAGCAGCTCTGGTACCATAAATTGAAGCAGAAGCAGCATCCTTAAGTACCGAAATTGATTCTATATCACTTGGATTAATAAGGTTAAGACTTGGAACCTCAACACCATCAACAAGAACAAGTGGTGATGTTCCACCCGAAGCATTAATGGAACCAACCGACCCTCTAAGCCTAATATTTGACTCGGTTCCAACACCGCCCAAATTGTTAGTGATAGTAAGTCCCGGAGAAATACCCTGCAAAGCTTTAGCTATATCGGTAACAGGACGGCTTGCAACAGCATCCTCAACACTTACACTCGATACAGCACCAGTAAGATTTTCTTTGCGCTGAGTTCCATAACCTACCACTACTACTTCATCCAGCAGTTCACTGTCGGATTGTAGCACTACTCTCATATTATTACTTACAGGAACCTCTTGAGTTAATAAACCCACATAAGAAATTACTAAAGTAGCATCCTTAGATGCAGATAGAGTAAAAGCACCATCGATATCGGTAATAGTTCCCTGACCGGTACCTTTAATAAGAATCGATGCTCCAATGACCGGATCGCCATCAGTATCAATTACGATACCGGAAAATCTGGTTTGAGCAGATGCAAATCCCATTGTAACAAACAACAGGACAACAAATGAAATGATTTTTTCTCTCATAAAATTAGTTTAGTTATACAAAAAATAATCTCATTGAACATAAGGCATTCAATGAGAAAAAGTTTAATAATGATTAAAACTTAGGTGCAAATATAGATACAATTATCTAAACTTTTACAAGAAAAAACAGTTTTAACTTATAGATATTATCTTTCAGGCATTAGTTATTGGGTATTATTAAAAAAATTCTATAATAAGAAGACAACGAATCTTCACGATTCACGCTCTTCGCATCACTGCATAAACTATTGTGTCACACTTTGTAAGACTCCAACTAAATCTATAATTTATTATGCATTATTTAACATATTGCTTAATCGAAAATCTTTCTATTGAAAATAGCAGTACTTTTTAAATTTTAATTTCATTAAGAATTAGAGAATATAAAAGTTTTTCAACCAAACAGGGACACATATAAGAAGTAAATTACTGTATTATAGAAAAATCGGGAAAACAAATTACTTTTATTATCTTTGCAACTCTTTAAAACATTATACAGATTATATTATATTTTTATGTTGAATTTTGTGGAAGAACTGCGCTGGCGAGGTATGATACATGAGATAATGCCGGGAACAGAAGAGCAGTTGCAAAAAGAACAAACTGCCGGATATCTTGGAATTGATCCTACGGCTGACTCATTACATATCGGTCACCTAGTAGGAGTAATGATGTTAAAACATTTTCAAAGAGCAGGACATACCCCTGTTGCTCTCGTTGGTGGTGCAACAGGAATGATTGGTGACCCATCTATGAAGTCGGCCGAAAGAAAGCTACTCGATGAGGAAACCTTACGTCACAACCAAGAAGCAATCAAAAAGCAATTAGCAAAGTTTCTTGATTTCGATAGTGATATACCCAATAAAGCAGTTTTAGTGAATAATTACGACTGGATGAAAGATTACAGCTTTCTTAATTTTATAAGAGATATTGGCAAACATATCACCGTTAATTATATGATGGCAAAGGATTCAGTAAAAAAACGTATTACCGGTGAATCAAATGAGGGAATGTCTTTTACCGAATTTTCTTACCAATTGATGCAGGGCTACGATTTTCTTCATCTGTATCGCGAATATGGTTGTCGCATACAATTAGGTGGTTCTGATCAATGGGGAAACATTACAACAGGAACAGAACTTATCCGAAGGGTTGAAGGTGGTGAAGCATTTGCATTGGTTTGCCCACTCATTACTAAAGCTGATGGCGGTAAGTTTGGCAAAACTGAAAGTGGAAACGTATGGCTTGACAGACGTTACACTTCTCCATATAAGTTTTATCAGTTCTGGCTTAATGTAAGCGATGAAGATGCTGATAAATATATAAAGATATTTACTTCGCTATCTAAAGAAGAAATTGATGCACTAAGAGAAGAACAGGTTGCAGCTCCTCATTTACGTCCTTTACAAAAGCGACTGGCTGAAGAGATGACTGTAATGGTACATTCGCGTGAAGATTATAATATGGCTGTAGATGCATCACAGATTCTGTTTGGCAGATCCACATCTCAGGCATTGCACAATATTGATGAAGAAACATTCCTACAGGTATTTGAGGGTGTACCTCAATTCACAATATCAAAAGACAAATTATCTGTAGGAGTAAAGGCTGTAGATTTGCTTACTGAGGAAGCTGCAGTATTTCCTTCTAAAGGAGAAATGAGAAAAACACTTCAGGCCGGAGGTGTAATGATTAATAAGGAAAAGTTGAAAAACTTTGATGAGAATATTGATCTTTCATATCTTATAGGAGGCAAATTTATTGTTGCACAACGTGGTAAGAAAAACTATTTCCTGTTAATTGCAGAATAAAATTTCAAAAGCTCTTACTTTAAGCCCGTTTATTACTTGGGGT
>CAZAFR010000073.1:5799-7049 GCA_964484665.1 uncultured Proteiniphilum sp. | reverse complement strand
GTAAAGATGCCGACTTTGTAATTTTTGATGATAATATTAATGTTTCACACACAATCTTAGAAGGAAATGTCATATATGAAAACTAGTACTAATAATGTAATAACATTCAAAACAGGAATGTTGGAAGTGAGAATTTTCCCTAACAGGGATGAAATGGGTAGTGAAGCCGCAGAAAATGTATCGGAAACGATTCAGGCCTTTTTAAAGGAAAAGGATGAAATTAATATGATCTTTGCAGCTGCTCCTTCACAAAGTGACTTCATGAAAGCACTAATTGAAGATAAAAACATTCAATGGGAAAGAATTAATGCTTTCCATATGGATGAGTATATTGGTTTAGAAAAAGATGCCTCACAAGGATTTGGAAATTTTCTTAGAGATAGGCTTTTCGGTAAAGTACCTTTTAAAAGTGTAAATTATATAAATGGGCAAGCCGAAGATCCTGAGTTAGAGAGTGATCGATATGCGGAGTTACTTAGATCTAATCCGGTAGATATTGTTTGTCTTGGAATAGGAGAAAATGGTCATATAGCTTTTAATGATCCACCGGTTGCCGATTTCAACGATCCAAAATTAGTAAAAGTAGTTGAGTTAGATAGAGCTTGTAGGCAACAACAAGTTAATGAAAAACTGTTTGATGAATTTAAATCGGTTCCAACTCATGCTATGACTGTTACTATACCAGGATTGCTTAATGCAAAGAAAATGTTCTGTATGGTTCCGGCTAAAAATAAAGCAAAAGCTGTATATCGTACTCTAAACGGAAACATTAGCGAGGAGTGTCCCGCTACTATATTGAGAAAAAAAGAAGGTGCTATCCTTTATTTGGACATGGATAGTGCATCACTTTTGAATAATAACGATTAATTAGAAATTGCTATTAGTTTTTTTGGTTAAATTAATTTGACTGATATTAAGTATACAATATGTTAAATGTTTATGAAAAAATAATAACTTATGCGACTTAGAACTTTATTAACAGTAATAATGACAGGATTTTTTATTTTGTCGTATTCACAAAAAAAAGTAGGTATAATAGGACTTGATACATCTCATGCGATTGCGTTTACTAAAGAGTTAAACGGTGATGATAAAAAAGAGCAATATAAAGATTATAGAATAGTTGCTGCTTATCCATATGGTTCAAAAACTATAGAGTCTAGCTATAATAGAATTCCGGGGTATATAGAACAAGTAGAAGCACTAGGTGTTGAAGTTGTTTCCTCAATATCTGAATTATTAGAGAAAGT
>CAZAFR010000073.1:2333-5699 GCA_964484665.1 uncultured Proteiniphilum sp. | reverse complement strand
GCCATTCCGGCTGGAGGATTTGAAGGTTACGGGGTATTGTTAGATGAAATTGTTAAGTTTTTTACAACCGGAGAAGTACCAGTCAATCCCAATGAAACAATTGAGATGTTTACTTTTATGGAAGCTTCAAACGTTAGTAAAAGAAATAATGGTGAAATTATTTACTTGGAAGACGTATATCGTAATGGCTTAAATGAGGCTAAATTATTACTTGATGATTTAAAAAAATAAATTATGTTTAGATACTTTTGGAGCTTAATAGTATTTGGTTTAATACTCATGTCTTGTAATGGAAATAAAGCAGAAGATACGTCAACTTTCACTGGGGCTCCGGGAGAGGTGAAGTTAGCCGTTCTTGCTCCCGGACATTTTCATGCAAGCTTATTACAAAAAAGTAAAATTGCTCAGTTAAATGATACTGTTTTTATTTATGCGCCTGAAGGTATTGAGCTTCAGCAGTATCTAAACAATATTGAATCTTACAACAATCGTGAAGAAGATCCTACAGCTTGGTATCAGAAAGTTTACAAAGGAGACGATTTTCTAGAAAGGTTCGCAAATAATAATGATGTAAATGTAGTAGTATTAGCCGGTAATAATAGAGACAAAACAGAGTATATCTTAACAGCAATAGAATCCGGAAAAAATGTTCTTTCGGATAAACCGATGGCTATTAACAAGCACGATTTTTCATTACTTGAAAAAGCTTATAAAAAGGCCGATTCCTTAGGATTACAGATTTATGATATAATGACAGAGAGATATGATCTGCTAAATATTATTGAAAAAGAACTTATAAATGATGTCGATTTCTTCGGAGAACTTCAGAATGGGACTCCTGAAGAGCCTGCTGTTTATATGAAAAGTGTACATCATTTTTTTAAAGAAGTTTCGGGAGTACCACTAATAAGGCCTGCATGGTATTATGATGTAGAACAACAAGGCGAAGGAATTGCTGATGTTACAACTCATTTAATTGATCAACTATTTTGGAAATGTTTTCCCAATGAATCAATTAGTAGAACTGATGATATTGGCGAAATTATAGCAACTCATTGGCCTACTGATATTTCTCTTGAAAAATATAGTCTGTCTACAGGTGAAGTAGCCTTTCCGGATTATCTTCAAAAATATATTGAAAATAATACTCTGAAGATAAATTCAAACGGAACTCTTGGATTCGATATAAAGAATCATTATGTAAAACTCGATGTTATTTGGAATTGGCAAGCACCTGAAGGTGGGGGTGATACTTTCAGTTCGGTGGTAAAAGGTAGCAAAGCAATTATTAAGACGGAACAAGATTCTGAGCAGAATTATATAAAACAACTTTATGTTCAGAAGCCTGAAGACGTTGGAGTAAGTGAATTCACAGAAAATATACAAAAAGCTATTGAAAAAATACAAGAAAAATATAGCTTTGTATCATACAACTCAACATCAGATAAAGGTGAATATTTAATAAATATTCCCGTCCAGTTAAGAGATGGACATGAATCACATTTTACGTATGTTGCTGAGAAGTTTTTCTATTATTTAGTAGAAAATAATATGCCTGAATGGGAGAAAATAAACACTCTTACCAAGTATTATATTACTACAAAGGGTGTAGAGAAAGCGAATGAATAATATAGAAGAAGGTAAATTTTCTTATTTAGAAAGTTCACAGTTGTTTCATGGTTCTTTGATGAACATAATGGGGACTCGGTTTGATATTTTAATTATTGGCAAAAATAAAATTTATTCAGAGTCTGTTTGGTATCGTATAGAATCCGAATTAAAACGACTTGACAACTTATTAAATCGTTTTGATAAGTTTAGTGAAATTTCCAATATTAACTCAAATGCCACATCTATACCTGTTAAAGTTACAGATGAGATGTGGCATATTTTAAATAATTGTAAATATTATCATCAACTCACATTGGGTTTGTTTGATGTAACATTGAAAGATTTCAAATTAATTAATTTTTCAGAAAGTTCTAAATCAGTCTCTTATACTAACTCTGAAATAAAAATTGATTTTGGTGGTTATGGAAAAGGATATGCACTAAAAAAGATTAAATCAATCCTTGATGAAGCAGAAATAGAATGTTCATACATTGATTTTGGTAACAGTTCTATTCTTGGGATTGGACATCATCCTTTTGGCAGTGCATGGAAAGTTACAATTGAAAATCCCTACAATCATAAAATTATTGATGAATTATCTTTAAAGGATACTGCTTTATCAATTTCGGGTAATACTCCTGCTTATCACGGACACATTGTTTCACCAAAATATGGACAATCAATATGTGAACATAAGATGGTTTCTGTTATTTCAGATGATCCGCTTGATGTAGAAGTTCTTTCTACTGCATTGATGATAGCTGACGACAAAGAAAAAGAGCAGATAAAGGCTAATTTTAACGTTAATAACGTAAAAGAATATCGATTATCATAAAAAATTATGTCAAGTAATAAACCAAAGGAAATAGACAAAAGTCTACGACAATTTATAAAAGATTTGAGTTATATAACAGGAGGTACGGCATTATTAGCAACAACACCATGGTTGCAATCATTTACTCCTGATAAAGCTAAAGAGATTAAAACGGAAAAAGCACGTATAGGTTTTATTGGAACCGGTTCCAGAGGTCAATATAGTATTCATGCAGTTCTAGCAATTGAACATGCTGAAATAGTAGCTTTGTGTGATAATTATGCTCCTAACTTACAAGCAGCATCTGAACTTTGTCCTAATGCCAAGAAATATACTGACTATAGGAAAATGTTAGAATCAAAAGACATTGATGGCGTAATAATTTCCACTCCTCTTTATCTTCATGCACCAATGACATTAGATGCTCTTTCTGCAGGTAAGCATGTTTATTGTGAAAAAGCGATGGCACTTACTTTTGAAGAATGTAAAAGTGTTTACAATGAATACCAGAATAGCAATAAAGTTCTATTTTATTGTATGCAAAGAATGTTTGATGAGAAGTATCTTCAGGGAATGCATATGATTCATTCCGGTCTTATAGGTGATATTGTTGGCGAAAGAGCTTATTGGTTTAGAAATCATGATTGGAGAAGACCTTTACCTTCCCCCGATTTAGAACGAAAAATTAATTGGAGGTTATACTGGGATTACTCAGCGGGCTTAATGACTGAGTTAGCATCTCATCAATTAGAAGTCTGTTGTTGGGCAAAAAACATGGCTCCAGAATCCGTTATGGGATCAGGAGATATTATTTTTTGGAAAGATGGTAGAGAAGTATATGATAGTGTAAATTTGATATATCAATATTCAGATGGTGTAAAAATCAATTACGAGTCTTTGATATCAAATAAATTTAACGGAATGGAAGATCAGATTCTAGG
>CAZAFR010000073.1:0-2233 GCA_964484665.1 uncultured Proteiniphilum sp. | reverse complement strand
TCTGATGAAATCCTTTCAGCCTTTTGTCAAGCATGTATTACCGGTGAAAAGGGCGAAAATATAGTAGAAGAAGCATATCAGGCAACAACTTTATGTTTACTTGGAAACGATGCAATGAAGCGAGGTGAGAAAGTTTATTTCCCGGATGAATTTAAAATACCTTATATGAAATTTTTGTAACATATTTGAGCAATCAATTATTTTCTATAAATATTTAATAATACAAAAAGTAAATTCAAATGAAAGAATTGGTTATTTCATCCAAAAGATTAAAAAAAGAGATAATAATATTTGTAATCTGTTTTATAATAGCATTTTCCACGAATATAATTGCCATTATTCATTTTAAAACACCGTGGTACGAAATGTTCACACAAATTGGTTATGTCTTTGTTATTACTATCGCATTCTATTTTATAATTGTTTTAATTAGAGTTATCTTTTTCTTTATAAGAAAACTTATCAGTTTTTTCATAAAAAAAAGCAAGGCAAACGTTTAAAATATAGAAATCATGAAAAAAACAGTTGTACTTTTTCTAACTATTCTATTATCTGTTACTTTAATTTACGCAAAACAAATTAAGTTGCTTGCAATTGGAAATAGTTTCTCAGATGATGCCATAGAACATTACCTGTATGGATTGGCAAAAGCAAACGGTGACAGTATCATAATTGGTAATATGTACATAGGTGGATGCTCATTAGAAAGGCACTATAAGAACTCACTAAATAACACAAGTAATTATACATATAAAAAAATAGTTGACGGAGAAAAAACTGTAACGCCTGAATTTAAACTAATAGATGCAATTACTGATGAAGAGTGGGACTTCATATCTTTTCAACAGGTTAGTTCGCTTTCAGGAATTTATGAATCTTATTTCCCTTATCTTGATGATTTGTTGAAATTTGTAAAAAAACATTCAACAAATAATGATGTCCAATTTGTATTACACTCCACTTGGGCATATGCACAGTCATCAACGCATTCCGGATTTGCTAACTACAACAATTATCAGGCGGAAATGTATAATGCTATAATTGATGCATCATCAAGAGCCGCAGATAAAGCCGGAATAAAAATTATTATACCTGCAGGAACTGCTATTCAAAATGGAAGAACAAGTAGCTTGGGTGATACATTTTGCAGAGATGGATTTCATTTAGAACTAACATATGGAAGATATACAGCATCATGTGCTTGGTATGAAAAATTATTCGGTAATTCGGTTGTTGGCAATAGTTATGTTCCTTCCACAATTAATCCTTTTCAAGCAAGGGTTTCACAACTTGCTGCACATAATGCAATAATCAACCCAAGCTCGGTGACGCCAATCAAAATAAATGAAAGCTCATGGCGAACGATAGAACCATATTTTACTCCTCCAAAAGAATATGAAAACACTTTACATGGATATAAATCACCTTTACAATTCTATGATGGGAGACCTGTAAAAGATAAAACAGATTGGGAAGCCAGACGAAATGAAATTCGTGAAACATGGATGGATCTTATGGGTGAGTGGCCACCGATAATCGAAGATCAGGAGTTTGATATTATAGGTCAGGAAAAAAGAGAGGACTTTACTCAGTATACCGTTCGTTTCAAATGGACTCCAAACGAATATACCGAAGGATATCTTCTGATACCTGATAAAGAGGGTAAAAAACCTGCTGTTATTACTGTCTTCTATCAGCCTGAATCAGCTGTAGGTTATGACGATAAAGAAAATAGAGATTTTGCTTATCAATTAACAAAAAGAGGATTTGTAACATTATCAATAGGAACAACTCAAACAACAAATAATAAGACATACTCTATATATTATCCTGATATAAAAAATGCTGAGATACAACCTCTGTCGGCTCTTGCATATGCCGCTGCTAACGCTTATGAAGCACTTGCAAAAGTTGATGAAGTAGATTCTGAAAAAATAGGAATTGTTGGGCACTCTTATGGGGGCAAATGGGCAATGTTTGCGTCCTGTTTATATGATAAATTTGCAGCAGCCGTATGGATTGATCCGGGTATAGTATTTGATGAGACTAAAGGTAGTAATGTTAATTATTGGGAACCTTGGTATTTAGGGTATTACCAACCGCCATGGGAAAATACGTGGAGCAAAACAGGTGTTTATGGAAAAGGACTTTATCCTAAATTAAGAGAGAATAATTTTGATCTTCACGAACTTCATGCTCTCATGGCTCCTCGTCCATTTCTTGTATCAGGAGG
>CAZAFR010000072.1:0-7220 GCA_964484665.1 uncultured Proteiniphilum sp. | reverse complement strand
TTTATCATATGGACAAAATTCAGGAACTCACCTCTAAACTTTATTCCGAAGGTGTAGAGAAGGGTAAAGAAGAGGCTAATAAAATTATTTCTGAAGCTAAGGCTCAGAAAAAAAAGATTTTGGATGATGCGCAGGAGCAGTCACAACAACTACTGAAGGCTGCCAGAAAAGAGGTTGCAGAATTAAAGAGTAATACTGAATCGGAGCTTAAACTATATGCTTCGCAATCTTCTGAGGCTCTGAAATCTGAAATAGTTAATCTTGTTACTGATAAGCTTGCTAAGGCAAATGTTACTGCTGCTACTGAAGATAAACAGTTTATGCAGAAACTGATTGTTGAGCTTGTGCAGAATTGGGCTCGAGATGAGAAGTTGACTATTGGCACGGAGAGTGCTGATGAACTTAAATCTTATATTAATGCCAACGTGAAAGGTCTTCTGGATAAGGGTATTAAAATTGAAACGGTTAATGGTATTAAGACTGGATTTACGGTCTCACCGGAAGATGGTTCTTATAAAGTGAAGTTTGGTGATGAAGAGTTTATCGAATACTTTAAGGAGTTTCTGCGTCCTCAAATACAAAAACTGTTGTTTTAGGATTTCTGAAATTTAATCTTTGCTCTAAGGACTTCGTTGTTGGAGTTATTATGAATCAGAAGTTTATTTAATTAAATCATGCTTTTTAAAAACCAATATTACTATTTTGTAGCAGGGCTGCCTGAGTTTTCGTTTGACAGTATGAAGCTTCCATTTACTGTGGAGGAGTTTATTGTTATGCTTAGGGAGGAGCTTAAGCCTGCGGACCTCAAGCTTTTGAGCAAGTATTTTCTGAAGCATGACAATTATAATCTGCTTCATTTGCTGGAAAATAAGGATGCATTGATCAATCTGGCAGGCAGGTTTTCTCGTGAGGAGATTATGGATTTAATTGATAGGGTGAAAGAGGATCTCCCTATTAATGATAAGCGTGTTCCTCCTTATTTTGAAAACTTTATAAGACGTTGGTTAGGTGAGGATAATCCTCAGGAAGAGAGTAGAATATGGGAGGATCTGCTTACGTCGTTTTATATGGATTATGGTGTTGAAGCAAAAAATAGCCTTATGTCGGGTTGGTTTGAGCTTAACCTTAATATTGGTAATGTAATGACGGCTATCTTTGCGCGTAAATATGATCTTATGGTTGCTAAATATATTGTGGGACATAATACATATGCAAAGCTTATCCGTGAGAACTCAAACGTTAGAGATTTTGGTATTGGTCAGGAGCTGGAATATTTTGATACTCTGTTGCGTATATCGGAGGAGTCTGATATTTATGATAGGGAACGAAAAATGGACAAATTTAGATGGGACTGGCTGGAGGAGAATACTGTTTTCGACTATTTTAATGTGGAGTATATCTTTGCTTATTTTTGCAAACTTCAGATATTAGAACGTTGGGTTAAACTTAATGCGGAGGAGGGAGAAAAGGTCTTTAGGGATCTTATTAGTAGTCTTAAAAACGAAACAAAGTTGCCTGAGGATTTTTAAAATAAATAAGTGTAAATAATCATATATGTTAACAAAAGGGATAGTAAAGGGTATTATATCTAACCTCGTAATTGTTGAGGTGGAGGGACCTGTTGCTCAAAATGAGATTGCTTACATCGATCTTGATGGTACGAGATTAATGGCTGAGGTTATCAAGGTGGTGGGAAATAATGCATCGGTTCAGGTATTCGAGAGTACTAGGGGGCTAAAAGTTGGCTCTGAAGTTGAATTCCAGGGACATATGCTTGAGGTTGTTCTTGGTCCCGGGCTGCTTCAACGAAATCTTGATGGGTTGGAGAATGATCTTGATAAGATGGAGGGCGTTTTCCTTAAAAGGGGTGAATATACGTTTCCACTGGATGAGGAAAAGCTGTGGCATTTTATTCCTATTGCTAAGGTGGGCGATAAGGTTAAAGCGGGCTCGTGGTTGGGTGAGGTTGACGAGAACTTTCAGCCTCACAAGATAATGGTGCCTTTTACTATGAAAGGTGAGTATTGGGTGAAGCAAATTATCGCTGAGGGCGATTATAATATATATGAGAAGGTTGCTGTTGTTGAGGATGTTGAGGGTAACCAAACTGAACTGAATATGATTCAACGTTGGCCGGTGAAGATTCCTAATACGGAGTATTTGGAGAAGCCGAGACCTTTTAAGTTGCTCGAAACGGGGGTTCGTTCTATTGATACTCTTAATCCTATTGTGGAAGGGGGTACCGGATTTATTCCCGGTGCTTTTGGTACCGGTAAAACTGTTTTGCAGCATTCTATTTCTAAACAGGCGGAGGCTGATATCGTGATTATTGCGGCTTGCGGTGAGAGGGCTAATGAGGTTGTGGAGATATTTACGGAGTTTCCTGAGTTAATTGATCCTCACACGGGACGAAAGCTTATGGAGAGGACTATTATTGTTGCTAATACTTCTAATATGCCGGTTGCTGCTCGTGAGGCTTCGGTTTATACTGCAATGACTATTGGCGAGTATTATCGTTCTATGGGCCTTAAGGTTTTGTTGATGGCTGACTCTACTTCTCGCTGGGCGCAGGCTTTGCGTGAAATGAGTAACCGCTTGGAGGAGTTGCCGGGACCTGATGCTTTCCCTATGGACTTGTCTGCTATTATATCTAACTTTTATGGTCGTGCCGGTCATGTTGTTCTCAATAATGGGGAGGAGGGTTCTATCACTTTTATTGGAACTGTTTCTCCTGCAGGGGGTAACTTGAAGGAGCCGGTTACTGAAAACACTAAAAAGGTTGCACGTTGCTTTTATGCGCTGGAACAGGATAGGGCCGACAAAAAACGATATCCTGCTATCAATCCTATTGATTCTTATTCTAAGTATTTTGAGTATCCTGAGTTTGAGAGTTATATTTCTGCTGAGGTTGCTGATGACTGGATTGAAAAGGTTTCAGAGATTAAGACTCGATTGCTTCGTGGTAAAGAGATTGCGGAGCAGATAAATATTTTGGGTGATGATGGTGTGCCTGTGGAGTATCATGTTACGTTTTGGAAATCGGAGCTTATCGATTTTATTGTTTTGCAACAGGATGCTTTTGATGAGATTGATGCGGTAACGCCTATTAAAAGACAAAAACATATTCTTGACCTGGTGACTGAAATTTGTAGGACTAAATTTGAATTTGATAAATTTACGGATGTTGCCGACTTTTTTAAAGAATTGATAAATATTGGCAGACAGATGAATTATGCGGAGTTTGAGTCGGAAAGTTTTAATGGTTATGTTCGACAGCTGAAGGAGATTGTTCGTGATTATCAGCTTACTAAATCTAATGCATAAAAAATAATCTTTTTTGATAAGTAATCAGCAAAATGCAAATAAAGAAATTATGGCAAAAGCATTTCAGAAAATATATACTCAGATAACTCAGATAACTAAAGCTACTTGTACTGTTAGGGCTACTGGCGTTGGTTATGATGAATTGGCTACGGTTGAGGGTAAACTGGCTCAGGTTGTGAAAATTATGGGGGATGAGGTGACTCTACAGATATTTGAGGGTACTGAGGGTATCCCTACTAATGCTGAGGTGATTTTTATGGGTAAGTCGCCGTCTCTGAGGGTTAGTGATCAGCTGGCAGGACGTTTTTTTAATGCGTATGGTGATCCTATTGATGGGGGTCCTGTGCCGGAAGGTGAGGAGAGGGCTATTGGGGGTCCGTCTGTTAATCCGGTGAGAAGGGAACAGCCTTCGGAACTTATTGCTACGGGGATTGCGGGTATCGACTTGAATAATACTTTGGTGTCGGGACAGAAGATTCCTTTTTTTGCTGATCCTGATCAACCTTTTAATCAGGTTATGGCTACTGTGGCTTTGCGTGCTGAGACTGATAAAATTATTCTTGGTGGTATGGGTATGACTAATGATGATTATCTGTACTTTAAAAATGTATTTAGTAATGCGGGTGCGCTGGATCGTATTATTTCTTTTATGAATACTACTGAGGATCCTGCTGTTGAGCGTTTACTCGTGCCTGATATGGCTTTAACGGCGGCTGAGTATTTTGCTGTGGATAAGAATGAGAAGGTGCTTGTGTTGCTTACGGATATGACGTCGTATGCTGATGCGCTTTCTATTGTATCTAACCGTATGGATCAGATTCCTTCTAAAGATTCGATGCCGGGTTCGTTGTATTCTGACTTGGCTAAAATATATGAGAAAGCTGCTCAGTTTCCTTCCGGGGGCTCAATTACAATTGTTGCAGTGACTACTTTGTCGGGGGGCGATATCACTCATGCTGTTCCTGATAATACGGGGTATATAACTGAGGGGCAGCTGTTTATTCGTCTTGATAGTGATGTGGGTAAGGTGATTGTGGATCCTTTCCGTTCGCTGTCGAGGTTGAAACAGAATGTGCAGGGTAAAAAAACACGTGATGACCATCCGCAGGTTATGAATGCTGCAGTGCGTCTTTATGCTGATGCTGCAAATGCTAAAACTAAGCAGGAGAATGGTTTTGATCTGACGGATTATGATACGAGGACTTTGGCGTTTGCGAAAGATTATTCTAAAGAATTACTGTCGATTGATGTGAACTTGAATTCGGTTGAAATGCTTGATAAAACATGGGAGCTTCTTTCTGAGCATTTTAAACCTGCTGAGGTAAACATGAAACAGGAATTGGTGGATCAGTACTGGAAAAAATAATGGCTATAAAATTTCAATATAATAAGACTTCTCGTCAGTTGCTTGAAAAACAACTGAGTATTCGTGAACGTGCTTTGCCTACTTTGCAAAATAAGGAGACAGCATTGAGAATGGAGGTAAAAAAAGCCAAAAATGAATTAGATATACTTGATAAAGAGCTTGAGCTAAAAGTGATGTCTTATGATAAGATGATGGGTATGTGGATGGAGTTTGACACTGACTTGATAAGTGTTAAGGATGTTCACTTCTCTAAAAAAAAGATTGCCGGAGTAAAAATACCTATCCTCGAAAGTGTGGATTTTGATATTAAGCCTTTTAGCCTTTTTAATAAACCTAAGTGGTTCTTGGATGGTGTGAAAACTGTTAAGTCTCTTGCTGAGGTTGGTATTCGTCGTGATTTTCAGGCTATAAGAATTAATAATCTGGAGTATGCACGAAAAAAGACTACACAGAAGGTTAATCTTTTTGAGAAGGTTCAGATCCCCGGCTATCATGAGGCTATTTTAAAGATTAAACGATACTTGGAGGATGAGGAAAATCTGTCTAAGTCGTCACAGAAAATTATGCGCTCACATCAAGAGCAAAGAAAAGAGGAAGGAGATGTCAGATGGTAGCAGCAATGAAAAAATATCTGTTTTTGGCTTACCATAAGGAATATGAGTCGTTTCTCAATGATCTTCGTAAACTTGGTATGATTCATGTTGTTGAACAGGACAGAAGTGAGGTGGATGAGGATAAGCTTTTTGAGTTTATAACTGAAAAGAAACAGCTTGAAGAGGCAAAAAAAACACTGAACAGGGTAAGGGATAAAAAATCAGAGAATACGTTTAATGTGGCTGATGCTAATTTCGGGAAGGAGGTCCCTACTCTAATTGAGAGGATCGAAAACGAAAAGTCGTCACTTAAGCAGCAGTTGATGGTGTCTACCAAGGAAAGGGATTCTTTAAAGCCGTGGGGGAATTTTGATCCTAATCAAATAAAACTTTTGGAGGATGCGGGTTATAAAATCAACTTTTTCATCGTTCCAAATAATCAGTTTAAACCGGAGTGGGAAGAACTGTATGATATCTATATTGTGAGTAATGAATCTTCTAAGACATATTTTATTACTTTGAGTAAGGTTGATAATATGCCTGATGTGTTGAATCTGGAGCAGGAGAAACTGCCTGATGTGTCGTTGCAAGGTCTAAACACATTAATTGATTCTATAAATGAGAAGATCCAAAATAAGGTGGATGAGTTGAAAGAACTGTCCAACAATATACCGTCTGTGGATGCTGCTATTAACGAGCTTGAATCTGAGATTCAATATTATAAAGTGGATAAAAGCGGTACTCCTGTTGCTGGCGATAAGATTATATTGCTTCAGGGCTGGGCTCCTGCGGATAATGATGCTGAGATTTCGAATTATCTGGAATCTAAGAGTGTTTATTTTGAGAAGTCGGATCCTACGCCTGAAGATGATGTGCCTATTAAGTTTAAAAACAATAAGTTTTCTAGAATTTTTGAGCCTATCGCCGAATTATATGAACTTCCAAGTTATAATGAGATTGACTTGACTCCGTATTTTGCGCCATTTTATATGATATTTTTTGGCCTGGCACTGGGTGATATAGGGTATGGGGCTTTCTTATTAATTCTGGCTACTGTTGTTAAGTTGGTTAAGAAAAAAACTATCGCTAAATCGTTCCGTGGAATAATGACTCTGGTTCAGTTTTTAGGAGCTTCTACTATGGTGTGCGGACTTTTGCAGGGTGGGTTTTTCGGTTTTAATATTTATGAAATAAGTAATCCTTTTATTCAGAAGTTACAGGATCTTTTATATTTCAATAATTCACAAATGTTCATGCTTTCTCTTGTTTTGGGGGTAGTACAGATTATGTTTGGTATGTTTATTAAGATTTTTAACCGTATCAAACAGTTTGGATTTGCTCATGCTCTTTCAACTATTGGATGGTTTGTGTTTTTATTGAGCTTTATAGTTGCATTTTTACTTCCATCGTTTATGCCTATGATGGGGATGTCACACAGTATAGTGATGATTTTGTCGGGTATATTAATTGTTTTTTTCAATTCTCCCGGGAAAAATCCGCTTGTAAATATTGGTATGTCGTTGTGGGACGCTTATAATATGGCAACGGGATTATTGGGCGATGTTTTATCTTATGTTCGACTTTTCGCTCTTGGATTATCCGGAGGTATTCTTGCAAGTGTATTCTCTAGTCTGGCTACAGGAATGAGCCCTGATAACTCAATTGCTGGCCCAATTGTTACGGTGCTGATATTTGTTGCCGGGCATGCTATCAATATTTTTATGAATGCACTGGGTGCTTTTGTGCATCCTTTGAGATTGACATTCGTGGAGTTTTATAATAATTCGGAATTTACTGGTGGAGGTAAAAAGTATAATCCGTTCAGAAATATATAAAAGAGAAAACTGAGAATTGTAGAAACTTTGATTACAGAGACTTAGATTACAGAAATAGGATTTATAGAAATTGAGTTTACAGAAATTGAGTTTACAGAAATT
>CAZAFR010000071.1:0-7332 GCA_964484665.1 uncultured Proteiniphilum sp. | reverse complement strand
ATATATATAACTTTTAGCCCCTATTTTAATGATTCTTCTTGTTTATTTTTTTAAGGTATAACATTATCCACTATTTCAGAATTTAAAATAATCGTGTGTGAAATAAAGCTTGTAAATCTTACTAAACATTGATATAAATAAATAAAATGTTTTCCCAAGAGCCAAGTAGACATATTTAATAACAGCTTCATCTGTTGAGGAAAGCTCTTTAAACTGTAAAACCTATATGAGAATTGGTTATTACCCAATCCTTACCATCGCACATAACACATCCAATATAGGTTCTTATGAATCGGCAAGATATTTGAGAAGTAAAGTTTTAGTATTGTATTTTCCTACAATTTTTATGATTGTTTCTTTATCGGTATCTATATCACCTTTTAATTCAAATGTTACTTTAGTATTACCATTACCATAAGCTATGTCAATCTTATACCAAAAAGTTACTTATTGACCGATAGCTTTTAAAAAAGCCTCTTTGTAGGTTTCACCAAGTGGGATTTTTTTGTTGTCGATGGTGATTCGGTTTCTTTCCACACTTTCAATTTTATTTATAGCCACAATATATGAGCGATGTACCCGTAAAAAAGCATCTTGTGGCAGCAACTCTTCTATCTCCTTCATAGCCATCAGAGTGATCACCGACTTCGTAGATTTTTGCGTGTAGATTTTCACATAGCTTTTTAGTCCCTCCACGTAGAGAATTTCATTGAAAAGCAGATGCACCATTTTATAATCAGATTTTACGAAAATACCGTCAGTCATACGCATCGGTGGTGGAGTAGTTACCTCTTTTGTTGAAAAAGCTTCGTGCCAGTCGAGTGCTTTTTTGGCTGCAATTAAAAAGTTAGCATACGAAATCGGTTTGAGTAAATAGTCAAGAGCATTTACACGATAGCCTTCGAGCGCATACTCTTTGAAGGCGGTGGTAAAGATAATTTTAGTTTTTTTGTCGATAAAACGTGCCAACTCCATACCACTTATATTAGGCATTTGAATATCCAAAAAAACAAGATGGGGCTGAGTGCTTGTAAATGCTTGCATGGCAGATTTAGCCGAAGAATACTTTCCTGTCAGCTTCAAAAAAGGCGTGTTTTCAACGTATGATTCGAGCAGATTTAAAGCCAAAGGCTCATCATCCACAATCCAACAATCCAATATAAGACTCATAAACAAACGTTTTATAGGGGATTAATTATCAATTCAGTAGTATAAATATTATTCTCCACATCCCGATGCCAGATATAACGTTTCGGATAAAGCAATTCCAGTCGTTGTTGTACCTGTTTTAATCCAATGCCACTGCCACTGTGATCATTCTCGTTTTTAGGGAAGAAGCTGTTGCGACATAGGAAACGAACAGTTCCATCCTCATTTTCGGTCAGTTCCAACTCAATAAAAGAAGGCACATCGTTGTTCACACCATGTTTGAAAGCGTTTTCAATAAGCGAAATAAAAATGAGTGGCGCTATTTCTGTCCTATTTTCCGGTTGAATTTCAATTGAAGTCGTCACTTTCGTGTTATCGGTCATGCGTAATTTCATCAGGTCGATATAATTACTGAGAAAATTCACTTCGTCGCTTAGCAAGACGTACTTTTTATCATTTTCGTAGAGCAAATAACGCAACAACTCACTCAGTTCCATGATGGACTCGGATGTTTTATCCGAATTTACTCGCGAAAGTGCATAAATATTATTCAGCGTATTAAGCAAAAAATGGGGATTGATCTGATTTTTCAAATTTTTCAGTTCTGCTTCTACCATGGCACTTTCTAACTCCATCTGGCGTGATTGCATGCGCGAAATCTGCTCCGTGGATTTCATCAAAGTACCCAATACGGCTACAAAAGTGAGCGATGAGATATCTCGAAATATAAAAAAGATAATCGGTATCTGATGTTCTACGTCGGGTGCAGGTGCACCACTCATAGCAAATTCGATTTGATGCCATAAGTGCAACAAGAGTGCAAAACCCACAATAACTAAAATGTTGGCAAGAAAGAACAGCGTTTTCTTATTTTTAATCAACAATTTGTCAACCAGATAGAAATAATTAAAATAGAAGACAAAAAGAAATGAGATGTATATAGGAAGAGAACTCACTACAAATTTCCAACTAATTGTCCCATAACGCTGAATAAAGACAATAGGCGTACCAAAAACGATGCACCAAATAAGTACATGGATAATAATTATTCCGCGACGTTGCAACCAATTGCCTTTTTGCTTTTCCATATTAGTTACAAGTGTATTGTTTTTCTGCAAATTATGCAATTTATTCATAACGAATCGCTTCTATTGGGTCTAATTTAGACGCTTTCTTTGCAGGATACCATCCAAAGAATATACCAATAGCGGTACAGACTGCAAACGAAACAGCAACACTCCACGTCTCAACGTATACAGGCCAGTTAGCAAAGTTTTTCACAACGTATGAAGCTACGAACCCTAATATAATACCAATGATTCCACCGGTAATACTGATAAGAATGGCTTCAATTAAAAATTGCCATAAAATATCACCACCACGAGCACCCACACTCATGCGAAGTCCGATTTCTTTGGTACGCTCTGTTACCGACACATACATGATATTCATAATACCAATACCACCCACCACAAGACTGATTCCGGCCACACAAGCCAATAGAATCGTCATTAAATCGGTAGTAGAAGTGAGCATACTGCTAAGTTCTTCTTGTGAACGTATCTCAAAATCGTATTTTTCGGGATCGGAAATTTTGTGATTCGCACCCAAAATACCGGATATACTTTCTACCGCCTGGGTTGTTAAATCTTCCGTTTCAGCCGAACAAAAAATGCCTTGCAGATAATCAATGGCTAAAATACGTTTTTGCACTGCTGTGTAGGGTGCCAGCACTACATCATCCTGGTCCATACCCATGGAGTTATAACCTTTACTTTCGAGCAAACCGATTATTTCAAAAGGAATTGAGTTGAAACGAATAATTTTTCCAATCGGATCTTCACCATTTGTAAATAGATTATCCGCAATGGTTTTACCTATAACGCAAACTTTGTTGTTTTGCTCAATATCGCTATCTGAAAACATATAGCCGCTTTTTACTTTTAACTGTCTGATAGAGAGATAGGACGCTGCAACACCATTGATACTCGAGGGGTAGTTATTATTTTGATAAATAAACTGTCCACTACTACTTACATTGGGTGAAACATAATTTACATATTCTGCTTTGGCTGCAATATCTTCATAATCTCTATTTTTGAGTGTTTGAATATTAGAAGGCCCCATACGTACTCCACCTTTGCTATCTACATCATAAGGCATTATCATAATCATATTGGAACCCATTTCCGAGATTTGCTCTTGAATGCTACGTTTTGAGCCTTGCCCAATAGCAAGCATAGCGATTACCGATGCCACTCCGATAATGATCCCCAACATGGTGAGCATGGAACGCATCTTGTTTTTTCTAATTGCACGAAATGCTATTTTAAATAAATTAGTGATATTCATTCTTATTCCTCCTCTTCTTTCGGCAAGTTTTTTAATGCTTCGGCAGCTGACAGTATTTTTGTATTGTAGCTGTCCTGAATGATGCGACCGTCGCGTAAAACAATATTTCTTTCGCAATAGGACGCTATTTCTTCGTTGTGGGTAACAAATATAATAGTTCTTCCCTCTTTGTGCAGACCCTGCAAAATTTTCAAAATACTAAATGACGTGCGCGTATCAAGGTTACCGGTAGCCTCATCGGCCAAAATTACGGCGGGGTTGTTAACCAAGGCGCGTGCAATAGCCACACGTTGCATCTGTCCACCACTCATCTGATTGCTTTTGTGATACATTCGATCACTTAACTCAACGATATCCAAAGCCTCTTCAGCACGTCTTTTCCGATCGTCGGATGATACCGAACTGTTGTACATAAGCGGCAGCTCCACGTTTTCAATAGCCGTGGTGTTGGACAAGAGATTATAACTTTGAAACACAAAGCCAATTTTATTGTTACGTATTTTGGCTCGCTGATCTTTATTCATGGATTGTACTGAAGCACCATCTAAAAGATAGGTACCGGATGTAGGCGTATCCAAACAGCCTAATATATTCAACAAGGTACTTTTTCCGCTACCCGATTTTCCCATAATGGTTACAAACTGCCCCTCCTGAATGGAAAATGTAACGTCCTTTAAGGCATGGACAGTTTCTTCACCTACTTGAAACTCACGATTTATATCTTCTAATTCAATGATTGTTTTCATTTTATCTTATTATAAATTGATTTCTTAGCGAGGCCTGCCGCCATTTCTCCCTTTGGGTGGTTGTGGCATAAAAGGACTACTTGAACCGTTGTCAGCTGTGTCTTTTGACGTTTCTTTCAATTTTGGATTGCCGGCAACTTCACCGCTTATCACCACAATTTCTCCTTCCGATAATCCGGAAGTCACTTCGGTAAGTGTACCAGTGTTACTGCCGATTTGAATCGATTTTGAATTAATGTTGTTACCGTTTAGCACCCATACCTGTCCACTACCGTTTGAGCCTACTCTCTGCGCTTCATTTCCGGGTGAAAATGAGAGAGCTTCCGTTGGAATGGTGAGTACATTTTCTTTTTCGAGCGTGTAAATGGATACAGTTGCTGTCAAACCCGGTTTAAGTCTCAAATCCTCGTTGGGTGCGTTTATAACTACCTCGTAAGTAACCACATTGTTGGTAGTGGTAGCCGATTGACGCACTTCAGTAACATCGCCGTTAAAGTATTCGCCGGGATAAGCATCCACGGTAAAGACAGAGCGTTGTCCCTCGGTAACATTGCCTATATCGGCTTCATCCACGTTGGCAATCACACGCATTTTAGTTAAGTCGTTTGCAATATTAAAAAGTGTTGGCGTTGAGAAACTGGCTGCCACGGTTTGTCCCTCTTCTACTTCACGACTAAGCACCACACCATCGATAGGTGAATAAATTTTGGCATAGCTCAAGTTGGTAACTGCCGTTTGATAAGAATTGCGACTAACATCGTAGTTATTTTTAGCCGTTTGATAACTGTATTCGGCAGATTCAAATTCTGAACTGCTCACCAACTGTTTTTCGAAAAGCGTTTTATATCGTTCATAGTTTTTTTGCTGATAATCTAACTGACTTTTGGCCGATGCCATCGAACTTTGTGCAGAAGCGAGGGTGGCTGCCAAAACAGTCTGATCTAACTCTGCAAGTAAATCACCTTTTTTCACTATGCTGTTGAAATCGACATATATTTTCTCAACACGACCACTAACCTGTGTACCTACATCTACTTCTGAGATGGGTTCCAACGAACCGGTGCAAGTAACTAAGTTCGAAATATTTTGTTGCTTAACTTGTGCCGTCACCCATTTATTTTCTGTTTCTTTTTTCGATTTGCAAGAATACAGCATTACGCCTGCGGCGAAAAATATGCCCAAACCTGTTAAAAGAGTGATGATTGCTTTATTTGACTTCATAATAATATTTATTTGTTTTAATTTGAAAATTAAATTAATCCTTGGTAATAGTCGAGCACTTTTCTGTTCATGAGTGCAGTGTACTTTGCTTGCAACAATTGTTGCTGTGCGCTTATAAGATTGTCTTTTTCAGTGAGTAACTCAATAGTGTTTTTTAAGCCTAGGTGAAATTGCTCATCCATCAAATCATAACTGGCCTGACTACTGTTCACTTTTTCTTCGGCAGCTAGATATTGCGCTTGCGAATTGATTGCGTTCAGATAAGCTGTTTCTATATTGGAATAGAGCTCTTTACGAATGCTTTGTTCCGCTAATTTAGCAGTCTCAACGCTTAACTGCGCTTTTTCAACTGCGCTTTTTGTTTCTCGATTGCTGTAAATCGGAATGCTCAACGACACGCCTAAATAATTATTCCAATTGTTTTTAAGTTGTGTACCAAAACCTGAATAGTCTGATCCATAATTATTTCCGGTGGTACTTGAAGCTTGCAGACTGATTTTTGGCAAGTAACCGGCCTTTGCTTTTCCAATACTCAACTCGGAATATTCGGTGTTAAGAGAAGCATTTTTTACTTGCGGCATCATGTACATTGCCGTTTCAAAAATGGTGCTTCTATCAGGAAGCAGACTCATTACTTCTGCATCGTCGGGTACTGTGAGCTCAATGTCAATTGATTGTAGATTGTCTAATTCGAGTAGCTGTTTTAATTGCAACTTGTAATTTTCAAGCGTGACACGTGCGTTGGTAAGTTGGTATTTGTCAGATGCATATTGCGACATCCATTGTGATACATCACTTTTTGATACCGCACCGACTTCTAATTTAATTTGGTTGCTTTCCAATTGAGCTGCACTCAGTGCCACTGCATTTTCATAGGTTTTCTGCGCTTCGTTGGCATATAAAATTTGCAGGTAGTTTTGAATTATAGCAAGCTTAATATTATTTTTACTCTCTTCAATGCTGAGCTCGGCTATTTCACTATTAATATCCGCCTGTTTGATATTAGTGGATTTTACGCCACCGTCAAAGATTTGCCACGAAGCATTAACACCGTAACTCCCCGAACCTGATGTAGTGGATGTAACAGTACTGCTATTGGCAAATGGATAAACACCCACGTTTTGGCCAACCGAGGCTGACACAGATGGAAAAACTGCGGCACGAGCTTGTTTGTTATCCACAATAGCACTCTCTTTACTCACCTCAGCTGTTTTTACTTGGATATTGTTTTCAATCGCATAATTTATGCAAGTTTGTAAATCCCAGGTTTGGGGCAGATTTTGATTTTGGGCCGAAAGACTTACTACATAAATCATCAGTCCCAACACCCAACCTGTTTTCCTTAATAGATTGTTTCGTTCCATATTTTCACGTTTTATTTTACTTAAGAAACTGATGTAAAGGTAATAGCACGTGCGAGAGCTTGCAAAAACTTTGTACGAACCACTAAAATCTGTGGACAAATAGCGCTTGTTTTTGAACGAAAGTTTTAAACTGACATAAAGATTTTAAGGAAGAGTGGTCTGTTTCCTTAATAATTGACTAAGGAAGATTAGGTTATAGGTTAAGGATATTTCTTGAAGTGTCTAGCCCTAAAATAGGTTTACTCGAGATGTAAATTAATAGCAAGACAATGAAAACAAAATTCAACAAGTTTCCGGACGATTTGATATATCATATCAAAATAACAATAGTGATTATATTGAGATTAATTATTCAGAATTTGATTTTTAGCAACCAATACCTTTTCTAATTCTCCATAGGGAACATCCTGTACATTGATTTTATTATCTATGGCTATTACCGCTGCTGCCGCCGCCGATTGCCCGAGGATCATAAATACCGGTTCCATCCTGATGGAGCC
>CAZAFR010000070.1:0-7542 GCA_964484665.1 uncultured Proteiniphilum sp. | reverse complement strand
AAGGGGACATTCATGTCACAGGAACCAGCTTTAATGTAGAAGCTTACTCACAATTCGACAGCTTTGAAACAAGCCTTTTTGAGGGAGGAGTAGAAATTTATAAAGAAGATATGAAGCTTGTTTCATTAAAACCCAATGAAAAAAGTGTCTTGGTAAACAATCAATTATTAGTATCAGAGATAGTAGATATTGACAAATATCTATGGAAAAGTGGACTCATAGCTTTCAATAATAAAGGATTAGAAGAAATATTGATTCGGCTTGAAAAATATTTCGATGTTGAAATTCAGATTAATTCATCAGATCTTCCTCAACACACATATACTGGAAAATTCCGTCAATCTGATGGGATCGATTACGCATTAAGAGTTCTACAAAAAAGTATTAATTTTAATTATACCAGAGTTGATAGTTCAAGAACTATATACATTAATTAAACTGTAAATAGTAGCCTATGAATAATGCATTAAATTAAAAAAACCGATAGGTGCTGCAACACCTATCGGAGAGATTTTTAAAATAACACGATTAAATTCACTAAAAGTATTAATTTAAAACACTTACAAATGTATGAATAAAAACAATTCAACGGGTAATCATTTAACCGAAAAAGTACCCATTAAACATTTTTTATTGATTATGCGAACGACCTTGATTCTCTTATTTACCTGTGTTTTTTGCTCAATGGCGGAAATGAGTTATACTCAAAATGCTCGGGTTACAATCAATAAACGAAAAGCAACTCTCAAAGAAGTATTAAACGAAATTGAGAAACAGACCGATTATCTATTTATTTATAATAATGAGGTAAATACCAGTGAGGAAGTATCAGTTAGGGCAAAACAGAAAGCAGTTTCTGAAGTATTAAATTCGATACTTGAAGAAAAAGACATGAATTATTCGATGGAGGGTAATCACATACTTTTATCTGTATACGAAAATGATAACATAAATTCTGAGGATATCTCATCAATCTTAATCCAGCAAAAGAAAAAACAGATTACAGGTAGAATAGTGGATCAAAATGGACTGTCCATAATTGGAGCAAATATTATTGAAACAGGTACTACAAACGGTACAATAACTGATATTGAAGGTAATTTCTCATTAAACATAGAAGAAAATGCAATTATTCGTGTTTCTTATATCGGCTACTTGGAGCAGGAAATAAATGCTTCTAATCAATCAACTTTTGAAATTATTCTACTGGAAGACGCTCAATCACTAGACGAGTTAGTGGTTATTGGTTATGGAACAGTTAGAAAAAAAGATTTAACCGGGGCAGTTTCACAGGTAAGAACTGAACAGTTCGGGAATCAGCAAAGTACAAACGTACTTGATTACCTTAACGGAACTGTAGCTGGTTTTAATTCAAACATAGGTACTTCAGCTTCCGGTTCTAGTTCTATGGAGATAAGAGGTCCAGCTTCTATTTCAGCGAGTAATACACCGTTGATTGTATTGGATGGAGTTATATATAACGGAAGTATTAATGATATCAATCCAAGAGACATTGAAACAATTGATATACTAAAAGATGCAAGTTCAGCTGCTGTATACGGTTCTCGTTCAGCTGCAGGTGTTGTAATTATAAACACAAAGAGGGGAAAAGAGGGTCGATTACACATTAATTTTTCTGCTCAATTAGGCTTAACCGATTATACAAAAAGTGTAAAACCGAATGATTTAGATGGTTATCTACAACGTAGATTAGACTTCCAGGAAAGATCAAATCCATCTAAACCTGTGGGATACTACAGAAACCCGGATAATTTACCAGAGGGAGTTGATTTAGATGTCTGGCAAAATTATGATGCTTCCTACTCATCAAATCCCATAGAAACATGGATGAATAGATTAGCTTTACGAGATATAGAACAAGAAAATTATTTGAATGGTACTACTTATGATTGGTTTGATGCAGTTACAAGCCCTGGATTACGACAAAATTACGATGTAAATATTTCAGACGGTACTGGCAAAACACAATATTTTTGGTCACTGGCCTATACAGATAATAAGGGCTATTTACTCGGTGATGAATATAAAACAATTAGATCACGCATAAATGCAGATACAAAAATAACTGATTTCTTATCAGTAGGGTTAAATGCTCACTTTGCCAATAGGGACCAAAGTGCTGTTGCAGTTAATCTTTGGAATGCAACAGTTCAAAGTCCTTTGGGAACTCCTTATGATGAAAAAGGTAATCTAAAATGGTATCCGCATGATGATTCAGGAATGGATGTAAATCCATTTCTGAATCATTACGATAGAGATAATTTTAATGTTTTCAACGATCTATTTGCAAATATTTATGCAGATATAAAGTTACCATTCGGTTTTAGTTTTAAAACTTCTTTAGTAAATAGATATGAGTGGGAAAAAGACTATTATTATATTCCTACTTCAATACCTCAGGGTGATAGAGTCGGAGGAATGGGAGAAAGAAGAAATGTTTCATTATATGAATGGCAAATAGATAATATTTTATCATGGAGAAAAACATTTGGCATTCATGATTTTTATGCAACTTTTCTTTATAATGCTGAAAAGAAACAAACATGGGTTGATGAAGCATCAAATCAAGACTTCTCTATAAGTGAAGAGTTAAGTTTTCATCAATTAAACGCAGGAAGCTCACCAACACTTAACAATAATGACACGTACTCTACCGGGACGGCAACGATGGCTAGATTGAATTATACATTGATGAATAGATATTTGATTACTATGTCATTTCGTCGAGATGGTTATTCCGCTTTCGGAATTCATAATCCATATGCTACTTTTCCTTCTGGTGCTCTTGCATGGAACGTCTCAGAAGAACCATTTTTCAACTTAAAAGGTATAGATTACTTAAAGATTAGAACATCATATGGTATTAATGGGAATAGAGATATTGGAATTTACTCTGCATTATCTCAATTAGGGACTACCAAGTATTTGACTAATGGTTCTTATATTTCTGGTGTATACAGTAACACTATGGCTAATAATTTTTTGAAATGGGAAAAGACTAAAGCATTTAACTTAGGATTAGATTTTTCTATTCTTAATAACCGTATAAATGGTGCAGTAGATTACTATGACATGACAACTAATGATTTACTACTGACTCGTAGTTTACCTACTATTATAGGTTACAATTCAGTAATGTCCAATATGGGAGAGCTAGAAAATAAGGGTTTTGAATTTACATTAAATAGTCTAAATATTGAAAACAAAGACTTTACCTGGAGGTCTACTTTCATTTTTTCTCTAAATAGAAATAAAATCATCCATTTATATGGAGATATGGAGGATATATTGGATGAAAATGGAAATGTAACAGGAATAAAAGAAGCTGATGATATAACAAACGAATGGTTTATTGGTCAGGCTTTGGATAGAATTTGGGATTATAAATTTTTAGGTATTTATCAAATAGGGGAAGAAGAATTAGCATCATCATTTGGAAAGGCACCCGGTGATACTAAACTATTAGATGTAGATAATAATGGCGTATCAACTCAAGAAGATAAAGTATTTCAGGGGTATACAAAACCCAGGTACCGTCTGGGATTGAGAAATGAGGTTTCATTTCTGAAAAACTTTCAATTTTCATTCTTTCTACGTGCAGATCTTGGCCATTACACTACTAACGGACTTCTAATGCATACAAGTCAAGTTGATGATAGACGAAATTCTTATTCAATTCCTTATTGGACTCCTGACAATCCAACCAACAAAACTACTCGTTTAAACACAGCAAATACACCTTCTTTCACGATTTACGAATCAAGAAGTTTTCTCCGTTTACAGGATGCTTCGCTATCTTATAATCTGCCGGAAAATGCATTGGAAATGCTAAATATAAATGGGTGTAGATTTTATTTAAGTTCTCGAAACTTATTAACATTTACAAAATGGTCAGGTTGGGATCCGGAATCTGGAAACACACCTATGCCTAGAATATTTACCTTCGGAGTTGATTTAACTTTATAAATATTAAGTAAAATGAAAAAAACAATCAAATACGTCTTGAGTGCAATTTTATTTATTTCAGCCCTATCTTGCGGAGACGAATTCCTAAATATTAAGCCACTTTCAATATATACTCCAGAATCAATTTACACAAACGAAGCAGGATTTGAAGCAGTCCTAGTAACTTTAAGAAAAAATCTTAGAGTCGATTTCTATGCAGAAGCCGGTGGTATAGCTTCTGAGTTGATATCTTCAGATATAGCAATTTCTGCTAATAAAGCACAAGATGCAATTCATAATTTTGACACTCAAGTTTTACCTACCGGTACCGGAGGTAATTATAATTTTCATGAAATTTGGACTCGAGGTTATAATCAGATACGGAATGCAAATGTGATTTTATCAAGAATAGAACAAGGTACATTTGAGTCTGAAAAATCCAAAAATGCCATTATTGCTGAAGCATATTTTCATCGATCTTATTGGTACTATAGAATGATACATCTGTTTGGAGATATTCCATTCCTTAATATTGAACACTCTGCGCCTAAAATAGATTTCTATTCGCATGCAAGAAAGTCAATTTTGGCTAAGATTGTTGAGGACATGAGTTTTGCAGTAGAATGGCTTCCAGAAACCTCTGTTCCAGGAGCAGTCACTCAAGGGGCTGGTTATCACTTATATACTAAAATACTTTTATCTGACAGCCAATTTGAGAAAGCAGTAGAAGCTGCAACAGAAGTGATAAATGGCGGAAAATACACATTGATGTATAATCGTTTTGGCGCAGTCGCTTCGGATCCTAAATACAATGTCATATGGGATTTACATCAAAAGGAAAATAAAAGTTCTTCAGATAATAAAGAAGGTATTCTAGTTGTTCAGGAACAATACGGGTTCCCTGATGCTGAAGTACCAGGTGGTACTCAGAGTATGAGAAAGTACACGCCAGCATGGTGGAATAATTATATTAAAGATCCTGATGGAAAAAGAGGAACAATAGACACTTTTGGAGAAGAGTTTTTTGTGAGTGTAGGAAGAGGTGTTGGTTATGTTAGACCTACCAGTTATCATAATTATGAAATCTGGACTGATGATACTGATTTACGTCATGACCCGGAAGTTAATTGGTTTTCAACTGACAAGTTTATATATAACAATAAAGCTTCAAAATATTTCGGACAACCAGTTGATATTAAATACACAAACCCGATTGATACTATTCACTGCTGGTATCCTTTTCCTTATTATAAAGTATATATAGAAGATGAGGAAAGACCTTTTTCTCCTTGGGGAGGACATTCGGATTGGTATCTTTTTAGATTATCTGAAACTTATCTACTTAGAGCCGAAGCCTATGTTTGGCTGGATCAACCTGTTAAAGCTGCAGAAGACATAAATAAAGTAAGAAGCAGAGCAAAAGCAGCTTTAGCTTCATCGGCAGATATGTCTATAGAATATATACTTGATGAAAGAGCAAGAGAGCTTTTTGCTGAAGAGTTTCGGAAAACGGAATTGACTCGTATAGCCTATATTATGGCAGACAATAATCTTAATGGTTATTCCATAAATAATTTCTCTAAGAAAAACTACTGGTATGATCGGGTTATGGATAAAAATGAATTCTACAGAGCCGGAAATATTATTTGGGGATCTAACATTTACAAATTAAGCCCATTTCATGTATTATGGCCGATTCCAGCCACTGCTATAGATAGTAATACAGGCGGTGTTATTAACCAAAATGAAGGTTATATTGGATTTGAAAATAACCAGGCTCCTCTTACTATAATAGACGAGCAACAATAATATAGTATTTATCTTGTTCCTCACTAGTTTGAGTGGGGAATCAAGATAATTCTTTAATATATTTTTTAATTATAAATTCACTTGTATATGAAAACTGAATATTCAATAATAGCCTCTGCTTGTTTATTTATTTTACCGAGTTGTAAGAATTTACCTGAAAGTAATTATGATAAGCAAAAGGATACTACCAAAATTAGACCAAATGTGTTATTTATTTGCGTTGACGATTTACGACGCGACTTAGGTTGCTATGGAACAAAGGTAAAATCACCCAATATAGATAAATTAGCAGAACAAGGTTCTTTGTTCTTTAATCATTATGTACAAGTTCCAACAAGTGGTGCCTCTCGAGCAAGTATGCTAACTGGGGCTTTTCCTCGTAATAAGGCAGATCTTTCTAATGAAGCTTGTCGCACACAAATTTCAGGTAAACCTGAAACAGATGCGCCTGAAACAATGTTCCATCAATTAAAACGAAATGGATATTATACAGTTGGAATTGGTAAAATCAGCCATTCTGTAGATGGTTTATTATATGGTTATAATGACCCAGTTGGAACTGAATTTGAGTTGCCACACAGTTGGAATGAAATGCTTCTGGATGCCGGTAAATGGGGAACTGGATGGAATGCATTTTTTGGATATGCAGATGGTACAAACAGACAAAGTAGAGACAAACAAGTGAAACCTTATGAGAGTGCAGACGTGCCTGATGAAGGATATCCAGATGGATTAACTGCTAATCTGGCGGTAAAAAAGCTGAAAGAGTTAGCAAATAAAGATGAACCATTTTGCTTAGCAGTAGGTTTTTTTAAACCTCACCTACCGTTTACTGCTCCAAAAAAATACTGGGACATGTATAATGAAGAAGATATTGATCTGTCACCTGTACCTTTTATACCTGAAAATTCTAATCCTATTACATTACACGGAAGCGCAGAATTTAATGGTTATTTATTAGGTGATGAAAAAGTATCACTCAATATGGCTGTTTCTGATGAATATGCACGTAAACTTCGACACGCATATTATGCATGTATCAGTTATGTAGATGCACAAATAGGTAAAGTATTGGATGCACTGGAAGAATCGGGAAAAGCTGATAATACTATAATCATTCTCTGGGGAGATCACGGATGGCATTTGGGGGACCAGTTGGTTTGGGGAAAACACACCTTACTTGAGACCTCACTTAGTAGTGCTTTTATCATTTCAGCACCGAATAAAAAGAAAGGAATTAAGAACCATCGTATAGTTAGCTCTATAGACATTTATCCTACACTGATGGAATTATGTGGCGTTGAAACACCTTCTGGTCTTGATGGAAAAAGCTTAAATACACTTCTGGAATCACCAAACGACCAGACTTGGAATGATATCGCATATAGTTATTATAGAGAAGGAATTAGTATGCGAACTCCTGAATATCGCTTGGGGAGATATTTTATAGAAAATGAGATTATTACCGAACTGTACGGGTATGAACAACTACTATTCGAAAGAAAAAATATTGCAAATGACAAACAAGATATTGTAAATGAACTTTTACCATTATGGGATAAGGGAAATACCTTTAATTATTAATTGTTGCAAAATTCACTTAATAATTTATGAAAAATACAAACATTCTTTTATTGTCAATTTTTATACTAATATCCTGTAGCAATTCAGATAAATTGAAAATTGATATTGATTCTGTAGCATCGCCTAATGGTACTGAAGTATTTCAACCAAATTGGGAGAATATTGCTGAGAATTATGAATTTC
>CAZAFR010000069.1:0-7569 GCA_964484665.1 uncultured Proteiniphilum sp. | reverse complement strand
ATAAAAATAGTAATTAAAATCGAAAAAATCCATTTTTGTAACTTATTTTACTGCTACTCTTTATATTGTTTAACTACAGCATTATCGGAATTTAATAACACAATTAGATATTCTGTAGAAATGGATTAAAAAAGGCCGATTCTAATTATATTATGAGACAACCTTTTACTTTTTTTGCACCTTTGTTAAAATTAGATTTGAATTTTCTTTTAATAAGGATTTATTTTTAAAAAAAAGATTAACTTTGGTTGTCTTACTTTATCGTGAATGTAAGGGAACATGAATAAAACACCTGATAATATTTCACATATCTTTATAAAGTTTATGGCGGGAGATGAAGATGCATTTTCCTTTTTTTACAAATTCTTTATAAATGATATGTACTCATACGGCAGAAGTTTGGGGGCAGATGATATACATGTAATAGATGCTGTTCAAGATGTCTTTGTCGAAGTATTTTATGAAAAACCGCAACTTAAATCTGTAGATCATTTCAAGCATTTCATGCTTAAATCATTAAAGAATCGTCTGTATGATCTTTTTAAATCCAAAGCTTATTCAAAATCAGCCGATATTGAAGAAGAAGTTTTGAGCTTTTCAATAAAAACTACAGTGTTAGACGAGATTATCGAAGAAGAGGATCGTATTACAATTGAACAAAAAATAGAAAAATTATTATCAGTACTCACTCCATTACAAAAAGAAGCGGTTTATCTTCGTTATATTCAAGATCTTGAGTATTCTGAGATTTCAGAAATAATGAACAAGTCAGAGGGTTCAATCCGCAAACTGGTTTCACAGGCTATCATCAAAATAAGAAAAGAGAATAAAATATTGCCAATTATGGCTTTAATTACACTGTTATTTAGTTGATTTCCCCTTTTACCATAAATCTCTGTATCCCACAATACGAAGTATCTATGAGGATTATTTTCGAATTTCAAAAATTTATCATACTCAATGAAATGGATGCTTAAAAAGATGGAGTAATTAATTGTAAACCTACTTTCAAACGACAAACGGCTTTACATTTTTTTATACTTTTGAGATAATTTTCTACTTTTATATTGAATTTTATAGTATTTAAATTATTTTAACCTATTTATCTACAAAAAACACTCACAAAAAATCAACTCATTCGTATCTGTTATAACCAACAATAGGATAAACAAAAATTGCATACGAATAAATATCAGGGATATAAAGTAATTGATTTTCTCAAAGATGATGATTTTCTAAAATGGAATCTCTTTCGATTAGAAGATGATGATACGTATTGGGAAAACATTATGAATACATATCCGGAATTGAAAACTACGATTGAACATGCTATAGAAATATATAAAACGCAAATTCGCTTAAATAATTACCCACTCACTTCCTATCAAATTGACACTGCCCATGATATATTCCGGCAACGTATCAGCAAACAAAGGAAACGAAAGACATTGTATTTCTGGCTTTCCTGTGCAGCTTCAGTTTTACTTTTTTTGGTTATCAATCATCTTTTCAAACCATTCGCAAAACAAGAATCTAAATTGGAGAATTTTGTAAAAACAAGTTCATTTGCAGTTGATTCTATTTCGAAAGATATACAGCTTTATGTTTCAGCTGATCAATTAATCACGATTGAAGAAAAAGAGGTTGATATTTCATACAACAGCGACAGCATCAAGATAACAGGCAAATCGCTTGCAGAAGTAAACGCCATGGAGTACAGCCGACTTGTTGTGCCGAAAGGAAAAAGATCAAAGTTAGTTTTATCCGACGGTTCTATATTGCATGTAAATTCCGGAACAAAGGTTGTTTATCCCAACCGCTTCACAGATAATTTTCGCGAAATTTATGTAGATGGTGAAGTTTTTCTAAATGTTGTCCATAATCAAGAACAACCTTTTATAGTAAGAACAAATAAAATTGCAATTCAGGTAACAGGAACGCAGTTTAATGTTCAGGCTTATGAAGAAGAAGATAAGTCGCAGGTTGTACTGGCTTCGGGGTCTGTGCAAGTAACAGCTAACAATTGCTCCGGAAAGACTGACTTAATTCCTTCACAACTCTATGATTATAGAGCTGGACAGGCTACCGTCAAACATGTGGACGTAGAAAAACACATTTCATGGGTGCACGGTTTGATTTACGTAGAAGATGAGCGCCTGGATGTACTGATGACAAGATTGTCACGCTATTATGGTGAAGAAATCCTGTTTGATGAAGGACTTGAGAATCAAAGATGTACCGGAAAAGTGGATCTAAAAGATAATCTTGCCGATGTGCTCAACGGGCTAACTTTCTCTTTCCGGATCAAAGTGGCGCAAGAAGGTGGGACCTACAAGGTAAGCACAAAATAAATAGATTTTATTTCTAAATATAAATGAAAACAAACACTTAAAACAAATATATATGAAAGGTACATGATCAAACAAAAAAAAGAAAATCGGATAACGTCTCCAAGCAACATCCGATCCAGTAACTAAAAAACAAATATTAGAGTAACTTACCTTTAAATCAAAACAGATGTATGACAAAAAAATTTAGCACTCCTGTAATTAGCAGTCTCATAAAAAACGCTAATACAAAAAGGACTTTCAAAATTATGAAGCTTTTGGTTTTGTTCCTCGCTGTAGGAATAAGTCTCGACTATGCTGGAAATAGTTATTCTCAGACAACAACATTGAGTTTGAAACTGAATAACAAAACAGTTCGTGAAGTTTTTAACGACATAGAAAAAAATAGCGAATATATTTTCCTATACAATCGAGAGACCTTGGATACAGAACGGGTAGTCTCAATTAGAACAAAAAAAGAGACAATAGACAAAGTGTTGGATAAACTGTTTGAAGGGACGGACAATACCTATAAGGTATCCGATCGACAGATTTATATTTCAAAAGCTGAGAGACAACAACAAGAAGTCATTGCTGAACCCGAACAACAGCAGAAAAAAACTATTCGGGGTACTGTTATTGATCAAAATGGACAATCAGTAATCGGTGCAAATGTGATAGAAACTGGTACTACAAATGGTACGGTTACAGATGTTAATGGACATTTTATACTTTCTGTGGAAAATAATGCGATTATCCAGGTATCTTATATTGGATTTTTGGAACAGAAGATAAATGTTGAAGGCAGAAATACTTTTGATATTACTCTACTTGAAGATATGCAAGCGTTAGATGAGATAGTTGTAGTTGGGTATGGAACAATGAAAAAAGTAAACTTAACAGGTGCGGTTGAATCTGTAGGAAGTGAAGTTTTTGAAAATAGATCACTCTCTAATACAACTCAAGCATTGCAGGGTACTATTCCTAACCTTAACCTTTCATTGGAAGATGGAAAACCAAATCGCTCCGCTTCATATAATGTAAGAGGAAAAACTTCAATTGGGCAAGGTGGAAATGCACTTGTACTTATTGACGGCGTTGAGGGGGATCCCTCATTCTTGAATCCAAATGATATCGAAAGTGTTAGCGTTCTGAAAGATGCTGCATCAGCAGCTATTTATGGTGCCAGAGGTTCATTTGGTGTGGTTTTAATTACTACTAAAAATCCCGAAAAAGGGAAGACAACAGTTAATTATTCAGGTAGTATTACATCACAATCACTAGCAATGAAACCCGAATTTGTTACTGATGGTGTGACATGGCTTGAACACTTCAGAACTTCATATTATAATACACAAGGTACCGTTCCGACTTCAATTAATAACAACATGCAATATTATAGTGATGAGTGGCTTGAAAGAATGCGTGCATGGAAAGCGTCGGGTGAGGGACCTAAAACTGTAATTCTGCCAAATGGAAATTATGAGTATTATGATAATTTTGATTGGATTGGAGCACTATATAAAGATTATACATTAGTCCAAAATCATAATTTAACTATTTCAGGGGGCACAGATAAAGCTGATTTTTATATATCAGGAAGGTTATATGATTTTCCGGGCATGTATAATTTTAATTCTGATAAATATAAATCATATAATTTAAGAGCTAAAGGATCTTTAAAGGCAACAGATTGGTTGAGGATTACGAATAACTCTGAATTTTCAAATAATTCATATCACATGCCTTTTACTGCTTCTGGCTTGGGAGCAAATATCAATCGTTATATAGAAGTATCTGCCTTCCCCACTATGCCAATGTATAATCCTGATGGCTCATATACTCGTGGTGCCGGTTATACTTTAGCAGGATTTGAACTGGGAAATAATTATTTGAATAATAATAAGAATTTGTTTAAAAACACCATCGGAATGCAAACGAATTTTTTCAATAATACATTTCGTATTAACGGTGATTTTACTTTCAGATATGATGACAGAGATTATTTTTATAAAAGAGTTAAAGTGCCATATTACCAAAATGCAAATGCAGATTCACCCTCTTATATTGGTGATGCAAACGGCATTATATATGAATGGCTTGGACATACGATGTACACTGCTTCAAATATTTATTCAGAATATGAAAATACTTTTGCACAAAAACATTATCTGAAAGTTATGGCAGGTTGGAACTATGAAACCTCTGCATATAAAGCTAACAGTATTCAAAGAAATCAGTTATTACTTGAAAGTGCCGAAAGTATTCAGTTGGCAACCGGTTCTTCAATTGTTCCTGGCGCAAGTGTAACCAATTGGCGGACAGCAGGAACTTTCTTTCGCTTAAATTATAGTTTTATGGATCGTTATCTGCTAGAAATAAATGGAAGATATGATGGTTCAAGTCGTTTTCCTGTAGATCAGCAGTGGGGGTTTTTCCCTTCAATTTCTGCTGGATGGCGACTTTCAGAAGAACCATTCTGGAATGTTAACGAAAACATCATCTCTGATATAAAATTCAGGGCATCATATGGTTCATTAGGGAATGGAAATATTTCTCCTTATCAATTTCTTGAATTGTTAAGCATAAGCACCTCAAACAGAGTATTAGATGGAAATCAGAATAAAAGTACTAGTGCTCCTGCTCCAATACCTTCAGGATTAACATGGGAAAAAGCTACTACAACTAACATTGGTATCGATTTTGGAATGTTAAATGGGAAACTCCGGTTTAACGGTGACTACTATGTTAGAAAAACTACAGATATGTATGTACCGGGGCCAACACTGCCTGATATATTCGGAGCTTCTTCACCAAAAGGTAATTATGCTGATATGACAACAAAAGGTTTTGAATTGTCTTTGTCATGGCAAAGTAAAGTGAATGTTGCAGATAAACCTTTAAATTTTGAAATTAGGGGGTCTCTTTTTGATTATGTTTCAGTTATTGATCAATATAATAATCCTACCAAAAGGTTCACAGATTATTACGATGGAATGACTATTGGAGAATTATGGGGTTTTAAAACAGATGGATTATTTCTGGAAGATCCCAAACCTGAAGATTATATTAATACAATTTTCAAGGTTTCTGCAGATGCAGTTTGGCGTGCTGGAGACTTGAAAATTAAAAATCTTGACAATAGTCCCGACAATATGATTACGAAAGGTGACCAAACAGTTGATAATCCAGGTGATATGACCATAATCGGAAATACAGAACCAAGGTATCAATATAGTTTTAAGCTGGGGGCTGACTGGAATGGTTTTTTCTTATCAGCATTTTTACAAGGAGTTGGTAAACAGGACTGGTATCCCGGAAAAGAATCAGCCTTCTGGGGACAGTATAATAGAGGATATAATCAGATTCCTGCCTGGCATCTGAATAATTACTGGACTGAAGATAACATTGATGCTTATTTACCTCGTTATGCACAATATAATGGAGCAGTAGCGTTTTCTAATTATGTACCAAATGATCGCTATTTACAAAGGGTTTCATATTTAAGACTTAAAAATCTTCAATTTGGTTATTCTTTGCCTTTAAACTGGATTTCTAAATTAAGATTAAGTAAGGTGCAGGTATATATAAGTGGTGAGAACTTAGCAAGCTGGTCTCCATTATATAAAACAGCTCCTAATTTTATGGATGTTTCTACTGCTATCGGTAACACTGATTCTGATCTTAATGCCAGTTATAATCAGGGAGCCGGTAATAACTACCCTTTACTGAAGTCGTACTCATTTGGAGTATCTGTAACATATTAATGTAATAAAATTAAATATGATGAAAACAAAAATATTTTACTGGATAATATTTGCTATAATTGTATCTATGGTTAGTAGTTGTGAAATGGATGAACGTCCCTATACTACAACAGATAAGAAAGCTATTTTTAGTTCTGAAGAGGGATTGAAAGCATATTCGATGTCTTTTTATAATTTATTGCCTGATGCTACCAATCAGTCTATTGTTGAACAATCATTGGTAGATTACGGAGCTACAAACTCTTTGGGAGGCTTTGTGCTAAAAAATGCATATAGTGAAAATAATTCATCGGGATGGTCGTGGGGAGATTTAAGAAATATAAATTATTTTATAGAAAATAATGTAGACCCCGAAATCTCGGAAAATGTAAGAAATAATTACACAGGCATTGCACGTTTTTTCAGAGCCTTGTTTTATTATGATAAGGTGCGTCGTTTTGGTGATGTGCCGTGGATTGATCATCCTTTGTCTCCTGATGAAGAAGAAATTTTATATGGGGAACGTGATTCCAGAGAATTGGTAATGGAAAAAATCTATGAAGATTTAGTTTATGCTGCAGAAAATATTTCACGTAGCACCGATGCCACTCAAAGTTCATTAGTGACAAAATGGGTTGCTTACGGATTGACATCAAGAATTGCATTGTTTGAAGGAACATTTAGAAAATATCACAATTTAAATCTTTCTACTTCTGCTGACGAATGGCTTAGACGTGCAGAAAATGCAGCATCTATTGTAATGCAGCAGTCAGGAAAAAGTTTGCATAACAATTACCGTGAGTTATTTACAAAAGATGTTCCTCCTGTTTCGGAAACAATGCTGGCAATTGCTTCTGATGCTTCTTTAGGTGTAAAACATGCTGCTAACTGGCGCTGGGCTTCTGAAACATATGGAACAGGACTGAATCTTATCCGTCCTTTTGTAAATACTTATCTTCAAAAAGACGGGACCCCTTATACTGAACGCCAGAATTGGGAGTTTGAAGATTTTTATGAAGAATTTCAGAATAGAGATGACAGATTAAATGCAACACTGCGTTATCCTGGTTATACACGTGAGGGTAAACTTGCACTTCCTGTATTTGGAGGTTATGCACGACTTGGTTATCAACCTATTAAACTTATGGTTGATGAAACCAATGGTGACGATAAAACAGAAAATACTCATGCCATTCAGTTAATGCGTTATGCTGAAATATTACTCAATTATGCAGAAGCTAAAGCTGAATTGGGCACTTTAACTAATGATGACTGGGCAAAAACTATTGGTGCCCTTCGCTCGCGGGCAGGAATAACAGGAAATTTGAATTCTATTCCAACTAAAATAGATTCATATTTTCAGCAAACTTTTTTTCCAAATATCTCAAATCCAACAATTTTAGAAATTAGACGTGAAAGAGCTGTGGAATTGGTTTTGGAAGGGTTTAGATTTGATGATTTAAGGCGATGGAAAAGTGGAGATTTGTTTAAAATGA
>CAZAFR010000068.1:0-7584 GCA_964484665.1 uncultured Proteiniphilum sp. | reverse complement strand
TAGTCCATCGGAACTCTTCCAGATGATCCCAAAAGGACATTTCTTTCTCTGCCATTTGTATTATGTTACTCTATAGGGTATTGTTTTATATTATTTTTCGCCTGTTGGTTTTTGGTCTGTAGGATCCGCTTTGATCTCTTCTTCTAAATCGTTAAGTCCTTTTTTGAAACTACTGATTCCTTTTCCAAGGCCTCTCATGAATTCAGGAATTTTTTTGCCACCGAATAAAATCAAAATAGCTAAGATAATAATAGGAATTTCCCAGCCGTTTAAATTAACGAGTAATGGATTCATAGGTTTTTATTTTTTGTAAAGTTGTTATTGTTGTTTTTAATATTTCTGCTTTGTTTTTTCTATATACCATAGAACTACAAATGTATTGCTAATTTTTGGAACATACCAACTGTTTTAATATAAAAATTAAAAAAATCAATTGGTTAAACGATTTTATCTATAAGTCGGCATATTTATTATAATGTCCATATATACAGGTAGGTGATCGCTAAATCCGCCGTTGTATCGAGGTCCCAAATTGGTTCTGAATGGCTTTTGTCCATAATATTTTAAATCGTTTTCTAACAGGAAATCTTCATTGTATATAAATGCCCTGTTATTTTTAACACTAATTTGATTTTCGGTCTTTAAAAGATTACCGCTAACTATTATATGGTCATTTATATACCATTTTCCTTGATAATTATAGGTCCCTTTTTCTTTATTTATTTTATTACGATTAAACAGATTAAAAAGCTCTTTGTCTGTATCAATATCTGAAAATCCGCCTTGCGAAAGTTTATCAGCGCTATATGCTCTTAGAATTTTAGATATGCTTTTATCTTCCGGATTATCGTTGAAATCACCCATAATAATTATATTTGCGATATTACGTTTTGTAAAGAGGGAGTCTATCTTTTTTCTTAAAACCTCAGATGATTCAATTCTAGCCGGTTCTGTTTCTATTTGCCCACCACTTCTTGATGGATAATGACAAACGAATACATCAATAGTATCCTTACTTATTGTGAGACCGGTTGCATGAAGTATGTTACGGGTTGGTCTCCTGTTTTTTTCACTAAATTCAATTTCATATTCCGTATAGTCAATAAGTTTAAATTGATTCCTCTGATAAAGCAAAGCAACATTTATACCTCTGATATCAGGTGAATCTGTCATTACATATTTATATCCCTGCGACCGAAGAGGTGAGTGATTTATGAGATCTGTGATTACACTATCATTCTCAACTTCACAAAGACCAACTAATGCAGGCGATTGCATACCTCCTACAGCTGTAATAACACTGGCAATGTTTTGAAGTTTTTTTTTGTATTTCCGAGTTGTCCAGTTCATAAAACCATCCGGCAGAAAATCTTTGTCATCCTTGTTTGGATCGTCATTTGTGTCAAATAGATTTTCCACATTATAAAACATTACTCGGAAGTTATTTTGTGATATAATCTCCGAAAACGATATTATCAATAAAAGAGATAATATAGATAACCTGCTACTTGAGAGCACGAAACTTATGATATTTATTTTATATCATCTGGTGATATATTTTCCAGTATCTTTACCAGAAAATTCCAAAATTTGCCAACTGAGGAGATTTTCATTTTTTCATCGGGTGAGTGAACGTCAGTCATATCGGGTCCTATTGAAATCATATCCAAATTGGGGTATTTCTCTAAGAATAAACCGCACTCGAGTCCTGCATGTATTGCTTTTACTTTAGGGTCCTTATTATAAAGTGTCTTGTATTCACGTTGTGCCAATTTTAGAAGTTTAGATTCTGCATTTGGCTGCCATGCGGGATATCCTTCATTATGAACGACTTTAGCACCTGCAAGTTCGAATGTAGAAGATACCATATTAATCACATATTTTTTTTGTGATTCAACGGAACTGCGTTGACTTGTGACAATCTCAATTTGGTTATCCGGGAGCATTTTTACAGACGCAAGATTGGTTGAAGTTTCAACAAGTCCGGGAATGTCATGACTCATCCCAATTACGCCATGAGGACAAGCATTAAGCGTGAGTATAAGTTTTTCAGTTGTTTTTTTGTTTATCACTTTTGAAGGTATCTGAACAGATTCTAGTTCGATATCAAGGTTTGGTTCAGTGTGTTTTAATTCATTTTGTATATCGGCCAAGAATGTGTTTAATTTTATTCTAATATCCTCTTTATATTTCTCTTTTACACCTAACAATGCAAAAGCTTCACGCGGAATGGCATTGTGAAGGTTTCCACCCCCAATTTCGGAAAGAACCATATCATATTTTTTTCCAGAAATTGATTTTAAAAATCGAGCCAGGATTTTGTTCGCATTACCAAATCCTTTATCTATATCACTGCCGGAGTGTCCACCTCTTAGTCCTTTTACCATAACCCTGAACCAAAAGTATTTCTTTGGAATATCTTTTTTCTTATAATTGAAGTATGCTTTAGTACCTTTTCCACCTGCACACCCGATATAAATCTCTCCTTCTTCTTCGGTGTCAAGATTTACAAGAAGGTTACCAGTCAAGAAATCTTTTTCTAGAGCGTTTGCTCCGGTTAATCCTGTTTCCTCATCAATTGTAAAGAAGGCTTCTATCTTACCATGAGCAATTTCGTCAGATGCCAGAACAGCAAGTTGTGCTGCAACACCTATGCCATTATCAGCTCCCAAGGTGGTGCCATTTGCTTTAACCCAGTCTCCGTCAATAATGGTTTCAATTGGATCATTATCAAAATCATGTTCTATATCTGAGTTTTTCTCACATACCATATCAACATGAGATTGCAGAATTATAGTTGGAAGATCTTCTTTCCCCGGTGTAGCTGGTTTTGTTATTAGTATATTACCTACTTTATCCTGCTTGGCCTGTAGGTTGAATTTTTTAGCAAAATCAAGTAAATAAGCCCTTATCTTTTCTTCTTTTTTTGAGGGGCGTGGAATTTGGGTAATATCATAAAAATAACCCCATATTGCCGAAGGCTTTAAATCTTTTATTGTCATAGTAAATTAATTTGGATGTTTGTAATCGATAAAAATAGTTGAAAAAAAGCGTTTGTGCAATAATTTTAGCATCTTTAATAAGAAAAAATCGTGATTAATTAGGTAAATAATCTATCTTTGCAACACAAAAAGAAAGATTATTATGTTACAAACAATAATTATAAGTATAGTATTATGTTTTATAGCAATACTATTAATGGGTGTTCGTGTTTTTTTTACGAAAAAAGGTGAATTCCCCAATTCACACATAGGTGCAAGTAAAGCAATGCAAGAGAGAGGTATAACTTGCGCATCTTCACAAGATGCTGAATCTCAACGTAAAGAAAGTCCTTTAGTGAAGTTAATGAAAAACGATAAATAATAAATTTCCTTAATAATGAAGAATTTCACCAATTACATAGTCAGTGGAGTGCTGGCTATTGCCGTTATTATTCTTTTTATACTGTTCTTCTCAACAAGTAAGTCCGGGAAGGAAGCCGACAGTAAAAAACTATCAGTTTTATTGAATGACTCTTCCGTTACATTACCAATAGCTTATGTTAACGTTGATTCTCTTTTAATGAATTACAATTTCGCTAAAGATTTGAATGAATCTCTTTTGAGGAAAGAGGAGAGTACACGCGCTACATTAAATCAACGTCAGAATCAGATTAACTCTGCTGCTCAGGAATTTGAACGTAAATTGCGTAATAATGCTTTTTTAAGTCAGGAGAGGGCTCAACAGGAGCAGGAACGAATTCTCCAAATGAATCAGGAGTATCAACAGCTCGCAGACAGATTATCGCAGGAATTCATGCTTGAACAACAGAAGATGAATATTCAAATGGAAGATACTATAAAAGCAAGAATGGTAGAATTTAACCGCGATAAAAATTACGAAATTATTTTCAGTAATATTTCTACAAGTACCCTTATTTATGCTAAAGATAAATATGATATAACAGATGAAGTTGTACAGTTTTTGAATAATAAATATGGACCTGTAACGGGTGCAGCAAAAGTAACTGAATAAGTTATTAATGAAACTGTTTAATAAAATATAAAAGGGTTCTTTTTAAAAAAGAACCTTTTTTGGATGATTTAATTTTAATTTGTAATATGAGTAAATCATTGACTAAACAACTTCTTTTGAAGAATTACCTCCTTAAGCAGAATCCAAAGAATAGTTTTGATGTAGGGCATGATACTTTTAAGGCTGATATTATTATTGTGATCCCTTGTTATGATGAACCTGATGTAATTAACACAATAAAGAATATTCGTGAATGTGAAAGGCCTGACGCAAATATAGCAATTTTTGTAGTGATTAATTCTGCAATAAAAACTAATTTGGATATAATAGCTTATAATAGAGGAATATATTTGAATTTACGTGAATACGACAAAAAAAATAAAGACTCGGATTTTACTATTAGAGCACTAATAGTTGAGAGCCTTCCAAATAAGTTTTTCGGTGTAGGCTTAGCTCGGAAAATTGGGATGGACCTAGCGATTGAGCATTTTTATAAAAAGAATATTCAAAATGGTATTATTGTTTCAATGGATGCTGATTGTGAGGTGTCATATAATTTTTTAACTAGTATTTACGATGCTTTTAAACAAAATGAAAAACTGAATGTAACAATTCACAATTTTCATCATAGAGTTGAAAAAAATTCAAAAGATATTGAAAATGCTATAAGACAATACGAGTCGTATTTGCATTTTTATAGTGATAGTCTCAAGGCAATTGGTTTCCCATATTATTATCATACCATAGGCTCTGCATTTGCAGTATCTGCATATGCTTATGTACGTGCAGGAGGGATGGGACGGCAACAGGCTGGTGAAGACTTTTACTTTCTGCAGAAAGTTTTCGAACTTGGGGAAGTAAAAGTATTGAAAGACACCTTTGTTTATCCTCTTGCAAGATTTTCGGATAGGGTCCCATTTGGTACAGGGGTGGCAATACAAAAAATACTAGATGAACCTGATGGAATACTTAAAGTGTATTCAAGACGATCTTTCAATGAACTTAAAAAGTTTTTTGATATGAAAGAATCATTTTTCAAAAAAGATGATGAGACAATAATTTCAAAAATTTCTGAATTACACCCTGTGGTGATTGATTTTCTAAATGAAATTAAATATCTGCAATTGTTGAAAGATTGTAACGAAAATTGTGCTACAGTTAGGAGTTTCATAAAACGATTCTTTCACCACTTTAATGCTTTCAGAATAGTGAAATATTTGAATTATGTTCATCCTGTACCTTTTGATTTTGAAAATATCACTTTAGTTGCTGACAAATCATAACTAACTATTTGATAATTTGCTCTAAATATGTATATTTGTGTTCAAATAGTAAGTTAATTCTTTCATTATTCTAAATTCTTTTTTATGTTTTCTTTTAGCCCGGTCGAAATAGTTAGTGCTTTTTTGGTCTTGTTTGCAATAATTGATGTAACAGGTTCAGTGCCAATTTTTCTGAATCTTAGAAGTCAGAACAGGACCATACATGCAGGAAAAGCTGCTTTATATTCTACCGTAATTCTTATAGGATTTTTGTTTGTAGGAGAAGGTTTACTTAGGCTTTTCCAGGTAGACATCTCTTCTTTTGCTGTTGCAGGTGCAATAGTTTTGCTTATTATTTCAATAGAAATGATTTTTGGAGTAGAGATTTTTAGAAATGATAACCCGTCTTCAGATAACTCCTCTACTCTTTTTCCGGTTGTTTTTCCGCTGATAGCAGGACCGGGTAGTTTTACTACTTTGCTGACTATGAGGGCAGAATATCATACCGTAAACATAATTATTGCTGTTTTGATTAACATGTTAATTGTATATTTTGTATTGAAATATCTGGACCAGGTTAAAAAGCTATTGGGTGAAAGTGGTGCTTATATACTTCGTAAGTTTTTTGGTGTTATTCTGATGGCAATTTCAGTTAAACTTATTACTTCAAATATGAGTGTGCTTATTGATAATATACATGTAGTTATGTAATCATATGAAGATTTTTAACTATATGCTAAAAAACAAAGAATTTTACTGGAAAATTATGTATATTTGCATTATAAAAGATAGTTAAGAAAGATTGGAAGTATTAGGTTGTAGTTCAGTTATGTAATGCTAATTAATTAAAAAGTAACTGAACTGATTATTAATCCATATCGTTAAGATAATTTTATTATTTATAAAAATCAACAACATGAGAATTGTAAGTATCTTAGGACGAGAGATTTTGGATTCAAGAGGTAATCCAACAGTTGAAGTAGATGTATTAACAGAGTCAGGTGCATTTGGGCGTGCAGCTGTTCCATCAGGCGCTTCAACAGGTGAAAATGAAGCTTTAGAGCTTCGTGATGGTGATAAAAGCCGCTACCAGGGAAAAGGTGTTTTAAAGGCGGTTGCAAATATAAACGATATTATAGCTCCCGAATTAATTGGTGCTAGCGTATTAGAACAGAGAAAAATTGATGCAAAGATTCTGGAACTGGATGGCACTAAAACTAAATCTAAACTAGGTGCTAATGCTCTTTTAGGAGTTTCCCTTGCAGTAGCAAAAGCCGCTGCTAACTATCTTGGGTTGCCACTTTACAGATATATTGGTGGTACTAACACTTATGTTTTACCTGTTCCGATGATGAATATCATCAATGGTGGTTCACATTCAGATGCCCCTATTGCATTTCAGGAGTTTATGATCCGTCCTGTAGGCGCAGAATCATTTAAAGAAGGACTTCGTATGGGAACAGAGGTATTCCATGCACTCAAAAAAGTTCTTCATGATAAGGGATTAAGCACTGCTGTTGGAGATGAAGGAGGTTTTGCTCCTACCTTAAGTGGTGGTACAGAAGAAGCATTGGAGTCTATTCTTACTGCGGTTAAAAATGCTGGATATAAGCCGGCTGAAGACGTTACAATTGCACTAGATTGTGCAGCATCTGAGTTTTATATTGACGGTGTTTACGATTACTCAAAATTTGAGGGAGAAAACGGAAAGAAACGTAGTCGCGAAGAGCAAGTTGCATATTTAGAAGAGCTTATCTCAAAATACCCAATTGATTCAATTGAGGATGGTATGGATGAAGGTGACTGGGAAGGCTGGAAATTGCTAACGGATAAAATTGGAAATAAATGTCAGTTAGTTGGCGATGACTTGTTTGTTACTAATGTTGATTTCCTTAAGAAGGGTATTAAAGAAGGTTGTGCAAACTCTATCTTGATTAAAGTAAATCAAATTGGCACACTTTCTGAAACACTTGATGCTATTGAAATGGCTCACAGACATGGATATACGACTGTTACTTCTCACCGCTCAGGTGAAACTGAAGATGCTACTATTGCTGACATTGCAGTTGCAACTAATGCGGGACAAATTAAAACTGGTTCTGCAAGCCGCTCAGATCGTATGGCAAAATATAACCAGTTACTTCGTATAGAAGAAGAGCTGGGTGACAGTGCTATATATGGTTATAAAAAAATTAAGTGAAAGTTTTACTAATTAGTTTAAAAGCCATTCTGAATTTCAGAGTGGCTTTTTTATTGTTTTTTACCTTAAATGTAATTTTTGTGGATAAAAATTATCATCTTTGTATAT
>CAZAFR010000067.1:0-7613 GCA_964484665.1 uncultured Proteiniphilum sp. | reverse complement strand
AAAAAAGTTTACTAGCAAGGTAATTTATTATAAACTATATGGCTAATCTGATAAATATTAAGAAAGGCTTACAGATTCCGTTACAGGGTGCTTCGGAAGAAATTTTGAGAGGTAGTGTGACTAGTGAATTTGTGAGAATTTGTCCTAAAGATTTTCATGGCATTACTCCTAAGCTGACCGTCAAAGTTGATGACCGGGTAAAAGCAGGAAATGCATTGTTTTATGCTAAAGATCATCCCGAAATTCTGTTTGCTTCACCCGTAAGTGGTGTTGTAACAAATATTGAACGAGGTGAAAAAAGACGCATTCTGAACATTGTCATTAAAGCTGATAGCAAAATCGAATATGAGGATTTTGGAGTAAAAAATGTATCTACACTTTCATCTGAGGAAGTGAAACAATCCATTTTAGATGCAGGGTTATGGTTTCTGATCAAACAACGCCCTTATGATGTGGTTGCTGTACCTGGAAAACAACCACGTGATATTTTTGTTACAGGTTTTGATTCAGCACCCTTGGCCCCTTCATATGATTTTATGCTGGAAGGACAGGAGGCTGATCTTCAGACAGGTCTCGATGTATTAGCAAAACTGACAAGCGGGAGAGTATATCTATCAGTTAGCACCAAGACAAAAAGCAAAGCATTACTTGAAGCAAAAAATGTAGTTATAACTAAATTCAATGGTCCTCATCCTGCAGGAAATGTGGGTGTGCAGATCAACCATATTAAACCGATTAATAGGGGAGAAGTTGTTTGGACACTTAATGCAATGGATGTTGCACTTTTAGGAAGATTCTTTCAAAGTGGACATGTTGATTTAACACGTACAGTTGAACTTTGTGGTTCAGAGGTAAAACAGACCGGTTACTACAAAATGCTTATAGGAACAGAGCTCAAATCAATTTTTAAAGATAATGTAACTGAAGGTATATCATTAAGATATATTAGTGGTAACCCGCTCACTGGTTGCAAGATTGATGAAAATGGTGTATTGCACGCTTATGATTCTCAGGTAACAGTTATTCCTGAGGGTGATGATATACATGAGGCATTTGGTTGGGCTTCATTCTCACCGAAACGATATAGTGCAGGCTGTACATATCCAACACATAACAAAAAATATAGGCTTGACGCACGTTTAATGGGGGGGACAAGAGCAATTATTGTTTCTAATGAATACGATAAGGTCTTTCCAATGGATATTTTTCCTGAGCAGTTGATTAAAGCTACTATAGCTTTTAACATTGATAAAATGGAGCAACTCGGTATCTACGAAGTTGCACCTGAGGATTTTGCTCTCTGCGAGTTTGTAGACACTTCCAAACTGGAAATTCAGCGCATCATACGAACAGGTTTGGATCTGCTTCGTAACGAGATGGAATAAAAATAATAACTAATAAATGATATAACTTTGAAAGCGTTAAGAAAGTATCTTGATAAGATAAAACCTAATTTCGAAGAAGGAGGCAAGCTTCAGTGGTTGTGGTCAACGTATGACGCATTTGAAACCTTCCTGTTTGTGCCAAACAGAACTTCGAGATCCGGAGTACATATTCACGATGCACGCGACTCGAAGCGTACGATGATTATCGTGATAATTGCATTGTTCCCTGCACTTTTGATGGGAATGTATAATGTTGGTTTGCAGCACTATTTGTCAGTAGGCCAAGTTGTTGGTATATTCACTAAATTTATATACGGTTTTCTTGCAATCCTTCCTCAGATCATAATTTCGTATGTAGTGGGACTGGGTATTGAGTTTGCCATAGCGCAGGTGAGAAAAGAAGAAGTTGCAGAAGGATTCCTTGTTTCAGGGATTTTGATACCGATGATATTACCTGTAGACACACCGCTATGGATGATTGCAGTTGCTACTGCCTTCTCGGTGATATTTGCAAAAGAAGTGTTTGGAGGTACTGGTTACAATGTATTTAATGTAGCATTGATTGCTCGTGCTTTCTTGTTTTTCTCATATCCTTCCAAAATGTCGGGCGACCATGTATGGGTACGCACTCGAGATACATTTGGAATGGGTGGAGGTCAAATTGTTGACAGTTATTCAGGTGCTACGCCACTTGGACAGATTAATATAACTGATGCCACAAGTTTTAGCGATTTTGCATTTACGGGTATTACTGGTGAACCACTAACTTTAAGTGATATGTTTCTTGGATTTTATCCCGGCTCGATAGGCGAAGTTTCTACTTTGGCAATATTAATTGGAGCAATTTTACTAATTATAACAGGTGTAGGAAGCTGGAAGACAATGTTATCAGTATTCATTGGAGGAATCATCTCAATACTGACGGTTAACATTTTTGCTAAGAATGCGATCATGGAGATGCCTGCATTATATCATATGCTACTTGGAGGATTTGCATTTGGTGCAGTATTTATGGCAACAGATCCTGTGACATCGGCAAGAACCGAAAAGGGGAAATGGATATATGGTTTTCTGATAGGTTTCCTTGCAATTACAATAAGGGTATTCAACCCGGGTTATGCAGAAGGTATGATGCTTGCCATCCTGTTTATGAATGCATTTGCACCGCTAATAGATTTTTATGTGGTTGATGCTAATATTAAACGCAGATTGAAACGGGCAACTAATAAAGTAGAGCTATGAACAGAGATAGTAATGGATATACAATAATATATGCTGCGGTGATGGTTATCATTGTGGCATTGGGACTCTCTTTTACGCACCAGGCGCTTTTGGACAAACAAATTGCAAATGAGAATATTGACAAGATGCAACAACTCTTAAGCTCACTCAATATATCAGTAGGTACAGATAAAGCTGAGGCCAAATATGAAGAGTTGATAACAAATGCTTACCTTATTACAGAAAAAGGAGAAAAAATAGAAGGAACAGAAGGTACTAAACCCGAAGATCCTGCCTTTTCAACAGAATTTGGAGATCATTCAGTAGGCTTACCGGTTTATGAGGTTTCTATTGATGGAAAGAATGTATACATTATTCCTATGAGCGGCGCCGGACTTTGGGGTGCCATTTGGGGGTACCTAGCTGTTGAGGATGATGGTAGTACCATTTATGGTGCCGACTTTGGACATGCAGGTGAAACACCTGGACTTGGGGCAGAAATTGCCGGAAGTTTTTTCAGTACTCAGTTTCAAGGGAAAGAGATTATTAAGGATGGTCAATTTTTATCTGTAGCAGTTGTTAAGCCGGGTCAGACAAACTCACGACGTGATTATGTTGATGGTATCTCTGGAGGTACAATCACAAGTCAGGGAGTTGACAAAATGCTTCTTAACAGTGTTGGTGAATATGAGAGTTTTTTGATGAATTTGAATAGAAATTAAGATATGGCATTAAATAGTAAAATAAAAGCGGTATTGTTAGGGCCGTTGAGTAAAAATAACCCTATTCTTGTTCAGGTGCTTGGTATCTGTTCAGCTCTAGCAGTAACATCAAAACTGGAGCCCGCAATTGTTATGGCATTATCGGTCACGTTAGTTGTTGCTTTTGCAAATGTTATTATTTCGCTGCTTCGTAAAACCATTCCAAACCGAATAAGAATTATTGTTCAGCTTGTAGTTGCAGCTGCACTTGTTACAATAGTGAGTGAAGTGTTAAAAGCGTTTTCTTATGAAGTAAATAAGCAGTTGTCGGTTTTTGTGGGACTTATTGTAACCAACTGTATTTTAATGGGACGTCTCGAGGCTTTTGCATTAGGAAACGGTCCTTGGCCATCATTTCTTGATGGAATAGGAAATGGATTAGGTTATGGTTGGATTTTGATTGTAGTTGGGTTTTTCCGTGAATTGTTAGGTTCTGGCGAACTTATGGGTCATAAGGTTATTCCACAAGCATTTTATGATGCCGGTTACGAAGATAACGGACTTATGATGCTTGCTCCAATGGCTATTCTGATTCTTGCCTGTATTATATGGATACATCGTTCGAAGAACAAAGAACTTCAAGAGGGAGCCAATTAATTAACAGTAAATAAACAGATATAATATATGGATGCAATTAGTTTAATTGTAAGATCGATATTCGTCGATAATATGATTTTCGCATACTTCCTTGGAATGTGTTCATTCTTGGCAGTATCTAAAAATGTAAAAACAGCACTTGGCTTGGGTATTGCAGTTACTCTGGTGCTTGTTATTACTCTTCCCGTCAATTATTTACTGGAAAACTATGTACTTAGTTTGGGAGCACTTACATGGCTCGGACCACAGTTTGCCGATGTTGATTTAAGTGTTTTCAGTTTGTTGATATTCATTGCTGTGATTGCTGCAATCACTCAGCTTGTAGAGATGGTTATTGAGCGATTTAGCCCTGCACTATATTCTTCATTAGGTATATTTCTACCTCTCATTGCTGTTAACTGCGCTATTCTTGGAGGTTCTCTTTTTATGCAACAACGTGAATTTGCTAATATAGGAATGGCAACAGCATATTCCTTTGGTTCAGGAATTGGATGGCTTCTTGCGATTGTAGGTATGGCAGCTATTCGGGAGAAACTGGAATATTCAAATATTCCGAAACCGTTAAAAGGATTAGGAATAACATTTATTATTACTGCTTTGATGGCTCTAGGATTTATGAGCTTCTCCGGCATTAATATTTAATCGAAAAAACACAATTAACAGATTAAAGTAAAATTTTTAAGCATACGGGTATGAGTGTACTATTGAATGTGGGTGGACTAACGATATGGACAAGTGTTATTGTATTCTTGCTGATTATTCTTATACTGGTTATTGTTATTCTTGTCGCCAAAGATAAATTGATACCGTCAGGAAATGTAAAGATAACTATAAATGACGATCCTGACAAAGAGCTTGAAGTGCCCCAAGGCGATTCTTTGCTAAACACTTTGAAGTCAAAAGGTATCTTTCTCTCGTCAGCTTGCGGGGGTAAGGGAACGTGTGGTGAGTGCCGTTGTAGAGTTATTTCAGGTGGTGGTGAGATATTACCTACTGAAAAGGGACACTTTACACGTAAAGAGCAACAGAATGACTGGCGATTGGGCTGTCAGGTAAAGGTTAAGAATGATATTTCTATCGTTATACCGGAAGAGATTTTTGGAATTAAAGAGTGGGAATGTGAGGTTATTTCCAACAAGAATGTGGCATCTTTTATTAAAGAATTTGTGGTAAAATTGCCGGAAGGTGAGAGTATCAATTTTAAACCAGGTTCATATTGTCAAATCAGAGTTCCGCAGTTTGGCGCTATTCATTTTTCTGATTTCGATATCGATGATAAATATAAATCTGAATGGGATAAACATCAAATGTGGGGATTGGTTTGTAAGAGTGATGAAGATACATCGCGTGCCTATTCAATGGCCAACTATCCAGCAGAAGGAAATATTATTACTCTTAACGTACGTGTTGCCACACCTCCGTTTGATAGAGCAAAAGGCACATGGATGAGTGTAAATCCGGGTATTGTTTCATCATATATCTTTAATCTGAAACCAGGTGATAAGGTTATGATGTCGGGACCGTATGGTGAATTCCATCCAATTATTGATAGTAAGAGAGAAATGTTATGGATTGGTGGTGGCGCCGGAATGGCTCCATTACGCTCACAGTTGATGCATATGCTTAAAACATTGAAGACAACAGATAGAAAGATGTCGTTCTTCTATGGAGCAAGGGCACTAATTGAAGCATTCTATCTTGAAGATTTCTATGAACTTGAAAGGGAATTTCCAAACTTCTCGTTCCATCTTGCACTTGATAAGCCAGATCCTAAAGCTGATGAAGCAGGAATAAAGTATACGGCAGGATTTGTACATCAGGTGATTTATGATACTTATCTTAAAGATCATGATGCACCTGAAGATATAGAATATTACATGTGTGGCCCTGGACCAATGTCTAATGCTGCTCAGCGGATGCTCGACAGTCTTGGTGTTCCACAGGAAATGATTATGTTTGACGATTTTGGATAGATCCCATATATAATTATTGTATGTCTTATGTGAGATTTCTTTAATTATAAAAGTCAATACTAAAAGTAATAATAAAAGCGACACTTTGATAAAAAGTGTCGCTTTTGTGGTCAGTATAACGAATATTTAATAATAATTATTCTCTTATTTTATTCATTCTAATGGAAACATCATATTCGATATCAAGCAAATTGTTGAGTTAACTTCTGTCTGTGAATTTATAAGCATATCTAGGTACTCCGTTTATAAGCTTGATGATTTTGATTATTTTGGAGTATATCTTTCAAAAGCTATATTGTTTATCAAATTATGATAGTGAATGCTGCACTCTATTTTAATATTTTCCATATCAGGAGTTAATAATTTTTTTAAATTAGGTATTTTAGGCACATTTTACTACATTCAAATAATTATTTCTTACTTCATTGAACAAAGAGTGAGTTAAACTGTTTTTTATTCATGATTAAATGATGTTTTTTATTGAAACTTTTAATGATTTATATCGAAATTTTAAAATTATAGATTAGGATTCTCATCTAAAAGCAATCATTTTTAGTTATAAATTAGCGTTTTTGAGAGTAAATAAGTAATAATTCGAAGTTTTTCTGAAGAAATTACTTGAAATATTTTGCTCGTAAGTTTTTTTATTTTTACTTTGCATTCAATAAACAGATATTGCTTTAGCGTTATGCATAATAATATAGATATTCTAGTCATTTCTATTCTACTTCTGGAGAAACTCAGAGGGTGAGACTGGCATATCAAAAATAGCAACTATAGGAGTAAAATACAGATAACCTTTCTCACCCGGTGGGAAGGGTTATTTTTTTATAGAAAGTATAAAGTAAATAGGTTAAATAATATGGAACGGATTTATGTTTTTGATACAACACTACGAGATGGGGAGCAAGTTCCCGGTTGTCAGTTAAATACAATTGAGAAGATTCAGATTGCTCAATCTCTTGAATTGCTAGGTGTTGATGTAATTGAGGCCGGATTTCCGATATCCAGTCCCGGTGATTTTAAATCGGTTGTTGAGATTTCAAAAGCGGTTACATGGCCTACAATTTGTGCTCTTACTCGTGCAGTTGATAAAGATATTGAGGTTGCCGCAGAAGCATTAAAGTATGCCAAACGAAAAAGAATACATACCGGTATTGGAACATCTGACTTTCATATCAAACATAAATTTAATTCCAATCGTGAAGAAATACTTAAAAGAGCTGTGAAAGCAGTAAAATATGCACTTAATTATGTTGATGATGTAGAGTTTTACGCAGAAGATGCAGGCCGTACCGAAAATGAATATCTTGCAAAAGTAGTTCAGGCAGTAGTAAATGCAGGAGCAACTGTTGTAAATATTCCGGATACTACAGGCTACTGCTTTCCGGATGAGTACGGTACAAAAATTAAATATTTGGTTGATAATGTAGATATGAAAAATGCTATACTTGCAACACATTGTCATCAAGATCTGGGGATGGCGACAGCAAATACACTTTCAGGTGTCATAAATGGAGCTCGTCAGGTTGAAGTTACAATAAATGGTATAGGGGAACGCGCAGGTAACACATCTCTTGAAGAGGTGGTTATGGCACTTAGAAGTCATAAAGACAGAGGCTTTGATACAAATATCAATACTCATAAGATTTATCCTATGTCCCGAATGGTTTCGT
>CAZAFR010000066.1:0-8257 GCA_964484665.1 uncultured Proteiniphilum sp. | reverse complement strand
CTGATGAGTTAATATAATGTTCAATAATCACACCTACACTTTTACCGTAATCATTAATTAGCTTAAACCAATCTTCAACACCATTAAAAAGATCAATGTCTTTTCCAAAATTTCGGAATGAGCTTCTAGACAATGAAATGTTTTCGGCACTAGCTTGCTTAAGCATTAAATACATATAACACAAGATACCACTAGCATCTTGTTCTTCGGAAAGTTTCTTGTTTTGTTACCAAAAGCTCTTAGCATCTTTATCTATCGCTTGAATAAAACCAAACTCCTGCATATTACCAGGAGACAAGGTGCCATCAAAATCATATATCAACGCTACAATTGTTTTCTTAGCCATATATTTTTATTCTTAGTTACTCTTACTAATATTCTTCATTCATCAACTACTAATACTTCTTTTACTGATTACATTATTAGAATGATTGCTTACAAAGGCAAATATAGAAATTTTAACTCGTTATAATAAGAAAATGTTAAATCAAATATTGCATACTAAACATTTATGTTAAATATGTCTTTAGGTTTATCAATTTATACAATGTGTAAACTTCTAGTGTATCTAGATTACATGAGATAGCAACGAAATAAATTGAAAGATTTATTGATAATTTTTTCATAATGATATGTGTCTTAGTAAATGATTGATACAGATGTAAATAATTAAGATAATGATACAACTAACATAATATCTGAAATTTCGAATTCAATTGTATTGTCTATAAATATGTTTAATTTTGAGGCACATAACTCTTAAATTCAAATATAATGACCGTTGATATTAATAAAAACACATTTGATGAGAAAACACTTCTAAAACTTGACATTTTTAGGGATTGTTTTAAAGATTGGTTTCCCGTATTCCTAAATAATAAGTATGTTTCAGATATCCATATTATGGACCTGTTCTCAGGATCTGGAACTGACGATAATGGAAATTACGGATCGCCTTTATTATTACTTGATGAAGTGAAAGGTTCTCAAGGCAACTATTGTGAACAAGCAGACTTAGAGAAAAAGAAAATACATTTCTGGTTCAACGATTATCAAGCAGATAAAGTGGAAGAGCTGAAAAATAATATTAAAAACTTTATTGCGAGTTGTCAGAAAGACTGTCCATTAGGTAATTGTTATTTAACGGACAAAATAAAAGTTTCTTCAGAAAAATTTAAGGATATTTTTAATAGTCAACAATTCCACAAAATTTGTTCGAATAGAAAGTTTGGGAAGTTCCTAGTTCTTGATCAGTATGGCTTTAAAGAGGTGGGTGATGAGGTATTTAAACGTCTTATCAAATATCCAAAGTTGGATTTTATATTTTTTGTAACATCTCACGCAATTCGAAGGTTTAAAAATCATGACTACGTAAATAAGCGTATAAATAGTTCTCAAATATCTTTTGATGATAATCCCAAACTAACTCACCGCCAGATAGCCGATCATTATCGTAGCTTAATTCCTGAAGGTATTGAATATTACGTCCATCATTTCAGCATATTAAAAGGTGCAAATAGATATGGGTTAATTTTTGGATCAGGACATACTTATGGAATGGAGAAGTTTCTTTCTACTTGTTGGAATAAAGACCCATACGCAGGTGAGTCTGACGAGATGATTAATCCGGATTATGAGTTTGGGTCACTTTTTGCAGGAACAGAACCCCTAAAGAAAAAGGAGGATGTAAAAAATATTGTTAAGAATAAAATATTAGAGGGAGTAGTTTGTGATAATATAGCAGGATTAAAATTAGTTTTGCAAAATGGATGTCGTGGAGATGTTTATGTTGATGCAGTCAAAGAATTGAAAAAAGATGGTTTAATAGAGTTTGATGGAAAGTATAATGGGTCAAAAACATCTATTCACACAATTAAAGGAGATAAAATTTATAAGATTAAAGTTGTAAAATAATGAGCACAAAGATAGAATGGACAGATAAAACATGGAACCCGATAACCGGTTGCACTCAAATATCATCAGGTTGTATGAACTGTTATGCCAAAACAATGTCAGGCAGACTTAAAGCAATGGGTGTAAAAAAATACACGGATGGATTCAGCTTGAGATTACATGAGGATATACTGGAAGAGCCAGTAAAATGGAAAAAACCACACAATGTATTTGTATGCTCTATGAGTGATTTGTTTCACGAACGTGTACCTGATTTATTTATAGAAAAAGTATTAACCACAATCGAGATAACTCCTCACCACAATTATCAGCTGTTAACAAAGAGAGCAGAAAGGATGCAACATTTCTTTTCAAGCAGAAAAATACCTAAAAATGTTTGGCTGGGAGTTACAGTAGAAGCTCAGTCAACAAAAAATAGAATCGACTGTCTTAGAAGTTTAGATGCTTCCATAAAATTTTTATCTTGTGAACCACTTTTAGAAAATTTAGAGTCAATGAATTTAAGTGGAATAGATTGGGTCATTGTGGGTGGTGAGAGCGGCCCTAAAGCACGACCAATGGAACCTGATTGGGTTATGTCTATTAAAGAGCAGGCTGAGAGTAATGGAGTTGCCTTCTTCTTTAAACAATGGGGAACTTGGGGAAGTGATGGAATAAAGAGAAATAAAAAAGCAAATGGCAAAATGATTAATGGAAGAGTTTATCAGGAGATGCCTGTTGTCTGAGTTCCAATTTATCAGTACGGTTCTTAAAAAGCCGGCAAGATTGAACAACTTGCCGACTTTTTAATAACTGTACTCTATTAATTATGGGGATGCTCCCCTTATCAACCATAACGATCAAATTATTTAGATAGCCTTTGAAATTATTTATACTAAATCATACATTTATGTCTCAGTCTTTTTAGCATAATTGTCATCAACTCTTCAATCTGCAAATTGGTTAGTGTAATTGGACAGTTTATAAATATTACTCTTATCCTATAAGTGTAACTCTTTATAATGGTTCAAATCAGAAAGTATTCTTTTTAAATAATATTTGTTCTGTGGATAATTATCAACAACACATTTTGCGTTTTCAATTTCATAAGCAACATGATCTATCCTTTTTGTCCAAAGTTTGAAATCAAGATTAAACCAGGAAAAGATACTTTTTATGTCTTGGTAAGTAGACTCAACTTTGAGCAAGTTAAATTCAAACAAACCATTAACCTGTTTTTTAAAAATAATAGGTTCGTTATGATAAACCCTATTCCTGAATTCTCGCAATTTATCTAAAATTTTAGCAACTTTACTCCTGTTGTATCCAGAAGGAAGTTTTACAAAGATACTCATTGGAACACCTCTGAATAAAGCAGAGTGAGATTTATTAAAAAATGCAGTCCAGAATCCAAAATTTAAATCTGCTATAATTACACCTTGTGTTACTGGTTTAGATTTACTCTTTTCAATCGATTTACTTATACTATCACTAAGAAAATAATTGTTTTTGGTCTTTCCTGTCTTTCGATCTATGTAAGTCAAAGAGCTATCCTTCATTATTTTATCCTTCTGATTAATTAACTAGTGGTCATCATTGAAGTAAACGGTGAATTTTTCATTTAGTGCATTTCTTAAAATGACCTCTACAAGTGAAAGCAGTGGATAAAACGATTGGGACAGCCTCATATTTGTTTGATATAACTTTAGTGCTTTTATATAATCATTCTGACAAGCTTCTAAATAGCTTTTTAAGCGTGCATTGGATATATATTTATTAATATCCTCTATATTTCCGTCGGTCATTAGTATTAAATATTTATAATATTCTATAATTATGGTACTCATCAATTAGCGAATACACATAATAATTTGTACATTTGCAATGTAATACTTATTAAAGCCTCTTTACTGTACAGTAAACGTAAATAAGTGATAAGATTTAAGCCCGTTTCGACGGGCTTTTTTGTTTTTAAATCACCTCAAAAGAACTCTCCTCCATTCTTAAAACTGGTCTTACCCACTTGAGACAAAAAAGTAGACTTTGTTTGACAGCATTTTCTTTAAAGGACTTGTCCTAATGTTTTCTTTGTTTCAAAGGTAAGCTTTTTATGCTTAACTATTGTCCCAGCAAAGCAAGTAACTCCAGTTCAAGCTCTAATAGATAAGTATGCTCCGGAAGCAAAAATCAACGAAAGCTCCTTAGGTAAGCTTGTTAGACTATAAATCAACTTTATTTTTTTCGAGAATAGAGTTATTTTAAAGTAGTAACATGATAAATGACGATAATTTATTTGATATTGTTTCTGCGAAAGCTAAGGAATCTTTTTTTAAGGGATACCTTTCCAGACTCCCCTTCACAAGAAAGAACTCCCATTGCCTAGGAAACTACTTTCGCCAGCAAAGTTGATAATTCCATTGTTCAACATAATTAGGACTATCTCAAAATATCAATATAAGGTTTCAATGCAGCCTCAAACTTAGGAAGATAGTTGATAAATGAATCATTCATTTCGTTCCAATGAGATTCATCATAAACACTAAGACCTTTTATTTCATACCTGATTCTACTAACTTTGAGTTCAGGATTCTCCATCCATTCAAGATCATCACCGAATGATTCTTCTATAATTTGTTTGTGTTTCAACAATTTATTGAAATAACGTTTATTTTGCCCCTTATTGGAAGTGGAAATTGTTAAGTCAATATATATAGAATTCCGCGTAACAATCATAGTATATGCTATACCGCCAATTCCGGCACCTGCATTCAACCAATTACCATTTGAAGGACTGACAAATGAAAACAAATCAGTCTGCTGGTTTAAAAGAGGTAATAGTTGTTGCCAATACTTTTTTCTTACAGAATATCGTTTCGGTTCAATGTTATTATTTGTATCAGCGGAATATTTAATATATAACTCGTCATCTAATTCAAATAAAGTAAGAAGTCTTTTTAAAATAATAAACTTAGAGTTACTATCCATGTTAACTTCAATAAACCAGCCATTTATCACCTCTTGAGGTGATCTGAAATCAGTTTCATTTCTGGTTATCTTCAATACATCTGGACTACTTAACAGTAACTCTGAATTTTTTTCATGTAAAGCTCTTATAACGTAATTATACATTTGAGAAATTGCTTCTTCTTCTACTTTTGTATCCTCAAAAATAAAATACTCAAGTTTCTTATTTGTTGGGCTTTCAGCATCGAATATATTTACTTCATCATAATCATCAACTTCATCAATTACTACATTCGGATATTTCCAGATATCTAAAAATCTATCAGTTATGATTTCAGTCCTCTTTTTGTAATTCTCAATATCCCATTTATCAATTTCTTTCAGAAAAGAGTTAAGCCACAACCTGCTATACCTATATCCCTGCTCATTACTGTTGTTATTCATTTCTCTTTTAGCAATGAATGATTTGTTGCCCATTGCGCCATTATTGCCTGAGAGAGTAAGATTACCAATTGTGTTTAAATACTTTTCTTTAAATTGAATAAAAACTTCTGGTGAAAGCTCTGAAGACCAGCTGGTATCAGGGTTTTGTGGAAATATATGCTCTATCGTTATAAGTACATTACTTGTATCTACAAACTCCTTATTCTTATGATTTTCCAGCTTCTCAAACATGTAATACTTATTCTTTGGTTGAGTATTATATAAATCCTTATCTTTTAATGCAGATTTTATTTCCTCATCTGTAGGAAACTTACCACTTCCCTTCTTTTTTAATAATGCAACAGCAACCGATTCAAAGTAATTTTCAGTATCCACTTCTGAATAAAGAGTCATGAAAATTTTGTTTAAAGCATTTGTAGGCAGACCAACAATAAACCTTCTCCACGTATAACTTTGAATTAATTGTAATATTGAAACAAGCTCCTCTTTTGAAAGTAATCCATTTTCTGCATCTTCAAATACCTGCAATAAAAATGGATAAGCAACATTAATTTCTAATCTGTTTATATAGTCAAGCTCCTTCTTAATATTCGAATCTTTTACCGATGAAGGATTTATAAACTTATTATAGTGATAAGATAAAGATTTAATTTGTTCTAGTTCCTGATTAAAAAGCTCATTATTCTTGTCAGTAAACAAACCTCTAAATTCAACGTAAACACTGTTCTTTCTTGGGATTTTTTTATTACGCAGTGTCAGATAGTCCCTAATAAAATCAGAAACAAGTGATTTGTTTTTAATCTTATCTCTTGCATTATCTTCTATTGGGCTCCATATAGTTTTAAATATATGTTCTTGACGTTTTGAAGGGAGATCCATCAAAATATAATTCCTGATTAAATCAGACTGGGTTAAATCAAGTCCTGTAGAGTTTAAACTTTCAAATATACGCTGAGGATCATCCTTTCCTCTTTCAAGAGAAATATCAACAAAAATCAGTCGCTTCAAACCATCAACTATAGTCTTAAAGTTCTGCTCATTAATAGTGTTTCTGAAATAATTATAATTTTCAATCACATTAGAGAATTCAGAAAATTCATCTATTTCGTTGGAGAGAAGTGCTTGATATGCTTTTGAATTTCTATCTGTTTGTTTGAGCTTCAACTTGTAAGATTCATTATCAACATATTGATTGATGATAAACTTATTGTAAACCCTCCCTGCATCTTGTTGTAGATCGTTTTCCTTTGCAAAATGATATAATGCAACATTCAAAATACTCAATGTTGTCAACCTCTGTTGTCCATCTATTATAACCAACTCATTTATATCACTGGCACTATATATCCCGTCATGTATATAGACAATGCTTCCAATAAAATGCGTGCCTCTCTCTTCTTTTTCAACAGAAATTATATCTTCAAGTAGTTGCATACATTCGGCAGTTGTCCAATCGTAGTTTCTCTGGTAAACAGGTATAACAAACTGTACATCCGGCTTTTGTAAAAAGTCATTTATCGGTAATTGATTTGCTTTCATGAGAACAATATTTATGTTAACTTTTACAAAGTTATCATTCTATTTTAAATAAACATTGAAAAATAAATAGTAAAGCGCCTTTTTCATGAACTTGCAATGATTAGAGTTGACTTTAAATTCGTTTTTGTAATGTGATTTAGAAATTAAATCAGCCATCTTTAAATTCAACGTATTGTTTTCCCCAAAATTAATTAACTTAGCATTTCTTATGTAAACACTGTATTCATGAAACTAAATATTTTAAAACCAAGACAGGCACTTAATAAAGCGTTTCTAAAGGTAAAACCTAACAGATCTGAAATTGAGAGCTTCAAAACTAACCTTATCCATCTACTCGACAATATCAATGATATTGAATCCGAAGAGTTTCATAAAAACCTGATAATAGAGTTTCTTAAGAAAACATATTATGACCCTGCCTATTTTATCAATACCAAAGGGCGCAACGATCTGGTAATTCATAATGATAAAACAGCCGATAGTACTGTTGGAGTAATCATAGAGACTAAAAGTCCAACCAACAACACGGAAATGGTTTCCAAGGAAAATCTCAATACAAAAGCATTTCAGGAGCTGGTTTTGTATTATTTAAGGGAGCGTATTACTCACGAAAATATTGAAGTAAAACATCTGGTGATCACTAACATCAATGAGTGGTACATATTTGATTCAAACACATTCGACAGGATATTCGCTCAGAACAGGACTCTTGTAAAGCAATTTAAAGACTTTGAAGCAGGCAGATTATCCGGCATCAAAACAGAATTCTTTTATAAAGAAATTGCAGAGCCATTTATATCAAAAATTGAAGCAGAGATCAATTTTACATATTTCGATATACGCGAATATAATAAACCATTGCGTAATGAGAATAAAGCCGATGACAATAAACTGATTGCCCTGTTCAAACTACTTTCTCCCGAACATCTTTTAAAACTCCCTTTTGCTAATGACAGCAATAGTCTGGATAAAAGTTTCTACAACGAGCTTTTACATATTATCGGTCTAAAAGAGGTTAAAGATGGAGGTAAAAAACTAATTGATCGTGCTAAAGAGAACGAACGTAACAGGGGCAGTATCCTTGAAAATGCAATAATACAACTTGAAAGTCTCGATAAAATAAGCAGGCTGGATAATCCATCCAGATTTGGCAACAATACACAGGAAAGACATTTCAATGTTGCCATGGAACTTACCATCACTTGGCTTAACCGAATTCTGTTTCTTAAACTTTTAGAAGCACAACTAATCACTTATCATAAGGGAGATAAATCATATTCTTTTCTAAACCTTGATAAAATCAAAGATTATGATGACCTGAATACTCTATTCTTCCGTGTATTAGCAAAAAAGTATGAAGACAGACATTCAGAAATAAATCAAATATTCGGTAAAGTACCATACCTGAACTCTTCGC
>CAZAFR010000065.1:0-8405 GCA_964484665.1 uncultured Proteiniphilum sp. | reverse complement strand
GGGAGAATTGGAGATATTGGTTCAACAATACAGGAGTATTGTGAAAAAAGAGGATATTCAGTAGTACGTGAATTGGTTGGTCATGGAATTGGTCGACAAATGCATGAATCGCCGGAAGTGCCAAATTACGGAAGACGGGGAACAGGTCCGAAAATTAGTAATGGAATGTGCATAGCTATTGAACCTATGATAAATATGGGTGGTAAAAAAGTAGTTTTTGAGAATGACGGATGGACTGTGAGAACTAAAGATCGCAAACCTTCTGCTCATTTTGAACATACTATTGCCATACGAAATGGAAAAGCTGATATTCTCTCTACATTTGAATTTATTAAGGAAACTAACTAAAAAACTAAACAGTAATAATGGCTAAACAAGCAGCGATAGAACAGGACGGAACAATAATTGAAGCATTGTCTAATGCTATGTTTCGTGTTGAACTTGAAAATGGTCACGAGATTACAGCTCATATATCAGGGAAAATGAGAATGCATTATATTCGTATTTTACCGGGAGACAGAGTTAGAGTTGAGATGTCACCTTATGACCTTTCTAAAGGGAGAATTTCGTTTAGATATAAATAAATTATTTATCGATATTTTGATCTATTGATAAGGGAATTATTTTTAATAAACTGAAATTAATGATCAAAAAAATATATAAAGAGAAACAGAAAAAGTGAGTACCTGAGTTTTCAGGAGAATAACAAGAAACGAGAAAATAAAAATAAAAATATGAAAGTAAGAGCATCCTTAAAGAAACGTTCGGCTGATTGCAAAATAGTAAGAAGAAAAGGCCGTTTGTATGTTATAAATAAAAAGAATCCCAAGTTCAAACAACGTCAGGGATAAAAAGTTTATCATAGTAATCTAATAATAAGAATATATATATGGCTATAAGAATTGTTGGTGTCGATCTGCCGCAGAACAAAAGGGGTGAAGTTGCCCTGACCTATATTTATGGTATTGGAAGGAGCGCAGCTAACACCATTTTAACAAAAGCAGAAGTTGATAGAGATATCAAAGTAAAAGACTGGACTGACGATCAGGCTGCGCGAATTCGTGAGATTATCTCCACTGATTTTAAAGTAGAAGGTGATCTTCGTTCTGAGGTGCAACTAAACATTAAAAGATTAATGGATATTGGTTGTTATAGAGGAATACGTCATCGTATCGGATTACCAGTACGCGGGCAGAGTACAAAAAATAATGCACGTACTCGCAAAGGAAGAAAGAAAACCGTTGCTAACAAGAAAAAAGCTACTAAATAATAGACAGGTAACATGGCAAAAAGAACAGTTGCAGCTAAGAAGAGAAATGTAAAAGTGGGCGCAATAGGACAAGCGCACATCTCTTCATCATTTAACAACATAATTGTATCGTTGACAAACGAAAACGGCGAAGTAATCAGTTGGTCATCCGCTGGTAAGATGGGATTCAGAAGTTCTAAAAAAAATACTCCTTATGCTGCACAGATGGTAGCAGGAGACTGCGCTAAAGTTGCATACGATTTGGGATTGCGTAAGGTGAAAGCTTATGTAAAAGGTCCTGGAAATGGACGTGAATCGGCAATCAGAACAATTCATGGATCAGGTATTGAAGTTACTGAAATCGTAGATGTTACACCACTACCTCATAACGGATGCCGTCCACCAAAAGCCAGAAAAGTTTAATTAACAGATAATTTAAGTTTCATTTCTTTTGAAACTTGAGCTGTGAAATGATTACAAAACAGCTTCTCTGTAATCGCGGCTGCACAGTTTAGGCTTCAGATAAAAAAGTTTAATTGTAAAAATGGCAAGATATACAGGTCCAAAATCAAAAATCGCCAGAAGATTTGGCGAACCTATTTTCGGCCCAGATAAAGTTCTCTCAAAAAAGAATTATCCTCCGGGTCAGCATGGTAACTCACGCAGAAGAAAATCATCAGAGTATGGGCTTCAATTGCGTGAAAAACAACGTGCAAAATATACTTACGGTGTTCTGGAAAAACAGTTTCGTCATACATTTGACAAAGCTTCCCGCAGCCGAGGAATTACAGGTGAAGTACTTTTACAGCTTCTTGAACTGCGTCTGGATAATTTGGTCTTCCGTCTTGGAATTGCACCGACAAGAGCTGCTGCGCGTCAGCTTGTTACGCATAGACACATAGTTGTAAATGGCAAAGTGGTTAATATCCCTTCTTTTACTGTAAAAGCTGGAGATATTGTTGGTGTAAGAGAAAAATCCAAATCGATGGAGGTGATTGTAAATTCTCTAACTGGGTTCAATCATAGTAAATATCCATGGATTGAGTGGGACAATAGCACTTCAAGTGGTAAACTGTTGCACATTCCAGAAAGAGTGGATATCCCGGAAAGTATAAAAGAACAGCTCATCGTAGAATTATATTCTAAACAATAATTTCATGGCAATATTAGCATTCCAAAAACCCGATAAGGTAATCATGTTACAGGAGGATTCATTCTCCGGTAAGTTTGAATTTCGTCCGTTGGAACCCGGATATGGCATAACAATAGGTAACGCATTGCGCCGTATTCTGCTTTCTTCGCTTGAAGGATTCGCGATTACTTCGGTAAAAATAGATGGAGTGGAGCATGAATTTGCATCCATTCCCGGTGTTATAGAAGATGTGACAGGAATCATTTTGAATCTGAAGAAAGTAAGATTTAAAAGGATAGTGGAAGAGTTCGAAACAGAAAAAGTGAGCATCGCTATTTCGGGAACGGAAGTGTTTAAAGCTGGAGATATTGGTAAATTGCTAACCGGTTTCGAAGTTCTTAATCCTGAACTGGAAATTTGTCGTATGAACAAAAAGGCTGAAATACGCCTTGAACTGACAATTAACAAAGGCCGGGGTTATGTCTCAGCTGACGAAAATCGCGAAATGCTTGTAACGGATGATGTTCAAGTTATCGCAATCGATTCAATCTTTACTCCTATACGTAATGTAAAATATGAAATTGAAGATTATCGTATTGAACAGAAGACTGACTATGAGAAACTGGTTATTGAAATAGTTACAGATGGTTCAATAGCGCCAAAAGAAGCGTTGAAAGAAGCAGCTAAAATACTTATTCAACATTTTGTATTGTTTTCAGATGATAATAAGATTATGCTGGAAACTTCGGATGCAGAAGGTATTGAAGAGTTTGATGAAGAAGTTCTTCATATGCGTCAGCTGCTGAAACGCAAACTGTCCGATCTCAATCTTTCAGTTAGAGCTCTTAATTGTTTAAAAGCTGCTGATGTTGAAAACCTTGGGCAATTGGTTCAGCACAACAAGAACGATCTGCTTAAGTTCCGTAACTTTGGTAAGAAATCACTCACTGAGCTAGAAGAGTTACTAGAAGGACTGAATCTTACATTTGGTATGGATATCTCGAAATACAAATTAGATAAAGAGTAGTTACTACAATGAGACATAGAAAAAAAAATAATCATCTAGGACGTAAGACTGCACACCGTTCAGCTATGTTGTCAAATATGGCAACCTCGCTTATAATGCATAAACGTATATTTACTACCGTTCCAAAAGCTAAAGAGTTGAGAAAATATGTTGAACCCATAATTACTGTGAGTAAAGAAGATTCAACTAACTCAAGACGTATTGCTTTTGTTAAACTACAAAATAAATATGCTGTAACAGAGTTGTTCCAGACTGTTTCACCTAAGGTGGGAGACCGTCCTGGAGGATATACCCGAATCATTAAGACAGGTAATCGGCTAGGTGATAACGCAGCGATGTGTTTTATCGAGCTAGTAGACTTTAACGAAAATATGCTGAGCGAAAGCACAACTAAGAAAACTAAAACTCGTCGTTCACGCAGAGGTAAAGGTTCAGGTGCTGCCGCAGCTGTTGGAGCTAAGTCTGAAGGTGCTGTAAAATCTGAAGAAACTAAAGAAGTAAAAGAAATCAAGGAGGCTAAAGATACAACTAAAAAAACTAAAACTAATGCAAAAGATACAGCCAAACAAGCTGATGCTAAGGCTAACGAAGCAGAAGTTAAAGTTGAAGCAAAAGAGCCTAAGAAAGTAACAGAGACTGAAACTAATGAAGAAGTCGAAATAAAAGCTGATGAAGTGGAAACAATAGAAGTGTCTTCCACAACAGATGAAATTGCTACAGCAGAAGTAGCTAAAGACGAAAAAGCAGAAACTGAATCAAGCAAAGTTAAAAAGGAAGAAAAAAAGGAGGTTAAGGACAACAATAAAGTTGCAGATGACCAAACTGAAGCTCCTTCAGAAGAGAAAGCTTGATTTCTAAGATAAACACTGTGGGTGCTATGTTATTAGACAGAGACCTAAGACCTCAGTCGATGTGGTATCTGCAGTGAAGCTGTGATTTTTAAAATGTTAAACATTAAGAAAAGCGCCGCGAGTGATCGTAGCGCTTTTTTCATGAAACATTATTATGTTTCAAACGTTCTAAACATAACTTCATTCCACTAAAGATTATGAAAAAAAAGATTGTTGTTGTTGGATGTGGTTTTGCTGGTTTGCAATTTGTAAATCATTTAGAGAAAAATATGTTTGATGTTATTATCATAGACAAAGTTAATCATCACCAGTTCCCACCTTTATTTTATCAGGTGGCCGCCTCACAAATTGAGCCGTCAACAGTATCTTTTCCTATACGAAAAATATTCCAGAAAAGACGAGATGTACGTATTAGGTTGGCATCTGTTACTTCGGTTAATGATTATAAAAAAACCATTGAAACATCAATAGGCAGATTCAATTACGATTACTTGGTGATATCCACAGGAGCGCGTACCAATTTTTATGGAAACACTGAGGTTGAAGAGAATGCACTTGGATTAAAATCAACATACCAATCTATCAACGTACGTAATCAGATATTACATAATTTTGAGGAGCTATTGTATTCCGAAAACAAAAAAGGACTCTATAATATTGTAATTGTGGGAGGGGGCGCCACAGGAGTTGAACTTGCCGGTGCATTTGCCGAGATGACCAAAGAGATACTTCCTAAGGATTATCCCAATATTGATAAAGATAAGGTAAATGTATACCTTCTAGAAGGAGGTAAACACACATTAGCAAACATGAGCCCTTTTGCTCAGAAATACTCTCAAAAGCAGTTGCAGAAAATGGGAGTAATAATTAAAACGGAAACATTGGTAACCAATTATGATGGTAAAGTTGTCACCCTTAATAGTGGCGAACAGATTTCAGCAAAAAATGTTATTTGGTCGGCTGGAGTCACAGGAAATGTCATTGAAGGTATCCCTGAAGGGGCAATTATTCAAAACGGTCGCATTAAAGTGAATAGATTCAATAAAGTTGAAGGACTTATTAATGTTTATGCAATAGGTGATGTTGCCTATATGGAGACTGAAAAATATCCCAAAGGCCATCCACAGCTGGCAAATGTGGCTATTGGACAAGGTAAAAATCTTGCATATAATTTGAAGAGATTGGAGAATAATAAGAATCCTTTGAAACCATATGAATACCGCAATCTTGGCACTATGGCCACAATTGGAAGAAATAAAGCTGTGGTTGACCTCCCGTTTGTTAAATTTAAAGGATACTTTGCCTGGTTGGTCTGGATGTTTTTACACCTTATGCTTATTCTGAGTGTTAGAAACAAACTTGTCGTATTTATCAACTGGGCATGGAACTATGTTACTAAGAATAATTCACTTCGTCTTATTCTGAAGGACAGCGACTGAATATGATTTTTGTTATTTTTACATTACTTGTTGATTCTCAATTGATTTTAATTGGTATGAACGAACTCTTGTAAATGTAGTAAATTATCATTTTAATTTACATACATAAATAGTATTCAAGTAATATTGTATTCCTTCTAGGTAATGTTTCTGGATTATATTACGTATCTATCGTTGAATTGGTTACTATTACCTCTGATAATTATGGTAAACAGCTTATAACGAATAGTGTTTAGTTGTGAACTATTAACTCTTTAAGCATCAATATTATTTTTATTTATGACAAAATGGTTAGAAATTATAAGACAAGAGTACGGTTAATACTACAAATAGACATAAGAAACTAGCGTATTCTTAATTACAACTTTAGTGAAATTTGGAATATTAATATTTATCAGAACATATCTATAAAAAACGATTATATTTGTGTAACTTTATGTTTAGGAGCAATTTAAAAATTTTGAGCTTATTGTAAAATCCGTAAAAAGTTATGCGAATAAAAGAAATTATTCAATCGATAGAACAGTTAGCCCCGCTTTCCCTTCAGGAAGAGTATGACAATAGTGGCGTACAGGTTGGCGATGTTAACAGAGAAGCAACCGGTGCTCTTCTGGCAATTGATGTTACTGAAAATGTAATAGAAGAAGCTATTTCACTTGGATGTAATCTGATAATTTCGCATCATCCGCTGGCATTTAGGCCATTTAAATCTCTCACAGGTAAGAATTATGTGGAGCGTTGCTTACTGAAAGCTATAAAAAATGATATCGTTATTTATGCAGCACATACAAATCTCGACAATGCTCAGAAAGGTGTAAATTTTAAGTTGGCAGAGATGTTGGAACTCGAGAATGTGAAAATTCTACTGCCTAAAGAAAACTCACTTTTAAAATTCGTAACTACCGTACCATTGCAATATGCAGAAAGTGTAAGAAATGCCCTGTTTAATGCAGGTGCAGGGTATATTGGTAATTATGACAACTGTAGTTATAATATTATCGGTGAAGGTACTTTCCGAGCAGAAAAAGATGCAAATCCATATGTAGGAGAGATTGATGAGATGCATTTTGAGTCAGAAGTAAGAATAGAAACTGTTCTGCCGGTTATGAAAAAAGAAGAGGTGCTCCGCGCACTTCTGGCTGTTCACCCATACGAAGAACCTGTGTATGATCTTTACCCGATTGTAAATAAGTGGCCGCGCCACGGTAGCGGAGTAGTGGGAGTGCTTCCCGAGCCTATGCCCGAACAGGAGTTTCTTTATTTATTGAAGGATATTTTTAATTTGCCCACTATACGTCATTCTAAAATATATGGTAAAGAGATTAGGGACGTAGCTATTTGTGGTGGATCAGGTGCTTTTTTAATATCTAAAGCAATTGCTTATGGCGCAGATGCATTTGTTACCGGTGAAGCCAAATATAACGACTTCTATGATGTAGAAGATCAAATATTACTTGCAGTTGTAGGTCATTACGAATCAGAGATTTGTACAAAAGAGATCTTTTATGATGTGATTTCGGTAAAATTCCCTACCTTTGTCTTACATAAATCGGCATTCGACTCGAATCCCGTAAAATACTTGTAACAATAGGCGGTCTGACTTGTTCCCGCAGTTTCAGTTAAATGTAGTAATATAACGATCTTCAGCAAGCTCGTATAATTGCTGCATTTTTTGTTAGAAAGAATATTAGTAAAAATAAATAGTTCGATAAACATTCACATTATGGCTACAAAAAAAGCAAAAGCAGATCAGGAAGTGTCGGTTGAAGATAAATTAAAATCACTCTTTAAGCTACAATCTTATTTATCAGAGATTGATCGTATAAAAACATTGCGCGGAGAATTACCGCTTGAAGTAGCTGACCTTGACGATGAAATTGCAGGGTTGGGTACTCGTATTAACAACTTTCAGCTGGAAATGAAGCAACTTGAAGAAAATACAAAACAGCAGAAAGGTAAGATTGAAACAGGTAAAGCAAAAATAGAGAAATACAATAAGCAACTCGATAATGTTAGAAACAGCAAAGAGTATGACCATCTTTCAAAAGAAATTGAGTTTGAGACCCTCGAGATTGCACTTTCAGAAAAGCATATTCGTGAGTTTGAACAAGAAATAAATACAATTAAAGAGCAGGTTGATGAAGCAAATAATCAGCTCAAAGATAAATCAGCTGATCTTGATCATAAGAAAAAAGAGCTCGATGATATTGTATCAGAGACAAAGACAAAAGAGGAGAAAATTCGCGAAAAAATTAAAAGGACAGAAACAACGATAGAGCCTCGACTGCTAACTGCATTTAAGCGAATTCGCAAGAATGCACGTAACGGATTGGGCGTAGTACCTATTCAGCGTGGTGCATGCGGTGGCTGTTTTAACAAAATACCACCTCAAAAACAGATGGATATCAAGCTGAGAAAAAAAATTATTGTATGCGAATATTGTGGACGGATTATGATAGATCCGGAAATTGCTGGAATTACCCAATAAAAGTTTTTATCATTTAAATTTAAATACTGACTTATATCACTATTTTATTCAGAATTTTTGTTTAATGAGTCCGAAAAAATGTACCTTTGCACATTTAAAGGGTAGGGTAATCCAATTTATATACACAGCTAATTATAACCTATTGAGTTATAGCTGATTGATCAAAAAAAGTTTACTAGCAAGGTAATTTATTATAAACTATATGGCTAATCTGATAAA
>CAZAFR010000064.1:0-8532 GCA_964484665.1 uncultured Proteiniphilum sp. | reverse complement strand
TGAACAGAGAGTTGAGAGATAAGAAATATCCATTCACACGTTTACGTGATAAAGAAGTCAACACTCTTGTTTTTCCAAACTTGAGTTCAGCTAATTCTTCATATAAATTGCTAAAAGAAACCGGAAAAAACGATATTATTGGGCCTATTCAGATGGGGTTAAATAAACCAGTGCATATTCTTGATGTAGATACATCTGTGAGAGATATCACAAATATGGTAGCTGTAGCTGTTATAGATGCAATCGTTGAAGAAAACATCCAATTAAACAATTTATCCAGAATAATTTAGGTATTTTCGTCAATTAATAATAATACATCTTATAAACAATCAAATATTATGTCAAAAAGAAAAAAATTTCTGCTTCCGGAAACGGACATTCCTACACAGTGGTTTAACATTGCTGCTGAGATGAAAAATAAACCTAAGCCAATGATTAATCCGCAGACAAAAGAGAAGCTCAAAGCTGAGGATCTATTTCCTTTGTTTGCAAAAGAACTTTCGCGTCAGGAAATGAATCAGTCCGATTCTTGGATAGATATACCTGAAGAGGTAAGAGATAAATATAAAATATATCGTCCAACCCCACTAGTAAGGGCTACAGAGCTAGAAAAAGCATTGGACACACCTGCACATATATATTTTAAAAACGAAAGCGTTAGTCCTGTTGGGTCTCATAAACTAAACTCCGCACTACCACAAGCTTATTATAATAAGGTTGACGGAATGACAAATATTACAACTGAAACCGGTGCCGGACAATGGGGTACAGCACTTGCTTTTGCAGCAAAGACTTTCGGTCTTGAACTTGCCGTTTATATGGTGAAAATAAGCTACGAGCAAAAACCTTACAGACGTTCGCTTATGCAGACATGGGGTGCACAAGTTATTGCATCACCAAGTATGTCAACTAAGGCAGGTCGTAAAATAATTACTGATCATCCTAACTATCAAGGAAGTCTTGGCACTGCTATCTCGGAAGCCATAGAACTGGCCACACAAACACCAAATTGCAAATATACTTTAGGTAGTGTATTGAATCATGTTTCTCTACATCAGACTGTTATAGGTTTGGAAGCTGAAAAACAAATGGAGATGGCTGAAGAGTATCCCGATATAATAATTGGTTGTTTTGGTGGAGGATCAAATTTTTCCGGTATCTCATTTCCATTTATGCGTCACAATTTAAAAGGAGAAAAAAATACCCGTTTTATAGCAGCTGAACCGGCATCATGTCCAAAACTTACTCGTGGAGTATTTAAATATGATTTCGGAGATGAAACAGGATACACTCCATTAATTCCAATGTTTTCACTGGGGCATAAATTTACACCTGCAAACATTCATGCAGGAGGACTTCGCTATCATGGGGCAGGAAGTATTGTAAGTCAGCTCATTTTGGACGGATATGTAGAAGCAGTAGATATTAAGCAACTTGATTCTTTTGAAGCCGGTGTGTTATTTGCACGTACTGAAGGTATTGTTCCTGCGCCGGAATCCAATCATGCAATTGCTGCCACAATAAAAGAAGCTCTCAAGGCTAAGGAAGAGGGGAAAGAAAAAGTAATTCTTTTTAATCTCTCAGGACATGGATTAGTTGACATGAGTGCTTATGATCAGTTTCTTGCAGGAGATTTAGCCAATCATGAGGTAACAGACGAAGAAATCAGCAAGTTCCTAGGAGAAGCCTAATAGTGTTGAAAATGAGTAATGATAAAGAATTGAGTCTATTTTTTACAAAAAAAATAACTTAAATAATTTGGATATTACATTTGGAGCACCTATCTTTGGTATTACAAAATGATGAAGTTATTGCCGCATTGGTCGATTGGGAAACTCATCAATTACATTTTATAAACCGAGACAAGTTTTTGGTTTCAATGGCGGGCCGTAGCCTTCGGGATTCCAATTTATTGGAACAACGGATTACAAAGAAACTAAAACACTCAAATCCTATCAAACGGAGTTTCGTCTTATTCCACCGATGCGGCTTCTTATAAAAAGCAGATTAGCAATAGATTTAATCGAATTGCAATCTGCTTTTCACTTTTAACACTCCGCATATGAACCTTGCAAAACAATATTGGGAACTATTTTTAGTTTTCTTTAAAATAGGCGCCTTTACTTTTGGTGGTGGGTATGCTATGATCCCTCTTATACGCAATGAAGTAGTAAATAAAAAGAAATGGCTTGCCGACGATGAATTTATGGATATGCTTGCATTAGCGCAATCTGTTCCCGGCCCTATTTCTCTTAATACAGCAATATTTGTTGGTAAGAAAAGACTTGGCTTTAAAGGTAGTTTATCTACAAGTGTTGGTATAATTCTGCCATCTTTTGTAGTAATACTGTTGATTGCAATATTATTTACCCAATTTAAGGACAACCCGGTTATAGAACGTATTTTCAAAGGAATACGACCCGCTGTTGTAGCACTAATTGCGGCTCCACTCCTGAGTTTAGGTAAATCTGCCGGAATTAAATTAAACAACTTCTGGATTCCGATTATAGTTATTATTTCAGTCTGGATGCTAAATGTTTCTCCTGTATATATTATATTATTTTCAGTTCTTTCCGGCATTTTTTATTATCTCATTATTAAAACAAAATCAAAACGCTAAATGGAATTGATAGATTTATATCTGCAACTCTTTGTCACGTTTCTTAAAATCGGACTGTTCGGTTTCGGTGGAGGTTATGCTATGCTTCCACTTATACAGAGAGAAGTAGTAGATCTGCATGGATGGATTACAGTGAGTGATTTCACTGATATAGTTGCAATTTCTCAGACGACGCCGGGTCCTATAGCTTTTAATTCTGCTACATATATTGGTTACACAGCAGTTACCGATGCAGGATTTTCAACCGGTTACGGAGTTTTAGGATCAGCAGTGTGTACAATATCAGTAAGTATTCCATCATTCATACTTATGACACTAGTTATTACATTCTTTTTTAAATTAAAAAACAATCCTTGGTTACAAGCTTCATTGTCGGTATTAAAACCTGCCATAATAGGATTGATTGCATCAGCAGCCTTAATGTTGATGAATGGTTATAACTTTGTTGACTACAAAAGTTGGATAATATTTGGTGCAGTTATGATAGCTTCAATAAAGAAGGTTGATCCAATACTTCTTATAGTACTGTCAGGAGTTGCAGGACTAATACTATACTAGAGGGTTCTACTATAAACACAGTGTGTTATTCAACAACATCTGTGTGCCTTGATTTATTCTTTTTACCTCCTCCTCTGATTAGCAATATCAGTAAAAAAGTCAAAATGGACGCTATAATTATCCAAAACCACAATTTCGAATAAAAAGGATCATTACTATAGTCTATATTAACATCAAGAAATACAGCATCCATCTCTTCAGCCGAAAATAGATGCTCAACTGAAGATATAATCCCCGCAAAAATTAAAAATAGAGTTTTACGGAGAAAAGATATAATTCTCATATTACAATATTTTTTGAAATGCAAGTCGCTCCGCTCCATCAGAAAGAAAAATTATACCACAATATTGAAATTCTAAATCCTTAAGAATATGTTGCATAACAAGATTTTTCTTATATGTATCAACCCTAATATTTTGGCATTGAGTAAAACACCACTCGAAACATGCTCTAGCAACACCTCTCACTTTGCCCGATGAGGCAATTCGATGCACAGTGCCATATGGTTCATTATTTAACCACTGACCATCGAATATTTTTAAATAAGTTGGGTCTTCACCAATAATAAAACAAAAAGTACCTGCAATTTCACCATCCTGATTTTCACAAACAAAACTGTGCCCTGCTTTTATCTCTTCACTAATAAATTGCTCGGTAGGATAGCCATCAATCCACTGACCGGTATTACCGGTACTATACATAAAATCATGTGCTATGCCATATATTGACATTATTTCCGGCAAATCATTATATATAGCGGGTCTGATATTACTAATCATTGCACTTATAAAGGTTATTTTTTTATAGAACTTTTTCCTGTCTTTGATTTAGATGTTGAAGCTTTAGATGTTTTTGTTTCTCGCTTTGTTGTTGATTTAGCAGATTTAGATTTTGTTGCAGAACCATCATCTGCAGCAGTCTTTTTAGTATTCTTAGTCTTTGATTTGTCCTTAGTACTATCTTCTATTATCTTTTTACAATCATCAAGCGTTAGTTCTTTTGGCTCTGTTTTCTTAGGTATCTTATAATTTGACTTCTGATATTTTATATAAGGACCATACCTGCCATTTAGCACCTGCAAATCAGGCTCTTCATCAAATAACTTAATTATTTTCTCTTTATCCTTTTTTTCTTTCTCTTCAATAAGTACGACTGCTTCTTCAAGTTGTACTTCAAGAGGATCAACATCTTTTGGCAAAGAAACAAATTTATTGTTATGTTTGATATAAGGGCCAAAACGTCCTACTCCAATAATAACTTCTTTATCTCTGAACTCTCCAATATTGCGAGGAAGCTCAAATAACTTCAATGTTTCTTCAAGTGTTATTGTTTCTATTGATTGAGTTTTCTGAAGTGAAGCAAACTTAGGTTTATCCTCTTCATCAGGTGTACCAATCTGTGCCATAGCACCATATCTACCAATTTTTACAGAAACCTGACGGCCCGATTTAGGGTCAACTCCCAAAACTCTTTCTCCTGCTTTATGCTCTAAGCGCATATTTGCAGTCTCCTCTACAATTGGATGAAAAACATCATAAAAATTTGAAATAGAGTCATTCCATTTGATTTTACCTTCGGCTATTTTGTCAAAACCTTCTTCAACCTTAGCAGTAAAATTATAATTAATAACAGAAGGAAAATATTCTACGAGAAAGTCATTTACAACTATCCCTATATCTGTTGGGAACAGTTTATTTTTATCTGCTCCGGTAGTTTCAGTTTTGTTAGAATCTTTTATTTTGCCTTTTTTAAGCAAAATCACATTAAAAGTTCTCGACTCACCATCTATACTTTTTTTCTCTACATACTCCCTATTGATTATAGTAGATATGGTTGGCGCATAAGTTGAAGGGCGACCTATCCCCAGCTCCTCCATTTTGCGAACCAAAGCCGCTTCTGAATAACGAGCCGGACGTTGTGTGAAACGCTCAGAAGCATTAATTTCCTGCATTTCCAACTTCTCCCCTTTTTTTATCGGAGGCAGTAGACCTTCCTCATTTTCAACGTTTTCATCATCGGTACCTTCGAGGTAAACCCTTAAAAAACCATCAAACTTTATTACCTCTCCACTAGCAACAAATTTACCTTCCGAATTTGATACAGAAATATTAGCAGTTGTGCGTTCAAGTTCAGCATCAGCCATCTGTGAAGCAATTGTTCGCTTCCAAATAAGATTGTAAAGTTTTTTCTCCTGAACTGTACCATCAATTTCATGTTCACTGATAAAAGTAGGGCGAATAGCCTCGTGAGCCTCTTGAGCTCCTTTGGATTTTGTAACATACTGACGAGTTTTGTGATACTTATCGCCATACTGCTCAATCACTTCCGTTTTTGTTGTACCAATGGCTAAACCCGACAAATGTACAGAGTCGGTTCTCATATATGTAATCTTACCTGATTCATATAACTTCTGTGCTACCATCATCGTTTGCCCTACCGAAAAGCCCAGTTTACGCGAAGCTTCCTGCTGAAGTGTAGAAGTAGTAAAAGGTGCAGCAGGAGATTTTTTAGCAGGTTTAGTTACAACATCCTCAATAGAGAATAACGAAGTCTTAAATTTTTCAAGAAGAGCAAGAGCTTCGTCTTTAGTTTTCAGACGTTTATTATATTCCGCTTTTATTTCATAAGTCTGTCCATCCTCCTCTTTTATGAAAACTCCAACTATCCTGTAAGATGCTACTGAATTAAAGTTTTGTATTTCACGCTCACGTTCAACAATTAATCTGACTGCAACCGACTGTACTCGACCTGCTGATAATGCAGGTTTAATCTTTCTCCATAAAACAGGAGATAATTCAAATCCCACAATTCTGTCCAAAACACGTCGCGCCTGCTGAGCATCTACTAGATTTCGATCTATCTTTCTTGGATTTTTTATTGCTTCCTGAATAGCATTCTTCGTGATTTCGTGAAAAACTATTCGCTTTGTATTTTCTTCTTTCAGTTCAAGTGTTTCAAAAAGATGCCAGGAAATAGCCTCACCCTCACGGTCCTCATCAGAGGCCAACCATACAACATCAGCCTTTTTGGTAGCTGCTTTCAATTCCGTTACAACTTTCTTTTTATCCGTAGGAACCTCATAAATAGGTTCGAAACCGTTTTCAACATCTATACTAAAATCCTTCCTCTTCAGATCACGTATATGCCCATAACTCGACATAACATGAAAATCCTTTCCAAGAAATTTCTCTATTGTTTTTGCTTTCGCAGGTGACTCAACAATAACCAGGTTCTTTTCCATCAATTGCTCTTTCTTCTTTAGCTTTATTGTTAGCAGTTTACTCCAAAATATTGAAATACCGCCCCTTTAAGGGAGCAAAAGTAGTAATTTTGTGTAAGCAACAACAGTTTTTTTAAAATTTCCTTGTTTATTAAGTAATTTTTACTGAGAATGATGTCGTAATGACTTCAAATACAGTGTCGCATAAAAATATATTAACTATTGTTCTTCAATCTCAACACCATATATAGACAACAGCTTATCTTTAACCTCAGATGCTAGAGAACGCCGCACTATAAGATCCATACGGCAAGACTCTTTGAAATCTTGGGTCCACTCCACCTCTTCATACTGCTTTAAAACACGCATAACATCGTTGAGTTGCAAATAATCAAATTTGATAATGACTACATCATCAATAGTCTTTGCAATAATCTCTGCATTATTTATTGCATCAGCAGCAGCCTCTTTGTAGGCTTTGATTAATCCACCTGTACCAAGTAGCGTTCCACCAAAATAACGTACCACTAAAATAAAAACGTTGGTCAGCTCAAACGAATTAATCTGTCCCAAAATTGGTCTGCCAGCAGTACCCGAAGGTTCACCATCATCATTAAATCGAAACTCTTCTCGTTCCCAGCCAATCATATAAGCCCAACAAACATGACGAGCATTATAATACTTCTTGCGATACTCTGCCAGAATTTTCATAACCTCTTCAACACTCACTACAGGAAAAATAAAAGATAAAAACCTACTCTTTTTCTCGTTGATATAGCCCTCGGCAGGACCGGAAACGGTTTTATAACTGTCATCCATAGTCTTAAAACTCTTGCTTTGTAATATTAACAAAAGTAGTATAATTATAAATTGTATCAAATCAAAGGGAAAAATGTAACAACAATACTTACATTAAATGTGATTTTTTAGGAATAAAATCATCTATTCAGCCTTAACAACATTAAATTGATACAATAAAATCGGTAAATATCTCCAAAGTATTCTGTTATAACTTAATAACGATTAATTACAAACAGCGATACCCAAAAGAGCATCGCTGTTTTTCTTCATTAATAGAATCTATATTAATACTTTTGACAAATAGCGTAATTTCATTCTTAACAAAAATACTAATTCAATTCATCAACTGAATTAACATTTTGAAGCACCACAATTACGGCATTTGAGGCAGCCCTCCTCATAAACAAGAGTCTCTTGACCACAAACAGGACACTTTTGACCCTTAGCCTCGGTTTCGTTAGGCAGATATTTTTTAAGAGCACGCTCCACACCATTCTTCCAGGTATTAATAGTTTCGCTATCTAGCTCCAGTCCCGACACCAACTTAATAACCTGATCAATAGGCATACCGTAACGTAGAACCCCCGAAATAAGTTTAGCATAATTCCAGAACTCAGGGTTGAATTTACCGTCAAGTCCCTCAATAGTTACTTTATACCCCCGACGATTCTGAAACTGAAAATCGTAATGCTTTCTACCATCGTTATCATAAGCTTTTATGATTTTTCCTGAATTTACACTCTTAGGAATCATAATACCGTCATCCTCATCATTGAGACCGGTAAAAATCTCATAAGGCCTACCATTAAGCAATCCTATAAAAGCAATCCATTTTTCCTTATTATTCTGAAACTTAATCACATCTGCATCAAGCTCTATGGGGCGAGAAGTAACAATAGACGGCATCTCAAAGCAGTCGTCACTATTACCCTTATCTTTATCCTCTGCATCATCATTTGAAATTAAAACACCTGTTCTGGATCCGTCACGATAAACAGTACACCCCTTACATCCGCTTTTCCAAGCCTCCATATAAAGCTCACCAACCAAATCTTCCGATACATCGTTAGGCAAATTAATTGTTACACTAATTGAGTGATCAACCCACTTCTGCACGCGCCCTTGCATTCGAACCTTTTGGAGCCAGTCCACATCATTAGATGTAGCCTTATAATAAGGTGATTTAGCCACCATCTCATCAATTTCGGAGTTTTTATATTTCTTAGTAGTCGGATAACCGTTTGCTTCCATCCAGATCACAAATTTATGATGAAACACAGTATATTCTTCCCAAGAATCACCATTCTCGTCAACAAAATCAATTTTCACATCC
>CAZAFR010000063.1:0-8778 GCA_964484665.1 uncultured Proteiniphilum sp. | reverse complement strand
GAAAAACAACATCAAAAAGAATATGTAAATCCGGAACGGCAACACGCAAAAGAAAAACTCAAACAAATTGCCTATTCCGAACTTCGAAATAATAAAACATTAGAAGGCTTCCTATGTGCACTGGAAAGAAAAGGAGTTGGTATCGAATCCGCGAAGAACAAACAAGGAAAAACCTACGGCATCCGATTCAGTTACGAAGGACATACCTTCAAAGCTTCGGAGATCGGACGAGAGTTTGGCTTCCGCTCGCTTGCCAAAAACTTTTCTTTTTCACCGGAAGAGTATCATTCTAAGCAAAGTCAAGTGAACTACAACCAAGATAAAACCTATCAGCAATCATACTCCGGAGGAAGTTCGGGCATAGCTTCACTATTAGCTGACCTGTTTATCCCGAGTGGGCAGCGAGACGATGAGGAAGAAAATAATGCATTGAAACGTAAAAAGAAAAAAACTAAAAAAAGATATTATGGACGACAATTCTAACAAACCGACCAAAAGAAGAAACAAGTTTGCCGGGAAAGAAGATGTTTCTCGAGAAACAGCAGACAATATTCTATCGGGACAAATTGACCAACTCTGGGAAATAATCCACATAAATGATAACACGGCAACCAAAGTTCAAGAGAGTGTGAACATTCTTTACGAAAAGCGCATTTCGATTGATACTACCGAGTTTGAACAACTAGGTCGGAGCTTCATCAATGAAATGGAGAATAAGCTCCGGAAAGTCAAACAGCCGTCTAAAGGATTAAAGTGGTATATTGTAATGTGGGGAATCACATTGGCTTCAGCTTTTCTCTCTGGGTATTTCATTCATGAATATAGAGAGTGGAAAGAGAAAGCGATATATTGGTATCAGATGTATGAAGAAAATAAATAATAACTTCATTCAGAATCCCTCATCAACAAATAGACCTACTTAGCAAGGCATAATAAAACAATGAATCGTCAAGTGTAAGAGCGAAAAATTAGTAACTTTGTGAAAACTGAAGTTGGAGTATGTTAAAAGAGCAGACGGAGACACAAGTGAAATCTAAAGAGCGGGTTGCGAATCACGGGGAAGTTTTTACTGCCGACCGAGAAGTAAACGCAATGCTTGATCTTGTTAAGCAGGAATCAGAACGAATAGATTCTCGTTTTTTAGAGCCGGCTTGTGGTAATGGAAACTTTCTGGCCGAAGTGCTAAGACGTAAATTGAATGTCGTCGGAGATCGCTATGGCAAGAGCCAATTAGAATATGAAAGATATGCCGTAATTGCTGTTTCAAGTATTTATGGCATAGATATATTGGAAGATAATGCACAAGAATGCAGGGATCGTCTGTTTAAAATATTTGACAAAAATTATACCTCGCTATTTAAAGATAAGAGCAAAGACGCTTGTCGCCAATCGGTCAGATATCTGTTGAAAAGGAATATTTTATGGGGAGACGCTTTAGATTTCACTAACCCTGAAACTAAAGAACCTATTCTTTTTTCAGAATGGAGCGCTGTAAATGGTAGCATGCTGAAACGCAGAGACTACATATTTCGATTTCTTGTGGAAAAGACTCATCAATATTCTCTTTTTAATGATGAAGGAGATGCAGCTTCCATAGATGAACCAGTAAAAGACTTTCCATTAATTCACTTTTTAAAGTTAGGGGAGAATGAATCAAATTAATTATAATCCAGATGTACTCACTTGCCTTGCCAATCTGAGTAACGACGAGGTCTTTACTCCACCCAATTTGGCTGATGATATGCTGAATTTGCTTCCACAAGAATTATTTTGCAATCCTAAAATACGTTTTCTAGATCCGGTTAGCAAAAGCGGGGTATTTCTAAGAGAGATTGCCAAACGTCTTATGGTAGGCCTAGAGGGTGTTATTCCGAATGAGCAGGAACGCAGAGACCATATTTTCCAAAATCAACTATTCGGTATTGCTATTACGGAACTTACGGCACTTCTTTCCCGTAGAAGTGTTTATTGCAGCAAGAAAGCGGATGGAAAATATTCTGTATGCGAAGCGTTTAATAATGAACAGGGGAATATTAGCTATGAACGTATGTTTCACACATGGGAGAATGGGAAATGTGTTTATTGCGGCGCAAGTCAAGGAGTTTATGACCGCGAAGATGTCTCAGAAACTTACGCTTACAATTTCATTCACACTGAAAATATAAAAGAATTATTAAATATGAAGTTCGATGTTATTATAGGGAATCCTCCATATCAGCTAAATGATGGTGGGGGAACTGGTTCAAGTGCAATTCCTATTTACCAAAAATTTATACAGCAAGCAAAAAAATTAAATCCCTCTTATCTTTCCATGATAATTCCTGCTCGCTGGTTCACAGGAGGACGCGGTCTGGATGAGTTTAGAAAAGAGATGTTAAATGATAAAAGATTTTCTGAATTGCACGATTTTCCTAATTCAAGTGATTGTTTTAATGGCGTAGAAATTAAAGGTGGAGTTTGTTATTTCCTTTGGGAAAAAGAATATAGAGGAAAAACAAAAATCTTTACGCATTCAGGGAAAGAAATTAATTCAATATCTGAAAGATATTTATTAGAAAAAGGAGCTGAAACTTTCATACGGCACAATGAAGTTATTTCTATTTTGCATAAAGTCCAAGAACTAAAAGAAAAAAGCTTTGCTGATATTATAAGTGCAAACGATCCTTTTGGTTTTGACATAAGAGTTCAAGGTAGTTATAGAAGAGTGAAACCTCAATACAAAAAAGAGCCATTTGAAGGAGCAGTAACACTTTATTATAACGGTTGGCAAAGAGAAGGTTTAGGATATTTGAAAGAGAAAAATATCAGAAAAAACACACAAATGATTAATGATTATAAAGTTTTAATTACAAAAGCCTGGGGAATTGGTGATATGTCAAGAGATTGGCTACAGCCACTTTTAGTTGAACCTAAATCTTGTTGTACAGAGACATATTTAGTAATAGGACCTTTTTCATCAAAAAAGAAAGCACAAAATGTACTAGCATATACTCAAACAAAGTTTTTCCATTTATTAGTTTCATTAATGAAAATTACTCAAAATGCAATGAAAAAAGCTTACTCATTTGTCCCCATACAAGACTTTAACGAAGAATGGACTGATGAAAAGCTTTATAATAAATACGGTTTAACAGAAGAGGAAATCGCATTTATTGAAAGAATGATACAGCCAAAGGATTTATCTCAAAATAGAGGCAAAAATGAGTAAGCAAGATTTTTTTCCACCACGCCCAGATGCTACTCCGACAATATACGCTTATGAACTGGAGGGCGTAAGTACTCATATGGGATTGCTCAAAATAGGCTATACTGATCGAGATGTAAAAACCCGGGTAGCTGAACAGATGAAAACATCGCGGGTAAAATACCGTATTGTCTTTGAAGACTCTGCGATGAGAGATAATGGGAGTTCTTTTACAGATCATGACGTCCATCGCTATCTGCGTAAACGAAACATTGAAAATCTAGAGGGTGAGTGGTTCCGCTGTAAGGTCAATGATGTCCGGGCAGCTATTCATGCAATACGGGATAATAAATTAAACGAAGAAAACCGCAGTCTTACATTCTCTATGCGTCCAGAACAGCAAAGAGCCGTGGATATTACCAGCAACTATTTTAAGAGATTCGAAAAAGAGAACCCCGAAAAGGCACCACATTTTCTTTGGAATGCAAAAATGCGTTTTGGCAAGACATTCGCCGCATATCAATTGGCTAGAAAAATGGGCTGGAAGAAACTTTTAGTGCTTACGTTTAAGCCTGCTGTGCAGAGCGCATGGGAGGAAGATTTGAAAACCCATGTGGATTTTGAAGGATGGCAGTTCATGTCAAAAGGAGGAATGACCTTAGAGGATGTTGATTTTAATGAGCCTTTGGTCTGTTTTGGTTCTTTTCAGGATTATTTAGGTCGCACTCGTGAAGGAGCTATTAAAGCCAAAAATGAGTGGGTACATACTATTAATTGGGATTGTATTATTCTTGATGAGTATCACTTCGGGGCGTGGAGAGAAAATGCTCGCGATCTGATCGGGGTTGACCTTGATGCTGCTGAAGAAATAGAAAAGTATAATAGACTTGAGAAGGAGGGTTATTCTCAAGAAGACGGTACGGGGTATCTGGAGGAAATAATACCGATTACAACAGGTCATTATTTATACTTGTCTGGAACCCCCTTTAGGGCAATTCACTCTGGTGAATTCATCGAAGAGCAGATATTCAACTGGACATATTCCGATGAACAACAGGCTAAGGAGGCTTGGAGGGGAGATGATAACCCATATGCTCCGTTGCCTAGGATGGTGTTAATGACATATCAACTGCCTGACTCTATTCGTGAAATAGCAATGGAGGGAGAATTTGATGAGTTCGACTTAAATGTCTTTTTCTCGGCTGAGGGAGAAGGGGCATCTGCACGATTCGTATATGAAGACGAAGTTCAGAAGTGGCTTGATCTTATTCGTGGGGCATTTAGTGAAACCACTATTGATAATTTAAAAATGGGTGCAAAAAAACCACCATTGCCATACTCTCATGCACCATTGCTGCGAGTTCTAAATCATACACTGTGGTTTCTGCCTAATGTGGCTGCATGTTATGCTATGGATAATTTGCTTCGACAAAGACAGAATCGCTTTTACCACGACTATACAGTAGTTGTTGCTGCTGGAAAAAAAGCTGGAATCGGAATAAATGCCTTACCTCCCGTATTACATGCGATGACAAATAATCCGTTGGAATCCAAAACTATAACCTTGACATGCGGAAAACTTACAACAGGCGTGTCTGTTAAGCCATGGACAGGGATCTTCATGCTTCGCAACTCTTCCAGTCCTGAAACATATTTTCAGGCTGCATTTAGAGTGCAAACACCTTGGGTGATTAAAAATCCAGACAATCTTTCTCCTAATAAAGAATATATTCTCAAGGAGGAGTGTTATGTGTTTGACTTCGCCCCAGATCGAGCATTGCGTCAGATATATGAATATAGCAACAATTTAAATATAGAGGCGACCAGTCCCGAAGCAAAGGTAGCAGAGTTTATTAAATTTCTGCCGGTTTTAGCTTATGATGGTAGTTCTATGAAGCAAATTGACGCTGCTGGCATTCTTGATATGGCAATCAGTGGTACTACAGCCACGTTGTTAGCTCGTCGATGGGAGAGCGCATTATTGGTTAATGTTGATAACAGTACTCTTTCCCGACTTTTAGCCAATGAAGAGGCTATGAATGCCCTGATGAATATAGAAGGTTTTCGAAGTCTAAATCAGGATATTGAAACGATCATTAATAAATCAGAAGTGGTCAAAAAAACTAAAAAAGAAGCTGCTAAACGCGAATTGACTCAAAATGAGAAGAAAGTCTTGTCCGAAGAGGAGAAAGAATATAAAAGTAAAAGAAAACTGATTCAGGAGAAACTTATTAAGTTTGCCACACGGATTCCTGTGTTCATGTATCTTACAGATTACAGGGAGCGTACACTAAAAGACGTGATTACTCAACTAGAACCTGGCTTGTTTAGGAAAGTGACAGGCCTGAGTGTCCGAGATTTTGAATTACTTGTAAGTTTAGGAGTCTTCAATAATGGGCTAATGAATGATGCGGTGTTTAAATTTAAGCAATACGAAGATGCAAGTCTGGAATATACGGGTATTAATAAACATAAAGGAGAAGATATAGGTCTTTACGACACAGTAATCAGTAGTAGTGATTATGAAAGTAGTTTTGTAAATGAGCCATAATCATCTCGTTATATAATCACATTAATATTCCTGTTTTTTTATGAAGATAGAAAGACTAAAAGATTTTATCCAGCCAGCCAATATTAATTTTTTGATTGGCTCAGGCCTATCTTATCCTTATCTTTCAACTTTAGGGGATATTGAAACTTTGTTGGTTGAATTGGATAAACAAAAGAACTCCAATGTTAAAAGTCTTGTGAAAGGCTCTATTTATAAGGCGTACTTTGAAAAAGTCATATATCCCAATCTTGAATCTGAAAAAAAGAAGAAAGAGGCTGATTACGATAAAGTTATAGATTGTTACTGTAACTTCCTCGACTTATGGAATCAAATTATCCACAATCGAGGAGGTAGTCTTCTTCCTAAGCAGTTAAATATATATACAACGAACATTGATACTTTTGTCGAAAATAGTGCCGAACGATGTAAAGTTGAGTTAAATGATGGATTTAAAGGGAGCGTTAAACCTGTTTTTGACGAAGGGAACTTTCATAAGTCATACATAAAAAATAGTGTGCATTTTCAGAACTCGACAGAATTACCTGTTTTCAATCTTCTAAAAATGCATGGTTCAATAAATTGGACTGAAAATAGCAATAGGCAAATAATTAATGATTCAGTTTTAAATCAGCTCAATACTATTTCTAATGAATTTGCCGCCATTGGTGATGATTTTTTTATTCCTCTTAAATCGAATATTGATGAGATGATGGATGAAGCTCAAAGAAAAATTGGAGGTCGTCGACTCAGAATTGATTCCTCATTAAGGAAATTCTTTGATGCGTATGAAAAACTAATCATCGTAAATCCGACTAAAAAGAAGTTTAGCGAAACAGTTCTAGATGTGCATTTTTACGACCTAATGCGAATGTACTCCAACTCCTTGGAAAAGGAAAATACTGTGCTATTTGTTATGGGATTTTCTTTCGCGGACGAACATATATTAAACATTACAGAACGGGCAACCAGAACAAACCCTACATTGCTGGTCATAATTTTTGCATATACCGATGCCGAAGAACAAAAATACAAAGATAAGTTTCCATCAAACAATAATATAATTATAATTACGCCCTCAATTTTCAATGTTCAAAATAAGAAATATATAGACGATGGGGTAATTGAGAGTGTAACAAATTTTGACTTCGAGGGAATAAATAAAATCTTCGGATACATTTCTAAAATGATTCCTGTAAGCTTTAAATATGGGAAATAATAACGAAATAGTTGTCAATCAGTCGATCTTTAGAATCGGATGTGTCCTTTCTGTAAATGGAAGAGAAGTGAGGGTTAAGGTTGATACACAAAAGAATCTCTCTCATATTATCTATAAGGGGAGTTTAGTAAAAAATATTACCGTAGGAGGCTATATAAAGATAATCAAAGGCTTTTCTGCTATTATTGCTAAGGTCGAAAGTGAACAAGTTACCGAAGATAGTTCTCAGAACGAGAAGAGTTACTCTTCGTATGAAAGCAAGATCTATCGAATCTTAGGTGTCAGTTTACTCGGCTATCTTGATTCAGATAGGTTTGTGAAAGGAGTCAAGGAGCTTCCTTTAATTGACAATGAGTGTTTTTTGTTATCTAATGACGAATTTATCAAAATTCACAGGTTTGTCTCCAAAGATACGGACAAGACAATAACTATAGGGACTCTCTCCTCAGATAGTTTCATGCCAATTTCTTTAGGTGTAAATAGACTATTTTCAAGCCATATAGGCGTCTTCGGCAATACAGGTAGTGGAAAGTCATATACGTTAGCTAAGATATATAGAGAGCTTTTCGAATCATATAAGAACAGTCAGAATTTCTCCAATAATTCCAGATTCCTTTTTGTGGATTTCAATGGCGAGTATTCTGGTGTTGATGTAATGGTGTCAAATAAGAAAATATATAATCTTTCTACTCGGGCAAAAAAAGACACATTGCCTTTACCCAAAGAAACGCTTCTAGATCTGGATATGCTATGTATTTTTGCGAGTGCCACCGAAAAAACACAACGTCCATTCATTAGCAGGTGCATTGAATTTGAAAAATATATCCAAGATGAATATCATTTTAAGAATCTTCTAAAAAAATATATTATTGAAATATTATGCATGTCAGATAAACAAAAATCTGAGTTGTTGCTGGACTATGTGGAACAGATTGTTCCCAAAAGAATTGATGAAAATACAGGAGAAGAAACGGGCTTAAGAAGTGATGTCGCTTTTCATGATACCAATTGGTATTATTATATCGCAGGAAGCGGGCAAGCATATCAGAATAACATAAAGAACACCAGCATAGTTGGAAATTCCAACTATGAATTTGCAAAGGGGACACTATATTACCAGCAAGCTGAACAATACACAGATCCAGATAACTTTATTGAAAAATTTATTAAGGTGATGTACCTTAGATTAATAAGAGATTTGTTGGATAATAGGGCGATGAACGAACATATTGCTCCCGCTATTAATAAGCTCAAAAGTGTTGTCAATGATATTGAAAAACTTCTAGATTTTACTGACAATAGGGACTTTTGGGATGGCAATAATATTGCTGTAATAAATCTGAATAATGCTAATCAGGATGCGAAAAAAATGATTCCATTACTGATAGCTCACCACCTATATAAGGATCACAAAAAGAAGAAGGATGATGAATTGTCATATTTGAACATTATTATAGACGAAGCTCACAATATACTTTCTTATCAATCAAACAGAGAAAGTGACACATGGAAAGATTATAGGCTAGAAGTTTTTGAGGAGATAATAAAAGAAGGCCGGAAATTTGGCGTATTTATGACTATCGCTAGCCAGAGACCTTCAGATATATCCACAACTATAATATCACAACTACACAACTATTTTATCCACAGGCTTGTCAATGACGAAGACCTTGACAAGGTTGGCAGATCTATTTCGTACTTGGATAGAGTTTCTAAAGAATCATTGCCAATACTTTCGACAGGGGTATGCGTCATCGCAGGGCAACTTACAGAGATGCCTATAGTTGTGCAAATTGATGAAATAGAAAAGAAATATATTCCGAAAAA
>CAZAFR010000062.1:0-8862 GCA_964484665.1 uncultured Proteiniphilum sp. | reverse complement strand
CCTCTTTCACTTTGTATTTGCATCGATAAGCTTGGTCATAACGCCACCCAATGTTTCAATACCAAGTGAAAGAGGAGTTACGTCTAGCAGAAGTACATCTTTAACTTCACCAGTTAACACAGCACCTTGAATTGCAGCTCCGATAGCAACAACTTCGTCGGGATTTACACCTTTGTGTGGTTTCTTTCCAAAAAGAGATTCTACCATTTCCTGTACGGCAGGAATCCTTGTTGAACCACCGACAAGTATAACTTCGTCAATATCAGAGTTATTCATACCGGCATCTCTCATTGCATTTTGGATTGGATCTTTACATTTCTGTAACAGATCATCAATTAACTGTTCGAATTTTGCACGAGACAGTGTTTTTACCAAGTGCTTTGGAATACCGTTAACCGGCATTATATAAGGGAGGTTTATCTCAGAAGTAGTTGCACTGGACAGCTCAATCTTAGCTTTTTCAGCTGACTCTTTCAGTCTTTGGAGTGCCATAGGATCTTTACGAAGGTCGATGCCTTCATCTTTTAAGAACTCTTCTGCAAGCCAATCAATGATTCTATGATCAAAGTCATCACCACCAAGGTGAGTATTACCATTTGTGGATTTTACCTCGAAAACGCCATCACCTAATTCAAGAATAGAGATATCAAAAGTTCCACCGCCAAGGTCGAATACGGCTATTTTTGAGTCTTTATTTTGTTTATCCAAACCGTAAGCAAGCGCTGCTGCTGTAGGCTCGTTCACAATACGACGAACAGTAAGACCTGCAATTTCTCCTGCTTCTTTTGTTGCTTGACGCTGAGCGTCGCTAAAGTATGCAGGAACAGTAATTACTGCCTCCTTAACCTCTTGTCCAAGGTGATCTTCTGCAGTCTTTTTCATTTTCTGCAACACAATTGCTGAAATTTCCTGAGGTGTATAAAGTTGACCATTAATGTCAACGCGTGGTGTATTATTATCTCCACGTGCTACCTTATATGGCACACGACCTATTTCTTTTTGTACCTGATCGTATGTTTCACCCATAAAAGTTTTTATAGATGAAACTGTATTACTCGGATTAGTGATTGCCTGACGTTTTGCAGGATCACCAACTTTACGTTCTCCGTTATCAACAAAAGCAACAACGGAAGGAGTAGTGCGTTTTCCCTCGTTATTAGGTATTACCACCGGTTCATTGCCTTCCATTACGGCTACGCATGAATTGGTTGTACCTAGGTCGATTCCGATTATTTTTCCCATATCTGTAATCTATTTAATTTTATATACGATTTTTTTGTTTATTTGTTTCTATCATCAATTCTTTTTCAAATCTTGTGCCAAAATTTTTGTTGTTCAATATTTCTGCCATAATGACTGATGAAATGGGACCTTATTTTAAGTTTTTTCTATTATTTATTATTTTAGGTAGTTTTTCTTTATCTTTGGATTGTAAGCATATAATGTACTCATTTGGAGTCCGGTTAAAAATTACCAAAAAGTTGCTTTGGATTTATGTCTCATTACTTTAACATTAAAAATTATGTATACAAAAGAAGATATTGATTTATTAAATAAAAAGGGAATTTCTGAATCTCAGATTAAATCACAATTGGAGCATTTTAAATCGGGTTTTCCTTATTTGCAAATTAAGTCTGCCGCATCAATTGGAAATGGAATTCTAAGAATAGAAAAAGATAAAGAGACTCAATATTTGGAGTCTTGGGATAAATACCTGAAAAGTAATAAAACAATAACAAAATTTGTTCCGGCTTCAGGAGCAGCAAGTCGTATGTTTAAAGATCTATTTGCTTTTTATAATTCAGATTATGATAAACCGGTAACCGACTTTGAAAAGACATTCTTTGAGCAGATTCAGAAATTTGCATTCTTTGGTTCACTTAATGAAACTTGCAAAACATTATTTGATAAAAGTGTCAGCAAAATGATTGAGGAAGGTGATTACAAGGATATCATTGCAGCCCTGCTTTTACCCAACGGACTTGATTATGGAAATCTGCCTAAAGGATTATTGCTTTTCCATCATTATCCCGAAGGGAACCGCACTCCGGTAGGTGAACATTTGTCTGAAGGTGTGCTTTATGCCAAAAATGCAGCAGGGAAGGTAAATGTGCATTTTACGGTATCTGAAGAGCACCTGAAGTTGTTTGAGCTTTTGATTGCTGCCAGAAAAACAAGTTATGAGCATAAACTTGGAGCTACATTCTCGATTACATACAGTATTCAGAAACCGTCGACTGATACAATTGCTGTAGATATGAATAATGAGCCTTTCCGAGAAGAAGACGGAACACTTTTGTTCCGACCGGGTGGTCATGGAGCGCTTATAGAAAACCTTAATGATATTGATTCTGATATTATCTATATTAAGAATGTGGATAATGTTGTCCCTGATAGGTTAAAAGAAAATGAAGCACATTATAAAAAACTGTTGGCGGGAGTACTGGTGTCAGTACAGCAACGTAGTTTTGATTACCTGAAGAGGCTTGAATCAGCGGATGTGACTACTGAAGAATTATCGGAAATGTTGTTGTTTACTAAGAATGAATTATTCATTTTTAATAATGAAGTGTTTGAAAACGATGATGATCTTAAAAAATATCTGAAAAGGAAACTTGATCGTCCATTAAGAGTATGTGGAATGGTAAAGAATGTGGGTGAGCCGGGTGGAGGACCTTTTATTGTAGTTAATGCGGACGGAACGGCATCCTTGCAGATTTTGGAAAGCTCACAAATAGATAAAAATGATGCGGTAGCAATAAATGCCTTTAAAAATGGCTCTCACTTCAATCCGGTTGATCTGGTTTGCGGAATAAAAAATTATCAGAATAATAAATTTAACCTAACAAAATTTGTGGATAAAAATACGGGGTTCATCTCTCAAAAATCAAAAGATGGTAAGGATTTGAAAGCTTTGGAATTACCCGGACTCTGGAATGGTGCGATGAGCGACTGGAATACCATTTTTGTTGAGGTGCCTGTGTCAACATTTAATCCTGTTAAAACTGTAAACGATTTATTGAGACCTGAGCATCAATAAGTATGTATTTATTTATGTTTTAATCTGCAATATTTCACAAAAAAAATCGTTTATATTCAAAACAAATGGGTTGAAATATCACTTTTCATATTCTTTAATGCTGGTTTTTGTGTTTTCACAAATATCTTGTAATCGGGTAAAATTGAGTGATGCAAGGGATCAGTATGTTAACGGGGAATATTATAGTGCAGCAGAATCTTATCGAAAGTTATATCGTGATACACCTCGTGAACAGGAGGCATTACGAGCTATAGTATCTTTTGAGATGGCTGAAGCAAACAGAAAGCTTGGGCGTTCCTCACGTGCTGTTTCGGCATATAAAAATGCAATCCGTTATAATTATCCGGATACACTTATGTATCTGCATTATGCAAAAATGCTTCATAAAGAAGGTGAGTACCGATTAGCTATTGAAGGTTATAACGACTTTTTGAACATATCTCCCGATAATTTTTTGGCGCTGAACGGTAAAAAAGGTGCTGAACTTGCAGAAGTCTGGAAAGAAAACCCAACACGATATAAGGTTGAGAAAACGGATATTTTTAATTCTGGTAGAGCTGAATTTTGTCCTCTTTTATATAAAAATGATCAGATAATATATTTTACATCATCGGGAGAAGTTGCTACAGGTGAAGAAAAGAGTAGTGTTACCGGGATGAAATATACGGATATTTTTATCTCAAAGAAAAATTCCCAAGGAAAGTGGCAGAAACCGGAACTTTTGAGTTCAAGCATTAACGGTGACTTTGATGAAGGTACACCCTCTATTACCGCTGATGGCAGGTATATGTTCTATACTGTAAGCCATGCTGATTATGAAAAACCAACCAGACCGGAAATCTATATATCCAGAAGAGTAAATGGTGCATGGACCTCAGGTAATCCATTTGAGATTAATAGTATTGATTCATTAGCTATTTTTGCTCATCCAACAATTTCTCCTTCAGGTAAATACCTCTATTTTGTTTCTGATATGCCCGGTGGCTATGGAGGCAAAGATATTTGGCGTGCATCACTTTCTCCATCATTTGATGTAATTTCGGTTGAGAATTTAGGTCCCCAAGTAAATAGTCCGGGTGACGAAATGTTTCCATATATTCGTGAAGAAAACAGATTATATTTTTCTTCCGATGGGCACCCAGGAATGGGTGGATTGGATTTGTTTACAGCATATTATAATAAGATTACAGGTGAATGGGAGATTGAGAATATGAGATCGCCTATTAATTCATCACAAGACGATTTTGGTATTACATTTGAACAAAATAAAGAAAAAGGCTATTTTAGCTCCAATCGTAATGATGTTAGGGGGTATGACCATATATTTTCTTTTGAGTATTTATCTGCAAAAATCAACATTGAAGGATTTGCAGTAGACCAAGATGATGAGTTTGTTGCCGATGTTTTGGTATCGGTTGTGGGTAGTGATGGTTCTCAGCGAAGTATCGTAACCAACGGGATGGGTGAGTATAAGTTTGAAGCAGAAAGAGATATTACATACATATTAATGGCAAGCGCAGAGGGTTTTTTAAATCAGAAACAGATACTTCAAACAACGGCTGAGGAAATTGATACTACTTATTATGTAGATTTTGAATTAATACCTTATAATAAACCTATAATTCTTGAAAATATATTTTATGACTTTGACAGTGCAACACTACGCCCTGAGTCGAAGTCAGAACTCGAACTGCTTGTAGCTTTACTAAACGAGCATCCTGAAGTTTATTTAGAATTGTCAGCAAACAGCGACAGGTTCGGTGATGTGGAGTATAATATTCAACTTTCAACCAATCGGGCTCAATCTGTTGTTGACTATCTGATACTTAGCGGAATCGATGGCATCCGGCTAAAAGCAAAAGGATATGGTAAGTCGAATCCAAAAACGATAAACAGAAGTCTTTCCGAAACTTATGACTTTTTAAAAGAGGGTGATATCCTTACTGAAGAATTTATTGAAAAACTAACGCCTGAACAGCAAGAAATTTCAGATCAATTAAATAGAAGAACAGATTTCATGATTTTGAATCCTAAAGAAATCAATATCATGAAAACGGAATCTCCAAAATAATATGTATTTTTGCTTACTAGAGTTACCATTTTGAATAAAGGATTTACGAAATGGATTTGTTTATTTTATGCTGAAATCATTATCTATAGAAAATTATGCGCTGATTGACTCTATCCACATAACGTTTGATTCAGGGTTAACTGTAATTACAGGAGAAACAGGTGCCGGCAAATCAATTGTTATTGGGGCATTATCTCTAATATTAGGACAGAGAGCAGACAGTCGCAACATTAAACATGGAGAAAACCGATGTTTGATTGAAGGTGTATTTGATATTTCATCTTATAATCTAAAGTCATTCTTTGAACAACATGATTGGGTATATGATGGAAATGAATGCATACTACGGAGAGAGATATGGATAAATGGCAAGTCGCGTGCTTTTGTAAATGATTCACCTGTTTATCTTAATGATCTGAAAGAATTGGGCGAAAGGTTGATAGATATTCATTCACAACATCAGAATCTTGCGCTGAATGATAATTTGTTTCAGTTGAACCTTGTTGATACTCTCGCGCGGACTGAAGTAGAGCTGAAAGAGTATGAAAAAGCATTTGCGGATTACCACTCTTCGGATAAAAAACTTAACGAATTGCGTATTCAGTCTCAAAAGAACAAAGAAGAAGAGGATTATTTACGATTTCAATATAATAGCTTATCTGAAATTTCACTTAAGCCCGATGAACAAGAGGAGCTCGAAAAAGAGTTGGAAGCACTTACTCATTCAGAAGAGATAAAATCTGGTTTATTTGCTGTTATTTCAATGCTTTCAGAGGATGAAAATAATATTGAGTCGTTACTTAGATCAACTAAAGATACGTTGCAAAATGTTGAGAAAGTTTACCCTAAAGTTGCAGAACTAACAGAAAGAGTTAGGTCTGCTTATATCGATTTAAAAGATGTACGTGAAGAAGCTTCACGTAAGTTCGAAGAGGTTGATTTTGATCCTGAAAGGCAACAAATAATTGAGGACAGACTAAGTACCATATATGGTTTACAGAAAAAATATTCTGTTAACACGGTGGTTGAATTGATTTTACTCCGTGATGAGATTGCTGCTAATTTGAAAGATATAGAATCTTTGGATGAGAAAATTTCAGTTTTAGAAAAGGAGACTTCAGAGAAACGTGATTTTATGTTAGAAAAGGGTAGGGCTCTGAGTAAAAAGAGAAGAGATGCTGTTCCCTTGATTGAGAAGCAATTGATGGATAGACTAACTTATTTGAAAATTGTTGATAGTCGCTTTAAATGTGATTTTAAAGAAAAGGCTAATCCTGATGTAACTGGTATTGACAATCTTGAATTTCTCTTTTCCGCTAATAAGAACACTGCTCTGCAGCCGGTTTCTGCCGTTGCTTCCGGTGGAGAAATTTCAAGACTAATGCTTTGTCTGAAGGCTATGGTGGCAGGTGCAACAGCATTGCCTACAATAATTTTTGATGAGATTGATACAGGTACCTCAGGTGATATTGCTGACAGAGTAGGTACTATAATGTGGCAAATGAGTCGCGAAATGCAGGTCATAACAATCACTCATCTACCTCAGATTGCATCAAAGGGTAATGTTCATTTTGTTGTATATAAAGAAGAGACACAAAATGAGATCACATCTCAAATTAAAGTATTATCTCCTAACGAAAGAATTACTGAGATAGCTCAAATGTTGAGTGGGGCTGAAGTAACATCCGAAGCAATAGAAAATGCTAAAGCTATTCTTGGCATACAATCTTAATAAAATTATATGAGAGAAAAAGAAATGATTTTTGGCATCCGTGCTGTAATTGAGGCAGTTGAGGCTGGGAAAGATATAGATAGGGTGTTAATTAAGAGAGGACTTTCAGGGGAGTTGATTGGGGAACTACAACAGCTTTTGAGGGAATATGAAATACCTGTGCAGAAGGTTCCAATAGAGCGTATAGACCGTATCACCCGGAAAAATCATCAAGGAGTGGTTGCATTTATATCTGCGGTTACATATCAGAAATTAGAAAATATTATACCACTCCTTTATGAAGAGGGTAAAAACCCTTTTATTCTTGTTTTGGATGGATTAACTGATGTTCGTAATTTTGGTGCTATAGCGCGTACTTGTGAAGTAGCAGGTGTTAATGCCATTGTTATTCCGGCAAGGGGTAGCGTTTCGGTTAATGCAGATGCCATTAAAACTTCAGCAGGAGCTTTACATAGTATTCCAGTATGTCGTGAAAGAAGTCTGAAAGATGCCCTTATCTTTTTAAAAAACAGTGGTATAAAGGTAGTCGCTGCGACTGAAAAAGCTGCGGAACTTTATACAAGAGTCGACCTGTCGGTTCCTGTTGCTCTTTTAATGGGATCGGAGGATATAGGTATAGATAGTGAGCACCTGAGGATAAGTGACGAGCTTGTGAAATTACCTCAGATAGGAAATATAAAGTCACTCAACGTGTCAGTTGCATCTGGTGTAATGATTTACGAAGTTTTGCGTCAGAGAAATAATTAATTATTGCTATGAAGTCTGTAATTTATTTGAATAGTTTTTAATCTCAAAAATTCGGATGAAATGAAAAAAGTTATATCTGCAAAAAATGCTCCTGAGGCCATAGGACCATATAGTCAGGCAATTGAAGTTAACGGTATGTTATTTATATCCGGCATGTTGCCAATTGATCCCACTACTGGAAATTTAGTTGCAGGAGAAGTCAGAGAACAGACAGATCAGATCTTTATTAATATAAAAGCAGTGCTTACAGAAGCAGAGATGAAGCTTGAGCATATAGTAAAAACTACAGTATTCTTAAATGATATGTCACTTTTTGATGGTATGAATCAGGTATATTCCACTTATTTTACTAAACCTTATCCTGCAAGGTCTACTATCGCTGTAAAAACACTACCAAAGGATGCTTTAGTGGAGATAGAAGTGATAGCCGTTAAATGAGATGACCTAATCAAATATAGATGGTAGATTTTCTTCTTCTTCTTCTTCAGGTGGATCTTTTTTAACTATGAATGCGCTTATTTCCCAAAGTGCATAAATGGGTATAGTGACCACAAAAAGTGAGAATGGATCCCCGGAAGGTGTAATAAGTGCAGCAGCTATAAGGGAGCCTACAATAGCATGGCGGCGGAATTTTTTGAAGAATGAACGGTAAATTAATCCAAGGTTGGACAGCAACCAAAATACTAATGGAAGTTCAAACACCAATCCCATTATTAATATTAAAGTATAAAAATTACTCATATAAGAATCAAGCGAAATCATATTTTCAATGGAATCACTTAACTCAAAAGTAATAAGGAATCGGAAAATTAAAGGAAATACAATGAAATAACCAACAAGACACCCGATTATAAACATAAAGCCACCGAAACCAAAAGCTTTCTTTACTCCTTTTGCTTCGTTTTCATAGAGTGCCGGACTAACAAACTTCCATACCTCGTATAAAAGGTAGGGTATAGTACAAAGAACCCCAAAAGCAAAAGATGTTGAAATATACGTCATGAACTGTGTGGTCATGTTTATATTCAGCATCTGTACTGAGAATGATTCTCCGGAAAAATCTGGTAAGAAAGGTAGAAACTGACTTGCTTTTTCGAAAAACTTATAAGTGGCGAAATTAGAATCACGCGGAGCTAATATTACTGAGTCAAAAATATAAGGGACAATAATGAATCCCAATATAGAAAAAACTACAACAGCAATGATAACATGAATAATAGTCCATCGGAACTCTTCCAGATGATCCCAAAAGGACATTTCTTTCTCTGCCAT
>CAZAFR010000061.1:0-8872 GCA_964484665.1 uncultured Proteiniphilum sp. | reverse complement strand
AAATAATCAGCAAGTGTGAGCTTTATTGTTCCCAAAACTTAGAATTATCGTTTGTGTATCTTCCTTAATAAGCGCTACAGTTTATTTGACAAATATACTCTAATTAATCCTGTTTCAAAGTTAGCTTTGAAACAGGATTTGTTTATTTCATTGACTTATGATAGACATTACTACAGTGCTGTATTCCCGTATCTGAATCATATGTTAATATGGTCCCTATATTTTCTTTTTTTGTTTGCTATCTCTAAAACTCTTAGACAACCATCTGTAGCTAAATTGTTAGAAAGATAGTATCCCATTATTTAGTTTGAGTAAGCATCTGTTATTAAGCTTAGGTAACCACTACCTCTGTCTCCTGTATATGTTATATCTGACACTCAAGAAGTTCATAGGTAGAGTTGATACTTATTTTTTCTTGTTACTTGAATTTATCAACGACTCGGGTAAAGACTCTTTTCTAATCTTGATGTTAAGTTATTGCTCTGCTATATCTATCATCATATCAAAGGAAATAGATTTCTTATTTGCGTGCTCTGCTTGTCTCTCTAGCAGGGCTTTTTGTTTCTCTAAGAGTAGAACTTTCTGCTCTAACTCAAAAATTGTTTGATCCTTACTCTTTGGCATATTATCTGGCATTTGATTTTCCCAGTCAAAGGTACCATGTTTTTCAACCAACGTTGTATTGTACCATGACCTTGTATCCCATATTTGTTTTTAGCTCCTGTTTTTGAGATATAACCACGCTCAATCTCTGATACAACAGACAATTTAAAGGACATGCTATAATCCTTTTGTGTACGCTTAACGTACTTAAATTCAGATTCTTCCATTACATTAACTTTTTAATGTAACGCTATTTCAGGACTAGACCCTTTATGTTAAAAAGAATGACCAAAATTTTGGTCATTCTTTTTAATTATAAATAAGATATTTATATTTTAACAAAGTATTTTAAGTTATACATGAGCCTAAGAATAAAAAATAATATCATAAAGTTTACAAGGACTAAGAAATCATTATAATAATCTCCTATATATTGTTCTAAACCGTAAAATACTGAGTGGGCTATGCTTTTGAAACTAATCACCATTCCTAATGTATAAGCGGTAATAGAATTCATACCATAGAACTTTAGCCAATTGAGACCTTTTGAATACCCCTTATAATCAATGATGTAGTAAAATAATGCCATTAGAACAAAACAAAGGCCTCCTGAATATAAGGTCATGCTAGCTGACCAAATCTTTTTTATAATTGGGGTTTGAAAGCTTAATAATAATCCACCAATAACAAGACTTAGACCTATAATTAAAAGACTTATACTGTTCTTTAATTTATTAGGCCCATTTTTCACAATTCGACCTGCAAACACTCCCATCATAGTTGAAACTATAAAAACAATGCTTGTAAGTATCCAAGTATAGTGATAACTATCTGAATGATGCCAACTTCCATCTTCAGAATAATAAACACCATCTCTAAATTTGCCAAGGATAACTTTATCTACTTTTTCAGCAAAATTTCCATCTGGTGTAAAATCTCCTAGGAAAGTTATTAACGCCCAATATATAAATATAAGACTAAAAGTTGCTATTAACTGCTTTCTTATATCTAATTTTAGAATAAAAATAGCTGAAATAAAATAACCAACCGCTATTGCTTGTAAAGTATTTGAATAAATTCTGAATTCTTTAAAGTTTAGATTTAGTATATTACCTTGAACTACAAATCCAAGAATAAAAAGTATAATAAATCTTCTTATTAATCTCTTATATATATGTCCTTTATTTTTAGAAGAATTGTATTTGTCTAATGAGAAGGGTAATGCAACTCCAACCATAAATAAAAACAGAGGCATTACTAAATCCCAGGCAGTGAATCCAATCCATTCAGCATGTTCAAATTGTCCAAGCAGATAATTGAATAATGGAACATCAGACCAATGTCTTGCAAAAGAAATAAATACTGGCTGAAAAAAAACAAGCATGAATAAATCAAAACCGCGAAGTATATCTAATGATGAAAGTCTTTCTTTTTGAGTTACCATATTATTTGTGTTTAATTCTGTTCATAATTGTCTATCTTACATTAAATGTACAAATATGGTTGTATCCAGTCTTACTATCCCACATGTCTTTGTTAGCAAACCTAATACTGAAGTCTGAATTTTCTTTTAAGTTATTTGAAGGATCTTTTAAGTTAAAGTAGACATTGAATTCTTTTCCAGACATACCTTCTGTTACTTTAAACGAAGCATTTATTTTAGAAATCACACCTGATTCCCAGTTTCTAGGATCATAGTTTAGTTCCTTCACATAAATCTCTTGTTGGTTTTCAATGCTTTCAATAATTAACTCTAGATTACGAGGGTTCATTAGTGATGCAAAGCCGTCATTTTTAATTGATGCATTAATTGTGAAACTCTCGTTATTGTTTATAGATTTTGTGTACTCAATTTCTTTTATTAAAAATCTATATCCAAGTCTGCTGTTTATCTCTTCAAAACACCCACTTTCTTTCCATTCGTTCAAAACTATAGGATGATATCCAGAGTTTAGATATGACCAATGATATTTCTCCATCTCTGAAATAGTGTTTTCACATTCAGAGTATGTTGAGGGGGCACACGTTTCTCCACCCATGATAGTATATTTAGATTCATTTTGCCAATACTCTCTTTCTGATAAACTTGAAAATGTTCCTTGATCATTTGAGCTAGATAAAAAACAGTCATTGTGAGAACCAATTCTTGATAATGTAGATTCATTATAAGCTTTTGACTCTGTGATTGAATCAGATACATTAATGTCTAACAAGTTGAGTTTAAATGAGGGGGTTCTTACACATATCATTCTGTTTTTTGGTAAGGCCTCAAGAAGACTCTCTAATACCTTACGACGTAGTTTAAAGTCCTCTTTAGACTCAGGGTCCATTACAAAGTTATCAGTATAGTACCACTCTCCCCAAGCTCCAATAAATCCTGCTTCTAATGTATAAATAACATCTGAATACTCTATAAAAATAGGTTTTAACTGCTCAATATGTTTTAATACAATATCTATTGGAGGATCCCATGGCTTTTCCTCTTGACTATCAGAGTAAGAAAATCTTAATATTGCTTTTGCACCTCCTTGTCTTAGTGCTGTAAGGTTTGCTTCAATACGAGCTAGAAAATCTCTTGATATTGGTTTATCAATAAAACCTTTGAGATGATAAAGATTTTGCATAAGTGTAAAGCCATTTGACCTATGTCTTCTTATTTCATCAGCAGTTAAAACATTGTTGTTTTCTGTGCTGAAAAAGTTATATATATAGAATCCCCGTTCTGGATTTGCAAATGAGTAATCAAATTCGCTGAATTCAACTTTTTCTAAATCCTTTGATCCATTACTTGTTGTATTCTCTCCCGTGCTACAAAAACTAATGGATAATAAAGTGAGAAAAATTGTGATTACAAGTAAATAGTTTTTATATATCATTATTGTCTCTATTTAATTATTACTCTTAACAGTGGAGCAGAGGTTCCATCACTAGTGTTTGGTAAGTTTCCATTCCCAGACCAATCTTCATCAGATGAGAAAATACCTATTTCAATTTCATCCGCAAATGAATCTGTTATCATCTCTCGTATAATACTCATTTCTGCAGCACTAATCCCATTACCAATATCTTGACTATTTGACATCTTTACAACACCACTTCCAGGTCCAAGAGTTTCTATCCATTCCCAACCATCTTGTGGAGCATCCTCCGGCCAATAGAAAACAGATGAGTCTTCCATTTTGGACTCTAAAAACCCCTCGATTAAATAATCAGTACCGCTTGGAGACCACATCCATGACTCACCTCCAGTAGTATTGTCGTTATCTGTATTTAAAAGTATATCAATTGGTCCAATTTTACTCTCCTCATATTCTAGATATAGATATATATAATCAGAGTCAATATGGACTTTTAAACTTTTTAATGCAGAATCATCGTTAGTTGTTGAGGTTGAGAATAATTCATCTAATGGTACATTATTCCAGTCATCAAAGTTGCCGTCAATTTCAATTATTGAGGGTCTTTGTATTTTTATCATAGATTTGATAGTTTTTGAACCACCATCTCCAGTTGCAGTTAATGTGATAATGAAAGATCCAGACTCTGCGTATTCGTGTAGAGGATTCTCTTCGGTTGATGTGTTTCCATCTCCAAAATCCCAAATATAACTTTGAGAATCTGTAGAGTAATTTGTGAACTGCACTGTAACTCCATCTATTTGATAGTCGAATAACGCCATGGGCTCATTTGTATCATTACATGAAAGTGCGAAAAATGTAAAAAGTGCGATGATAATAATGTTATAAATATGTTTCATTTCTTTAGTTTTTTGTTGTTTGATTAAAAAAATCACTAAGTTATTTCACTGATGTTTCGTCAAATGGTATCGGGTATTGTATTCTAGGGTCATCATATTTTACAATTTCCCATGGATGAACACCTGCATATTTTCTGTTCATATCTCGTTTGTTGCGATAAATATCAAAAACTCTATGACCTTCAAATGCTAGTTCTAACCTCCTTTCGTCTAGTACGACTTCCAGTACTGAATTATATCCTCTTTCTTTGTAGTTTTGAAGTGTGAAAAGCTCATCGCCATTTAGGCCTGCTCTCTTACGTAAAATATTGACGTCATCAATAGCATCTTGGTTATTATTAAGTTTAGCATTGGCCTCTGCTCGATTTAGTATTACTTCTGCCCATCTAATCATTACAGGAGAACTTAACATCGGATCCCCATCCTGATATGAAAACTTACTAACATAGTATTGTGGAAAGCTGTTTCTATCTCTTATTTGTTTTGTTAATCTGACGTTTTGTTTTTGGCCATTATAAAGTATATAATAGTTAGGGTATGTATTAACAGTTTCTTGTTCAACATATATTCTTGTTCCACTTTCAGTGAAAAAATATCTTTTAGAGCTATTGTCATACTCAACATTAATTAATTCATTTGATCTGAAATCATCCCCACCTAAACTCTCAACTGGAAAAGAAATCATCATTTCAGTGGATTCTTCATCTATAAATTGTGGTAAAATGAAAGAAGTGTATCTTAAATCATTAGGATATCTTTCGTATAGAGTGTTTAAGGGGTCTGAAGAATAAATTTCCCCCCACCCTGCATTATCATTGATATACATAGATGCAATCGATGACTGTGCAGCTGACTCTAACGGTGTATGAGCTATCGCCCATAATGTCTCCTTTGAAGAAAGTGCATTTGCAAAGTATGAAGGAAAGGTTGAGCTAGCCTCAAGTCTTGAACTAGGATCTTCATTATTAAACATATCAGCAACTAAATCAATTACTTCATTGTTTTTCTCCATATATAAATAAACCCTTGATAATAGTCCTTGAGCTGATTCTTTTGATGCAAAGCCAGCATTCCCTCTTCTTGAGCCTTTTTCCATCAAACGGATAGCCTCAAGTAAGTCTTCAACAATTTGGTCGTATACCTCACCTACGGTAGATATTGAAGTGTCAATTGTATTTGTACTTGTACGTAAAATAATACCATCATTCTCTCTTCCATGTGAATATGGTTTCGCAAACATTGTCACAAGATGAAGGTGAGTTATTGCTCTTAAAAAGTAATTTTCTCCTTTAATATGATCATATTCTATTGAAGTACCTTCTTCTACTTTCTCAATTACTGAATTTGTCCCTAAAATTATTCTATAACCTAGCCACCATATAGTAGAGACATTTTTTAAAGTATTGTGTGTTCTATAAACCGCAGCCTCGTAAAGTGCATCTGTGGTTCTGCCTGATAAAGTTGTGTTGTCGCCTGGAAATTCACACATTTGCATATAATGACGAATATAAGAGTTCCCACTTGAGTATAACCCTTTATACTCGTATTCATCTTTAAACATTGAATAGTTGCCTTCTGTGATGTATACAGCACCACTTGGGTCGTCAGACAATTGCTCTGGGGTTAAAGAGTCTGAAGGGTAATAGTTTAAATCACATGAAGTAAAAAGTAAAAAAATACATGTGATTATTGGAATAATATTTTTGCTCATATTTTTTAGTTTAAAAGTCAATTTCTAGCCCAAACAGAATTTGTTTGCTAATTGGGTAATTTTTTTGATATAGTCCTGGAAGAGATGACTCAGAAATTTTTAAACTCACTTCTGGATCCATTCCTGAAAAATTTGTGAATGTAAATAAGTTATCAGCCGAGATATATAGCTTACAACTAGAAGCAGATAGTTTTTTCGATAATGAATTTGAAAGACTATAGGATAGTGTTATGTTTTTTATTCTTAAAAAGCTACCATTCTCTAAATATCGTGATGAAATTGCATTTGAGTCTTTATTTCCATTCATAACTGGTTTAGGGTGTGTTGCAATATCACCTTTTTTTTCCCATCTAGTCCAGTTTAACTTACTGCTAGTTAATGACAGCTGGTTGTATCCTAAATAGGCCCCATCTGAATCTGTTTGAGCTCTATCGTAATTATAAATTTTATTGCCATATACAAAGTTTGTATTAATGTGGAGTCCAAAGTTTTTATATTGAAATGTATTTGTTAATCCACCACTAAATTTAGGAGTTGCTTTGCCTGTTACTTGAGGAGTTGCTTTAGTATAATCATTTGTCTCATTACGTGAAACAACATTTCCTTCATCATCGTATTCTATTTGTTCCCAAAGTGGGTCTCCATTATTAGAATCTACTCCAAGCCATTTTGCCATATACCAGCTATAAATATCTTGTCCAGGTTTTACTTCTTGATATACCATGTTCCTAGTTAATAAAAATGGCTCATCATTTGGGGTCGATATAACAGTATTTGTATTGAATCCAATATTGAATGATGTTTCCCAATAAAAGCTATTATTTCTTATGTTATCAGTAGTTAACTGCATTTCAATACCTCTATTTCTAACACTACCAATATTTTCCATACCCTCAAAAAAACCTGTTGATGGTTTACGTGGGACGGCTAACAACAAGTCCTTATTTTCAATATTATATAAATCAAAGTTCACTTCAACTCTATCTAAAAGACTAATATCGAGTCCTATTCCAGACATATAGGCTGTCTCCCAGCTTAAGTATGGATTTCCTGATTTTTCAGGTGTTGCTCCAACTTGATTCTGATAAAGAGAATTAAGCGAGAAAGTGGACAAGTACCTAAATGAACCAATATTTGAGTTACCTGTTACACCATAACTAGCTCGTAATTTTAGGCTAGTGATATAGTTAATATCTTTTGCCCATTCCTCATTGCTAATTAGCCAAGATGCAGCTAATGAAGGAAAGTAGCCTATCCTTTTTTCTGGTCCAAATGTTGAGCTTGCATCAGCTCTATAAGATGCAGTTGCGAAGTATTTGTTATTAAAGCTATATTGACCTTGACCAAAAACAGACCATCCAGCACCAGGCGTCTTAAAACCTCCTATTTCATATATTGATGCGGCATTTAGTGCATCCATTCCATTTGGCATGCCTATACCTGAAGCATACATGAAATCTGTGTAGTATTTGCCCCACTCGTATCCTAAAAGCATGTTTAATGAGCTATTTCCTATGTCTTTATTAGCTTTTAGAATGTTTGTGGTATTAAATGAATTAGAGAAAGATGCATCATTTCGCAAAAATCCATTTGAATAAGATGGGTTATATGATCTGGGGTCAATAAACTGAACATATTTATATGAACTTCTATCAAATCTATTAGTATTAGTAAACAATAACCATGGGGCTATTTGCCAATTAAATTGAATGTCTGCTACTAAACCAGTAGACTTTGATTTTGAATAATCATATTGCTCACTATGAAGAGCATTCCACTTATCTTGTGAATACCATGTTTTGCCATTATCTGGGCGTGTAGAACTAGAAATTTTAATTATTTCTCCGTTTTCGTCATATGGATTATCCCAAGGCATTTTCGTGTATGCATCATTTAAAGTTGTCCAGCTAGAAGTGCCTTGATCATTTGATGCAGAGTAAGATAATCTTATATTCATATCTAAGGTGGGGGTTAACTCTGAATTTAAGTTTAATCTTGTTGATACCTTTTCGAAGTTCGTATTAATAAGAGTTCCATCTTCTTGATAATAATCAGCACTAGCATAGTAGCTCATTTTATTAGATCCACCAGAGACAGAACTGTAATAATTTTGAAACATTCCCTTCTTAAAAAAAGCATCTTGCCAGTCAAAATTCTGACCTAATAAATAAAAAGGACGAGCTTTTTGAAATAAAGAAGAGCTGTAAATGTCTTTATGCAATAAAAATATTTCTTTAGAGTCCATCATTTTATAATTACCAAACAGTGCCTCATTTTGTCCAAATCTAGTTTTAAATGATAATTTGGTGGGTTGGTTTTTTGATGCCGACTTTGTAGTAACAACTATTACTCCTCCAGCTGCGGCTGATCCATACAATGCAGTTGCACCTGCATCTTTTAAAATAGTTATTGTTTCTACATCATTTGGATTGAAAGATCCATATGGTATTCCATCAACAACATACAATGGGTCTGAATCTGCGGTTATTGAACCTGTTCCTCTAATTCTTATTTCTGAATTAGAACCTGGTTGACCAGTTGAATTATATACTAATACCCCAGCAACTTTTCCTTGTAACATATTTCCTATATCCGGAGAAGTTACATCAGTAATTTTATCTGATGATAAAGTAACGATTGAACTTGATAGTTCAGTTTTTTTCTGGCTTGAGTACCCCATTACTATAATTTCCTCTAAGCCTTTAAGATCTTCTCTAAGTATTATGTTTATATACTCATGATTTTCTGTTTGTATCTCTTGCTCCAAATATCCAATATACGAAATGCGTATTGATGCGTTG
>CAZAFR010000060.1:0-10534 GCA_964484665.1 uncultured Proteiniphilum sp. | reverse complement strand
GTCGGTATTTCTTACGATAATACCAATTTTATTTATCGGAATGTTCCCTGAATCAAACCATTCCCTGATGGTTGGAGAAAGTTTTATACTCCAAGTATTGTTCTCACTTTCCACTGGAGTCATCTTGCATTTGGCAATATTCTCATTCCATTCTGCAGGCACCTTTTGCCAGTTCTCTTCTTGAACTATTCCAATATGAACATACACCTCCCCATTATAATTATATAACTCTGATGAACTTGGTGCTTTAAAAAAAATAGTAAGTTCTTTATCAGCATCAGGAGTTACCGGATCCCAAGAGAACCAGTCGTTAATCTTTGCAGGCTCCTCCGGTTTAGGCTTTTCGGGTATAACCACAGGATCTTCACTACACGAGAAAATGAAAAAAGAAATAAGCATTAGGACTAGTGCTGCATTTATCGTTTTGGTAGTTTTGTTATAAATAATTTTCATAATTATAAGCTCTTACTTTTAATTTTATACAGTTACAAACATCTACTGCTTATTTCTGATTTGTTAGCTATACCCTGATAATTAGGGTTGTATTATATTAAAAAGTTATTCTAATATCAGAATCTCTTTAGGAGATAACTTCATTGTTTCACCAAAAGAAATATTATCACCTGAAAGTAAATCAATCCATTCATTTTTGTCAATAATTGACTCCAAATATCTGTCGAGATTGATTTCAACATCTTTGTTAGTTCCATTCATAAATACTAAAACACTCTCATCTCCGATATACCGTTCATATACGTAAACCCCTTTCTGCAACACATAATGTTTCATGCCACCATAAGCAATTACGTCATTATTACGTCGCCAATGAAGCAGGTTGCTAAGAAAATCAAAAGCTTCGTTCTGAATTTTATCACGTCCTTCTCTGGAAAACTGATTTATTCCATCGCCAGGCCAGCCACCGGGAACATCGAGTCTGATATTGCCATCACCTCTACTTTTGTTTCCATGCATTAGTAATTCAGTTCCGTAATAAATTTGTGGTGTACCCGGCATAGTTAATAAGAACGTGATAGCCTGTTTCCAGCTCGACAGATCGTTGGGATACTCTTTTAAAAATCTATCAGTATCATGATTGTCAAGAAACCTAAGCACATTATAAATATCGGGATACATGAAATCATAAGTCATGTGATCATAAATTCCATGTAGTCCGCCACCCCATTCACCAGTTTCTTCGAAAAAAGCAGAGTGGGAGAGTCCCATAAATTTAAAATCCATTACTGATTTCAATTTTGTGTTATTTGGGTTAATTGGACTGTTTCTCTGCCAAAAAGCTGTGCCAATTGTGTTATTAAGCCATGCTTCACCTACAATGTTGTAATTTGGATATTCCTTTTCAACTGCTTCTATCCAATTTATCATCATGTCATAATCTGCATAAGGATAGGTGTCCTGACGAATGCCATCCACTCCCGAGTACTCAATCCACCAAATACTATTTTGAATGAGATATTTAGCTACATGGCGGTTTCGCTGATTCAGATCCGGCATAGTAGGAACAAACCATCCATCAACCATTTTATTTTTATCATACTCCGAAGCATAGGGGTCAAAATACATCTCTTTCATATGAGAAGTTTGCACATATTCCCCAAGATTATTAAACCAGTCAGCCGAAGGAACGTCGTAAACCCAAGGATGATCACTTCCACAGTGGTTAAAAATCATATCCATAACCACTTTCATATCTTTGCTATGTGCATCGGCAATAAGTTTTTGATACTCTTCATTTGTTCCGAAACGCGGGTCTACCTTATAATAATTTGTTGTTGCATAACCATGATAAGAACCACCCTTCATATCATTTTCAAGAACAGGATTCAGCCATATTGCAGTAACACCAAGATCATAAAGATAGTCCAGGTGATCAGATATTCCTTTTAAATCACCTCCATGACGAGCGTTAGGGTTATCTCGATCAACTTTATATGGCATGCGCATTTCAATTTGGTCATTTGATGGATTACCATTAGCAAATCTATCAGGCATTATCAGGTAAAGAACATCTGATGAGTTGAAGCTTTCAATTTCAAATCTTTCAGGATTCCGTTCTTTTAATTCGTATTGAACAGTACGATTGTCGTTGTTACCTTTAAAAATAATATTGAACTGTTCAGGTTGTGATTCAGTTAAGTCAAGATATATCAGTTGATAATTAGGGCTGTCAAGCGTTACCACTTCTTTTATCCTAATATTATCTGAAATAACTTCAGGTTTATATGAAGCAATATTATCTCCACAAACCATTAACTGAAGCTCTGTTTCCTGCATTCCGCTCCACCAGAATGCGGGGTCAATTTTTACTTGTTGTGCCTGAAGAAATGTTACTGAAATTATTAATGAAAGTAGCGATATGTATTTTTTCATATGCGTAATGTTTATGAATAAAAAAGGAGCTACCTGAAAATAAGTTTTAAATTTATTACCAAACAGCTCCAATAAAACTTGTTAAGAATGTTAGTTTAATATTTCAATATCTTATATTGATAAGGCTCCAAAGTTAATACAGCAGGCATTTTCTCGTTTGAATTGTTTAGAAGGTTTTTAAGTTCTTCTTGAGAAAATTCAATTGGCGTTTTAGCTTCAACTTGTTCATTTGTAGTATTAACCATAATTAAAATACTTTCACTCTGACTTTTTCGAACATATGTAGCCACCTTACCATTTTCATACGTCTTAAGTGTCCCTTTTTTCAATGCATCAGAAGAGATGTATATATTCATAATCTTTTTATACTCATTTGTATATTTTTGGTTACTGTTCCAATTGATATTTGTATGAGTGAAAAAAGAAAGAGTTGTAGAATATCCTATTTCTTGTGAACTGTAAATCATAGGAGAACCACCTAAAGTAGAGGCAATTACAAAAGCCGATAAAGCGCCTTTCTCTCCATTAAATGCTTCAATAGGAGATTGGTTAGATGCCATGTCGTGATTTGTAATGTAACGCATACGTTGCTTTCCTTCGGGAACATCTTTGTATTCCTGACTATGAGTCTCATATAAGTTTTTAACTGTTATTTTACCTGAATACAAATCTTGTAATTTATAGGCAAAATCCCAACCATAGACCATATCAAATCCGTTTAATAAAAGACTGGATTTTCCTCCTTCAGCAAGCATCAGCAATTCATCTCCTTTTAATTGTTTAAGCTCTTTAATAGACTCTTGCCAAAAATCATCCGGAACGCCCTCTGCAAAATCACACCTATATCCATCAATGTTAGCTTCTTTGACCCAATATATCATTGCATCAATCATTTCGTGACGCATATTTTGATTGTCATAATTCAGGTCGGCAACATCATTCCACCCCATTCCCGGGGGTGAAACGATATTTCCATTATTATCCTGAGTGTACCAATCTTTATTTTGAATCCATACATTATCCCATGAAGTATGATTTGCCACCCAATCGAGAATTACTTTCATCTCTTTATTATGGGCTTTTGATACTAAGGATTTTAGTTCGTCTAATGTGCCATAATCACTATTTATTTTCTTGTAATCTTTAATACAATAAGGCGAGCCTATTCCTTTCAATACTCCTTGATCATATATTGGCATAAGCCAAACGACATTAACCCCTAGAGCTTTAATGTTATCTAACTGATTTGAAATAGAATTAAAAGCGTTACCCTTTTCATATAATCCGGGGTAAACTTCATAAATTACCCATTCATTAGCTATTTCAGTTACAGGAGGTTCAGTCTTGACATTTGGTTCACTGGATCCGCAATTTATTAAAAATAAAGGGACTAAAATTGTTAAAAGGATTAATCGTATTCTAGAATGAACTATCTTATTGAATTCTGTCATATTAAATGTTATTTACAATGCTAAAATAATAGTTTATTTTAAAACTTCCTCAAAAGAATTGGAAGTGATCTTTAAATAATAATTCTTATTGATACTAATGTACGGTCCATCAAATTGAATGCCTGCTCCATTATTATTGAATATAGTATTAATAGATTTACCATTTAATTCGGCTGGAAGTTCAAAGAATTTGTATTTAATTCCATTTATCTCTTCTGTTCCTGCCGTAGCTATACCAGGCCAATCTGTTCCTGTTACTCCATCACCCCAATAGTGCAGTGCAATTGCATCCCAGCCACTATTATCTTCAACATAAATTTTATACCCTTTTGGAGTAATTTCTGTAGCTGATTCTGCTGTAACTAAAAAGGTGTAATTTTTGTCAATAGTTATAGTTGGTCCATCAAATTGAATGCCTGCTCCACTGTTATTGAATATAGTATTAATAGACTTGTCATTTAATTCGGTTGGAAGTTCAAAGAATTTGTATGTAATTCCATTTATCTCTTCTGTCCCGGCCGTAGCTATACCCGGCCAATCTGTTCCGGTTACTCCATCACCCCAATAGTGCAGTGCAATCGCATCCCAGCCACTATTATCTTCAACATAAATTTTATACCCTTTTGGAGTAATTTCTGTAGCTGATTCTGCTGTAACTAAAAAGGTGTAATTTTTGTCAATAGTTATAGTTGGTCCATCAAATTGAATGCCTGCTCCACTGTTATTGAATATAGTATTAATAGACTTGTCATTTAATTCGGTTGGAAGTTCAAAGAATTTGTATGTAATTCCATTTATTTCTTCTGTTCCTGCCGTAGCAATACCAGGCCAATCTGTTCCTGTTACTCCATCACCCCAATAGTGTAGTGCAATTGCATCCCAACCACTATTATCTTCAATATAAATTTTATAACCTTCTTCGATAGGACCTCCTCCTTCCGGATCGATTTCCACACCTCCACTTGCAGTAATCTGGAAATAAAAATCACGATTTAATGCAACAGAAATATCCTTTAATTGAATATTATTACCATTATTATTGAAAATAAGATTTAAATTGGCATCATTAGCGTCTTCTCCCATTTCAAAATAGGTAAATGTTACACCGTTAATCTCTTTTATTCCTGTAGGTTGTATGCCAGGCCATGAGGCTAATTCAATATCACCCCATGTGTACAGAGCTAATTCGTCCCAATCAGTTTGATCATCAACATAAACGGTGTAGCCGTAATAAGGTTTTGCATCAGGGTCAACTTCTTCGAAACTCTTATCGGTAATTAAAATGTAGACATCACGATTAAGCGTGAAATCCTGCATTGCGTCAAATTGTTTGCCATTATTGTTATTGTTGAAAATGAAGTTTAATTTTTTATCTTTAGCTTCTTTACCCATATCAAACACAGTGTACGTAACATCATTGATTACTTCACTGCTAGTAGGTGAAATACCTGGCCAACCAGCAACTTCCATATCACCCCAAACATATAATGATAACTCATTCCAGCCGGTTTGATCATTAACATATATACTGTAGCTGTCTTTTTCAGGTTGTCCAAAATATGATTCCCAACGATCAATCCATACATTTGTAAAACTACCAACCGAAACATTTAATGAATGTTCAACAGGGTCGTTCTTCACCGTACGTTCACTTCCTTGCTTTTTTGCATAGAAAGTGAAACCATCAGCAAGTGATTTTCCATCTATAAAAGAAGAAGGTGTAAGGTAGATACCCCATTTTAGATTGCTTTCGCCTGCTTTTTCTAAACGCCAAACAGGATTATCTACTGCTTCTTCTTTTCCGCCATTAAAATCGCCTACTATGTAATATTCATCATCCACTAGGCTTCCAGTGGGCATGATTACCTCCAAAAGTATAGCATTATCTTTGATAGGAAAAAGTTGTACTTCATGTTCAAAGACAATGTCTTCCAAACCGCTACATCCTCCAAAGACTGTGAGTAGAGGTAGGAGCAATAATAAATATAATATTTTTTTCATTATATATGTCTTTTAAAGTTATTAGTAATTCGGGTTTTGAACCAGTCCTGGATTTACCATTAAGGCTGAAGAAGGTAATGGATACCATTCATATTTTCTATCCCTTTGTGCAGGTATTTCTTTTCCATCTTCTGTTACACGACCGAAGAACCACCATTGACCTTGAGTGAACTTGTCAAACCGACGAAGATCTGTTCTACGGCGACGACCTTCAGACAGGAATTCGAGTCCCCACTGACTTAGCATCCAATCCATATCAAATTGAGTGAAACCCGGTCCGGGTTGATCTTTTACAGTAGACCAATCACTTGCAGAGAAGTATCGTTGTCTAACACTATTTACTAGTTCTTTTGCTCCATTAGTGTCTCCTGAACGCATTTTGCATTCTGCTAGCATATATACAACTTCAGACAACCTAAATTCTACTTCATCAATGTCTTGGAAATCAATTCCAGCAGAAGATGGATAGATAGGGTATTTTATTAAACGAATGCCTGAATTGGTTTCTCCCCAGCGTGGCGACATTACTGTTTCTAAAACTTTTCCTTTATTAAGAAATGTGCCCACTTGATCAACATATACTATTGGTTGTCCATCTCTATCAGCATCTGCTTTTAAAGATTCACCTTTGCCATAATTAGCTTTAATTTCACCTTTTAAGAATATACCTTTATAAGTACCGGTTGCAGTATCATATGTATAATTTTGTTTGCGTATATCTCGTTTGTCAAATCGTTCGTAAACAGCTCCAAGCTTATCATTGTATGGAGCTTCTAGAAAAGATTTTGGATTATTTGTTCCACCGTGCGGAAGAACAGTTCCTGAGTTATCATATGATGGTGCTAAAATTGTACAATTCCATCCAGTTTGATTATAAGTGCCACCAAAATAGTCCCAAATATTATATGGCAAGAAAGGCATATTACGCATCCATCCTCCATTAAGTTGACCTACTTCAAAAGAAAAAGCCATTATAACTTCAGAAGATTGAATGTTGTCAATTGAATATATGGATCTATAATCATCAGCTATTGAATAATCGCCATATTTATTGTTAAGAATGTCCTGACATAGAAGTGCACACTCATTATACATATCTTGTTTTATAAAAAGTTGTGCATTTAGTAATAGCCTGGCTTTTATAATTCTATTAACAGCTTGGTTCATACGATTTACAGAGTTCTTTGTAAGAAAAGATATACTTTCGTCAAGCTCCTGTATAAGGAAATCAAATATAATTTTCGACCCCTCTTCAAAATTTTCAGATGCACTTCCTGGTATTTCAGAAGTAGAGGAGATATTTAAAGGTAAGGCTCCACCCCAAACTTCATAAATATTATAATAGGCCCAAGCACGTAATGTGCGTACTTCAGCTATATAGATATTCATTTTTTCTTGTGTCATGTTCAATGACACAGGGTCAAGTTCATTTAGATCGGATATTAAAGTGTTACATAACCCAATTGTGGTCCATGCCGTTTCCCATGTTTGACGGATTATCTTAGAGTCAGGTGTCCAGCTGTGACTTGACAGAACAAATTTTTCAGCTTCATCCCATCCCCATAAACCTCCATTCCAACTACGCCACGCAATTTGGTCAGCTGAAAACTCTTGCAAGTACCAAAAGTACTCAATATAACTTAAAGCGCCGGTTCCATAAATCGAAGCAACCGCACTCTTTACACTTGCTTCATCCTGATAATAAATGCCAGCATCAACTCTATCGAAAACTTCTTCATCTAGATTAAGGCAAGAAGTCGTAGAGATGGCAATTATTGTCAAAAATAGGGTGTAATATTTTAAAGATTTCATATTTATTTCTATTTTAATTTTTAACAAAAGATCTTATTAATTAAAATTTAGAGTTACCCCTACACTTACTTGTGTTGCTGTTGGATAAGAACTGTTGCTGTCGACTCCGGGTTCTATACCATTTACTCTCACTATTGACGGGTCGTTACCGGTGTAGCTTGTGATAGTAGCAATATTTTTAGCAGAAAGAAAGAAACGGGCATTGTTAATGAATTTGTTTTCTTTAGGTTGTAGGTTGTATCCCAAAGTTACATTTTCTAATTTCAAGTAATCTCCTTTTTCTAAGAAGAAAGATGATATTACTCCACCACCAGTTGTCATATTATTATGCTTTGTATATGCAGTTCTGTATACATTATCTGTACCAGCACCTTTTAATCCCATTCCATAGGTTCCCATATTGAAGATATCAAATCCGAAAGCTCCTCTGAAGAATATATTCAGATCGAAATTTTTATATCGTAGGGTGTTGTTCCATGAAAGGTAATTAGTAGGTGTGCCGTTACCAATATATCTTTTATATTCTGGTTGTGCATCTCCTACAGCTACAGGATTATTCTCGTTGTCATATATCATCATATGACCATTCTCTACTCCTGCATACTCGTAACCATAAAACTGACCAATTTTTCCGCCTTCTTGTACTCTGAAGAAGTACTCACTAGTTCCTACTCCGGGTTTAAGATAAAGTTCTAAGTAGGATGCTTCGTAGATGTCGTTTGATAATTGTTTTAACTTGGTAGTTCCATAAGAATAATTAATTCCTGAAGTCCATTTTACTTGTGTGTTTTTAAATATGTCTCCGTCTAAACTCAGTTCAACACCTCTGTTTTGTGTAGTACCTACGTTAACTAAAATTTTTGGATATACAAAAGGGGGTTGTGGAGCTGTATAATTATATAATAAATCTTTTGACTGACGGTCATATAAATCAATAGAACCTCTTAATCTGTTCCACAGAACAAAGTCTACTCCAATGTTTGTACTGATACTTTTTTCCCATCCCAGTGATGGGTTGGCATTGTTAGAAGGTGCATAACCTGTTACCCATTCACCATCAATAAAATATTGTGCTCGTGTTTTATAGGTAGCAAGTGATTGGTATGCACTAAAATCAGATCGACCTGTTACGCCATATGAGATTCTAGGTTTAAGACTTTGTATCCAGTCTGAGTTTGATTCCATAAAATCCATATTGGCAATCTCCCAAGCAACTGATGCAGAAGGGAATGATCCCCACTTATGATCTTTTCCAAACTTTGTGGAACCTTCGTGACGTAATGAAACAGAAGCCATTATCAAGTTTTTCCAATTGTAGTTGACGCGACCAAAAACTCCGATAAGTTTTGAAAGTGAAGCTCCTGTACCCATGCTTGCCTTTCCATCTGCAAGAAAACTTCCACTTCCTAGGTCATGCCACTTGATATTATCAAAATTAAAATCGCTGTTCCCTCCTTGGAGTCGTTCCCAATTAGATTCTTCATAAGAATATCCTGCAACTGCTTGTATACTATGGTCAATTAAGTCTAGAGAATAATTAAATAACCATTCTAGACGGTTGGTGTACCATTTTTGATACTCAACGTTTGCACGTCCTTTGTATCCGCCCCAGTATGATTCTCCGGATGTGGAAGGTGTGAAATACTGACTCTTTAGATCGTCATAATGTAATGAATAACTTAAAGAAGTGTTAAGCATTTGGTTGTGTTGCTGAATGATATTGTATTTTGCTTCTGCGGTGCCCATAACATAAATTCGTTGGCCGTTATTGTCAATATCTTTAACTTCTGCTATTGGATTGCGAGCACCTGTTGGAGAAGTTGGCTGATAATATGTACCATCTTCATTATATATTGGCATTGTGGGGTTCATGTTTAGAGCAGTGTCAAACATTCCTGTATTTCCCCAAACTTCGTCTACTCTTCTAGCATTAAGCGTTCCATTGAGTTGTAAACGATTGTCAAATATCTTATTCTCTAATACAAAGCGACCTCCATATTCTTTACGACTCGATTTTATATCAATACCGGTTGCATTTTTGTAGTTAAACGAAGCTCCATAATGACCATTACCTGTGTTCCCATTTATTGATAAGTATTGATTATTATCATATGAGAAGTCTCTTACAAGTTCGTCAAACCAAATGGTGTTATATCCATAATCAGTGCCTCTCCGAGAGCGACGAAATTCATCAGGCGTAAGAACTGTGCGAGGATCATGTGCGAAGTTTACGCCCAACCAGCTGTCGTAGGTAACCTGTGCTTTACCTGGTTGCTTAGACCCTTTCTTTGTTGTGATAAGAATAACGCCGTTAGCGCCACGTGTACCATAAATTGCTGCAGATGCAGCGTCTTTTAATACAGTCATCGACTCTATATCCTGTGAAGCAAGGTTTCTAATGTTTCCACCTGTAACTCCATCAATAACTATTAAAGGATCATTTGAAGCTGAAATTGATGTGGCACCTCTAATTTGAAGAGAGGATCCGGAGTTTGGGTTTGCAGAGGCAGTATTATTAACATTTAATCCGGCGACTTTACCCGTTAGTAATTCCATTGGATTGCTAACAGCTCCGGGTTGAAATTGATCTTTATCAACCTGAACAATCGAACTTGATAATTCTTTTCTACTTAAAGATCCATATCCAATTACTACCAGCTCGTCTAATAATTCCCTGTCCTCTTCAAGAACTATGTTAATTGTTGTTCTGTTATTAACAGGGATTGTTTGTGGTTCATAGCCAATGTAGCTGATTTCTAATGAGCCGTCAGCTGGTGCCTGCAGAGCGAAATTACCGTCATAATCGGTAATGGTACCGGAGGAAGTCCCCTGAATCAGGATATTGGCGCCGATAATTGGTTCACCGGCAACATCCAAAATAG
>CAZAFR010000059.1:8402-10861 GCA_964484665.1 uncultured Proteiniphilum sp. | reverse complement strand
ATAAATATGAATCCATTCAAAATAAATAAATTTAGCGAAAAAGAAACCGAGAACAACGTCATCTCATTTATAGCGGGAGATTTTATAGATGGTAATACTGATATAGAAGAAAAGTATCTGAAAGAAACCCTACCCATACTCCCGTTAAGAAACACAATTGTTTTTCCGGGAAGTACTCTACCAATATCAGTTGGCAGGAAAAAATCACTCGAGCTGGTAAAATCATTCGGTAAAAGACAACGATATATAGGTCTGGTATGCCAAAAAGACTCAAATGTTGAAGACCCCGAGAAAGAAGATCTCTATAAATTAGGAGTAATTGCCGAAGTCATTCGCGTAATTGAACTTGCAGATAACAACTTCAGCATTATTGTTCAGGCAAAAAAACGTTTCGAATGGCTCGAAATGAGTCAGACTGAACCGTTTATGAAAGCTTCATATAAGCTTAGAGAAACAGTAAAAGCTGAAAAAGACGACAAAGAGTTCAAAGCAATTCTCGATTCAATCCGTGAATCAATGCTTCTAATGTTGCAAATGATTGGCGACCCTCCCAAAGAGCTGTTACAGACGATAAAGAGCGATTCATTCACAAATATGCTCATAAGTTACTCCGGAACTAATTTGCCGATTGAAAATCGCGAAAAGCAAGAGTTATTAAATATTGATAATGAGAAAGAACAAGCTTACAGGCTTCTTATGATTATCAATAGAGAATCTCAAATGATGGAGATGAAGATGAACATTCAGATGAAAACCCGTGAGGATCTGAGTCAGCAGCAAAAAGAGTTCTTTCTTCAGCAACAAATCAAAACCATACAAGAAGAACTGGGAGGTAATTCGCAACAAATAGAGATAAACGAATTCAGAAAAAAGAGCAAAGATAAAAAATGGAGTGCCGAAGTGGCAGAAACATTCGAGAAAGAGCTTCAAAAATTAGAACGCCTCAATCCTCAATCGCCCGACTATTCGGTTCAGTACGGCTACATCCAAACAATACTTGAACTACCTTGGAATGAATATACTAAGGACAATTTCAACCTCAAAAATGCGCAGAAAATTCTCAACAGAGATCATTTTGGTATGGATAAGGTTAAAGAGCGTATCTTAGAACATCTGGCAGTACTCAAACTAAAAGGAGACCTAAAATCACCTATAATTTGTCTATACGGACCTCCCGGAGTAGGTAAAACCTCCTTGGGAAAATCCATAGCCGAAGCACTAAATCGTAAATATGTCAGAGTATCACTTGGTGGATTACACGACGAAGCTGAAATACGTGGTCACCGCCGCACCTATATTGGAGCCATACCCGGACGTATAATACAAAACATACAAAAAGCAGGGTCTTCAAATCCCGTTTTTGTCCTAGATGAAGTAGATAAAATCGGAACTGATTTCAGGGGCGATCCGTCCTCTGCCTTGCTCGAAGTGTTAGATCCGGAACAAAACTCAGCGTTTCACGACAACTACGTATCAATTGATTACGACTTGTCCAAAGTGCTCTTTGTTGCCACTGCAAATAATCTCAATACAATTCCCCAGCCACTACTCGACCGCATGGAGTTGATTAATGTTGGTGGATACATAACAGAAGAGAAGATAGAAATAGCATATCGTCATTTAGTTCCAAAGGAACTTGCAAATCACGGAATTGAAAAAGGCTCATTTATAATTCCAAAACCAACGCTACAAAAAATTGTTGAGAACTACACCCGTGAATCGGGAGTCAGGGAGTTGAACAAAAAAATCGCCAAAGTGATGCGTAAGGTTGCACGAAAGATTGCAGCAGATGAACCATACCCCAAATCTTTAAAAGTGGGCGAGCTAAATGAATACCTTGGCAGAGAAGAATTCAACAGAGACAAATATCAAGGAAACGAGTACGCCGGAGTTGTCACAGGACTCGCCTGGACAGCAGTAGGAGGCGAAATACTTTTCGTAGAAAGTTCTCTAAGTCGTGGCAAAGGCTCCAAGCTAACACTCACCGGAAACCTTGGAGATGTTATGAAAGAATCAGCAATGCTGGCAATGGAGTATATTCACTCACATGCCGATGAGTTAGATATTAACCCCGAGATATTCGAACATTACAATACGCATATTCACGTTCCTGAAGGAGCAATTCCAAAAGACGGGCCATCAGCAGGTATTACAATGATAACTTCACTTGCATCATTATACACTCAGCGCAAAGTTAGATCTAACCTAGCAATGACAGGTGAGATTACACTCCGTGGAAAAGTACTTCCCGTGGGAGGTATACGTGAAAAGATACTTGCTGCTAAACGTGCCGGAATAACCGATATTATTCTCTGTAAGGATAATAAAAAAGACATCGAAGAAATCAAAGAAGATTATTTAAAAGGACTTACATTTCACTATGTTAGTGATGTAAAAGATGTTCTCGACTTGGCTCTTCTAAAAGAAAAAATTAATAAGCCCAGAGTATTCACAATACC
>CAZAFR010000059.1:1920-8302 GCA_964484665.1 uncultured Proteiniphilum sp. | reverse complement strand
TTATCTATTCAGAATAAAATCTGAAATCTTTAAGCATTTCCTTTAGTCTCTTACGAGCAAAGAAAATTCTACTTTTTACTGTTCCAATTGGCAAATCCAAATGATTGGCAATCTCCTCATATTTATAGCCGGAGACATGCATCGAAAATGGAACTTTATATTCGTCTGTAAAACTGTTTATTGCTTTATTAATTTCTTTTATTGTATAAGCCCCGTCGGGAGTATCAAATCCTGAATCCTGCGGTAAGTTCAAATGATATAAATTTTCTGTTTTATCAATTATAGTTTGACTTCTTACAATTTTGCGATAATTATTAACAAAGATATTGTGCATTATAGTGAAAACCCATCCCTTGAAATTTACATTCTCATAATACTTTTCTCTATTATCTAATACACGAAGCGTTGTTTCTTGCAATAAATCTTTGGCTTCTTCTCTATCAGCCGTTAGCGTGAGGGCAAAATTAAACATATTGTCCTGTAAACTTAAAAGTTGTTTTTCGAAAGCAATTTTAGTTTTCATAAGCTTTGACTTTTAAATGATTGTGTTGTACAAATATAAACGAATATTTATGAAACGAACAATGATTTTTTCATAAAAAACGATTAATTAGTGTTAACAAATAAAATTACACCGTATATATATTGATTATCTGATATTTAAGTAATAAAAAAAGTGGGCAATTGTTGCATTTATACCCAATAAAAAATATCTATGTAATTAATGCCTATAACCTTGTGTAAATACATCTTAACAGCAAAATCACTTTTTAGACTTGTTCTAAATAGCTTGTTGTCTGCAAAATAATTTGTTATCTGCAAATGGCATACTATTTGCTAATCTATTCTTAATCATTTAAATTAAATATAAGTATGGTACAAAAAGGGAAAATTGGGGTTACTACAGATAATATCTTCCCCGTTATAAAGAAATTTCTTTACAGCGACCAGGAGATTTTCCTGCGCGAAATAGTATCTAATGCAGTTGACGCAACACAAAAAATCAAAACTCTTTCCGACAGAGGTGAATTTAAAGGAGAGCTTGGCGAATTGTCTGTACAGATATCCTTAGACAAAAAAGAGAAAACACTCACTATATCCGACCGAGGTATCGGAATGTCTGCTGAGGAGGTCGACAAATATATCAATCAGATTGCATTATCATCAGCTAATGAATTTCTTGACAAGTATAAAGATGACGCAAATGCTATAATTGGCCATTTTGGTCTGGGATTCTATTCATCTTTTATGGTTTCCAAGAAAGTGGAGATCATCTCAAAATCTTATAATGATGAACCTGCAGTTAAATGGTCGTGTGAAGGTACTCCGGAGTTTACTATTGAGAAAATAGAAAAAGATGATAGAGGAACTGATATAATTCTTCATATCGACGACGAATATAAAGAATTCCTCGAGAAAGATAGAATTAGCTCCTTACTTAATAAATATTGCAAGTTCCTTCCCGTACCTATTATTTTTGGTAAAAAACAAGACTGGAAAGATGGTAAACAGGTTGACACTGATGAAGATAATGTAATTAACGACACCAACCCACTATGGCGTCAGATGCCTGTCGGTTTAAAGGATGAAGATTACATTAAATTCTACCATGATCTTTATCCTATGTCATTTAACGAAGAACCCATGTTTTGGATTCATATCAATGTGGACTATCCGTTTAATCTTACCGGTATACTTTATTTTCCCAAGATAAAAAGTAATCTCGACCTACAACGCAACAAGATACAACTCTACAGCAATCAGGTTTATGTAACCGATTCGGTAGAGGGCATCGTGCCTGAGTTTCTTACGCTCCTGCATGGTGTTATCGACTCACCGGATATACCTTTAAATGTGTCGCGTTCGTATCTGCAGAGCGACCATAATGTAAAAAAGATATCAAGTCACATCTCAAAAAAGGTTGCCGACAAGCTCGAAGAACTCTTCAAGAAAGAGCGTTCGCAATTCCAGGAAAAATGGGATAGCCTCAAACTATTTATTGAATATGGAATGATCAGCGACGACAAGTTTTACGATAGAGCAGCTAAATTCTCACTTCTCAAAAATACCGAAAATAGTTATTATACTTTTGATGAGTATAAAACTCTTGTATCCGGCAACCAAACTGATAAAAACGGCGATTTAATTTATTTATATTGTAGCGACCAACAGGAGCAGTTTTCTCATATCGAGTCAGCTAAAGAAAAAGGTTACGACGTACTCCTTATGGACGGACAGCTCGACATCCACTGGATGGGTCTCCTTGAGCAGAAACTCGAAAAAACCCGCTTCGTTAGAGTTGACAGCGATATTATTGAACATATAATTCAAAAAGAAGATATTAAAGAAGTTGAACTGACGGACGAACAGAAAACTTCACTTACCGAAACCGTAAAGGCTCAGCTTCCAGTCATCGAAAAGACTGAGTTCTCCGTAGATTTCAAAGCATTGGGCGAAAGCACAAGACCTGTACAAATCGTTCAAAACGAATTTTCTCGCAGGATGAAAGAAATGGCAGCAATGCAGCAGCAGATGTCTTTTTATGGTGAAATGCCTGACACTTATCAAGTTGTACTAAACACTCAGCATCCAATCATAAAGGTGTTGATTGATGCAAGCAAAGAAAAAGAAAAAGATCAGCTTATAAAAGAGACTTCCGACGAAGGCAAATTAAAACAGATGGTTGATCTTGCATTACTATCGAGTGGAATACTCAAGGGTGAAGCATTGAATAATTTCGTAAAACGAAGTTTTGAAATGATTAAATAACCAATTAATCAAATAGTATTTTTGAAAAAATATCCATAAAGCCGGTAGACTAATAAAGGTTTACCGGCTTTTATATGTTTTCAAATATCACATATATTTTCAAATATCACAAATGACGATTATATTATCAAAAAATCTTACTTTTGTATATTGATATAATATCCAACCTCAATGAATAGAAACTACGACGTCACTTACTCTCCTTTTCGTGCATTTAAAAGAAACGAATGGCGAAAGCTGGAAGAACATCCTATGTTCCCAATTTCAGATATTGATCTCACAAAACTGCAGGCACTCAACGAACCGCTTACACTTAACGAAGTAGAAGAGATATATATTCCAATGATAAGTCTCCTTCAACTTCACATCACCCATTATGCAAACCTGCACAACGAACTTGATCAGTTCTTTGAAAATAAAAGTAACCGGATTCCCTATATCATTGGTATCGCCGGTAGCGTTGCAGCCGGTAAAAGCACAACAGCCAGAGTTTTACAGAAACTGCTATCTCTAACTCCCGGCAACCCCAAGGTTGAGCTAATTACAACAGATGGCTTCCTTTATCCTAACGAAGAACTAGAAAAGCGAGGAATTTTAAATAAAAAAGGATTCCCCGAAAGTTACGACGCTAAAAGGTTGTTAGCATTTCTTTCGGGAGTAAAATCGGGGCGCGATGTTTTACAATCACCAATCTACTCTCACCTCAATTACGACATTATAAAAGATAAGGTACACACTTTTGAGCGACCGGATATTCTTATTGTTGAAGGGATAAATGTATTGCAGGTTTCAACATCAAATAAAATTCGTAGAAGAGTCTTTGTATCAGATTTCTTCGATTTTTCTATTTATGTTGATGCAAGTGAAAAAAATCTGCGGCAATGGTATCTCGAAAGATTCAAAAAATTACAGCAAACAGCATTTCGTAATCCCGAATCATACTTTCATCAATATGCCTCATATCCCGAAGATAAGCTAATGGAATTCGCAAATCAGGTGTGGGAAGAAATAAACCTGCCTAATCTTGAACAAAACATACTCCCTACCCGCTTTCGTGCAGATCTGATTCTCGAAAAAAGCGAGTGTCATTATGTCAGAGGTGTAAGAATCCGAAAGATATAAACAACTAATTTAAACGTATGCTTTTCTTATTTTATTAGCTATCTCGGTGAACTCACCACTCTCAAGTTTCAATTTAGGATTTGATAAACTCATATCTTTCTCACTCTCTATTGGTATTAAATGAATGTGTGCATGTGGCACTTCCAAACCAAGTACCATAACTCCAACACGTTTACAAGGTATAGCTGTTTTAATCGCTTTTGCAACTTTTTTTGCAAAAACTATCATTTCAGAAAGTAATTCATCTTCAATATCAAAGATATAATCAACTTCTACTTTTGGCACTACCAATGTATGACCTTTTACTCTTGGATTAACATCAAGAAAAGCATAAAACTTATCGTCCTCTGCTATTTTATATGAGGGAATCTCGCCGGTTATAATTCTGCTAAATATCGTTGCCATTATATTTAAAATTAAATTGAAATATCCAAAACCTCGAAAACCATAATTCCCGACGGCACCTTTATTTCGGCTACGTCACCAACCTTTTTGCCCAATAAACCCTGAGCAATGGGTGAATTTACTGCAATCTTACCGCTTTTAAAATCAGCTTCACTTTCTGACACCAGAGTATAAGTCATATCCCTCTTTGTTTTCACATTTCTGATAGTAACTTTATTCATTATTTGCACTTTATCTGTACCAATTGCACTCTCATCAATCAGTCTTGCAGTGGCTATCAAACCTTTCAACTGTGATATTTTAGCCTCAAGCATACCTTGAGCCTCTTTCGCAGCATCATATTCAGCATTTTCCGAAAGGTCTCCCTTATCTCTGGCCTCTGCAATCTGTCGTGATATTTCAGGCCTTTGTACTGACTCCATGTACACCAATTCTTCTTTCAGTTTCTGAAGTCCTTCTTCGGTCATATAAGTAAAAGCCATACTTTTTTATATTAACATTTTAAAACTCAAACACATAAAGAAGAATTCCGACCTGATTCAAAGGGCCGGAAATCCTCTTTTTTTCATGTTTACTTACAACAAAGATAAAGACAATTTTTTATAAATCAAAAAATATATCAATATGTTTTATAACACTTTACTCAGCTGTTCAGGCAGTTTCGAGTAATCTGAAACCCTCGCCACTATATCACCTTCTTTGTCTATAATAAACCCAGTTGGAATTTCCCTCACGTTATAAGTCGACAAAATTGTAGTATTCACCGATCTTGGGTCGCGAACTGTTACCCAAGGCAAGTTGTTAGCGGAAGTTTTCCAAAAATGCTCATCCGAATCAAATGACACCTGATAAATTTCAAAATCCTTCGAGCCATATCTTTTGTATAAACTATTCAGATCAATGTTATGCTTGGGTGAAAAATCTGCACTATAAACCACAAAATCAAGTAACACAACCTTACCCTTCAAAGAAGAAAGTGCAATCATCTCACCATTTATTCCCGGCAGTGAAATATCCGGAAGCCCCGAATCCGTTTCAATAGGAATATTATCCAACAACTTAGCCTGAAGCTCCTGCTGACGACGAGTATTTAAAGCATTCATTGTAAAATTATAAAGATGCGTCGTTCTTTCAGTTTCCGGATAAAACCTATTCCATGAAGTAGCAACAGCACCAAACATAGCATAATCCTGTTTATCATAAGGATCAAATATCAAGTACTCATTAATTTTTTGGAACACACCATAATAAGCAGCCGCACTTGATGGATTACTAATAATCAGGTTAGTTATCTCTTTCTTATAACTCGTCAAAGCACTATCTAACTGATTCAAAAACAACATATCATCAATTTCACTTGCCGAATGTTGCTTGTCGAGCGTGTTTATTATTTGCATAGTCTGCCCTCTCAACTCATTCACTCTCTTCAGTTGATCATTAGAATAAGAATTCTCCACCGCAAAAGAAGCACGCAAATTATCAGCATCACCGTTTACGCTAAGTGTTTCTGTTGAATCAACAGCAAATATCACCAACTCCTTACCAATTCTTAGTTGATAAAATTCAGGATTCTTAGGAGCAGATTCTTTAAATTTAAACGATCCATTTTCTTTAAGGATAGCCGAGTCAAGCACTACTATTCCCGCAAGTCCTCTGTGTTCAAGGTACAAAGTGTCACCTTTGCCCGATGTAATATTACCCTCAACTATAAACACCTCTCCTTTATTGCAAGATACAAATACACTCCCTATAAGTAGAGTGAATAATATTACCCTTTTTAATACTGTTTCCACACTTTTATCTTCATTAATTAATACTGTTTACAAAATTACTCATTTTTTGAAGAGAAACTTACATCCGATAAATAATTTAAGATACACTTTAAAAATAATATAAAAAAAGTGCGTTATAAACGGTTACCGTCTTTTTTTTGATGTTTTTTATTCATATTTTTGTTAGTGTAACAAATAAATATTAAATTGCGGCAAAATAAAAGTAGAAATAAGCACATAATATTTTAACTGATAAAAATTTCATGAACTTAGAATTTCAAGAAATGAGCTATATTGTTATCATTATTTTACTT
>CAZAFR010000059.1:0-1820 GCA_964484665.1 uncultured Proteiniphilum sp. | reverse complement strand
GGCAATATTGTAACATTCATCAGCATGATCACCGAAACATTTCGCATTTATGCTAAACAAAAAGATATCGATATATTCTTTTTCAGTGAAGATAGAGAGATAGAAACCAATTTCGTACCTAATTACCTCAATAAGATAATGCAGAATCTATTAGGTAATGCCATTAAGTTTAGCGACGAGGGGAGCCGTATTTATGTAATAATAGAAAGAAACAAAAAGGACAAAGGTAAGCTAATCATAAAAGTAATAGATCACGGCAAAGGAATCAGTAAAGAAGAACTACCTCATATCTTTGAGCTATTTTACCAAAATGATACAAATGGCGAAATGATTGGCAGCGGCATAGGTCTTACTCTCACCAAGCAACTTGTAGAAATAACAGGTGGTTCAATAAATGTTGAAAGCGAACCGGGTAATGGAAGTACATTTGTAATCGAATTTCCACTGGAGATAAGCGAAAAGATGCTCTATCCACACTGGTCGAGTGAAATAAAAACTAAACAGGTAGTTGCCCCTCTGAAAAGCAGTGAGACAGTAGATATGTTTTCGAGCGAAATAAAAGAAGACGATCCCCGAACATCCATTCTAGTTGTAGAAGACAATAAGGACATTGCATTATATATCCGATCGATGTTCCCTATCGACGCATATAATATATTGTATACAAGTAATGGCGATTCCGCCCTCAAAATTGCTCAGGAGTATATCCCTGACATCATCATTACCGATGTTATAATACCAAAGAAAAGCGGCATTGAATTGTGCAAAGAGATAAAGTCGTCTCCACTCCTTAATCATATCCCTGTTATTATGATATCCGCAAAAAACAATGAACAAGATGTCTCTGAAGGATACGAAAGCGGAGCAGATGGATATTTAAGAAAACCATTTCAGCCGGAAGAACTTAAACTAAGGGTAAACAATATGCTTGTAGCCCACAACCGCTTAAAAGAAAAATACAAAAGAACATTGTTTAAAGAAGACACAAAAGACAATTTAGCAAAAGATGGCAATGGAAATATTGAATTCCTCAGACACGCAACCGATATTATATACCGTGAGATGAAAAACCCCGATTTCACACCAATAAAATTAGCAAATGAACTTGCAACAAGTGTATCACAATTAAATAAAAAACTAAATGCTATTGCCGGCTACCCCTCCTCCACATATATCTTAAATGTAAAACTTTCACACGCAAAAAAACTTCTAGCGTCGCAGAACAAAACAATAGGAGAAGTAGCAACAGAATGCGGTATATACGATGTGAATTATTTCTCACGGGTATTCAAAAAACAGACAGGACTAACGCCCTCACAGTTCAAAAAGCTTCCTTAACTTATTTTACACACATATTTAATCTAATAAAATTGAGCTATAGCAATGTTTAGCATACTTAACTGACTATATCTCAGATGCTTATTTTTATATTTTGAGCAAATTGTACTAATTAGGGTAAATGTTAAAGCGGATTTTGTCCTATAATTAATAAAATAAGTCCTAACCACAAACTAATGGAAAACGTATGTTTGCAATCAAATAATAGGTCGCTTAATAGGACACCTAAAAACTTATAAGCGTACGGAAAGAAGTTTAATGCACAAAAGTAGAAAAACAACAAACGGTCAGCAAATTAGCTTTATACGGTTTAAAAAAACACTCCGAACGTAATAAATATGAAACAAATACATAAATAGTAGTAGTATTCAATCTTTTAGCGTATCAAACACAAACAATAATATAGAAAGTATGAAGTATAGACTAATACAAAAAGCCAATCCGCTTGAACCTGATAGTAAACGGAAATGGTATGCCAGCCC
>CAZAFR010000058.1:8094-11283 GCA_964484665.1 uncultured Proteiniphilum sp. | reverse complement strand
CAAATCAATGTATCCTTAGTTCCGTGGAAAATAGCACCACCACCCTGATCATTCAAGTTCTTACTTGCAGGAACACCTTCAGGACGCATTGGCTGAAGACCACCGTCATACCAGTAAACTTCAACTTCAGGCATAGCAACCTTTGGAAGATTTGGTCGAGCAGGGAAAGTAAATTTAACCATCTGAGCATTAGGAGCACAGTCAGTAAGCAACATTGTTGATGAAGCTTCCACCTTTGTTGGATATCCAAGATTAAGACCTTTAAAAACCGGATGCAAAATATGGCAAGCCATATCACCAAGAGCACCTGTTCCAAAATCCCACCAGCCACGCCAGTTCCATGGGTGATAAATTTCATTGAAAGGACGTTTTTTAGCCGGCCCTATGAAAAGATCCCAATTCAGTGTAGAAGGTACAGGATTAATTTCCTTAGGAATCATTAAACCTTGTGGCCAAATAGGACGGTCGGTAAATGTTTCTACTTTAGTAATTTCACCAATCTGACCATCAGCAATCCAATCGATTGTCTGACGAACACCGGCTCCCGATGAACCTTGGTTACCCATTTGTGTAGCCACTTTGTATTTCTTAGCCAGATTAGTTAAAAGACGTGATTCATAAACACTGTGCGTCAATGGTTTCTGAACATATACATGCTTACCCATTGTCATAGCCTCAGACGCAATAATAGCATGTGTATGGTCAGCCGTAGCAACTACAACTCCATCAATAGTTTTACCAAGCTCATCATACATGCGTCTGTAGTCATAATATCGTTTTGCTTTAGGATATTTCTCAAACACATGCTGACTGTATTTCCAGTCTACATCTGCAAGTCCAACGATATTTTCACTTTGTAAGTGAGTAAGGTTTGAATTTCCCATACCACCAATACCTACAGCAGCAATATTTAATTTATCACTGGGTGCTTTATAGCCCATGCTTTTTCCAAGCACCGATGAAGGCACAACCGTTAACCCGGCAGCGGCCAGAGCTCCGGCTTCTAAAAACTTTCTTCTTGAAATGTTTGATGACATAAGTACTTTTTTTTAGGTTTCACTTTTCTTGTAAAGTGCGTATATAAATTATAATTGAATTTATTACCAAATGAATAGTATTCATCTAACTATCTCTAATAGAACTATATTAAAACGTCTGTATTCTTATTCATTATATAGAAAATAGTTTCGTAAAAGTAAGATAAATTAATTTGAAAAAGAAATTTCATATGTAAAATTCATCATAAATCATTCATTTTATTAACTTAATTGCTAATAAAGAAAAAAAAACCAATAAAACATCCATAGTTTTCTTCATTTGATATTGATACAACTTCAAAGACTATTATATGTTTCTTAACCAGCATCATGAATTAGGTTAAGATTAGAGCCTTTGAAATAAATCGAAGAAATCCTTGTTTGTTTTTTTAAAATGTGTAACTTTATGCTAGCAAATTTGGTATTAGAAAAAGAAAACAATGAATCCAAACAGTTTTTTAGGCATAATTGAGCAAAGTATCAGAAATCATTGGGATCAACCTGTGATGACAAATTATGAAAGTAAAACATTAAATTACAGTGACTTTGCTCGTGAGATAGACCAACTTCATGATATTTTTAAAGCAGCAGGAATACAGCGTGGCGATAAAATTTCACTTTATGGAAAGAATAGCTCTAACTGGGCTATCGTTTTTTTTGCAACATTGTCATATGGTGCTGTATCGGTAAATATTTTAAACGAATTTAACAAAACCAGCATTCAATTTATTGTGGATCATTCCGATTCTAAAGTGCTTTTTACTGATGAAAATATTTGGAAGGAGATTGATGAAAATGCAATACCTAAAGCTGAAACTATTTTTTCTTTAGACAATTTTTCTCTACTGAAAACAAATTCAGAAGACTTAAAAAAGTTTATGTCGGAATCAACTGACTATTTCACAAAAAAATACAAAAAGGGATTTTTCGTTAATGATATGGATTTCAGAACAGAAAAGCCCGAAGAACTTGCGATCATCAATTACACTTCAGGCACCACCAGCAGTCCCAAAGGTGTCATGTTGCCATATCGTAGTTTGTGGTCTAACACTAAATATGCCAACGAAAATGTTGATTTCTTGCATTCAGGAGATAATATTGTCTGCATGTTACCAATGGCACATACATATGGGCTTGCTTTTGAAATTCTTAACTCCATAGCCTTAGGCTGTCACATTCACTTTCTTGGCAAAACACCATCGCCAAAAGTACTTAAAAAGATTTTTGCTCAAACCAAACCAAAGCTTGTTCTTGCAGTTCCCTTGATCTTAGAAAAAATAGTAACAAATACAATTTTCCCTAAACTCAAAGAAGGCTCTGCGGCAATCTTAAAAAGGATACCCCTACTAAATTCAATTGTTTATTCAAAAGTTCGAAAGTCAATGATTGAGTTTTTCGGAGATGAATTAGATGAAGTAGTTATTGGCGGTGCAGCTTTGAATTCAGAAGTCGAGAGTTTTCTGAAAAAGATAAAGTTTCCTTTTACCGTAGGATACGGCATGACTGAATGCGGACCACTTATTTCATACGCCTACTGGAAAGAGTATAAAAAGCGGTCGTCAGGGAAGGTTGTAGACAGAATGCAGGTAAAAATTGACTCAAAAGATCCTGAAAAGGTTGTTGGTGAAATCCTAACAAAAGGAAGCAATCTTATGCTAGGTTACTATAAAAATGAAGAGGCAACAAAAGAAGCTTTCACGTCTGATGGTTGGTTCAAAACAGGTGATCTTGGCACTATTGACAAAGATAATTTCGTTTTCATTAAAGGTAGAAACAAAAATCTTCTGCTCGGTCCTTCAGGGCAAAATATCTATCCTGAAGAAATTGAAGAAAAACTAACTGGTTCTGACTATTTGAATGAAGTCCTTATAATAGGTGAAAACCAAAAAATTATTGCTCTTATTGTTCCTGATAAAGATGGACTAAAATCAGCAGGTATTGCAGAAGAGGATTGGAATTCTCATTTCAACAAAATCATTGAAAATGTCAACTCCACTCTACCAACGTACAGTCGCATTACTTCGTTTCGCATCCAGGATGAAGAGTTTGATAAAACTCCCAAGAAAAGTATCAGACGATTTAAATACCAAAAATAATTAATTAAGTAAAGAGAGAATATTTTCTTTTTAATACAAAAAGAGACTGCCCTTAT
>CAZAFR010000058.1:4484-7994 GCA_964484665.1 uncultured Proteiniphilum sp. | reverse complement strand
ATCAATACTCATCCCAACTTTTAATTTGCACATCATCAAGCTCCAGAGTACAAAAAGCTGTAATAAACGCACTTGCCAGTCTGGCGTTAGTAATAAGCGGAATATTATAATCTATTGCACCACGACGAATAATATATCCATTAGTGAGCTCTCTGTGAGTCACATCCTTAGGAATATTGATAATTAAGTCAAACTTTTTATCAGCAATCATCGTCTGAATATTGTTTTCACCATCTTCATCAGGCCAGTTCACATCAGTAGCATCAATACCATTATCAACAAGAAATTTTTGAGTCCCATGACTTGCATAAAGCTCGTAATTACCTTCACCCAAAAGTTTGCAGGCATCAAGCAAGTCAACTTTTGATTTCATTTCTCCTGATGAAATCAGAATTGCTTTTTTCGGAATTTTATAACCTACAGAGAGCATCGATTTGAGTATCGCTTCAGAAAAATCATCCCCAATACAACCTACTTCACCGGTTGAAGACATATCAACACCCAACACAGGATCTGCATTATGAAGCCTTGAAAATGAAAACTGCGAAGCTTTAACACCTATATGTTCAAGATCGAAAACCGAACTATCAGGTTTTGTATAAGGAGCATCTAACATTATATAAGTCGCTGTTTTAATAAAATTCTGCTTTAGTACTTTTGAAACGAAAGGAAAAGAGCGACTTGCCCTGAGATTACACTCTATAACCTTAATATCGTTATTCTTAGCCAGATACTGTATATTAAAGGGACCACTGATATTAAGCTCCTTAGCAATTTGTTTTGAGATTTTTTTTATCCGTCGCATTGTCTCAAAATAGATCTTCTGAGCCGGGAATACCAGTGTAGCATCGCCCGAGTGGACTCCTGCAAACTCAACATGCTCAGAAATAGCATATTCAACCACCTCTCCCTCTTTTGCCACAGCATCAAATTCAATCTCTTTCGCATTCTGCATAAAGCTTGAAACCACTACAGGATATTCCTTAGAGACATTCACAGCCATCTTAAGAAATGTGTGCATTTGGTCTCTATCATAACAAACATTCATAGCTGCTCCGGAGAGCACATAAGACGGTCTGATAAGTAGCGGAAATCCAACCTCATCGATAAACGCATCAATTTCTTCAACACTGCTCGCCTCCCTCCATCTCGGCTGATCAATTCCAAGTTCATCAAGCATTCCGGAAAATTTATTCCTATCTTCAGCCCTATCAATTGATATAGGCTGCGTTCCAAGAATAGGCACATCCTGTCGATACAACTTCATTGCCAAATTATTAGGAATCTGTCCTCCAACAGAAAGAATTACCCCCTTAGGATTTTCCACATCAATAACATCAAGTACACGTTCAAACGTAAGCTCATCAAAATAGAGCCTGTCACACATATCATAATCAGTAGAAACCGTCTCCGGGTTATAATTAATCATAACAGAGTCGTATCCCAGCTCACGAGCTGTTTGTACAGCATTAACCGAACACCAGTCGAATTCAACCGACGAGCCAATTCTATAAGCACCTGAGCCAAGCACAATTACCGTTTCTTTACCCTTTTCCTTATATGGAATATCCGGTTTAACATCGCCATAAGTGAAATAGAGGTAATTAGTTTTATCAGGATGTTCTGAAGCCACCGTAAAAATTCTACGAATTACCGGCGTTATCTGAAGACTCTTTCTATGATTACGAACTCTAATCTGCTCATGCTCCATATTTCCTTTAGGATCTTCAATAAATCTTGCAATCTGAAAATCAGAGAACCCAAGACGTTTAGCTTCGCGAAGAACATCAACAGGAAGATTTTCTATTTTCGAATAAGAAGAGAGCACTTTTGAATACTTAAAAATATTTTCGAGTTTCCCTAAGAACCATGAATCAATTTTGGTAAGTTCTTCAATCCTTTCAACGTTATACCCCTTTTCAAAAGCATCTGCAATAGCAAAAATACGCAAGTCAGTAGGTTTTGACAGTGATTCTTCAACATCATCAAAAGTAATCTCTCTGTTACCAACAAAACCATGCATCCCCTGCCCAATCATCCTTAAACCTTTCTGGATAACCTCTTCAAACGACTGCCCTATTGACATTACCTCGCCAACTGATTTCATAGAAGAGCCAATCTCATGGCTAACACCATAGAATTTATTTAGATCCCAACGAGGAATTTTTACGATAAGATAATCTACTTTTGGAGCTGTGTAAGCTGAATTTGGAGTACCCATTTCACCTATTTGGTCTAATGTATATCCCAAAGCAAGTTTTGTTGCCACAAATGCAAGCGGATAACCCGAAGCTTTTGATGCCAAGGCAGATGAACGACTCAGTCGTGCGTTTATTTCAATAATTCTATAATCATTTGTCTCAGCATTAAAAGCATATTGAATATTGCACTCTCCTACAATACCAATGTGACGTACCACCTTCCCGGCAACATCTTCAAGCAGTTTTATCTGATCAGGCTTAAGTGTAATAATCGGCGCTACAACTATACTCTCACCTGTATGAATTCCAAGAGGGTCAAAATTCTCCATCGGAACCACCGTAAAGCAGTGATCATTTTTGTCTCTTATAACCTCAAACTCTATCTCTTTCCAGCCTTTAAGACTCTCCTCTACTAATATCTGATTTGAAAAAGAAAGTGCACTTTTACATAATTCTATAAACTCTTTTTCGTTATCACAAATACCTGAACCTTGACCTCCCAGTGCATACGCCGAGCGCAACATTATTGGAAAACCAATCTTTCGAGCAGCCTCAATAGCTTCATCAAGCGACTCAACCGCTTTTGACTGTGGAGTTTTTGCATTAATCTCGTCAAGCTTTTTTACAAAAAGGTCACGATCCTCAGTAATCATGATAGCTTCAACAGAAGTTCCCAATACCTTTACATCATACTTTTCAAGCGTTCCGCTTTTGTAAAGCTCAGTACCACAATTCAATGCAGTCTGCCCCCCAAAAGCCAGTAATATACCGTCAGGTCTCTCTTTTATAATAACCTTCTCAACAAAATAAGGAGTAATTGGCAAGAAATACACCTTGTCAGCCACCCCTTCAGATGTCTGAATAGTAGCGATATTAGGATTAATGAGTACAGTTTCAATACCCTCTTCACGCATAGCTTTTAAAGCCTGTGAACCTGAATAATCAAATTCGCCTGCCTGTCCAATTTTCAGAGCACCCGAACCCAATAAAATTACTTTTTTAATAGATTGATCCATTTATATATAGTTTATCTGATTTCTCAAATCCGTATGTAAGCGAACATAAAAAAATCGGAAACTCCGTCTGTTTCGCTGTTAGCCTAAACTCCGTAATTTCCGATTTCCTTACAAAATTGTGATAAAATCCGTTAGATACATATTTGTATTCAGGGATTAACCACTCCGATTTTAATTTATGCATTATCGCTCATTAATTTGTTCAGTTGATATCGTATGATATTAGAGTACAAAGATAGAAAAAATCTTTGAAGTTTTTAAAAGTAATTGAAAAGTGATCATTTTTCACAAAC
>CAZAFR010000058.1:2756-4384 GCA_964484665.1 uncultured Proteiniphilum sp. | reverse complement strand
ATTTTCTATTACTTTCATTTTCTATTACCTTTAATACCTTTATTCCCTAATATTTTCATTCCCTAATATTTTTATTTTCTAATTATTATTATTTTCTAATACTTTTATTTAAGTTTGTACCACTTGTTTTAATAGTGTTTTTAATTATATCACAGAAACATTGTTAAGATAAGATTACGAGATTTATAATCAAAATCATTAAAAAGTAATTTATGAAAAACCGGATTGTAGAATCAGTTATTTTGGCTGCAGCCTTAGTGATATTTGGAATCTTATTATACAGTAGTATTAATAACTTCACAGATCGCGATCGCATAGTAACAGTAAAGGGTCTTGCTGAGATGGAAGTACCCGCCGATAAGGTTATATGGCCTTTAATGTATAAAGATATTGGCAACGATTTAACAACTTTATACACCAACATTCAAAGTAAAAACAAAACCATTGTCGAGTTTTTGCAATCGAATGGAATCTCTCGTGATGAAATCAGTGTAGCTCCTCCCGAAATTATTGATATGGAAGCAGAGCGTTATCAAAACCAAACAATTCAATATCGTTATAATGCTACTTCGGTAATAACAGTTACCTCCTCAAATGTAGATATGATTCGTAAACTTATTTCGGAGCAAACTGAATTACTGAGACAAGGAATTGCCATTACCGGTGGAGATTACCGTTTCAACACAATATATGAGTTTACCGGATTAAATAATATTAAACCACCAATGATTGAAGAGGCCACTAAAAATGCCAGAGAAGCAGCAGAAAAGTTCGCCTTAGATTCAGGAAGTAAACTGGGAAAGATTCGTAATGCTTCACAAGGTCAGTTTTCAATAACCGATCGTGATGCCAATACTCCTTATATTAAAAATGTTAGAGTTGTAACAACTATAAATTACTATCTGAAAAATTGATATTATAAAGAAAAGCGATTACCCTCTTTAATAAACTGATTATATCGCTCGTTGTTAAAAATGTAGTAGAAAGCTCCTCTTTTTGAGTTTTCATTATCTTTCTCTTCGTGTTTATCCAGAAGGTTCATTCTATGTAACTTCTTTCGGAAATTACGTTTGTCTATAGGCGTCTGATAAATAGTTTCATAAAGTTCCTGTAGTGCAGGAAGAGTAAATTTTTCATCAAAGAAATGAAAAGCAATAGGTTGAGTTGACACTTTATCTCTAAGAAGCCTTAAAGCATCATCTACCATTTGGTTTTGATCAAAAATAAGAGTAGGAAGTTCATTAACATTGGTCCATTTTGCACCATATTTAGCATTTGATGTATCAAGTTTTTCTGTTTGTACTATAGCATAAAATGCAACAGATACTACTCTATCAACAGCATCTCTATTTAATTCACCATATGCAGCAACCTGCTCCTTATATATATTTTTCTGTTGAGTATATTTAGAAATAACCCTTTCAGCAGCTTGCACAAGACTCTCATTTTCTTCCATAAGACCACCCGTTAAAGACCATTCATTTTTCATCGGATGTATTGACTCACGCGTTAGAAGCACGTTCAGTTCCTTGTCTCGGTATCCAAAAATTATACAATCTACTGCAATATAAAATTTATCATTACTGTCGTAATATGTCTGTGCCATAGTATATTTGATAAGATAAGGT
>CAZAFR010000058.1:0-2656 GCA_964484665.1 uncultured Proteiniphilum sp. | reverse complement strand
TAAAAAAAGGGTTAAAAAAAAGTGGAAGCCGGAACACAAAATAGCTCCAGGCTTCCAACCTGATATCTATTTAAAAACAATTAAAGTTTACGTGCTCCGTCGCTAATAACAACATCATACACTTTTGGTTCGTGACCAAACTTTTCTTTAAATTGATTTTTTGCTTCTACAACAAAGGAGTCATGCAACTCATCTTTTACCAAATTTATTGTGCATCCTCCAAAACCGCCACCCATTACACGTGAACCTGTAACTCCATGCTCTTTGGCTACATCGTTAAGGAAATCAAGCTCATCGCAACTCACTTCATAAAGCTTACTCATGCCATGATGCGTTTCGTACATCTTCTGTCCCACTGTTTCGTAATCACCACGCTCCAAAGCATCGCTCACATCCCTTACACGCTGAGTTTCTTCAATTACATATTTAGCACGCATATAATCCTCCTCAGAAATTTCATCTTTCACCTCATCCAGCATATCCATAGATGCATCGCGCAAAAATTCTACTTCCGAGTGATTCTTAGCTATTGTTGCAGCCGCTTTTTCACATGAAGCACGACGTGCATTATAAGCAGATGAAGCAAGCTCATGTTTCACCAGTGTATCAAGAAGAACAAGTCTGTAACCCTTTGGATTAAAAGGAAAGTACTCATACTCCATCGACTTGGTATCAAGACGAATCAAGTGCCCTTTCTTACCAAAAAGTGAAGCAAACTGGTCCATGATTCCACACATCACACCTACATAGTTGTGCTCAGTGCTCTGCCCTATACGTGCAAGCTCAAACTTATCAATACCAAGATTAAGCATATCATCAAGAGCAAAGGCATAAGTACTTTCGAGAGCAGCCGAAGATGACATCCCTGCTCCCAGTGGAACATCTCCCGAGAAAACAGTATCGAATGCTTTTACAGTGCCACCTCTTTTGATAATCTCGCGACACACACCAAAAATGTATTTAGCCCACCCCTCTTTAGGTGCATCTTCTTCATTAAGACCAAATTCTGAACTTTCGTCAAGATCAATCGCGTATGCTCTTATTTTATCGGTACCGTTGAATCTGATAGCAGCTATCATACCTTTGTCAATAGCACCGGGAAATACAAAACTTCCATTATAATCGGTATGCTCCCCAATTAAGTTTATACGTCCCGGGGACGTATAAACTTCAGGAGATTTATGACCAAACTTATCTTTAAATATTTTTTTTATTTCTTTTTTTGTCATATTTATATTTCACAATAAAAGTGATAATTTTTCAGCACTACTCTTCTACAGGAAGACTATCTGTTGCAAGCTCTCCGGGAACTTCTTCGTCGGTAGTAACTATGTCAGTATTCACATTCTTTGAACCGGAAACTGCATAGAACAACAGATAAACCAGACCGGCAATTATAAGCCAGTAACTGTTCATGAAGCCGGCGTTGTCAGCAATAAGTCCCTGGAAATAAGGAAGTATACCACCACCGCAAACCATTACCATGAAAATTCCTGATGCCATTTCGGTAAATTTGCCCAATCCTTCAACTGCAAGGTTAAATATACTACCCCACATAATTGAGGTACAAAGTCCGCCTAACACAAGGAAGAATACTTTAATAGGTACAACTGCTCCTAAAAGTGAAATTGATATTGTTACCGGCATGAATATTGCCAACAAAATCAATATAATACCTAACAGTGAAGTAGTAGTAAGCATAGCTTTACTTGATACTTTACCACCAATAGATCCACCAACAAGACGTCCTACAAGCATAAGCAACCAATAGAGTCCTACAACTGAGCCGGCAACACCTGCTGCTATACCAAGACCTCCGCCTATAGCATTGGTTGTCATATAAAGATTGGCAATATTTGGTATTCCAACTTCAACACCAACATAAATAAATATAGCAACAATACCCAAAACAAAGTGACGGAAAGACAATGCACTGTGCTTTTCTTTTACTTTCTCTTTTTTAATCTGATTGCGTGTAATGTTAAGACGTGGTTCAGGAATCTTCACAACTAACAAAACAATAAATGCAAAAGCAAAAATTCCCATTGCAAGGAATAATGCCGGGTTTGCATCACTGATAGTAGCCTTAACTACATCTCCCATTAAATAACCAACAAGAATAGGTACGATAGTTGCACCAATTGAGTTGATAGCACCACCAAACTGAATAAGCTGGTTACCTTTGTTACCGCCGCCACCTAATGTATTCAGCATCGGGTTAACTACAGTATTAAGGATACACATTGAGAAACCTGAAATGAAAGCACCGGCAAGATAAACACCAAAGCTTGCTACTGTTCCCGACAAGAAAGTGATGGCTACACCAATAAAACCAACAATAACAGCTGTTAGAGAAGTAAATTTATATCCTTTTCTTTCCAGAAGAATTCCGGCGGGGATACCCATAAATGCATATGCAATAAAATTAGCTAGATTACCTAACTGTGACATAGCATTACTTGCGCCGAACTGATTTTTAACGATTACCCCCATTGGGTTCTGAAGTCCGGTTACGAAAGAAATCATGAAAAACAATAAGAACATTACCGCTATAGGTAATGCATAGTTTTTCTTTTGAGTTGTTGCGTTCATAATTCTAAATTAATTAATGATTTAATATGTTACTTTTTGACTTGTTTATAACTTCGGTTTATAA
>CAZAFR010000057.1:0-11596 GCA_964484665.1 uncultured Proteiniphilum sp. | reverse complement strand
GAGTGTTTTCAATAATCGGAAGCATCACATCATTTAATTTACGGGTAGGAATTCTCCGCTTTTTATTTTCAAAAACCTCTTTTGCAAGATCCATAACTTTCAGAATCCTTTGTTTTGTAATTGCAGAGCCGAATACTATCGGAAAATCTGTAAATGGAGCAAGTCTTTGACGAATTGCATTCTCAAATGCTTTCACTGAGATGTTGTCCTTGTTCTCCACCAAATCCCATTTGTTTACGAAAACAACTAGACCATTTTTATTCTTATGAATTAAAGAAAATATGTTCATATCCTGACTCTCAATCCCTCTCGTGGCGTCAATTATCAATACACATACATCCGAGTTCTCAATCACTCTGATTGAACGTATCACGGAGAAGTATTCCAAGTCTTCGCTGACTTTGCCTTTCTTTCGTATTCCAGCAGTATCTATCAGATAAAAGTCCATGCCGAATCTGTTGTATCTAAGGTTTATCGAGTCGCGTGTAGTACCTGCAATATCTGTAACTATAGTTCTCTCTTCATTAAGAAGAGCGTTTACCATCGATGATTTTCCTGCATTTGGTCTACCTACTATAGCAATTCGAGGAATGTCTTCCAACTTTTCCTCTTCAGTTTCTTTTGTGAAAAGTGTTACTAAATGATCAAGCAAATCACCTGTTCCTAAGCCATTAATGCTCGATACACTATAAGGATCACCCAGCCCAAGTGAATAAAATTCAGCGGATTGATGACCAATTCCAAAATTATCTGCTTTATTAGCTACTATAACTACTGACTTCCCGGATTTCCTAAGTATTTTTGCAACATTTGTGTCCAAATCTGTTAAGCCATGCATAACATCTACTACAAATAGTATAACATCAGCTTCCTCTATGGCAACAAGCACTTGCTTATTGATTTCATCCTCCATAACATCGTCTGAGTTTACAACCCATCCACCGGTATCCACTAATGAGAAGTCCTGTCCGTTCCAGTTAACATTGCCATAAAGACGGTCACGCGTTGTACCTTCAATTTCAGTCACAATTGCCTGACGACTCTGCGTTAACCGGTTAAAAAGTGTGGATTTACCCACATTGGGGCGACCAACAATTGCTACTAAATTTCTCATAATTTTATTTTATTTGATAATGAATCAGTAATTTTGTGTAGGATGATATCAATCGAGTTTATACCCAAACTGTTTTAGCATGTTATCCCTATCCCGCCAGTCTTTTTCGACTTTTACATATAGTTGTAGATAAACTTTCTTTTCAAAAAACAGTTCTATATCTTTACGAGCTAGTGTTCCTAACTTCTTGATAGTTTCGCCTTTGTGACCAATTATTATTCCTTTTTGAGTATCTCTTTCCATCAGAATTATTGCCCTTATTCTGATCATATCCTTTTCCTCTTTGAACTCCTCAACAACTACTTCCATAGAATATGGAATTTCTTTCTGATAAATCAAGAGGGCTTTTTCACGTATTATCTCGGCCACAAAAAAACGAGCAGGCTTATCTGTTAATGCATCTTTTTCAAAATAGGGAGGTGACTCAGGCAAAAGTTCCAAAACTCTTTTTTGTACAATATCTATACTAAAATTGTTCAAGGCTGAAATAGGATAAATCTCCGCCTTAGGTAACAATTCATGCCATATGTCCACCAATTTCTCCAATTCTTCCTGATTTGTACGATCTATTTTATTAATTAACAAAAGTATGGGAAGAGACAATTGCTGCACTTTATCCAGGAACTTATCATTCTTATCAATTTTCTCAATAACGTCTGTAACATACAGTAAAACATCAGCATCCTGCAGTGCCGAAAGTGAAAAATTGAGCATCTGCTCCTGCAGCTTATAATTAGGCTGTAAAACCCCTGGTGTATCTGAGTATACAATCTGGTATTCAGGAGTATTAACAATACCGATAATCCTATGACGCGTTGTTTGTGATTTATTGGTGATTATAGAAATTTTCTCTCCAACCAAACTGTTCATTAAAGTTGATTTTCCCACATTTGGGTTTCCAACAATATTGACGAAGCCTGATTTATGTTTATTTTGTTGTTGCATCTTATGATTTTCCTTTTTAAACTCTATTATACGTTTACGGATTATTTATTATAGCCTTTCTTTTAAAGAAAGACAAATCTAATAATATTAATCCGAAAGCATTGCGTCACTTCCATCATAACCCCATTTTAAATAAACACTCCCCCATGAAAAACCTGCTCCAAATGCTGTGAGTATTATATTATCACCCTTCTTTAGTTTTGATTCCCATTCCCATAGACAAAGTGGTATTGTTCCTGCACTAGTATTGCCATATCTCTCGATATTTACCATCACTCTCTCACGTGATAACCCGGTGCGTTGTACTACTGCATCAATTATTCTCATATTTGCCTGATGAGGCACAAACCAGTCAATATCAGAAGTTTCAAGATTATTGCGTTTCATGATGGAGGTTGAAACTTCAGCCATTCTAGAAACAGCATATTTAAAAACTATTCTTCCGTCTTGATAAACTGTATGCTCGGAGTTTTTTACGGTTTCCACAGATGCAGGAAATTTACTACCTCCGGCCTTCATCTGTAAAAGTTCGTACCCTACCCCATCGGAATGCAACTCAGCATCAATAATACCAAGATTTTCATCAGTAGGTTCAATTAAAACCGCTCCGGCAGCATCGCCAAACAGTGGACAGGTTGAACGATCATTATAATTTGTAATAGATGACATTTTATCACCAGCCAATAAGATTATTTTCTTATACTTGCTAGTCTTAATCAGACCGTTACAAATTTCAAGACCGTATATAAAACCAGAACAAGCAACCTCCATATCAAAACAAAATGCATTTTTTATTCCACAGTTTTCTGCAACAATTGATGCAGCTGATGGGAACATATGATCTGGCGTGGAAGTAGCAAATATAACAGCGTCTATCTCCTCAGGTTGAGTCTTGGTTTTTTTCAAAAGATCTTTAACAGCCTCTGTTCCTAATACAGAAATACCCTGTTGTTCACCTTTTAAAATCCTCCTCTCTTTAATACCTACCCTCGAAGTGATCCACTCATCTGTAGTATCAACAATAGTGGACAGTTCCTCATTCGTGAGAATATAATCCGGCACACTTGCGGAAATACCAGTAATCAATGCATTTAATTGTTTCATTATTTCAATCTATTATTAATGAGAAAAAACCCTGAAAAAACTATCAGGTCATTTCAGGGTCCTTTTGTTAAATAAGATTCCAGAGTTCGCAATTTTATGCCGTCACATCTTTCTCAATTGCCAGTTTACCTCTGTAATAACCGCATTCACTACACACTGTATGATAAACATGCCATGCACCACAATTTGCGCAAAGTGCCAATGTTGGTGTTTTAGCATGATCATGTGATCTTCTTTTTCCTTGTCTTGATGAAGACTGTCTTCTTTTTGGATGTGCCATTTTTATGTCAAATTTTCAATTATTCTTTTATTAGTTATCATCTATATTCAAATTCCTAAGTGGGTCCCAACGTGGGTCATCTGTCTGCAGATCATCATCATCGTCACTGTCCAAATCAGCATCAGCTACCAAATCATCATCATCTACATCAGAATCATCATCATCACTACTTACAGCTCTATGTTTCTTGTATTTTGATGATACCACCCTATTGCATTCACCCGGTAAATGTACATGCTTTATAGGAATAGTTAAAGCAATAAATTCATACAAAAACCAAGCAATGTTAATCTCTCCTTCATACTCAGGAATAATAACTATCTCATCGCTTTCCTCTGAGTACTCTTTGCCAAACTTAACTATAAGCCTATTAGTAGTATCAACGTCAAGATTCATTTCATCCAGACACCTTGTACAAGGTACTTTAATGACTCCTTTTATATCAAAATTAAGTTCAAAAGTAGAAGAAGATCTTCTTACATTAACCTTAACTTTAACATTCCCTTTCCGTACTTCTTCGCCATCAATAGCATCGAAAAACTTGTTATCCAATTCATACTCATAGATATGATTGCCTAAGGAAAGGTTTTTTAGGGAAATATTGTACAAGCTAAATTTTGCCACGTTTTCTCCTCAAAAATAAAGCGGTGCAAAGATAATAAAATTTTCTTTACACACGTATTTTAAATGATTTTATTTTATTATGAAGATTGCTTTAAATCGTTAAATTCACCCCCTTGAAAAAACGATTATACCCCTGCTGCATTCTTTACAATCTGCTGCATAGCATCAAAATTCTCTTCCAAACTCTGCAACAGTTTAAATTGTGCTTTTGTACGAACCAGATTATGTTCAGGGTATGATATTTTGTAATAAACATCTCCATCCAAATAATCAGTAAAAAAACGCACCATTTGCATATATGTCAGAAGTTTAGCTCCAAAAGCCAGATTATCAATCTCCACATCTGTTAAAAATGAAGCCGCATGTTTTAGATAACCTTTTGCATAAGCTTCAAAAATATCCAGATTAACAGATACATTATCAAGATTCTTATCATCTTCAGCACCAGTATTAGCACCTGTACGAATAAAATCCCCGAAATCTGATAAAACATAACCCGGCATCACTGTATCTAAATCCACCACGCAAAGCACCTGATCGTTTTCATCAAACAATACATTATTTACTTTAGTGTCGCAGTGATTAATACGCTTGAGCAGTTTCCCCTCACGATGTAGCCTTTCCGGTTTACACATTTCTTCAGCACGATCTTCAATTTCCTTAACAAGATCAACCACCTTATCCAACCGCTCTGCTTTATTGGCTTTAACCGACTCTCTGAACGTTTCGAGTCGAGTCTCCATATTGTGAAAGTTAGGAATAGTTTCATACAGTGGCTCCCCCGGAAGATCAGCCAGTGATTTCTGAAAATCGCCAAATGCCATTCCGGCTCGATAAGCCAGATCAGCATTAATCTCTTCGTAGCTTTTGCTATCTTTTATATATTTTGTTATGCGCCAGTAGTTGCCTTCATTATCCTTATAATAAAGTGCTCCGTCATGAGTGGGCACTAGTGTGAGAACTCTGCGTTCCACATCTTTCACACCTTGCTCCTGAAGCTTTTGCCTTATATGCTTTGTTACCCTGAAAATATTATCCTGAAGTTGATCTACATTTTTAAACACATAATGATTTATGCGCTGTAGAACATACTCAGCATAACCATTCTCCACCTTGTATGAGTCGTTAATATGCCCTTTTCCAAGAGGCTCAACTTTAACATTATCATCTTTCTCGATAAATTGAAAGACAATATCTTTCAGTTTCTTTGTCTCATTCATTTCGTTTTAGGATTTTTCTGTAAAGGAATTATTTTTAATCTCTGTAGTGTAAATTTGCTTATAGATTTATTCTGTGCTTTTGAAATTCACTCAAATTCAAGTTCTCCGAAAAATTCAGGTGCGTGAAAATTAGGTTCAGGCAAATCTATTGGGTTCCAGCTCAAAAAATGTGGGTTAGGCGTTTTGTCACCACATTTATAAAAGTTTGCTCTTATTTTTTGTCCGGAAAGCGATTCTGTAATCTTAAAGCCCATAGCTTCTTTGGGTATTTCGAGATACATCGACCAGTCACTAATTTGTTTTCCATTTTCATATCTGTGGTTAATTGTGCTATGTCTATAAATAGAACTCATCAATTCAGTTTGCGATACACCTTTACCTCTAGATTTGTGCACACGTGACAGCAATGCTCCCAACACATTACATTCAAAATTTATATAGCTCGATTCGCCTTCTCGCTGCATAAAAAACTCAACACAGCTATCTTCCCACACAGAACCAAAATCTTCTGTATTATCGGCTCGAAGCTCTTCTCCTATTACAGTATAATAAAGATAAAGACTCTCGTTGTTGTGTGCCACGCGAACAGTCACAGGCAGTTTTTCAGGAAAGTTGTTTTCCCAATTTACCTGATCAATTTCTGCTACTGCTCCCGCCTCCAATAATATTTTCATTTTATCTAGCGAGGTTTCATACAATGAAACATTCTGTAATGGTATGTGCAAAGTTCTCATGCTATTTTAATTTTTTTTTCAAAGATATCCTTTTTACGTAAAACGGGCAAATATATTTGTTGTGTTTGGGAAATTAATGCGTAGGCATTGGATATTGGCTAATTTTTGTTCCTATTTATTCCATATATGCTTCTAACATAGTTCTAACATGCTTCTAATATCCCTTATATAAATACGAGCTAAGTTAGTAGTTAGTATGAATTTATTTAAAATTAAATTAGGATTATCTAGAAAGAATAGAAGCCATAACTTATTCCACAATGAAAACAAATGGTTATGAAAGATCAATAATTTTTATGATTCTGCTTAAGTAAAAAAAATAGTTGCAGGTTTATCCCACAACTATTTTAAATATTAATTGTTTTATGCTCCAAATAACTTGTTAAGCATATTTGAGCCTACTATTTTTTACGATTCCAAGATCATCAATTAAAGATATATCTCAATCCTAACTGCAATTTCCATGTATAACCATACCAGTAATTGGTAGTAAATGTCTCCGTAATATAATTATTATCACCATCAGTTGCAAAAGAAAAAGTTGGAGTATTTGTACCAGGTAGATTCCCTTCATAGTTTAAAATAGCACCATTATTTGAAACAGTCATATCACTTTTGGGCACTCCCCATTTACTATTCAAAAGATTACCAAAATTAAGAATATCTAAACTAAGCTGAAGGGTGTTCGTTGACTGACCTACGCGAAGTTTGAAATCTTGTGCAAATCTTAAGTCAAAATTATGCAACCAGGGAGCCATAACTGAATTTGCTCCTGCATATTTGCCTTTGTGATGCTTTAGATACTTATCCTGATCCATAAAACGGAAAAAAGCATCTTCATCTGCTTGTGTCACAAACTCTATTTCTCCTTTTTGTTTTGGTATATAAATCAAATCATTGCCCCATCCATCACCATTCATATCATTAGAATAAATAAAGCTATAATTTCCTGCAGGCGAACCTATATAAAAAATATTTAGATGTGTAGCAAGATGATCATTTGCGTAAGGTAGCGTGTAAGATGCTGATGCAATAACCTTATGACGTACAACATACTGTGATCGCTCTAGGTTTGGTAGGTGAGGACCATTTATTGATACTAAACCACCATAAGCTGAAGCAGCATTACTGCCTGGCATACCTGTTATTTCACGAGATTCTGTGAGTGTGTATGCAGCCATTAAATTCAAATTCTTAATAGGTTCAGCGGTGATTGTTATATTGCTAATTGCTCCCCAGCCTTCATGAGTATTTGAAAGAATATAAGCAGCAGTGTTGGTAGTTGTATTAGAAATAGCATCACGCGCAGGGTAGATATATCTGTTATCCGGTCCACTGAAGCGCTGCCATGATGCATCAGGCTGTCGCAGATTGTAATTTTTAAGCAACACACCATTAATAGTATTAGTGAATATTCCTTCAACTGTAACTGTCATCGGAAAAGATGTTGGTAACTGATAATCTGCTGCAATTGAATATTTCCACACCTGTGGCATTTTGAAGTCTGGATAAACACCATTGATATCTCTTGGTAATACTCCTTGATCGGGGCTGATTGTATTTGGCAAACCTAATTTACTAATCATTTGATTAACGTCAGTCATTATTGGACCTGCCAATTTTTCTAATCTTGGATCCTGTGAGGTAATAGCATCTAGTTGCTGGTTATATTTAGTAACTAAAGCTACACTACCCTGCACCATTCCCGAGTTTGTTGGCATATTGGTGAAAAACACTAATGGCAGACGACCTGTAAATACGCCAAGACCACCACGAAGATTTAGAGTTTGATCTCCTAGTAAATCCCATGTAAACCCCATGCGTGGTGAAATTTGAACTTTTGCATCGGGCCAAGCACCTGTATCAATTCTACGTCCTTCAAAATCAATTTTATAAATTGCATTGTTACGTATCAGATTATCTACATAACGTAGATAGTCAGCACGAAGCCCTAATGTCACTTTTGCATTCTCTGTTACACTATACTCATCTTGAATATATGCACCAATCTGATGAAAAGCTACTTCTGCAGCAGGATCTTGTTCTCCGTCATATCCATAGGTCAGTGCAAAGTCTATTGGAGCTGCCTGATTAATGAAATCATCTATACTTGCATATCTGTAATAACCTGTTCCATTACGCATATATGCGTTGTTTGCCATTTGATATTCATAACTTAATCCGGCAGTTACTTTATGATTATCTAAATAATAAGTGAGGTTATCAGTAATAGTCATGGTATTATTATTTACACCATTATTCCATGTAAATAGCTCATAACCAAGTGAGATATATGGCTCAATAATTGGGACTCCATTATCATTTCGTCCAACAAGAATATCTATGTGAGGAAATTTATCAGAATTAGAGCCACGCATATCTTTAATCTGAGATGAAGTAACTAAAAATTGATTTGATAATCTGTCGCTGAATCTACTATTCAATTCACCTGAAATGGTATTAACTATATTATCCATTGAATAGATATTATTTGAGAAAGCCATTCCATATTGTGAAATACGTCTCATATTATTATTTCTGTAACCAGCATCAGTTGAATTAGAGTTAGTGGCGTTCCATGCCTGATTCATGGTATAGTTGTATCTTAAGCTCAAACGGTGGTTATTATTAATATTCCAATCGATGCGGGCTAATATCTTACGGTTACTCTCATCACCGGGGTAATCTGAATAAGAGCCGGGATCATACCCATAATTATCAATAAGGTGTTTTTTCACACGATCCATATCTGCAATACTTACGCGTGAAAGTTGCTGTTTTGTGTCTGCAACTCCATTTTGAGATGGACGCCATGTTACAACTTGCCCGGGTCGATTTTCAAATTCGGCATTTACAAAGAAGAACAATTTATTCTTAATAATTGGTCCGCCGAGAGTAAACCCATAAACATTCTTGGATTCCTCATCTCTATCACCAAAATCAACATCACCAATTTTATTACCTCGCATATCCTGATTGTAAAGATATGTGTAGGCAGAGCCTTTGAATTCATTTGTACCTGACTTGGTAATGGCATTTACACCACCTCCAATAAAATTTGTCTGGCGTACATCAAAAGGTGCAACAACCACCTGCATTTCTTCTATAGCATCAAGAGATATCGGATTTCCTCCTCCTGGTAATGCAGAAGAGAGACCAAAATTGTTATTGAAATTTGCCCCATCAATAGTAAAATTGGTCGAACGTCCATCACCGGCAGCAATACTCATACCTGAAGCGTAAGGAGACACTCTTGTGATATCATTTATGCTTCTGTTTACAGTGGGCATTCTTGACAGCTGATCATTATTTATGTTAGTTGAGGCACCGGTTTTTTCAGAAGAAAATTTTGTACGAACAGCTGTAACAACAACTTCACCCAAAGCAAATGTTGCTTCTTCCAAAACCACATTGTGAGAAAAGTTTTCGCCCAGACTAAGAGTTATGCCTTCTGTAATATTATCTCCATAACCAATATAAGTTATTTCAACTGTATAAGGACCTCCAACACGCATACCGTTAAGGTTATAACGTCCTTCAATATTTGTAACGGTACCATAAGTTGTACCCGAAGGAAGGTGTTTTGCTACAACCGTCGCTCCAATTACGGCACCTTCCGCATCAGTAACTCGTCCACTCATACTGGAAGTTGTTACCTGAGCTTGCATCAATGTAGCAAATGTTAGAAAAAGTGCTACTGATAAAAATCTCAACATTTTAGCCATAAGTCAGTTCTTTAATTATAGAATATGTTTCTTTCTGAATTAATTTAATTACAAAAATAAGAAAAATTTTAATAATAAAATTAAGAATCTGTTACGAATAAATCGCAGTAATTTGCTCACTCTATTGTACTACCATTAGGTATAAATCAAGAAAACTAAAAGTGGATATACTTTCTCAATTAAAAGATTCCAAGATTTATAACTTTTTTTATAAAAAAAGCGTATAACTTACGAATTTTCATTCGTTTGTTATACGCTTATACGCTTTATTTAGTTATCTATACTATCTATAGACTACATCATGCCACCCATTCCGCCACCTGCCGGCATTTGCGGTGTAGGATTTTCTTCTACTTTGTCTGTTATTACACATTCAGTTGTCAAGAACATTCCTGCAATTGAAGCTGCATTTTCTAATGCTACACGAGCAACCTTAGTCGGGTCGATTACACCAGTTTCATACAAATCTTCATATTTGTCAGTAGCTGCATTATAACCAAAATCTGCTTTTCCTTCGCGTACTTTCTGTACTACAACAGCACCTTCTCTTCCTGAGTTAGATACAATCTGACGAAGCGGCTCTTCAACAGCACGTTTTACTATATCGATACCGGTCATTTCGTCATCATTATCACCTTTCAGATTTTCAAGTGAATCTATTGCACGTATGTAAGCAATACCTCCACCGGGTACTGTACCTTCTTCAACTGCTGCACGTGTGGCAGACAATGCATCTTGAACGCGATCTTTTTTCTCTTTCATCTCTACTTCAGAGTTGGCGCCAACATAAAGAACTGCAACACCACCGGAAAGTTTAGCCAAACGTTCCTGCAATTTCTCGCGATCATAGTCAGAAGTTGTTTTTTCAATTTGTGCACGAATCTGGCCTATACGACTCTGGATTGCATCTTTTTCACCAAGACCGTTTACTATAGTAGTAGTATCCTTGTCGATGGTTACTTTCTCAGCACTACCGCACATTTCAATTGTTGCATTTTCGAGAGTTAATCCTTTCTCTTCTGAAATTACTACACCACCTGTAAGGATTGCAATATCTTCGAGCATTTCTTTGCGACGATCTCCAAATCCGGGTGCTTTAACAGCGGCAATTTTCAGAGATCCACGGAGGCGGTTAACAACTAATGTTGTTAGTGCTTCTGAATCAATATCTTCAGCAATAATCAATAAAGGTTTGCCAGTTTGAATTCCTTTTTCAAGAATAGGAAGAAGATCTTTAATAGCAGAAATTTTCTTATCATGAATAAGTACAAGAGGATTTTCGAAATCAACTCTCATTGATTCAGTGTCTGTAACAAAGTATGGAGAGATATAACCACGGTCGAATTGCATACCTTCTACAACATCAACATAGGTATCTGTACCTTTTGACTCTTCTACTGTAATTACACCTTCTTTGCTAACTTTCTGCATTGCTTCGGCAATTAACTCGCCTATGCTATCGTCTCCATTAGCAGAAATCTTGGCAACATTTTCTATTTTTTTCAGGTCGCCGCCAACTTCTACTGCCTGTTCTTTCAGGTTTTCCACTATTTTTACTACTGCTTTGTCAATACCACGTTTTAAATCCATAGGATTTGCTCCTGCAGTAACATTTTTAAGACCAACACTAATAATTGACTGGGCTAAAACAGTTGCTGTTGTGGTTCCGTCACCTGCATCGTCATTAGTTTTTGATGCAACTTCTTTTACCAATTGAGCACCCATGTTCATGAATGAATCTTCTAATTCAATCTCTTTAGCTACAGTAACACCGTCTTTAGTAATTTGTGGAGCACCATATTTTTTATCAATGATCACATTGCGACCTTTTGGTCCTAATGTAATTTTAA
>CAZAFR010000056.1:0-11608 GCA_964484665.1 uncultured Proteiniphilum sp. | reverse complement strand
GACCAGCTTCGATAACAGTGCATGGAATATTTTTTCCCTCGGCACTGAAAACGGATGTCATTCCGATTTTTTTTCCTAATAATCCTGGCATTTCTCTAGTTGTTAATTAATAAATTTTAATCTCTTGAACTCACACTTTTATCTCAACCTCAACACCACTCGGCAACTCAAGCTTCATAAGTGCATCAACGGTTTTAGCTGTTGAGCTGTAAATATCGATAAGGCGTTTAAAAGAGGCCAGTTCGAACTGTTCACGTGATTTTTTATTCACGAAAGTCGAACGGTTTACTGTAAATATGCGCTTATGAGTTGGTAATGGAATCGGTCCGCTTACCACTGCACCCGTAGCTTTTACGGTTTTTACGATTTTCTCAGCTGATTTGTCAACGAGGCTATAATCGTAAGATTTCAGTTTGATTCTGATTTTTTGGCTCATATATATTTATATTATTTAATCAAATCTACGCGGCCACCCACTTCAGTTAATACATCCTTTGCGATTGATGCTGAAACTGGTTCGAAATGTGAAAATGACATTGTTGATGTTGCACGTCCAGAAGTAATTGTTCTCAATGCTGTAACATAACCAAACATTTCAGCAAGTGGAGTTTTAGCTTTCACAACACGTGCTCCCGAACGATTAGACTCCATACCCTCAACCTGGCCACGTCTCTTGTTCAGGTCAGAAATAACATCACCCATACTTTCCTCCGGTGTAACCACTTCAACCTTCATTATTGGTTCTAGCAATACAGGCCCGGCTTTCTCAACTGCACTCTTATATGCCTGCATAGCACAAATCTCAAATGACAACTGGTCGGAATCCACAGCGTGATACGAACCATCAATTACAGTCACTTTCAATTTATCCATTGCATATCCGGCTAGTACACCATTTTTCATAGCACGCTCGAAACCTTTTTGTATAGAAGGAATATATTCTTTAGGTATATTACCCCCCTTAACCTGATCAATAAACTGAAGATTACCTTCAAAATCGGCATCAGCTGGTTCAACACGTACAATCATATCGGCAAACTTACCACGTCCACCGGTCTGCTTTTTATAAGTCTCACGCAGTTCAACTGCTTTAGTAATAGCTTCTTTATATGTAACCTGAGGACGTCCTTGGTTAGCCTCAACTTTAAACTCACGTTTCAAACGATCTATAATAATCTCAAGGTGTAGTTCACCCATTCCGGAAATTACTGTTTGCCCTGTATCCTCATCTGTTTTAACAGTAAATGTAGGATCCTCTTCTGACAACTTCGCAAGACCGTTTGACAATTTATCTAGATCCTTCTGAGTTTTTGGTTCCACTGCTATTCCAATTACAGGATCCGGGAAGTCGATAGCTTCCAAAAATATTGGTTTTTTTTCGTCACAAAGAGTATCTCCTGTACGAATATCTTTAAAACCAACACCTGCGCCTATATCTCCAGTACCAATAAATTCCTTAGGATTTTGTTTACTTGAATGCATCTGAAAGAGACGCGATATACGTTCCTTCTTACCAGACCTCGGATTATACACATAAGATCCGGCTTCGAGTTCCCCGGAATAGACACGGAAAAAACAAAGTCGTCCCACATAAGGGTCAGTCGCAATTTTAAATGCGAGAGCACTCAGAGGCTCATTCGGATCAGCATGGCGCACCAGTTCAACTGAGGGATCATTAGGATCTGTACCTGTAATTGAATCTGTATCCAGTGGACTTGGAAGATAAGCACAAACAGCATCAAGCAATGTCTGAACACCCTTGTTTTTGAATGACGAACCGCAAATTATCGGATTAATTTCCATTGCAATTGTACCCTTTCTGATAGCACTCTTGATTTCCGCTTCAGTAATAGAAGAAGGATCATCAAAGAATTTCTCCATCAGAACATCATCAAACTCAGCTATAGCTTCAAGCATCTTTTCGCGCCATTCATCAGCTTCAGCCTGGAGTTCAGCAGGAATATCCATCACATCATAATCGGCACCCATAGTTTCATCATGCCAATAATATGCTTTCATTGTAACCAAATCCACCACTCCCTTAAACGTCTCTTCAGCTCCAATAGGAATCTGAATCGGTATTGCATTTGCGCCCAGCATTTCTTTAATTTGACGCACTACATCAAAGAAATTAGCACCTGAACGGTCCATTTTATTGACATAGCCTACTCTAGGCACTTTATATTTATCAGCCTGACGCCAAACAGTTTCGGACTGTGGTTCAACACCCCCTACAGCACAAAACGCTGCAACTGCACCATCCAGTACTCGAAGCGAACGTTCCACCTCAACCGTGAAATCCACGTGTCCGGGGGTGTCAATTAAGTTTATTTTGAATATATCATTATTATATTTCCAATTTGCTGTGGTAGCAGCTGAGGTAATCGTGATACCACGTTCCTGCTCCTGCGCCATCCAGTCCATAGTAGCAGCACCATCGTGTACTTCTCCAATCTTGTGCGTAAGTCCTGTATAAAATAGGATGCGCTCAGACGTAGTAGTCTTACCGGCGTCGATGTGCGCCATAATACCTATATTGCGTGTGAATTTTAATGTTTCTTTAGAACCCTTAGCCATCTTTTTTACCTTCCTGCTATTTTAAAATCTAAAATGAGCAAAAGCTCGGTTCGCCTCTGCCATTCTGTGAATATCTTCTTTCCGCTTGAAAGCACCACCCTGACTATTGTAAGCGTCCATGATTTCAGAAGCCAACTTATCAGCCATAGTTTTTCCACCTCTTTTACGAGCATACAAAATAAGATTTTTCATTGACACGGATTCTTTTCTATCCGGTCGAATTTCTGTGGGGACCTGAAATGTAGCTCCGCCAACACGGCGTGATTTCACTTCCACTTGTGGTGTTATATTATCAAGAGCGGCTTTCCATATCTCGAGAGCAGATTTCTCTTCGTTGGCCATTTTTGCCTTAACTGTATCCAATGCAGAATAAAAAATGTCGTACGATAGACTTTTCTTTCCGTCATACATAAGGTGGTTAACAAACTTTGTTACCCTTATATCACCATAAACAGGATCCGGGAGGATCTGTCTCTTTTTAGGTTTAGTTTTTCTCATTGTTATAAAAATTTTGTTGTTTGGTTGCCTTTTATTAGTCTTCAATAAATTCCTCTGAATTTATTTACTCAACCCCCATAAAGTAGCCTAATCCAAAAATATCAACAGTAATTATTTTTTTTATTATTATTTCTTCGCAGCAGTTTTAGCACCGGCTTTAGGGCGCTTAGCTCCATATTTAGATCTTCTTTGAGTACGTCCGCTTACACCAGCTGTATCCAAAGCTCCTCGTACAACATGATAACGTACACCCGGAAGGTCTTTAACACGACCACCGCGCACCAACACTATTGAGTGCTCCTGTAGGTTATGTCCTTCGCCAGGGATATAAGCGTTAACCTCTTTAGAATTTGTCAAACGAACACGAGCAACCTTTCTCATTGCTGAGTTCGGCTTCTTAGGTGTTGTCGTATACACTCTTACGCAAACGCCACGTCTTTGCGGACATGAATCCAGTGCGCGAGATTTGCTCTTTTCTTTAAGGGTTGTTCTCCCCGTTCTTACTAATTGTTGTATTGTTGGCATTTTCTACTTCCTTTTACCTGTATTATTATTTTTTTAATATTACTTTTTACACTTTTCATTCAATTCACACCCTATAGGCCTTTATAAAGCGTTGATTATCATTGAATAATCATACACTTCATGTGAAAAACGGCACAAAATTACAAAGAATCAGCAATATGTGCAAGCGATTTACAATGTTTTTTTGAATTGTTGTGCTAAAAGAAGGGTGTTTTTAAGGTACTCAAATTCCAGTTCAAAACATTCAGAAAAAATATCTGTACCAATATTATCTTCAATCTGAGCTGCAGTCCATAATTTTCCTCCGTACAGATTAAGATTTTTAAACTGTTCCTCATCATCAACTTCAGAAATATATAAAAATATCAAACGTTTTGTTACGTCATTTTCAAAAACATATTTCAACATGAAACGCAAAGGTAGATTTTCATTTCCACACTCCTTACTAATAATACTTTTTACTGTAGCATCAATATCATCATTAAATTGCATATATTTTTCAAATGGATAATCAAGTTTGCCCGGATTCAATACTCTAGACGGATCACGTTCAGCTAAATAAATTGAACCATTATTCATAAGAGCAACCCTCACCACAGGATGCATCAATTTGTTCTTTAAATCCTTCGTTACTGATTTTGCCACCTTTCCCATTACCTGACCGGTTTCTGTCACTACCGGTAACCACTCCTCACTATATAATTTTTTGCGTAACAGATGCAATCGAATAGTTTCAATAAGTATAAGTCCAATAATCATTATCTGAGCCAAACTTATAAGAAAAGTAGTTGCAGCAAATGATGTTGTACTATTTCCGGTCACAAAAAAAAGCAAAACAAGCAGAAGATGAAAAGTTAGTACGTACTGCGACTGAAAAGCTACTCTAAAGGACTCTTTAAGAAAATTTCTAGATTGCTTATCTCTGGCTGCAATAGTCAATAATCGCCCTTTAGATAATCTAATAAAAACAAGAATGCCAACAAATATTATTTCTACAATAAAAAACTTGTTTGAAAACGGAAGATACGACAGATTTGTAAATGACAATAAAAATGCCATCAAAAATGTCAGAGTAGAAACATCAAAAATCAGTCGATTACGTTTCTTAAGGAAAATTAATCCCATAAGCGATAAAAGTAGAGCTATCCCTAGCGCTATACGTGAATTTATATAGCAAACCAAAAATGAAAAAACTAATAACGGTATTAGTCCAAACGACGGATTTCGAATTATCCTTTCTATTTTTGAAATTTTAAACATAAGTCATTTAATCGCACAATAATACTCTCTTAACTATTATTTAAGCGTGAAATAATAACAACATTCACTCCTTTTTGTTTAAATAATTAATCATACTATTTTTAATTCATATAAATTAAAAAAATCTGTCATGGTAAAAACTTACATTATATTTCCACAACAGATTTTTCAAAATAATTTTAAGTACACTAGATCAGCTCATAGCCATAACTTATAATTTTGTTTTAAAATGATTAATTACCTTGTCGTATAAATAACGAGTAGTGTTCTCACCCGAGATAAAATGGTTCTTATCAGGAAAGAAAAACATATCAAAATGTTTATTCGCATTAATCAAAGCACGCGTATACTCAATTGAATTCTGGAAATGCACGTTATCGTCTGCAGTACCATGGACAAGAAGAAGATTTCCCTGCAAATTGCCAGCTAGTGTAATCGCAGAAGCATTTACATAACCACTGTTATTTTGTTGTGGTGTCCTCATAAACCTCTCAGTATACACAGAATCATAAAAACGCCAATCAGTTACCGGTGCAATTGCCACCCCAGCTTTAAAGATGCCATCACCCCTACTCATACTCATAAGTACATTATAGCCACCGTAACTCCACCCCCAAATACCAATTCTATTAGCATCAATATAAGACAGTGAGCCAAGATAACGAGCTGCTGCTATCTGATCGTCCGACTCCTGAATTCCCAGATTCAAGTAAGTACCTTTTCTAAATTCAACACCGCGAGCAGCTGTTCCCCGTCCATCAATACTTGCAACCAAAATATCCTCATTCAAAAGGGCATAATACCAACCTGCCTCATATCTATCAATCACCATCTGAGAATTTGGACCACTATATTGTATCATCACAACAGGGTATTTTTTTGCAGGATTAAAGTTCGCCGGCTTCAATATCCAGCCATTAAGTTTCGTAATCCCATCATTTGCAGTAACTATAATCGGCTCGCGTTCAGGGAATCTTGCGGAAACATACTCATCATGCACCTTACGGTTATCCTCCAGAACCCTTAGTTGTTTTCCTGCAGCATCGTGAAGTGTGACAACTGTTGGTGTAACATAATTAGACCAACTATTTATATAATATTTACCATTATCACTAAATAAGGCACTATTATATCCCTGTTGCTGCGAAAGCTTCTGAGGTTCACCCTTATTTATATTTATCTTATAAACATTACGTCTTAAAGGAGAATCATCCGCCGCTTGATAAAAGACAGTAGCAGTTTGCGGATCTACAGCAAGCAAAGCAGTAACGTCATAATTACCACTCGTAAGTTGCTTTTGTAAAGTTCCCGAAACACCATAAATATAAATATGACTAAAACCATCTCTCTCTGATACATACGTAAACTTATCACCCATGAAATGAATCGAATTAAGCCACTCCGAATCAATATAATACTTGCTTTCTTCCCTAAGAGCAAGCTTGGCAACAGTTGATCGAGGATTCACAAAATACATATCAAACCTATTCTGGTCTCTGTTTAAAGTCATCACAGCCAACTGCTCAGGCTCATTAGTGAATTTTATCCGTGGAATATAACCGTCAGCATCAAGTGGCACATCCATAACCCTTGTAACACGAGATTCTATATCAAAAACTCTACATTCAACAGAAGAATTCGTCTTACCTGCTTTTGGATATTTAAACTTATAATAATCAGGATATAAATTTTCTTCATATGTCTGAAAATTAAACTCCTCAACCAACGATTCATCAAAACGCAAAAACGCCAATTGTCTATTATCCGGCGAAAATTCCATCAGTCCCGTCGTACCAAACTCTTCCTCATAAACCCAATCAGTAGCACCATTTATTATTTTATTTATCTCACCATCATGGGTTATCTGCGACTCAGTATCAAAATCAAATTTAGCCAACCAAATATCATTATCAATCACATATGCCAACATCTTTCCGTCCGGAGAAAAAGTTGGAATCATCTGTTTTGAAGTTTGTTCACTAAGCCTCCTAACAAGATTCCTGCGCACATCATGATAGTAGTAGTTTGCCTTAAAAGAACGACGATAAATCTGCTCACGATCTCGATAAACCAAAACCCTGTTTTCATCACCACTCACCAGAAATCCCTGAAATGTATCAAAATTACAATTCCTTGCTGTACGTGTACTAAATAAAGTATCAACCGCTTCTCCGGTAGAATAAGCAAATTTGATCACCGCTGTGCCGGCAGGATCCGACTGATAATAATGCACTCCATCCTTAGAAGAGACTGTTGCCGGCACTCCTTTAGGCGAAAACTTACCTCCCAAAATATCATACAGACTATAATTCTGTGCCTGTAGTGTTAAAAAACATATTACCGCAGCAACGGTAAGAAAAAGTCTTTTATTCATTATATTCTTCCCCTTTTAGTATTATACAAATGTAACTATTTTGGCATAAATATGAGCTAACAGAACGATCCTTTACGTTTTTTTTTGTATTTTCGGCTTTTTAATTCAGATATAAAGCTGTGGTTGCAAAAAAAACATCAGACATTTAAACTGAAAACTGACCACCAAAATCAGAACAATAATAAGTAGATTTTATTAAGACGGATATTACACAACTCAAAAAGCAAATGGAATCAAAAGAGCAAGCAAATCAGGAAATTCATGAAAAGAAAGTCACTGAACTTCCGGCAAATGCGTACAAAGAGCTTAAACCGGGTGAAGAATATAAACCGGTTCTACCTGCAGATAAACCTGCAACAGAAGTAACAGGATATTCCCTCATAATGGGCGTTCTCATGGCAGTTATCTTCTCAGCTGCAACAGCATACTCAGGACTAAAAATCGGTCAAGTTTTTGAGGCAGCCATACCCATTGCCATTATCGCTGTTGGCGTATCAGCAGCATTAAAAAAGAAAAATGCTCTCGCCCAAAACGTAATTATCCAATCAATAGGCTCATCCTCAGGTGTTGTTGTTGCAGGAGCCATTTTCACTATTCCCGGACTCTATATACTTCAAGCAAAATACCCTGAGATAAAGGTTGATTTCTGGCAAATATTTTTTGCCTCCCTTTTAGGCGGATTTCTCGGAATCTTGTTTCTAATCCCTTTCCGCAAATACTTTGTAAAAGATATGCATGGCAAACTGCCCTTTCCGGAGGCAACCGCTACAACTGAAATCCTAATGACAGGAGAAAAAGGAGGAGGCAAAGCCAAACTATTAGTAATAAGCGGACTTATAGGAGGTCTTTTTGATTTCTGTTTTGCTCAATTCAGACTCTGGAGCGAAGTAGTCACAACAAAAATTATACCGGCAGGGGCTGTTTTAGCCGACAAGTTCAAAATGGTTTTCAAATTCAATGTTAGCTCGCTCATATTTAGTTTCGGCTATCTTGTAGGGCTCAAATACGCGCTCATAATTGTATGTGGTTCACTACTTTCGTGGCTGGTACTTGTACCTTTGGTAAACGAAATTGGAGCACTTGGAGCACTAGCCGGTGGTGGAGTCAATCCTTTTGAAGCCATGTCTGCAGAAATGTTATTTAACAATTACGTCAGAAATATAGGTATCGGCGCAATCGCAATGGCAGGCATCATCGGAATTATCAAATCTTCAGACTCAATAAAGACAGCCTTTTCAATGGCAACCGGAAAAAAAGTTGCAACAGATGTTCACCAATCAGCTACAAAAAGAACCGATCGCGACATTAAAATGAATATCGTTACCCTTCTCCTACTCTTCACACTTTTAGCAGTCTTTATTTTCCTTCTGGTAGGTGTCAATATCACTCCCACACAATCAATAGTAGCACTTATTGCAATAACCATAATATCATTTCTTTTTACAACAGTAGCAGCTAACGCTATTGCGATTGTTGGGTCCAACCCGGTATCAGGAATGACACTAATGGCACTTATCCTCATTTCAGTTATCCTTGTTGGTGTTGGTGTAGGTGGTCCCAAAGGTATGGTAAGCGCACTTATAATCGGTGGTATTGTATGTACAGCTCTATCTATGGCAGGAGGTTTTATCACCGACCTCAAAATTGGTTACTGGATTGGTACAACTCCAAAAAAACAACAATCATACAAATTCCTCGGAACACTAGTTTCAGCAGCAACAGTAGGCGCTGTTATATATATACTTAATGAAGCATACGGCTTTGTTCTTTCACCAGAAACCCCCAACCCAATGGTTGCGCCTCAAGCTAATGCAATGGCAGCTATTATTGAGCCTTTAATGGCAGGCAGCGGCGTCAGCTGGATGATGCTTGGCATAGGAGCAATAATTGCAATCCTAACAAGCTGGCTTGGAGTGCCACCTCTTGCATTTGCTTTAGGCATGTTTATACCAATACAGCTCAACACACCACTTATTGTAGGTGGATTGCTTAACCACTGGATCAATAACAAGAGTAAAGATGTCAAGCTTGCCAATGCACGTCACCAGCGAGCTATTCTTATTTCTTCAGGCTTTATTGCCGGAGCAGCTTTATTTGGAGTAATAGGTGCTTTAATAATTTTTATTACAGGAAATTCAAACGCACTTAACTTTGGCGTATGGACTGATCCGGATGGCGTTGGTGCTCAAATAACTGCATTGATTGCATTCACTGCACTTGTGCTTTATTTTATCTGGGAGTCAAAAAGAGCTAAGATTGACGATTAATAATAAAGCTCTACATTATTTTAACTATTTTTATAGCAGTTCCACCTCCTGGAGCCATATTCACGGTCATTGTTTTTTGTGAGGATATATTAATTATATCTTTAACATAATCTTTGGCCACTTTATTAGCATTTACACCATCTTTAAAAACTTCAGCTTTAAAATTACCCTCACCCAAAAACGAAAGGTCCAAGTCAATGGTTCTACTATCCCAATTGGTCATAGCGCCAATATACCAAGTGTCACCCTTTCTACGTGCAATAGAAAGATACTTTGAAACCTCACCATTTAAAGCAATCGTTTCGTCCCAAGTTGTAGGTATTTCAGATATAAATTTAGTACTTTCCATTTCTAACAAATAATTTGAAGGAGAGTCGCATAACATATTTATGGGAGACTCAAATATAACATATTGAGCAAGTTGACGACATCGAGTACCTTGACTCATTGCTTCAGTGTTTACAGGTCGATAATTATCTTTTGTAGCATTTCTCATTGCACCCTGCGTATAATCTAAAGGACCTGCAACCATCCTAATAAATGGTATTGTAACATCATAAGTAACCTGATCAACATCCGTGGATGCCCATTTCATTTGTTCAAGACCATGCACTCCCTCAAAATTTATTACGTTAGGAAATGTTCTTTGTAATCCAGTGGGTTTATATGTACCATGATAATCAATCATCAATCCATATTTAGCCGCTATTTCTGCAGTTTTAGCATGAAAATCAACCATAGGCTGATCATCTCTATCCATAAAATCAACCTTAAAGCCCTTTATTCCCATATTCGAATAATGCTTGCAAACACCTTCTATATCACGATTAAGTGCCCAGTATCCAGCCCAAAGAATTAAACCAACATTTTTGTTTTTAGCATAATCTATCAACATTGGCAAATCTATCTCCGGTATGACTTTTAAAAGATCAGCCTCACCACGAACCGACCATCCTTCATCCAATATAACATATTCAATACCATTTGCAGAAGCAAAATCGATATAATATTTGTAAGTCTCATTATTTATTCCAGCTTCAAAATCAACATTAAACAAATTCCATGCATTCCACCAATCCCAAGCAACTTTACCCGGCTTAATCCACGAAACATCAGCTAATTTATTAGGCGACGCAAGTCTATAAACCATATCATTATTAGTCAGCTCATAATCATTTTCTGATACAATTATCGCCCTCCATGGAAATTCAGTTTTACCTTCACATTTAGCAATAAACGGCTCACTTAATTTCACTTCACCCTGTAAGTTATTATGCCCACCCTGTTTAATTTCCTTAGGATAAGGTGCAAAAACACCAACAAGACTGTTAGACTTGTTCCGGTTTGATAAATATAACCCAGGATAATTAAGAAGATCAGCCTCAGTAATACAAATTTTCTTACCATTTGGTCCCTCAACAAGCAACGGTAAAAATGCAAGACGTTCCCTATCCCAATCACCAATATTTATATACTGATAAGTGTTTTCAAATGAATTGTAAAATTGTTTTTCAAAAGTATCTTTTTGACCATTTCCATTGTTAACGTATGGAATAAATGCTTTTAAATTATCCGGAAAATTAAATACTACTTGTTCGTTTTTAACATAAAAAGACTCCTTCATATTTGTGCTAAACCTATAAGCCAATCCATCGTTATAAGCTCTGAAAATAAGACTGAAATTACCTCTAAAAAAAATTTCCAGCTCATTATAATTATCAGTTACTATATTTTTTTTATAATTTATAGCCTCTATCTCATTTTTAACCAATCTCGTTTTAGATTTCAATACTCTTGAGTTCGCACCAAGTTCAACTCCATTAGTTAAAGTCATGGAAATAGTTGAATTGTTAAGCAACTGATCACCAGCATGAGATAGTGAATATTCAACTAATTCCCCGACAGTAATTTCTGCTTTTAGTTTTCCATTAGGAGAAACCACCGAATAGCTCTTTTGTGCATCAACATTAAAATTTAAAAAAACTACCAGTAATAATGTTGTAATTAAATTTTTCATTTGATTTATTTTTTATGATTTTTTTGAGAACAATTATAAAAATAGTAATTAAAATCGAAAAAATCCATTTTTGTAACTTATTTTACTGCT
>CAZAFR010000055.1:0-12462 GCA_964484665.1 uncultured Proteiniphilum sp. | reverse complement strand
AATTATTTAATATAACTGAATAGGACTTTAGTCGGTTTACATTTAATATCCGTATATCTTATATTTTAAAAATAATTGAGCTGTTATAAATGGGGTATTGAGTATTTATAAATTTTATTTGGTGACGTATTTGTCTAGCCCTGAAATAGGTTTACACTAAATGTAAACAAGAATCACTACGATATTATTATTCAAACTCTACAAACTATCTTATTTTATTTATTTAAGGAGTTGTAGCTTGAAATAAGTAATCCTATTACTTCGGAGTAGTTTTTTGTTCCGGAATTTATTCTGTTACTTTTAAGGTAAGTGTCATATGTTCTATTTTGTACATCAGAGAGTTTTTCGTTCCTGACGGACAACCAGTGCTTGCGGTTTCGTTGCAAGTCTGCAATAATCTCGGGTCTGACTGATTTGAACAGTAATTCGTATTCATTCGGCAGCAGAGTATGTATGTCGTTGAGCAGATAACCTATTGTTGATACATATGCGCTGTATCTAATCCTTTCGTCGTCACTATTATTGCATACTAAAAAAGCATACAGATTTGCCTCTGACTCGCTTGCAATACCAAGTTGATGTGACATCTCGTGAGCAAGTGTAAAAGGATAAGTGAAATTGAGACTATAATTATTGACATGTATTTCATTAAAGAAGGGCCCAAAATATCCTGATATTCCCATTTTGGTGAATATTGATTCAAAAATCATATTTTTTGGTCTTCTTTTCCCATTCGGGTAATTAATTGATAATGATTCATGGAGTGTATTATAGGAGTTTTCCAAATCCTTTCGTATCCCTTCCTTTTCAATAACATCAAAATTAACATACGATTTGTTGGCATCTGTTATAAAGCGAGTTGCGAAATTCTTGAAATTTTCGTCAGTGTATTTGATTTCTTGGTTATTAGTACGACTATAATAATCTTGCCTGAAATAAGAAATACCCCAGCCTAAATAGAACCATACAGTCAGAACGATTACAAAGCGAATAATTGATGAGAGAAATCGTTTAAAGCTCGTTTGTCTGATAATTACAAAGAGTATTAGCTTCAGTAAATAAAGTGATGCTGCAATTATAAAAAGGTCATAAATCGAAAAAGGGACAAGGCCTGAGACTACGGATAATATTGAGGCTATTAAAGGATATATTTTCTGAATATACCATTCAGAAAATGAGGGTGAATGACTGAAGATGAATATCGACAAAAATACTACTAATGCACTGATTAATAATGATATTAATTGCTTTCTTTCTCTTATATCAAGCTTTCGGTTTCTTTTGCCAGTTATTTTTCTCATTTTATTGATTAATTTCTAAAATCAAGTTTTGTCTGTAACGTCAAAATTAATCGTAATGTTCATAATTCAACTACTCAACCATATATATCTTTGCATCAATTTTTATCCAATTATTCAATCGTTTAACAAATTGTGTTCGACAAAAAAATGCCTTTCCTGCATCCATCAGTCGTGAAATGACTTCATTGAGTTCTTGTGGTACCCAACCAATTCTTATTTCGTTGAAATAAATGCCGATAGCAAGCTCGTCATACTCATTTTTAGGATGTCTAATCATCTTTAATACTGTTCCAGGAGTTAATTTTGGTTCAAGCTCATCAATTTGCTTACAAAAAGAAGTCCCTGCAACCACAATGTCTATTAAAAATATCTCTCGTGTGAATGGAGTGATAGCCTTCACTCCTCCAGTGCCGATAAGTGACAGTAATTCGGGTGTTAACTTTGCAATTCCGGTTTCCATTCTTCTAAAAGTGTTACATAGCCTTTGAATTTCTCAATATCTTGATTCAACCTTTCAATCTCTGCATTAATTGTTTTGCATTCAGAATTTATCCATTCTTCGTCTTCAAGCTTTTCCTTGTAAGTAAATGGAAAATCATTATATATTTGTTCAATCTGTTTTTTGAGTGCACTATTGTTTTCCACCTGATGATTCACTTGTTCTTGCAAATCAGGTAACGAGATATTAAGGCTGGATTCTTTATTTTTTAAAAGAAGCAAAATTTGCTGTAATGTATGAAGATCACTTAATTCATATGCAGTTTGAGCTTTTATAAAAAGCTCCTTCATATTTTCAGACAAATCAGGATTGATATCAGGGTGTAGTTGTTTGACAATGATATAGAATATTTCTTTTATTTTCTTAGTTTCATTGGCAGATAAGAATGTTCCATTCAAGAACTTACGTGCAGCCGCTAACCTTTGTGCTTCTGCCTCAATTTTAAGTCGATATTCTCTGAATTGAGATTCTAATTCTTTATTTACCTTATTTATATCAGGTTTTTCGTCTCGGTTCACATATCCCTGTAACAGTGCAATTTTGAATTTTAATTTTGATAATTCAACATTGAGACAGTATGCGTCGTACATTTTATAACCAATTTTTTGTAGATATAAAGCAGTTAACAGTGGTTGCTCGTGTGATAGCATGTTTTCTCTTTGGATATAAAGTTCAGAAAACTCCTTTTTTAATACCGCAAATTGTTCTCTTAATTGTTTTTTTTCTGTAGTAATATCTAAAGAATTACTACTGTTTTTTATATTTCCAAGTATTGCACAAAGCATATAAGCTATGTTTTAAAATTTGTATGGTGATTTTACAGCTATAAAGTTAAAAATTATTTTTATTGATGTGAAATTAATTTTGAATCGATCTTTAGTTTTAAATTATTTGATAAATTTTATCAACTATGATTGATTATAATTGTTTAGTAAATGCTATATTTGAATAATATTGGTGCGACTCAAGAAACTATGGGTAAATTTACGTTTTCTCTTGGTTTATAAGACATTTATTATGCATGGTTTATTTAAATTGAAAAAATTAATGATTATGAGTACAATGAAATTTAAAACTAACATAAACTGTTCAAACTGCGTGGCAAAAGTGACTCCTTTCTTGGATAAAAAAGTAGGTAAAGGATCATGGAAAGTTGATACAGAAAGTTCTGATAAGATTTTGACTGTAGAAACCGATGACTTTATGGCGGAAGATATAGTAAAAACTGTTAAAAGAACTGGTTATGAAGCTGAAGTAATTTTAAAATAGATTTATGACTTTTAATAAAGAAAACAAATTCAAAGTATTATTCCTGTGTACAACCGTTTTAGTTTTTCTGCTTTCGGTTGTAAGTTGTGGACCCAAAGAGAGTGAAAAAAATTATCTGAAGTTTAAAAAACTGAGCGATACACAGGAGTATTTTGCTTATAAGGCTGATGGCACCCTGTTGATAAGTGGTCATAGAGGAACTTTGGGAGCCGGATTCCCTGAGAATAGTATTGAGGGGTTTCAACAAGCCTTGAGTAGTGTTTCAATGTTTTTCGAAGTTGATCCACGACTTACAAAAGATAGCGTAATAGTATTGATGCATGATGCGACAATTGACAGAACAACAAACGCTTCAGGTAAATTATCTGATTATACTTATGAGGAGTTATTGTCAATCAGGTTAAAAGATCATGAAGGAAATATTACTGCTGCTATGATTCCTAAACTCGAAGATGTTATTGACTGGAGTAAAGGCAAAACAGTTATAAATCTCGACAGAAAGGATGTTCCACATCAAATGATAGTGGATATGATAAAGAAGCATAAAGCTGAGAAACATGTTATGCTTACTGTTCACACTGGTGCTCAGGCAAGGTATTATCAAGACAGAATACCCGGAATTATGCTCTCTGTTTTTGCAAGAAATGATGCAGAATATGAGGATATTGCTATTTCTGGTGTGCCTTGGGAAAATATGATAGCTTATGTTGGTCAGAGTATTAATGAATCAAACAAGCATATTGTAGAAAAATTGCACGCCAATGGTGTGAGGTGTATGATTTCTTTTGCTCCCACGCATGACAAGCGAAATACCACAGAACAAAGAATGGGTGCATATATCAGAGAAATGGAGAATTCACTTTATCGGCCTGATATTATTGAGTCTGATTATCCCGTTGAGGTATGGAGCGTTTTAGGTGAGCAGTAAATAAATAGATAATAATATTTCTATAGGTGTTAAAGAATAGAAAAAACACAATGAATATTACTTGCTTCAAAAGGAGAGTAGCTCCAGTAAAGATTATTATGATTTTTTAATTAGTAGATGTAGAAGTTCAATAGTTGATTTATACGGGGGAGTTTATATTGATTGAGTATAAAAAATGTTAATGTGTAAAAAGTTTTTTGTTTTTTATTTTTTGATAGTATACATTTGCAACGTAATAAAATAGAAATAATGAATTTACTTATCAACGGATATTGGTGGCGTTTCTTACAACTCAAAAAGTCGTAAGGAAGAGCAGCTATGTCTTGAATTAAGTATATAATATAATTTAAAGAGCCTGTCGCAATCCTGCGGCAGGCTTTTTGAGTTTTAAAGAGTTGTTAATAAATCAATTCAGCGTTCAAGACCTGAATTTAAAGAGTAGCTTATATAGAAAATGGATACTTATTATAGGAAAAGTATCATTCAGATAGTAAATGAAAATATAAAATATAACAGTATGAAACAATATTCAGTAGACCAAAGAGGGTATTACGGTGAATTTGGAGGAGCGTATATTCCTGAAATCTTACATAAATGTGTTGCAGAACTTGAGGATGCATATCTGTCAATAATGGAGAGTAAGAAGTTTCAAAGGGAATTTAATCAGCTTTTGCATGATTATGTTGGTCGTCCATCTCCATTATATCATTCAAGGCAATTGTCAGAACGTTATGGGGCAAAAATTTATCTGAAACGTGAGGATCTGAACCATACAGGTGCTCATAAAATCAATAATACTATCGGACAGATTTTAATTGCCAATGAGATGGGCAAAACGCGTATAATTGCTGAAACAGGAGCGGGGCAGCATGGTGTGGCTACTGCAACTGTTTGTGCTCTGATGCATAAGCCGTGCACTATTTATATGGGAAAAACAGATGTTAAGCGTCAGCAAGTCAATGTAAAAAAAATGGAGATGTTGGGAGCAACAGTTGTTCCGGTTACTTCAGGAAATATGACTTTAAAAGATGCAACTAATGAGGCTATTCGCGATTGGTGCAGTCACCCCTCCGACACTCATTATATAATAGGTTCAACTATTGGACCTCATCCTTATCCTGATTTAGTTGCACGCTTGCAGTCGGTTATCAGTAAAGAAATAAAAGTACAGCTCACGGAAAAAGAGGGTAGGGATTATCCCGACTATCTGGTTGCTTGTGTTGGTGGTGGGAGTAATGCAGCAGGTACCATTTACGAGTATATAGACAATGATAGAGTTAAGATTGTTTTGGCAGAAGCTGGCGGTAAAGGTAAAGATAGTGGTCAATCTGCTGCTACAATTCACTTGGGTACTGTTGGTATTCTGCATGGTTGCAGGACTTTGCTGATGCAGAATGAAGATGGACAAATAACTGAACCATATTCAATATCAGCAGGATTAGATTATCCGGGAATAGGACCAATACATGCAAATTTGGCTGAGTTAAAACGTGCTCAGGTATTTGCTATAAATGATAATGAGGCATTGAAAGCTGCTTTTGAGCTGACACGTTACGAAGGGATTATTCCTGCTTTGGAATCAGCTCATGCATTAGCGGCACTAGAGAAAGTGACTTTTTTACCTGAAGATATTGTAGTCCTGACACTTTCAGGGAGAGGGGATAAAGATATAGAAACTTATTTTAAATATAATAGGCAATTTTAATAGGCAAATAAATAGTTAGGTGAATAAATTAAGAGACTTGTTTCTACAGTCGGATCTATTGGAAAGCTCCGATTTTCATGTTAATGAAAATAGCATCTCTTACCTTTCGTTTAAACCAATGGCACGAGTTGAAGTAAATAGGTGTATTTGCACTATGCAGTTTCCCGATGAAGTGGAAGAGAGTAAACCTCTTTCGGAATTTTTTACAATTTCTGATAAAGGATATAAACAGTATGTAAAAGCCGGTGTTGAGTATTGCCAGAAAGGTGATTTATATCAGATGGTGCTTTCACAAAGATTTGTTCAACCTTTTTCCGGGGATGACTTTAAAGTCTATAGAGCGCTTCGTTCTATTACCCCGTCACCCTATCTTTTTTATTTTGACTTTGGAGGTTACAGGATATTTGGTTCATCCCCAGAAACACATTGTAAGATTGATGGAAAGAAAATCAGTATTGTTCTTATAGCGGGAACCACCAAACGTACAGGAGATTATAATCAGGATATTGGAGGTGTGAAATTCTTGTTTAATGATACGAAAGAAAATGCGGAATATGTAATGCTGGTTGACTTAGCGCTTAATGATTTAAGTCGTAATGCTCATAGTGTTGAGGTTGAGTTTTTTATAGAACCTCAGTTTTATTCTAATGTGATTCATCTTATATCACAAGTAAGCGGTGTACCTAATGATGAAGCTAATTCAATAAAATCAATCTCTCACCCCAAATTCGCAGGAATTGATATTAATAGTCGTTTTGAAGTTATCCCGGGAATAAAAGATACTGAGACGATAAAAAATTTCATAAAGCAATTGCGGTAAAATAGATAATTACAGCGACTGTAAAAGACCTTATAATAATTACAAGTTAGAAATTAGAAAACTAAATCAAAAATGAACAGAATTGATAAATTATTTCAGGAAAAGCAGAACAATATATTGTCAGTCTATTTTACTGCTGGTTACCCTGAACGCGACAGCACAGTAGAAGTGATTCAGACACTTGAAGAGAACGGAGTTGATATGTTGGAAATTGGCGTACCTTTCAGTGATCCTATGGCAGATGGACCTGTGATTCAATCGTCCGGTTCTCAAGCTCTGAAAAATGGAATGAGTCTTAAGGTGCTTTTTAACCAGTTGTCTGATATCAGACAAACAGTTTCTATACCTTTAGTGCTTATGAGTTATCTCAACCCGATCATTCAGTTTGGATTTGAGAAATATTGCAAAGAGGCTGTAAAATGTGGAGTTGATGGATTAATTATACCAGATCTTCCTTTTGCTGAGTATATGGAGTCATATAAGTCAGTTGCTGAAGAACATGGCTTGTATGTTATTATGTTAATTACTCCAGAAACATCTAAAGATAGGATTAGGCTGATTGACCAGAATACTTCGGGCTTTATATATATGGTTTCATCTGCTTCGGTAACCGGAGTTTTGAATAGTTTCAGTGAAGAGAATATGGCTTATTTTCATAGGGTAAAAAAGATGGAACTCATTAATCCTATGCTGATTGGATTTGGTATATCAAACAAAGAAACATTTGCTGCCGCTTGTGGTGAAGCGTCTGGTGGTATTATAGGAAGTAAATTCATTTCACTCCTTGGAAGTGAAAAATCAATTGATGCTGCTGCTAAGCAATTAATAATTTCTATCGATCCTAAACGAAGCAAAATATAGTACTACCGTTATTATTAAAGAAAAATTATTGCCCGGCAAGTAACCGGGGCAATAATTATCGAACTTCAACTGTTCTTTTCTCTTTATTGCTTTGGAAAGCCAGTTCTATGATTTTTATAACATTACGTGCCTCTTCAGGTTTCACGGCGATCTTGCTTTTTCCGTTAATAGCGTCCCTAAGGTTTATAAAATAGTCTTTGTAATCACCCTGTTCGCTTTCTAGCTTACCCTGAATCTTAACGCCTTTATATTCAGTATTTATTGTGCCCCAAATATCTTTCGGTTCTCTTCCCCAGTCCTTTCCCACAGGCTTAACGCCACTATCGAGAGTAGCCTCTTGTATATCAAGACCATATTTAACAAAAGATCCATTTGTACCGTGGAGTAGGTAAGTTGGACCGGGAATACGACAAATCATTCCAGATTTGAGTGTTGCAACAAATCCCGAATAGTGAAGTCGCACATCAAAATGATCGTCTGCTTTTGCCCATTCCCTTTGGTTATCAATAGTAGCTGTTACTGCCTCCGGCATACCAAAGAACCATAATGCTTGATCAATAAGATGTGAGCCCAAGTCATAAAAAATACCGGACCCTGGTAGAGGTTCTTCTCGCCAGGCACCTCTCGGTCTTGGATTGATACGAAATCTGTCGAAATGAGTTTCATACTCTACAATGTCTCCAAGAAGTCCACTTTCAAGTAATTTCTTCACAGTCTTTGTATCACTAGTGAAACGGCGGTTATGGTAAACAGTAAGAATCTTATTTTGCTTTTTAGCAATTTCAATCAGTTCGTCCGCTTCGGCAACATTAACAGTGAATGGTTTTTCTACGACTACATGCTTTCCTGCAAGCAGAGCTTCTTTTGACCAACGAAAATGGTCGGTATTTGGCGAAGCCACTATTACCAGGTCAATATTAGGATCACTAATGATGCTATTTGGCTCGGGAACAATTTCTGTTGTTGGATAACAATTTGTAGCAGTTTTTTGTCTTTCTTGGTTTGCAGTACTTATTTTTGTAAGTTCAAAACCCTCTATTACATCTATAAAAGGAGCATGGAATACACGGCCGGATAGACCAAATCCAATAATACCGGTGCGAATGTTAGTTGTTGACATAAATTATTTTTTTGTGTTCTTAGATGATAATAGTCAAAGATAACCATTTTTTTTACAAATTACTCTTTCATTAAAAACTTCATTAATTTTATAATTGCCAAAGCACGATGACTAATATTGTTTTTTATGTCATCACCAAGTTCAGCAAAAGTTTGATTATAACCTTTGGGTTGGAATATAGGATCGTATCCAAACCCTGCTTTTCCTCTCTCTTCTAGAGTGATCATTCCATTTATAATGCCTTCAAAATAATAATCATCATTTTTTAAAATCAAAGCAATTACAGTTCTAAATCTTGCGCTACGATTATCAACATCCTTTAAAACAGTCAGTAGTTTATTCATATTATCAGCAGGCCTGCAAGCTTCGCCTGCATAACGAGATGAATAAACGCCCGGCAAACCCTCAAGAGCTTCAACTTCCAAGCCTGTATCATCTGCAAAGCAGTCATACCCGTAATTATCTTTTACATATCTTGCTTTAATAAGTGCATTTGCTTCTAAGGTTGTGCCGGTTTCTTCTATATCCTCATGACAATTTATGTCGGAAAGACTTAAGATATGAAGTTTACCGTTAGCTATTTTACGGACCTCGTCGAGTTTATGTTTATTGTTTGTTGCGAAAACAATCTCTTTCATATTTTTATGTTTTTGTTGATAAAAACTCATCTTTTATTAATGATCTCTTTTCTGTGCTCTTAATTTAAGTTCACGCTCTTTTTCTCTTTGTTTAATCTCCATCTCTCTCTTTTTTTCTCTTTGTTTAATTTCCTGTTCATGTTGTTTTATCCTTTCTTTTCTGAGATGCTCTCTTTTTTTTAGTTCTTTAGCTCTGTTAGTACTGCTTGTCGGTTTTGTTGTCTGTTGTTTCATCTGTTCAGCCTTTTGTTCGAGAGACGACTTCAAATTATTTATCTCTGACTTAGCAGTCTTTACATCTTCGAACTTTATATCTGATGTTTTTAAATGAACAGTATCAAGTTCATAATTGGAGTTAGGGTTCAAAAGTAGTGATTCTTTGAAAAAAATATCATCAGTTTTGTTATTAACTTGAAATAAATCATCGACACCACACGAAACTTTTATGGGTAATAAATCTTTTGGTAAGCTGTCAATCTTATCTTCATAAAAAATTTCGTAATCATCAAGAGTCTTGTTTTGTAAAATATCGAAATTCTTTTTTGAGATAATGATCGGCGTTACATTATCTGATAAAGATGCCCTGTAAATTGTGTCTGATTGTAGCATACTCAGGTATTTTGATGCCTCCCTTAGAGAGCTGAATTGTTCAAGTTTAAGTGCATCTCTTTTATTTAATCGTATAAGAGATAAATCGAAAGTTAGAAGCTTATAATTAGTGAAATTAAAGTTTGCCGTAGAGAAAAGCAACTTATTTATTTTCACAGATTGATCTGATGGTAAAAGAAGAAGCATATGTGGTGATAGATTGTCTGCTATAAACTCTTTTTCAACCTCAACATTTGGATTGGCGATGCCAACAGGACTAATTATGTTTCTTTTTAAATGTGCTTCCCAATATAACTGAAATGAGTCTTTATATAAGTTCTTAGTATTTGAGTAATTAATAGATTCATCTGCGTTAGTATTTGCAAGAGTATTTATTTCTGTCTTAAATAGATTTTGTTTTAGTAAATTAGCTATTGAGTCGGACTGTTGTTCCCCGGAACTTAAAGCTTGTTGGTATTCAAATGCATTTAGGTACAGTTCTTTTGGAGTATTTATTTTTTTAAATCTATTAAAAGTATTGTATGCATTTTCATAATCCTCAGTTAATGTGTATACTTGTCCCAGCATAAACAGCAGTCGTTTTTTTCTTATTGTGTTTTTTTCGTTGTCAATTGAATTTCTGATGTAAGGGATTGCTTCATTGAACTGCATACTCTTAAGTAAATAGTGAGAATATGATTCATTAAATAATATTTCCAGTTCATTCGGCATTTTACGCGTTCTTAGTATATATATTATATTTTGAGCATCGTAGAACCTATTCATTTCGGTATACGCTATCAGCATCCAGAGTTGTGCTTCCGACGTTATATCTATATCATCAGGAAACATTTTAACTATTTTAGAAAATACTAACAAAGCCTGATCATAGTCGCCATTTTGAACATGAGCCTTTCCTAACAAAAGCCATGCATTACTAATAAAAGGATTAAATTCTTCTTGTTTCAACCACTTCCTATATTCTTTTGAATATGCTTTAGAAGGATCCCTTATAGGTTTTGCAGAGATTGAGTGTTCATTTATTGCTTTTTCTACTTTCTCAATTACAATGTCAAAAGGTCCACCTATACCGGTTTTTTCTTTCACATCATTAAAACTATAAAACGATAGTAATTCGTATGTGTTACTTGGGAAGACTGTTAGCTGATTAGTAAGTATATCATAATATGCCTCCTTAGCATTATGATATATATTGAAGCGAGTTTTTAATTCATGATATGCACGAGAAGAGGAGGTGTTTCTTCCGGTTGAACAACTTAAACCGAAAATAACACATAACATCAACCAAAAAATATTTCGTATCTTTCTCTTCAATTACGCATACTATTCCGTTACTCTTATTATTAACTCTAAAAGATGGAATTTATTGTTTTACAGTATCAGCTATAGACTTGTGGGTAGTATGCAATATGATATTTTTTATGCCTTTTGCTATAAAGTACATCAGAATAAGCACAAAAATAATAAAAGCACCCGAAGGAACATTCAGATAATATGATAGAAACAGTCCCAAAACACATCCAATAAAACTAAATATAATTGAAAGAGATATTATTTTAGAATAATTAACAGTAAACAGATTAGCTGTCATTTGCGGAACAGTAATTAGTGACATAAGCAACACAATACCAACAAGACGGATACTCAGCACGATTGTGACAGCAATAAACAGCATCATAATATATTCTATGAATTGCGTTGGTATTCTTCGTGTTCTTGCAAATTCAGAATCAAACGATACAGAAATTATATCGTGATAAAACAATGTAAAAAAAAGTATAAGGATAATTGATAAAACAATTAACGCTATTATGTCTGTTCGTGTTATTGTAAGTATATTTCCAAAAAGATATTCTGATAGATTAGGAGCATAACCAGGTGCAAGAAAAGTTAGAACAATACCAATAGCCATTCCAAGTGACCAGAAAACAGCGATTGCTGAATCTTCTCTGACTCCCTGTTTTTTTGATAACCACTGAATACCAAATGCAGAAAAAATTGAGAAAATCATTGCAGATAAGATGGGTGGCAGAGAAAAATAAAATCCAACTCCCAATCCGCCGAAAGAGGCATGTGTTATACCCCCGCTAATAAACACCAATCGTCTTGAAACTACATATGTACCTATAATTCCGCAGGCTATGCTTGCAAAAAGACTTCCAATGACAGCATTCCTGAAAAAAGCGTAATCAAATAGTTCAAGTATATTCATTATTAATTACAACTCAGGCTTGTGTGTTTTGCATTCTTAGCTCATTTACAAACATCAGTACTTCATCCTTCATCTGATCAGGAACAGGTATGTATCTCATTTGCAGACTTCTCACCCATCTTGGTTTCTCTTCATCCAAAATAGTGTAAAATACTTCCCGGAATTCCTCCACTTCATCTTCATTAAATTTTGAAGAATCACGGTTTGAGTACTTATCCAGCTCATCGTCATCAAAATATTCAGGTTCTTCAACGAATGTTGCAATAAGACTATCCCTTTCACATACTTCGTGAGCACCGCAACAACCGTTATCACTCAAGTCAATTGTAGGAGGTGGTAATTCACGTTCAGTAGTATTTCCTTTTTTATGTTGTATATAATTTGTTATAGTAAGTGCTATAATAAAAAAGATTATAATAGCAATAAATAAAATAATAGGTTGCATAATATTATTTCCTTTCTTCAATTATAAATCCGGCATGTTTTAAATCTTCCCAAAA
>CAZAFR010000054.1:0-12514 GCA_964484665.1 uncultured Proteiniphilum sp. | reverse complement strand
GCGGAAGAAAATATTTCACTCTTCACAAATTACAGAGCATTTGGTGTCAAGTTAGAAGGTTCTTCTATAACTGAAGTACAAGCACGACATATTGAAACTTCGGAAGAGCTTTCTTTTTTTGCACCGTTGTTTGCTGATTGTACTGGCGACGGGACGATTGGAGTCCTTGCCGGAGCCGATTTTATGATGGGTCGTGAATCTATAGATGATTTTGGTGAGCCGATTGCGCCAAAAGAATCGGACAACATGACAATGGGCGCTTCCGTTCAATGGTACTCGGCAGAGGAAAATGAACCTTCTTTATTTCCGATATTCCAGTATGGTGTTGAGTTTAATGATGAAAATATGCAGAAAGTGACTATGGGTGAATGGACATGGGAAACGGGAATGAATTATGATCAGATAGATGAGTTTGAAATGATACGTGACTATGGGCTTTTAGTGGTTTATTCCAATTGGTCATGGCTGAAGAACTTCAGCGTTGAGAAAGATAAATATAACAATCGAAGATTGGATTGGGTCGCTTATATTGCTGGAAAAAGAGAATCTAGAAGATTAATTGGAGACCATATTTTGAGAGAAAATGATTTAACCGATTTTGTTATTTATCCTGATGGATCTGCGCCTACTACATGGACAATTGATTTACACTATCCGAATCCTAAAAATACGGAACATTTCCCGGAAAGTGAATTTCTATCCATTGCAGTTCATAAACCTATACATCCCTATCCAATACCTTACAGATGTTTTTATTCTCGGAATATTGATAATCTTTTTATGGCCGGCAGAAACATTAGTGTGACACATGTTGCTTTAGGAACAATAAGGGTAATGAGGACGACAGGTATAATGGGGGAAGTGGTAGGAATGGCAGCTTCAATAGCTACTAAGAATAATACAAATCCGCGTGGTGTTTATAATGATCATCTCAGTGACTTGAAGAAACTGATGAAAAAAGGCGTGGGTAAGTATGATGTGGAAGATATGCAAAATTATAATTTAGGCGGATCATTAGGGCCAAAAAAGACTACTATAGATATTCCTCCTTATAATAAGGACTAAGTTATTTATTATCTCTTTGGTTCGAAGTATACGAAAAAAACCTCTCTATTCCTGTTAGTGTTAAATTAAGTTCTGATTATACCAATATACTCAATTTTGCACAACAATTAGATGAAGTAGGTATTGACGGTTTGGTGCTTTTTAATGCTTTCTTTCAGCCTGATATCGATATTGAAAAAGAAAAACATCGTAAATCATTTAACTTCAGCAGAAGAGGTGATTATAAAAAATCGTTGCGTTATGCAGGTATGCTTTATGGAAGAATTGGAGCTGATGTATGTAGTAGCCGCGGTATTTTTAACGGTGCAGATGTGTTAAAGCTTCTTTTATCAGGGGCGTCATCTGTGCAGATTGTGAGTGCTGTTTACAAGTATGGAACTAGCGTTATAACCGAAATAAACAAGACTATCACCCACTGGATGGAAAAGAAAGGTTATAACAGTATTGAAGACTTCAGAGGTAAGTTGTCAGATAGTGTGTTAAATAAGAACGACGGAATGCTCATTTACAGACGTGCTCAATATATTGATCTTATTATGCACTCTGATACAATCTTTGGAGATGAGAGATAAAACAGATTACTTTTTGTGTCTTATTGCATAAGGAAGTTGAAGTTATCTTCGTTGGACAACTCTTTAGGATCTTCTCCAAACTTAAATATCCGTGCGTTACGGTTACCCAGCATAACAAGATCATTTTGATCAAGTAAAAGCATTGTACCTTCGCGAAGTCCTACTACATAGGTGTTTTGGTTTGCTTCGATAAATTCGTTGATTCTGACTTCGCGTGTTTCTCCGCCATGATTTGATGGGTTATCATCCAGGTAGTGTGGGTTTATCTGAAATGGAACTAGCTTTAGAGTTTTGAAACTTGATGGTTCAACGATAGGCATATCATTTGTTGTTTTTAAAGTAGGACAAGCAATGTTTGAACCTGCACTCCAACCAATATAGGGTGTGCCCTTTTTCACTCTTTTACGAATTGCTTTCATCAATCCTTTATCCTGTAGCATTTTGACAAGTTGCCAGGTGTTGCCGCCTCCTACTACTATTGCATCGGCATTTTCAATTGCATCAATGGGGTTTATGAAGCGATGTATGCTTGTTACTTGATGGCCAATTTCAGCAAAACGAGCATTCACTTTTTCCTCATATTCTCTAAAAGAAAAAGTTACAGCTGCGTACGGAATAAAAATTGCATTAACAGCTTTTTCCCCAAGGAATTCTTTAATGTGTTGTTTTGGATATTCGAGATAACCTTCGCCCGGATTAGTTGAGTTACTGATTAATAGGAGTCTCATATTACAGTTTTTTTGTAGTTTAAAACACAAATATAATGAAAAACAGATAAATAAATTTTAATTATAGCTGAATAGATTAAATTTGTATTTGAATAAATATTTAAATTCTTAAAATGAAAGATATCTTACGACAAATACGTACAGATTTGAGACTCTCAATGAGTGGGGCTGTCTCTTCAAGTATGCGAAATAAGGGGATTAAGTACAAAATAATTTTTGGTGTTGATACGCCTGAAATAAATAGGATCGCGCAGAAATACTCACCCGAAAGATCCCTCGCTGAAACTCTTTGGGGAGAGGATGTGAGAGAGATGAAAATAATGGCCACTTTATTATATCCCATTGATCAGTTCAGTAAAGAAGTAGCTTTAAACTGGATATCAGAAATTGGTGATCAGGAGTTGCGTGAGCAGATTTGTAAAAATCTTTTACAAAAATTGCCTTATGCAAATGATTTGGTTATAGAAAGTATAAACAATAAAGATGAAAGTATAAGAGCTACCGGATTTTGGCTATTTGCAAGATTATGTATTATTGGTTCAAGTCTTGTAAGCAAGATTGACTCTGAATTATTGGTGAATATTGCGGTTAAAGATCTTAAAACCAAATCGATGTTACTTCGTCAATCTGCACTGAATTCACTTAAATACTTTGGGCGTATTTCACAAGATAATTCTGAAATTGTTTTAAGTAAAACAGCTTCATTAGAAAGTTCACTAGATCCTATTGAAAATGAGATGTATGACCAGCTGAATTTTGAATTTGGCAATATGGATTAAGCAGTCAGTTTTTATAATTCTGATTTATAAAGAACATTGCTATTAAAATATTTAGTATTAAAAATCCACCGCTCCCCGCAAAAAATATTCCTTTCCATTGAGGTAAAAATATTAGTAATGCAATAGAAGTGATTGCTATGATAGCAATAATAATCCATAGAACTTTTAGTACTTTTTTCTTTTTACTCATTTTGTATTCTTATTTAATTTGTTACTCTTTTGAGCCAATTAGTTATATCAGATAAAACTTGAGGCGAAAAAGATTGTTCAATCGTTACATATTCATCAGGCTGCCCAGTAATGCTTTTCTGGAACAAATGATTGAGTCCTGGATATAATTTCGTCTCAATCTTATAATTACCGCTTGTTTGAATTAATCTTTTAATAGCTTCGAGATTCTTTATTGCAGGCACCTGTACATCATTCTCTCCGTTTATTGACAATACTGGACATGATATGTTGCTCAGATAATCTTCAGGGTTAGTCGCCAAAAAGCTACGATAGCCTGGGGTTATCATGGCGTTGAATTGTGTGCGAAGATACGGCTCTTTTTCGACTTTCAGTTTTATCAGTATAGGAAGTTGTTGCCAAAGATAAGAGAGCTTGTCGCTTAAGGCAGTTCGGTCATTTTCAGAACCTGTCCATTCAAGGAGGCTATGAAATATTTCTTTATTTGTAACTTGTATTTTATCAATTGTTTCAGGCTCAAATCCTTGATATCTCATCGAGTTTTCATTTTGATCTAAAACAATCTCAATTCCTTTAGTTCCAGGTGCAGCCATGAGTATTAAATATTTCACGTCATTATTTTCTGAAGCAACCATTGAAGCTATAATACCACCTTCGCTATGTCCGATTAGTCCTATTTTTGAACTATCTATTTCTTCGCAATTTTTTAGAAATTCGAAAGCACACTTGGCATCGCTTAAAAAATCATTTATAGTTGCTTTTGAATATTCGCCTGTTGATTTTCCCACACCCCTTTTATCATAGCGTAGCACAGCAAAGCCATTGCGGGTAAGATAGTCTGAGATCACGAAGAATGGTTTGTGACCAAAAAAAGTTTCGTCTCTGTCATTAGGTCCACTCCCTGCTATTAACACAATTGCCGGAAATAAACCTGTGCTGTTTGGTACTGTTAATGTGGCTGAAAGCGAAATGTTTGAACTGTTGTTATTTATTGTGACCTCTTTAGAAATATAAGATAATGGTTCTTTAGGTGTTTGAGGTCGATTAATTACCGGCTCTATTGATCTATATAATGTAAGTGGAAACAGGATTCCCGCCTGACTGAATGTGCCTATAATTGAGTCATTTTCGTGAATCCCTTTATAAAAAACGCCTAGTCCAGAAGCTACAATTTCAAGTTTGTTGTCTTCAAACGTTGTTCGTGTTGTAGGAAGTCCAAACGCATGCTGATCCGGACTATCCATAGTAGAAACATATGTAGAGTCGTTTTTTTTTATATTAAATACCAAACGCAGTGAAGTTTCCTGCAAATTTAAACTGCCGGTCCAGTTGCCGGTTATATCTTGAGAGGATACATTGACGGATATTAAAACAAGAGTGAGGATTATAATTGTTTTATTCATGATGATATTGTTCATTATTCAAAATGGTCATAGCCCTGTAAAGCTGTTCAGTAAATATCATTCTAACCATTTGATGTGTGAATGTCATTTTAGAAAGTGATATTTTATCATTTGCAATATCATATATGTTTTGGGAAAAGCCATAGGGACCTCCAATTAAAAAAACTAATCGTTTAGGGACTGAATGTATTTTTTTTTCGATATAACTTGCAAACTCTATTGAACTGAAATTTTTTCCCTTGTCGTCCAGCAAAACTATATAATCTGTAGGTTTTAATATTTTAATCAGTTTATCGCCTACTAAAATCTTTTGCCTTTCTTCAGAAAAGTTATTTATGTTTTTCAGGTCCGGTAAATAAATGTTTTCGAAGGGAATATAATGATTCACCCTTTTTACATATTCATCTACGATATCTCTGAATAATTTAATATCGGTTTTGCCTACAGAAAGCAGAGTTATTTTCATACGAAAAAACTATTTATTTCATAAATATTATAAAACGGACAATCAACATGCTTTTTACTTATGTATTTTGACCCCAGCCGATTAAAAACCATAGTTTAATTACAAATGTAGCCGATAATTTTGTATTTTTGCAGGAATTATTTTAGTAAAACTGTAATAAAGGGAGTATTGGATTGTTTAATGTGAAAAGAATGTTAATAGTTGAACTCATTGGATAATGAAAGTACAAGATTTAATCAACAACTTGATAGAGTTGGCTTTTGCCGAAGATATAAGTGATGGGGATCATACTACTTTGTGCAGTATACCTGCAACGGAAGTAGGTAGCTCAAAGCTATTAATTAAAGAAGAAGGTATCCTTGCAGGAGTTGATGTGGCCAAAGAAGTTTTTAATAAATTTGATTCTGAATTAAAAGTAGAAGTTTTTATAGAGGATGGCTCACATATAAAGCCGGGAGATGTAGCTTTTGTGGTCTCGGGAAAGGTACAATCGATTTTGCAAACAGAGAGACTTGTTTTAAATATTATGCAAAGAATGAGTGGTATAGCCACCATTACTAACAAATATGTGAAGCTTTTGGATGGAACAAAAGCTAAAGTTTTAGATACAAGGAAGACAACACCCGGTATGCGAATTTTGGAAAAACGTGCCGTAAAAATAGGCGGTGGCGAAAACCATAGAATTGGTCTTTTTGATATGATACTATTAAAGGATAATCACGTTGATTTTGCCGGAGGTATAGAAAATGCTATTTTAAGAGCAAAGCAGTATCTTAAAGATAAAAATAAAGATCTGAAAATAGAAATAGAAGTAAGAAACTTTAAAGAACTTAATGAAGTTCTTAGAGTAGGTGGAGTTGACAGGATAATGCTGGATAATTTTTCTGTGAGTGACACTCGTAGCGCTGTAGAGATTGTAAAGGGTCGAATTGAGTTGGAATCGTCAGGAGGTATTACTTTTGATACTATTAGAGACTATGCTTTAGCCGGTGTGGATTATATTTCTGTGGGTGCCTTAACACATTCTGTCAAAAGTCTTGATATGAGTCTTAAAGCAGTATAATAATTAAAATGACACAAAAAGATAGTAAGCAAGAGTTGCTCGATAAGAGATATATGCGCATGGCTTATATATGGTCAGAAAACTCCTACTGTAAGCGCAGACAAGTAGGTGCTCTTTTAGTTAAGGATAAAATGATCATTTCAGATGGTTATAATGGTACACCATCTGGTTTCGAGAATATTTGTGAAGACGAAAACAATAAGACCAAACCATATGTTTTACATGCGGAAGCCAACGCAATCACAAAAGTAGCTCGCTCTAATAACAGTAGCGAGGGAGCTACACTTTATGTGACATCTTCTCCATGTATAGAATGTGCAAAATTGATTATTCAGGCAGGAATAAAGCGTGTGGTTTATTCTGATTCATACAGATTGAGTGACGGTATTGAACTGTTGAGTAGAGCAGGAATTGAACTTGTAACTGTGGATCTGCAAGAACAGTAAATAGAAAGGTTATAAATGAGTACAAAAAATAGAAAGGGTACATGGTTGCCATTGTGGATTTCATTGGGTGTTGCTATCGGAATATTTATTGGTAGTAAATATAGTGTATTCAACTCTCCCCGAAATCTTGGTGGTTCCGGCAAAATTGATGCTGTATTAAATTATATACATGAATCGTATGTGGATACTGTAAACACATATCAGCTCGTTGAGGATGCTTTGCCGAACATTATTCACGAACTTGATCCACATTCTGAATATATTTCCGCAGCTAATATGAAACAGGTAAATGAATCTCTAGAGGGACATTTCTCTGGTATAGGTGTGAGTTTTTATTTGTTGAAGGATACTATAGTTGTAACAGGAATTGTACCCGGAGGCCCTTCTGAAGCTGCCGGAATAATGCCATGGGACAGGATTGTGTCGGTTGATGATTCGATTGTAGCAGGAAAGATAATTCGCAATGATGATGTTTTAAAAATGTTACGAGGTGAGCGAGGTACCGAAGTGAAACTTGGAATAAAGAGAGCTGATAACGACTATATACACGATATAATTGTAACACGCGGCGAAATTCCGGTGAACAGTGTGAATGCTGCATATATGTTAACCGAAGAAATTGGTTGCATAAAATTAGGATTTAATTTTGGATTTAATACTTTTAGTGAATTCATATCAGCAATATCTAAGTTAAAAAACATGGGTGCCAGAGCTTTTATAATAGATTTAAGAGGTAATGCTGGTGGGTCACTTGAGGTAGTAGTAGCAATGTTAAATGAGTTTTTACAAAAAGGCGATCTTATAGTATATACAGAAGGTCGTAATTTTCCCCGAACAGATAATTATGCAAATGGGTCTGGCACTTGTAAAGATGATGATGTAGTGGTTCTGATTGATGAACTGAGTGCATCGGCAAGTGAGATTTTTGCAGGCGCTATTCAGGATCATGACCGTGGTTTAGTTATTGGCAGACGCTCATTTGGAAAAGGTTTGGTTCAAAGTCAGAGAAGTTTTCCTGACGGCTCAGCAGTAAGACTTACTGTAGCAAGATACTATACGGCTTCCGGCAGATCAATTCAGAGGGTTTATGAGAAGGGTAGATATGATGAGTATGAGATGGATGCAATAAATCGTTATATTCAAGGTGATTATGTAAATATAGACACGTTAAATAATCTTTCACCTTTTAAAACTTTAGGAGGTAGAACTGTTTATGGGGGTGATGGTATTATGCCGGATATATTTATTCCACGGGATACTGTAGGATATAATTCTTACTATAATACTATCGCAAATCGGCGTTTGGATGAGCAGTATGCAATGGTTTATTCTGATATGAACAGAGAGAAGCTGAGCAGTTTTGAAACCTGGCAGGATCTTTATAAGTATCTGCAATATCAACCTTTATTGTTGAATTTGGTTAGTTATGCTGATAATCATGGTGTAAGACGAAGACCATATTATATTCAGGAGTCAAGCGAGTTATTCGAAAATAACCTGAATGCATATATAATTAGGAATTTCTTTGGCGAGGAAGCTTTTTGGGCATCTTATTACAAAGAAGATCCATTATTACAAAAAGGGATCGAGCTCATTGAAACAGGTAAAACGAAAAGATCTAATATTTTGGATGAGAAGTTCAAATAATAAATTTTCTTTTACCTTTGTACATACATCGAGTTTATGATTCATAAATAATATCTTTATGAGTAAGTTTATCCAAAACTATTTATCAAGCAAAGTCCTTTCCAGAACAGCTATTCTGATTATTGATACTCTGATGGTTGTTTTTTCCTGTCTGTTTATGTATTTTGTCAGGTATGGATTTGATGGGCTTACTGCCGATATAAGAAGTGATGGCACTTTTGTTTGTTTGTTTTTGATTTTTTTTAATACTATATCTTTTGTAACCTTACGTACTTTTAGCGGCATATTAAGGTTTTCATCTTTCACTGATCTTCTGAGAATTGTTTACGCATTGGCTATTGGATATGGTTTGACATTTATGGCAATTATTGTGCTGCGAACGTTCAATCATGATTTTCATCTGGAGAATCTCACTTTTATATCAATATTTTTCTTGAATACGTTTTTGATGATCTTTTCGCGTATATTGGTGAAGGAGATTTATGAAACCATTACTGGTAGTGATATCAAACCAGTAAATGTTTTTATTTATGGAACTAAAGAGGCTGGGATAAGTGTAGCTAAATCTCTTAAAGGTAATAGTGAGTTTAATTATCGTGTACTTGGCTTTATTTCTGATGAAAATCATATGATTGGTAAGGAGCTTATGGGGGTAACAATTTATGACAATAATGAGAATTTGTTCAGAATTTTAGAAAGTAAGAATACAAGAACTATAATTGTTTCGCCCCAGAAGATGGAAGAAATAAAGAATTCTGCGCTATTGGCAAATTTCGTGGATCACGACATTTCTCTTTTAACGACGGTTCCGATTGACCAGTGGGATGGATCGTTGAAAAGTAAGGAGCAATTAAAAGATATACAAATTGAGGATCTGTTGCCTCGAGAGCCTATTAAGATAAATATGCTGGAAATAGCTTCAAATATTGAGGGCAAACGTGTTATGGTAACTGGTGCTGCCGGCTCAATAGGGAGTGAGATAGTTAGGCAGGTTGCTTCGTTTAACCCTAACAGTATAATACTAATTGATCAAGCTGAAACGCCATTACATGACCTTAAGTTAGAACTGAAAGACAAATGGAGAGATCTGCGTACAGATATAGTGATTGCGAATGTGAGTAATTATTCAAGAATGGATAAGATTTTTTCCAAAACGAGACCACAGTATATTTTTCATGCAGCGGCTTATAAACATGTACCCATGATGGAGGTAAATGTTTCCGAAGCTATACAGACTAATGTTCTTGGAACGAAAATTGTTGCTGACTTGGCTGTTAAGTATAATGCTAATAAGTTTGTGATGGTTTCCACAGATAAAGCTGTAAATCCTTCAAATGTAATGGGGTGTTCAAAAAGAATTTGTGAGATATATGTTCAGTCGCTCGCGAAGAGGATTGAAAAAAACGGTGATAAATCCACACAATTTATAACTACCCGATTTGGGAACGTACTTGGTTCTAATGGTTCTGTAATACCTCTTTTTAAAGAACAGATAAAAAAAGGGGGACCTGTTACAGTAACTCATCCTGAAATTATAAGGTATTTTATGACTATCCCGGAAGCATGCCAGTTAGTGCTTGAAGCAGGTGCCATGGGTAAGGGTGGTGAGATATTTATTTTTGATATGGGTAAACCGGTTAAGATTCTTGATTTAGCAAAAAGAATGATTCGCTTAACAGGATCAAAAAATATAAAAATTGAATTCACTGGCTTGCGAAATGGAGAAAAACTTTATGAAGAGCTTTTGAATCAATCTGAGTTTACAAAACCTACTCATCACGAGAAAATAATGATTGCAAATGTTCGTGAGTATGAGTATCAGGAAGTGAGTCAAATGATTGATTCATTAATCAGAATCTCATATGAATATGATGAAATGAGAACAGTTAGAAAAATGAAAGAAATTGTTCCGGAATTTCAAAGTATAAACTCACCGTTTGAAGCAGTAGACAGAATATTGGAAAAGGTGTCGAAAGAGTCTCTATAAGTCGCCTTGCATATCACAGAGTTTTTTGTAATATCCACCCAATTCATAAAGTGAAGAGTGTTTACCCTGTTCAACAATTTCACCCTCTTTCATTACATAGATAATATCTGCATTTTTTATTGTTGAAAGTCGATGTGCTATTATGATAGTTGTACGATCTTTCATGAGTTTATCTAGTGCTTCTTGTACAAGTCGTTCCGAATCAGTGTCTAATGCTGAAGTTGCTTCATCAAATATTAGTATATCGGGGTTTTTAAGTATTGCTCTGGCTATACTTATTCTCTGTCTCTGACCACCGGACAATTTTCCACCTCTGTCTCCAATATTTGTATTGTATCCATCTTCAGTGTCCATAATAAACTCATGCGCATTTGCAATCTTTGCGGCCTCTATAACTTTGTTTTTAGATACCTCTTTCATTCCAAAAGCAATATTATTGTAAAATGTGTCGTTGAATAAAATAGGATCCTGGTTTACATTACCCATAAGAGATCTCAATTCATGGATTTTTAGATTCTTGATATTTACTCCATCAATATATATACCACCTTTTTGTATATCATAAAATCTGGGTAATAGATCGGCAATGGTTGATTTTCCGGATCCAGACTGACCAACTAAAGCTATTGTTTTACCTTTTTCGATTGTAAGGTTAACCCCTTTAATTACCCAGTCATTTATATACTTAAACCAGACATTTTTATATTCAATAACGGTGTTGAATTTTAATTCCATTGGTTTTTCAGGATTAATAATAGGGTTTTTTGCCTCGAGAATTTTATCAATTCTTTCCATTGAGGCTAATCCGCGTTGAACTGCATAAGCTGATTTAGAAAATTCCTTGGCTGGATTGATAATACTATAGAATATTGTGAGATAATAAATAAATGTTGCCGCATCAATTACACTATTATTACCCAGAATTAAGGACCCTCCAAACCATAGAACTAAGGCGATAGTTATTGTACCTAATAATTCACTCATAGGATGAGCAAGTTGTTGTCTTCTAGATATCCTGTTTGACATTCTCCTGAACTCATCACTCCCTTCATGAAATCTTTTAGAAATTTTGCCTTCGGCTACAAAAGCTTTTATAACTCTTAGTCCGCTTAAGGTTTCTTCTACCTGCGACATTAATTCACCCCACTTATTTTGTGCTTCAAAAGAGCTTCTTTTGAGGTTTCTGCCAACTCGTCCCATTATAAAACCCATTACGGGTAGTACTACCAGAACAAAAATAGTAAGCTGCCAGCTTAAAATAGTCATTGTGGTTAGATAAATGAGAATGAGTATCGGATTTTTAATCAGCATATCAAGGGAACTCATCACTGAATTTTCTACTTCATTTACATCTCCTGATATTCTTGACAATATATCACCTTTTCTTTCTTCAGAGAAAAAGGCTAATGGCAAATAAAGAATTTTATCATTAATATTATTTCGTATATCTTTAACTACTCCTGTTCTAATTGGTATAATAAAATAGGATCCAAAATAGGCTGAAGCCGTTTTTAAAAGAGTCATGACGATCAGGGTGATTGCAAGCATCATAAGCGTGTAACTGCTGCCATGGGTTTCTATTAGTTGTGTGATATACCAGTTTAAATTATTTAGTGTAATATCTATTACTGAGTATTCGGTACTTTCCCATGGCATGAACTCGAAAGTTTGGACATTAACCTTAAACAATACTTGAAGTATAGGAATTATAGTGGCAAGTGAAAATACATTAAGTATTGCAGTTAAAATATTAAAGAAAAATGCGAGAAACAGATATTTCTTATATGGAGGTAAAAATCTTTTTAAGATACTTATAATTCCCTTCATAGATAATAAAGTTTGTTGTTATGGAAACGTTCTTGATAAATTTGGCGCAAGTTACATATAAAATATGATTTTTTGATATATTACAGATGACCGATTTCTATTAAAAGGGTTATAAAATATTTACGTAACGAAAGCAATATTGATGGTCCTTAATTTATTTGATATTAAAGATGAAAAAAGTTTCTTTTTTATGAAGTTTATATGTGCCTGATTGTCTTGTTTTTGAGTTTAGCTGATAAAAAAAAGTGAATATTTTTATAAAATAAATTGCAAATATATTTGTGTGGTAAAAAACATTTCATATCTTTGCACCCGCTTTTGGAGGTAAGACTATCACAGAGG
>CAZAFR010000053.1:0-12752 GCA_964484665.1 uncultured Proteiniphilum sp. | reverse complement strand
CGGTTTTGATATAAGCCACTCCCTGTCGAACTCAGAGACCATCTTCCACAGAAACAAGGATTAAGACATAGTTATAAAGTTTTTTTCGAGTGTTTTTTATTGTAATCTCAGAGACCATCTTCCACAGAAACAAGGATTTCTTTATGTTATGTTTTAAAAATAGTACGTCAATATTTTTGCTAAATATGGCTTGTTATTCAATAATATTATATAAATTTGCTTTTGCATCTTAGATTTTAGAATGGCTTAATGAACAATACCAGATTACTTCTAATTCGATTTGAAAACTCTATATCACAATACGAGATTGAGTATTTTAGAGGGGCAGTAGTAAATGCTTTATCCGACAAGGATATCTTATTTCATAATCATTTGCCTGAAGGTGCAGGTGTTTTGTACTCCTATCCATTAATTCAATACAAACGGATTAATCGCAGAGCTGCTATACTCTGTTTTGAAGAGGGTACTGAGGTTATTGGCAAATTGTTTAATGGAAACAGTATGGAGTTTAACCTTAATGGGAGGAGAGACCAGTTTGAGGTAGATAAAATTACTCTTTATCAACAAAAAGTGCAGATTTGGAATACAAAATTTACTTATTACATAAGGAAATGGCTTGCACTCAATCAAAATAATTACGAAAAGTATAACCAGATTGAAGGAATAGCAGATAAAATACTTTTTTTAGAACAGATTTTGAAAGCTAATATTTTGTCATTTGCAAAGGGACTCGATATCTTTTTTGATAAACAGGTCGAGTGTAGAATTACAAAGATTGGTGATCCAGTAGTTACTAAATATAAGAACGTGAAAATGACAATGATTGATGCTGAGTTCGTCTCAAATGTCTCAATTCCCGATTACACGGGGTTGGGGAAAGGAGTAAGTATCGGTTATGGAACAATCATGGAAAAGAAATAATTTACAGTTAAAGCTAATAGTCATAGAACAAATACAATAACTATAATAATATGAATAATAGCCTCGATATTTTATTAAAGTGTGACATTTCGGGTATTCAGTCGTTTATATTTAATGTACCTAGTACTGGTGCAGCAAGAGAACTAAAAACCCGTTCAATGTACGTACAAGGAATCGCAGATTCATGTTTACAAGAGTTTGAAGTTTTTTTTAAAGATGAACCTGTAAAAAAACTTTATAATGGAGGTGGAAATTTTTATTTGGAAATCTCGACAAAAAAAAATCATAAAGAACTTCAAAATAAAATAATAGAAATACAAAATTTCTATTTGAAAAGTGATATCTTCCCATATATTGCATTTATAGCTAAAAGAAATAACCTTATTGATTCACTCAATGATGTCAACAATGCTGTTCAAAAGGCAAAATTGCAGCGGCCTTTAACATATGATACTCTTGATGCAAAACCGGTAGAAGTTCCTGCAATTCATATCAAAGAAATTAAGGGTATAAACGGACAAGTACCGGACGGAGATTTTGCATGGATTGCCAATCAGTCGGATGGCGATAAAAAACTAGCTGCCTTAAAGCTTGATATTGATAATCTTGGTTCACTGTTTATTGGAAAAACAGAAAGTGATTATAATAAATTATCACAGAGAATAAAAGATTTCTTTGATAAGGATTTGTTGCAACTAATTAAAGATGAGAAATTTCAGCAATATATTTATGTTGTTTTTTCGGGAGGTGACGATTGTTTTTTAATAGGAAGCTGGAACCGAATTCTCGAATTTGCAATAATCTTAAGAAAGAGGTTTGTAGAATTCCAAAAAGAGTTGAGAAAACAAATTAAATTTGAAGATGATAAAGAAATCACCTTTTCAGCAGGAATAAAAGTTTTCGCACCTCATTATCCTATGTTACAAATGGCTGATGAGGTAGAAGAATCATTAGACACGAGCAAGCATTATAAATACATCGAAAATGGAGTTGAAAAAAAGAAAAACAGTGTCACGATTTTCGGCAAAACACTCTCATGGGAAGAATTTGAGAAGACTAAAGCTCTATCTGAAACTTTTTATAACTTGATAACATACCGTGATGAAACAAAAAGTCTGCTGAAGATATTTAGACTTGTTTATCCAAGTGAAAATGAACTTCCAAGAGTTTGGCGATTAAAGTATTTCTTACGCAGGAATATTCAAGTAAAAAACCGTGATATCATAAAACCGATATTTGATGACTACGAGCAGGCTTTACTTTTTAGCTATTTGAACATAAATTCCAAAAATCCTAATATTCATTTGGTCGCTTCACGTTGGGCTGAATTATTGATGAAATAAATTGATGCAAATTGAAAATCTATTAATTAAAACAATATGGCAAACACAAATTACTATTCAAGTAGAAAAGAAAAGAAATCATTTGGTGAACTTGGAGAAGAGGTTAAGAATAAATTTTTCAAAGATGATTTTGATGAATTGCTCAATATGAGCAAAACCACTTCTTTAGATAAAATTTTGAATAAGATAGAAGATTTTGTGAAAAAAGAGGGCTCAAATTTATCTACAAGTCAGTTGAGAAATATTTACGACAAGTCGATAAAGTCAGAGTCGCAAAATGAACTTAAAATGATTCGTCCAAATCTGGCATACATTGCCGGAAGAAGTACAAGTGATGGTGAAAAAAGTTTACTGGCTTTTATAGACGTTTTGATTAAGAGTGTTAAATCCGATGAACAGGTAAAAGAGTTTAAAACATTTTTTGAAGCTGTAGTAGCTTACCATAAATTTTACGGAAAACAATAAAAATTAAATTATATGAAACTAGTTGAAACTAATATCGTAAAGGGAGTAATTATTCTTGAAACCGGTTTGCATATCGGAGGCTCAAAATCTTCATTGGATATAGGTGGACTGGATTCACCTGTGATTAAAACTCCGCAGGGTGTTCCATACATACCAGGCAGTTCATTAAAAGGTAAAATCAGATCTTTGCTTGGAATAAAAGAAGGTAGTGTTGAAGTGAAAACTGATAGTGATATGCTTGTGAAAATGTTTGGAACATCAGAAAAAGGTAGAGAAACGATTACTCGATTGATTTTTCGTGACGCATTTTTAGATCAAGAGGATTTCAATGAGGTATTTATAGATAAAAATGCAATATTGGATACTAAATATACCGAAGCTAAGTACGAAAACACTATTGATCGTAAATCAGGGACAACAAAAAATAAGGGACTTCGTCAGATAGAACGTGTTCCTGCTGGTGCTAAATTCTTGTTTGAAGTGATAGTAAACAGATATGAATACAATGGTATAGTAGATGGTGATTTTACTAAAAAACTAAAAGAAGGTTTTAGTATGTTGGAAGAAAGTTATCTTGGAGGAAGTGGAAGCCGCGGCTATGGTAAAGTGAAAATAGTTTTCAAATGAAAGTAATTATATTAAATACTAAACCAGATACTAGATTTCATTTCGGTAAAGCGTTGGGTGCATTCACAGAAGAATCGCATAATACGCAGAAAATGACTTCGAACTATCTTCACTCAGACACGCTTTGGTCTGCCATGGTAAATGCATGGGCTTTATCTTGTCCAGAATCGGTGGAAGGTTTTATAGACTATTGTAATAGTGGTAAATTTAAAATCTCTTCGGCATTCTATTGTTATATTCCTAAATTACATGAAGAGCAAAAAAAATTAAATGAAGCAGTCTTCTTTCTGCCTAAACCTGCAAGTTTAAACCTATTTAAGTACTCTGAGCCCAAGAATTTAAAAAAAGTAATGTTTATATCTAAGGGTGTTTGGGAGAGTGGCCTGTTACCCAACGATTGGTTTGACTCCGAAAAATGTATTCTTTTACAAAATAATAGTGTTGTTGCTTTAAAAAGTGAAATCGAAAAATCGTTTAACCTTTTCTCAACTGAAACGGCTGCTAAGACAAGTGCCAGAGATATTACCAAACGTGAAGATACTTTTTATTTTCAAACTGATTTATATCTGTCAAATAACGTACAGTGGTATTTTTTTATTGAAAATAAATTGCCTGATAATCTTCAAGCAGATTACCAGAAAGCAATGCATACACTAGTTAATCTAGGAATAGGAGGTGAGAGAACAACAGGCTGTGGTAGTATTGTTGGATATGAGGAGTTAGATTTTGATTTCAAGTTTGCGGGTAATAGCACAGTTGAAGAAAAAGTTTCTCTCTCGTTGATTCTGCCTGATAAAGATGAGTTAACTGAAAGAGCATTATACCAAATTATAAAACGAGGAGGACGATTTATTGAAAAAGGTAAATCATTGCCGATGGTTCAAATGTTACTTGAAGGAGCCGTTTTAGATAAAGAAGTTAAAGGAAGAATTGTTGAGTTATATGACCAACCAAAAGTAATGAGGTATGGGCTGAGTTTCTTAATTCCCTTTCATTGCAATTTTCAAACTACTAATTTTTAATAAATATGGAAAAAGTAAAATTGAAAATTACCACAATAACACCTGTTACAATTGGTTCCGGAGTAGATCTTTCGCCCTATGTTGACTACGTGATAGACGATAAAAAAGTCTGTTTAATAGATAAAGCTAAGATGGTTGATAAAATCATGGCAAAAGGTGATAGAATCCTTGATGATTATGTATATGGGGTAGCCAATGGTATAGATCAATCTAAAACCAGAAGTAATTTTGATTTAATTCAATTCTTGACAGGGAATAATATAACAGATTACATTGATGATATTATATCATCTAAATCAATATTAGTAGGAGAACATAGTAAAAAGTTACCAATAAAGGGATTAATAAAATCTCCTTTAGGTGAACCTTATTTCCCTGGAAGTACTCTTAAAGGTGCTATTAAAACAGTATTGATGTATAATTGGCTGAAAACAAATAAAAAAGGAGATAAAGTCATTGAAGAAATACTTGAAAACAAGAAGTTTGACTGGCTAGAAAAAGAATTTGAATACAAAGAAGATGTATTTACTCATGAGGTGATACGTGAAAACACGATTAAACAAGTTACAGACAGCCGGCGTTTGGATAAGAGTTCTACAGTTGTGGTTGACTGTTACCGTAAAATGCCTATTCGCTTAGAATGTATTGCAAAAAATCAAATTTCAGATTTTGAGATAGTCTTGAATAATTACAAATGGAAAGATTTAGCAAAACAAGCTAACAGATACGCTGAAGATGCAATTGAAAGAGAATTTTCGTTAATAGAAAATAATGATAATTTAATAAAGTATTATAATTATTTAGCTGTTATAGAAGATGAAATAATTGACGCAAATGAGAATACTGCATTTTTCCGTATTGGATTTGGTAAAGGCTATTATCTGAATTCTTTAGGTGTTGCTATTTATGACTATGTTTCACAAGAAGGCAAAAAGGTTTTGAAAGATAAATTTGAGGCCTTTATTAATAACGAATTTGCAAAAAAAGATAAATACGGCAGAAAACAGGAAATTAAATTAGAAGAATTCCCAAAAACTCGCCTTTTTGTAACAAATACAAAAGAACCCTTAGGATGGATTAAAGTAGAACTAAGCAATTCTGATGTTGTATAGTTCTTAAAATTAAAAATTATTACTCCATATATAACTGAAATATAAATTGACACACTTAGTTTCTATACTATCAGAACATTTACTGCCAAACTTCCTTCTCGCTAAGGAGTCTACAGGAAAATACAATAAACATATTTTCATCACAACGCCAAGAATGTCAGAAAACAATATTGCTTCGAGATTGTGCAACGTATTAGAAATTGAGAAAGAATCTGTGAAAGTGATTGAGGTTTCGGAAGATGACTTGCCGGACATACAGTGCAAATTGAAAAACGAAAATTTCAATAGAGATGACAAGTATTTAGTTAATCTGACAGGTGGTACCAAGATGATGTCAATTGCAGTATTTCAACACTTTTTTAAATTTGATGCGGAGTTTTACTATGTACCAATAGCAACCAATAAAATAGAAAATGTCAGTTCCGGTAAGAGTTTACCGCTGAATTACCGTATAAATGTTCCTGAGTATTTATCTTTATATGGATTGAGTATAGCGGTAAGCAATTTAAAAAACACTCAAAATGTTAGTAAAGGTGAAATGTTTGAAAATTTCGTATTCGACTGTATAAGAAAAGCTAAGAATTTATATTCCGAGAAAAATCAAATAGCACAGGGCGTAAAGATTTTTAGAAATCATGATGAAAAACAGAACGATAATGAAATAGATGTGATGTGGACCGAAAATAATCAGCTTTATGTGGGTGAGTGCAAAGTTTCACTATGGAAACCAAAGGAAATTGATATATATAAACGTCCTATAAACAATCCTCCGGAATATTTAGATGAAATAATGTACAAACTATCTGCAATCTCAAAAGATTTTGGTTTGCGGGTTAACCCATATATTTTTATAAAAAAAGGTTTGCAACCTAATATTTTCAACGAAGATCGCCTTAGATCAATAGAAAAAAGAATGAAGATTCTGGGAATTAAAGGGATATTAAATGAAAAGGAACTATTAAATATAAATCTACTACAAAAATTATGAAGACATTGTTAATTAGTCTAGTTAGCGATCAAACGCTACCTAACGTTCAGCTAATAAAAGAACTGAAAAAAGAGGTGACAGATTATCTTTTTGTCTCTACCGAGAAAATGGAAAGAATGGGATGCCGTCGATGGATCGGAAAGGCTGCTTCTATAGACAAAGATAACTTTAATTTATACCACATAGTAGTGAAGGAGTTCTCATTTGATGATATTGCTCAGAAACTTGATGATTTTGATTTCTCTAAATTCGACAGACTTATTCTCAATCTGACAGGAGGCACAAAAGTTTTAACAATAGCATCACATGATTATTTTAAACAGCTGGGAGCAGAGGTATATTATGTTACAGGTTATGATAATGCATTTATTAAGATTTTTCCGGGTAGGTTTAAACAAATAAATCATTTCTCATCTAAGATAACTATTGCTGAATACTTATATGCCTATGGTTTTACATTTAAGGAGTCTAAAAAAAGTAAAATTGATGAACTATACACGAATCAACTTTACAATAAGTTTATGGAAAACGGGTTCAGTGATTTTTTTGAAGAATTACTGTTTTTACGATCAAAACGTACAAGTGGCATCAAATCATTAGCAAAAACCAAGACTATTGTCACCGGCTTTCTTGAATACATTAATTACATACCCATGGAAGCAGGCAGGTTAAGTTCGTATGAAGTGAAGTATTTAACAGGAGATTGGCTTGAAGAATATGTAGGAAATAAGATTAAAGATGAGTTGAACCTGAGTGATGATGAGATATTAGTAGGAGTCACCCTATACAAGGAGTTGTCTCAACAACAATCTAACAACGTTGAAAAACTACTGGGTGAAGGTGTTCAATTGACCGATAACAGTCCTGACAACGAGTTTGATGTAATGTTCGTATATAACAACAAGTTCTTTACAATAGAATGTAAAACATCAATAATTAATCAAGTGGTTAACGGCTTAAATGAAGATGGCACAGTTAAATTCAAACCATCCAATATTTTGGGTGAAACAATATACAAAGCAGACTACCTGAAAAACAGATTCGGCCTTTTCGCCAAACCTGTAATACTAACGCTTACCAGTATAAATGAATATATTACTGAACCTGAGAGTCAGGGAGATCAAAACAACAGGGCTAAGTCGATTGAAGACCTTATTAATAGGTGCAACCTATCAAATATCACGCTTATCGACAAAAACCAATTGTGTAGTACGGACAAATTAACATCTTTAATCATATCCAGATAAGTATGCTGATTAATATATCAAACCATCCTTTTTCTTATTGGGAAGAAAAACAAAGGAGAGCAGCTGAGATATATGGCAAGTGTATTGATTTACCATTTCCATCTATTGATCCGTTAGGCGATGAGGAGTATATTGAATCTCTTGCAGAAGATTATTTAAAGCAGGTTTTAAGATATAAATTGAGCAATGATGAAGAAATTGTGGTACATCTTATGGGTGAAATGAACTTTGTTTTTTCCTTGCTGGAAAAATTGAAAATGAAAGGAATAAAGTGCATGGCCTCTACTACGAAACGGCTTATCCAATATTATGATGATGGTGTGAAAGAAACGCAATTCTCTTTCGTTAGATTCAGGTATTATTTCAAAATTACAACATGAATGCGGAATATGCAGGCAATGGGGGACAGACAAATTTTGCGCTGACTCTTAATCAGGAGCAGGTTTTTAAAAGATTTCAGTTGTTTATCGAAGAAAAAGAACATAGTGTTTTCATCTTAAATGGATACGCTGGAACAGGAAAAACCACATTAATTCGCTTCTTTATTGACGAACTCTCTAGAGTAGGCAAACAATATGTATTGATGGCTTCTACCGGCAGGGCTGCAAAAATAGTTAGCAATGCTACCGGAAAGAAGGCTTCTACTGTCCATTCAGTTATTTACAAATTTAATGATTTCAACCAAGACCTGGAAGAAGTTGTTAGGCAAGAGGATCAATATGGTGTTGATAAAACCGGCCAATTGTACCTGACCTTTTCGATGGTGCCGGTTAATATAACGAAAGACCAACATTTCTACATAATTGACGAAGCGTCTATGATATCGGATGTGAAGGATCCTTCAGCTGTTCAGGCTATTTTTGGTAGCGGTCGCCTGCTTGCCGATCTGCTGAAATATGATGCCAATGGGAAATTTATTTTTGTAGGAGACGAGTGTCAGTTGCCGCCTGTATTACAGGATGTATCACCCGCACTCTCTTCGAAATATCTAAAGGAGGTGCATCAGATTGAAGCTATAGAGACAACTCTCACAAGTATCGTTCGTCAGCAGGAAGACAATACAATTATTCATGCTTCTCACAGAATCAGAAACCTTTATGTGAATCCACCAGAATTGAAGTGGGGGAAACTGCCATTAGGGAATTACAAGGATATAAACTTGCATCCGGACATGGTTTCTATGATTAACAAGTATCTTGAACTAATCAAAGATTATCGTTATGAGCGAGGAACATTCATATCCTATTCAAATACCAAGTGCAACAATCTTAACAAGTTGATAAGATCTACACTAGGATATAAAAGTACTCTTCAGGCAGGTGATTTACTATTGGTAACACAGAACAACAGTTTGAGTGGATTCATGAACGGTGATATGGTGATAGTAGAACAGATCAAGAATGTTCGTTATCAACGTGCAGAACTAACTTTTTTACAGGTAGAGGTTAAGGAATTGGTTACCGGTCATCGTTATACTCAGCTGATAATTGAAAATATTCTGTATGGAAATACGACAAACCTGAAGCAGTCAGAACAAAAGGCGTTGTTTGTCGACTTCTACAGGAGGATGAAGGTTAAGGGTATCAAGCAGAAAGATCCCATTTTCAAGGAAAGACTTCTAACAGATGAGTACTTGAACGCACTTAGGTGTGTGTTTGGTTATGCTATCACCTGCCACAAGGCTCAGGGTGGTGAATGGAGTGAGGTTTGCGTAGATATTCCGCGTAACCTGACTCTAAATGCCCAGGCAAGCGCTTATCAATGGATATATACAGCAGTAACACGTGCCAGGAAGCTATTGCATGTAGTTAATGATTTTTTTATTTCAAATTAGAATATAATGGATTTGATTCTCAATTCATTTGGTACATCTCTGAGTAGGGATAACGAATGCTTTATGATTCTGCACAAAGATGGGAAACAGAGACTTCCAACAGATGGTATCAGCTCAATTCATATAAGCCGGGGGGCACAGATAACAAGTGATGCAGTTTTACTGGCAATAGAAAAAGAGATCGAGATTTTGTTCATGAACAAAAGTGGAGAACCGGTTGGAAGGGTTTGGAGCAACAAGTATGGATCAGTTTCAACCATTCGTAAGGGTCAACTTAACTTTACTTTTTCAAAAGATGCCATCGACTGGATAAAAGAGATAATTTGTCAGAAGATGGAAAATCAGCAGGCACTTATACTTACGATGAATGCTGATAACGATGCTGATCGTCGCAGGATAGACAAATCGGTTAACATGATTGAGGACTATAAAAGTAAGCTAACGGGATTGTCGGGTGAGGTTTTGTCTGATATCGCACCAAAAATAAGAGGGTGGGAAGGTCAGGCTTCTAAGGTCTATTTTGAAACGCTGAATCTTTTTATTGCTCAGGAGTATCAATTTAAATCGCGCTCTCAACATCCTGCTACCGATATTGTGAATGCATTGCTGAATTATGGATATGGTATACTGTATGGGAAAATTGAAGGTGCATTGATTAAGTCGGGAATAGATCCATATATTGGTGTTTTTCATAGGGATGACTATAACAGACCTGTTTTGGTCTATGATTTGATTGAGCTTTACAGGGTATGGGTAGACTATGTGGTTTATTCATTGATATCACAAAATTTCATAAATGATGAGTTTTATTCAGTTAAATCAGACGGTTCATACTGGCTTGAAGGATTGGGAAGGAGAATAATAATACAATCTCTGAATGATTATCTCGATGAAGTAATTATGATGAAAGGTGTAAGTAGGAGTCGGGAGAATCATATTTTGCTGTACACTCAGAATCTTGCTCAATATTTCAAGAAATATATGTAGATTTCACAATCATGATACAAGCAGGAAATAGTATAACAACCTTAGGGGATTCACTGCAAAAAATCAGTGTGGATCATCTGTACCACTCTATAAAAAACCCCAAGCCGGAAATTATCAACAAAATAAGGCAGTTACGTATTGTAAGAAATATCGATCATAAGCAATACGCACAACTGAAAAAACAGCTGCCTTATTTTGTTTGTGGCATATTTAATCCCAATGTACGACGAATAGAAAATTTTGCATATTGTGAGTATTTCGTGGTTGATATTGATCATATTACGGAAAAAGGTTTAGAAATTGATCTCCTCAAAAAGACGCTTGAGAAAGATACCAGACTGTTAATGTCGTTCGTTTCGCCGGGTGAAGACGGACTTAAACTACTTTTTCGATTATCTGACCGATGTTATGATGCTGGTATCTTCACTTTGTTTTATAAGGCATTCTTAAGTGATTTCTCAAGACAATATGGCTTGGAACAGGTTGCAGACACACGCACGAGTGATGTATCCAGAGCATGCTTCATAAGTTATGATAAGTATGTCTATTTCAACCCTGACGCAAACAGGATTGATTTGAGTGGATATATAGATACTGAGAACTCTTTCAAATTGTTTAATGATCAGAAAGAGTTATGCGAAAATAACAAAAAGAACACCTCCAACACACAAACAATAAAGGAAGATGTGGATGGCGATGTTGTTCTAAAGATAAAGTCGATATTGCAATCTAACCTCCCAAGGCCTCAAAAACCTGAAGCATATGTGCCTGAACAACTGAATGAAATAATTAATGAACTTCAAAAGTATATAACCGAGACTGGGGTCATTGTTAAGGATATTGTTAATATTAGTTACGGTAAAAAAATCAAAGCAGTCATAGGTTTAAAAGAGGCAGAAGTTAATCTTTTCTATGGAAAAAGGGGCTTTTCTGTAGTTCAATCTCCTAGAACAGGAACATCAAAGGAAATGAATGAACTTCTCTCTGGATTAATTGATACTTTCTTGGAGACGCATCTTAACTAGTTAAACTTATGGTGAAGAAGAAAGAACCAATATCGTTTGTAGAAAAAATGAAGAAGTTCTCATTGGCAGGAATTGCCGGTTCAAAGCACCCCAATAAGACTGTAAGTGATCCGGAGGGATTAAAAACTTTGGAAGAAAGGTTGATGTTGATATTTAATATAATAAAACAAACTAAAAGGCCATCCCATTATATGTTGTTTTTTGTAATGTATGATATTGAAAGTACCAAGGTTAGGAACCAAATTGTAAAGTATTTGATTAAAAAGGGATGTACCCGTGTCCAAAAGTCAATATTTCTTGCTGATTTACCCTCAGCAGATTACGATGAAATTCGCACCAACCTTACTGAGGTACAACAGTGCTATGACAACCAGGATAGTATATTAATTGTGCCCATATCAACCGACTATCTGAAATCGATGAAAGTAATTGGTCAAACCCTAGATGTTGATTTAATACTTAAAACGAAAAACACTTTGTTTTTCTAATAACTTTCATAACGTTCTTTGATTTATTGAAATAATAGATTACTTTTGCGGTCTCTAAAAAACACCATAATATTTGTTAAGTTTGGCAAAATGAGTGGCAAGAAGAGTTGTATGTTTCACAAATACAGGCATTTATGGATTTACCTGTCAGAGACCATCTTCCAGAGAAACAAGGATTAAGACTTAACACTTGAAATGTTCAGCGTTTCTTTTTCATCCAGTCAGAGACCATCTTCCAGAGAAACAAGGATTAAGACTTTTACGCAAGATAATGCTCACGAAACATACAGGTCAGAGACCATCTTCCAGAGAAACAAGGATTAAGACGGGCATTTCAATATATAATGGAAATCCCTTACTTCTGTCAGAGACCATCTTCCAGAGAAACAAGGATTAAGACCTGTTTTCATCTCACCATTCTCTATGTATTGCAATGGGTCAGAGACCATCTTCCAGAGAAACAAGGATTAAGACTCTTTCATCCCAATGACCTGTGGAAAATACCTGTTCAGTCAGAGACCATCTTCCAGAGAAACAAGGATTAAGACTAGCGTCTTTTTAGCTTCAATGTTAATTTAAGCAAATGTCAGAGACCATCTTCCAGAGAAACAAGGATTAAGACAATGTATAACATACCTATTATAACCAACTTCAAAAAAGTCAGAGACCATCTTCCAGAGAAACAAGGATTAA
>CAZAFR010000052.1:0-12752 GCA_964484665.1 uncultured Proteiniphilum sp. | reverse complement strand
CCATATTTTTTATCAATGATCACATTGCGACCTTTTGGTCCTAATGTAATTTTAACTGCATCTGCCAGTTCGTCTACTCCTTTTTTGAGCAGATCACGAGCTTCCATGTTAAATTTAATCTCTTTAGCCATATTATTTTTAATTAATTGTTTTTTTGGTTTTTGTTAAAACTTTATTCATTAGTTGAAATAAAATGAAACACTTAGGTGTATGGCATTTCAACTTTTAATTAATCTCGTTTTTCTTGTTTTGTGTGATTATGAAAGAATTGCAAGGATGTCAGACTGACGCATAATCAGATGCTGTTCTCCTTCAACTTCGATTTCTGTGCCTGCGTATTTACCATAAAGCACATTGTCGCCTTTTTTAACTACCATTTCTTCATCTTTTGTGCCTTTACCTACAGCAATTACTTCACCTTTTAATGGTTTCTCTTTAGCTGTATCAGGGATTATAATTCCGCTAACTGTTTTTTCTTCTGCAGCTGCCGGTTTAACCAGTACTCTGTCTGCTAATGGTTTAATGTTCATACTACTAAAATTTGTTATTAATATTATTAATATAAGTTATCTAATCGATACTACCCTTACTGCTAATTCTGTGCCAAAATTAAACTGAAAAGAATTCAATAATAAATCTGCCAAAATTTCAGTATAATTCTGTCACATAAATATTACAAGTACCATATTAACCATTCATGTAAACATAAAATGTATTTAATATGTTTATTAAATGAATTATATTTGTAAAATTAAAAATAATCGTAGAATCTATATTATTACTTTACTGATTGTAACAGTGGAATTAATGATTTGCCTCTTTTTAAAGTCAGAAGACAATAAAGTGATTTACATTTAAAATAAATTTAAATTTAATATGATTCAAAATTAATATAGGTACCAGTTTTACAAATATTTTACGCAAGATGAAAATAAAATGTTAGAATCAGAGAAAAAAAAATCAAATCAAAAGTATATATTGATTGGCTTTGTCCTTATTCTTGGATTAATCATTTTCAAATATACACGACCGTATATGAGCGGTATTCTTGGTGCTGCTACTCTATACGTTATTGTTATTGGGCAGCACAGATATTTAACAAAAAAACTTAAATTCAACAAATCACTTAGTGCTTTAATTCTCGTCCTAGAAGTTCTGATATTTATACTAATTCCTCTAACAGGAATAACACTGCTTGTAATAGATACTTTCTCAGGAATAACAATTGATCCCAATGCAATATTGAAATCAATAAGCAACTTTATCAACAGACTGGAAGAGTTTATTGGATTTAATCTTTTCACTCCACAGAACTTATCATTTCTGCCAAAGGCAGGAACAAATATTTTGCAAACTGTCGGCACAGGAGTATACTCTTTTGTAATTAATGTTGTAGTTATCCTCTTTGTACTTTACTTTATACTCTATAGTAACGAATCATTTGAACAAGCAATTTGGGAAATATTGCCATTTGAAAAGAAAAACAAAGAAATACTTACAGAAGAAACAGTTCTAATTATTAAAGCAAATGCAATTGGCATTCCGCTTATGGCACTTATACAAGGACTATTTGGTTACTTTGGGTATCTACTTTTTGGCGTAAACAATCCTATTTTATATGCTATATTAACCGCTTTTGTAAGCATTTTACCTCTTGTTGGCACTACAATTGTATGGCTGCCGCTTGGTATAGGGTTAATTATTAATGGTGAAATAATAAACGGTATAGGATTAATAATATATGGAGCTGCAATTATAGGAACTGTTGACAACGTAGCCCGATTTCTTCTACAGAAAAAACTGGCCAACATACATCCTCTTATAACTGTATTTGGAGTACTAATAGGAATTCCAATGTTTGGATTCTGGGGAGTTGTTTTTGGACCTTTATTACTTTCACTTTTTCTCCTTTTCATAAATATGTATCGACACGAATATGTCCCAGGTTCCAAAGCAGAACCCAGAGTAACTACACGCTTAAAAAACGAAAAGGTTGAAATGTCGGATAAACTAAAAAACATCAGTGGTGAAATTAATAAACTAACGAAGAAAGTAAAAAAAAGCAGCAAGCTCAATGATAAATAATTATATTTACATTTTGATATAAACAAGTATGGAAGAAAAAATTATCACTGTTAAGACATTTGCTTTACCTGCAAATATAACCATAGTGCAGTCTTTCATGGAGATGAGGGGAATCGATGTTTATTTTAAAAATCTTTTTTTCAACAGACTGGCTTATTCAATAGGAGATATCGAAATGCAAGTTAAATCATCTGACTACGAAATTGCCAAAGCTGCACTTATCGAAGGAGGTTTTGCAAAACCTGAAGACTTTTTGTATTAACTTATAAAATAATTACTCCTCAACTAATATGACAAATAAGTTGACACAAAGTAGTCAAAAACACAAATATATACTTATTGGCGCAATTATTATATTGGCCTTATTTATTCTCAACTATGCTCGTCCATTCATGAGTGGTTTCCTGGGTGCAGCCACACTATATGTAATTGTAATCGGACAACATAGATATCTCACAAAAAAACTTAAGATCAATAAAACCTTGAGTATTATACTAATACTACTTGAAGTTCTTATTTTTATTCTAATACCCCTTACGGGCTTAGCATTTTTGGTAATTGATACTTTCTCTGGGATAGCTATCGATCCTAAAGCTATTCTTAGCCAAGTAACCGATTTTGCCCATTCGATTGAAAATAAGCTTGGATTCAATCTTTTTACTTCTGAGAACTTATCGGCGATTCCACGTGCAGGTACTAATATACTTCAAATCCTCGGCAATAGTGTATACTCATTTATTATAAATGTAGTGGTTATTCTTTTTGTGCTTTATTATATGCTTTATAGTAACGAGGAGTTTGAAAAAGCTATAACTGAGATACTTCCTTTCAAAGATGAAAATAAAGAGATTCTGATTGAAGAAACCAGTCTTATAATACAAGCAAACGCAATTGGCATACCACTGATGGCAATCTTGCAAGGTCTATTTGCTTACATTGGTTATCTTTTCTTTGGAATTAACAATACAATCCTATATGCTATTTTAACTGCTTTTGCTACAATTCTCCCTCTTGTTGGGACTATGATTGTTTGGGTTCCTCTGGGCATAGGTCTGCTAATTAATGGTGATATAGTTAATGGTGTAACACTACTTATTTACGGTTTTTTTATTATCGGGGGAGTAGATAATGTTGCACGTTTCTTACTTCAAAAAAAATTGGCTAATACACATCCACTGATAACAGTTTTCGGTGTTCTTATAGGTATACCTATTTTTGGTTTTTGGGGAGTAATATTTGGACCGCTATTGCTTTCTCTTTTCATACTATTTTTTAATATGTATCGCCATGAATATGTTCCCGGTTCAACAACTGAACCGAGAGTTACAACACGCTTTAAAGCAAATAAAATTGTAAAAATCTCCGGACACAATCCTGAAAAGACTAAAAAACATAATGAAATATGACTTGGAAAATGAATAATCACCTATATCCCTCTGTTTTACTAATTTTAGCTATATTGTTTAATGGGTGCGGATCGGGAAAGAATAAAAACAATGGACTTGAAGAAAAAGGTACTTACTTATTTTCGGAAGAGATCCATTATGCTAAGGGTTTCAATATCGACTATTATAAAGAATATACTAAAGTGACTATCAATAATCCATGGCAAAATAATCAAGAACCGTATAAAGTATATTATTTATTAAAAACTGACTCGGTAGAAATACCTATGGATGGCGAAAAAATATCAGTCCCTCTTACCTCAATTATAGTGAATACTTTTTCGTATTTCGAGTTTTTATCTCTAATTGGAGAACTCGAAACTGTGACTGGCGTTACCGATGGTTTCAGAATTTATAACCCGGAGATATTGGACAGAATTAAAAATAATAAGATTGTTGACTTGGGCGATCCATTCAATCCAAATATTGAGAAAACAATCGCTCTAAACCCGCAAGCAATTATAAACTCTGCTTACGCTCAAATGGATAATTACAGTATGAGACTAAATCAGGCCGAATATTCAGTAATTTATTCATTAGAATGGATGGAAAACAACCCTCTTGCACGTACCGAATGGATTAAAATGATTGCAGCATTTTTTGACAAAAAATCTGTTGCTGATTCCATATTTAATGATATCGAGGATCGATACCTGACAGTAAAAAATTTAGCCAAAGAAGGTGACCATAGTCGTTCAATTATAGCAGGGGATATTTTTCAAGGAACTTGGTACGTACCCGGCGGAAATAGTTTTAATGCATCTCTTTTCAGGGATGCTAAATTAAATTATCTCTATGAAAATAACGATGTAAGTGGCAGTATAGGACTTGACATTGAATCGGTACTTACTAAATTTAGTGAAACTGATATATGGTTTGGTTGTGAAGCTGACAGATATGCTGAGCTAACTGCTAAGGATTCAAAATATTTGCTTTTGCAGCCGGTTAAACAAAAGCAGGTCTTCAATAATCATAACCGCACAACTAAAACAGGTGGAAACGACTATTATGAAAGTGCCATTGCTCACCCTGACCTTGTATTGTCGGATCTTGTGAAAGCTGCATATCCAGATTTGTTGCCCGACTATTCTTTCACATATATCAGACCATTAAACTAATTACTCTAAACATAGAAAAAATTTGAAAAATAAATCAACAATATTTGCACTTTTAATAATTATGTTAGTCGTAACTTTCATATGTGATGTCTTTACAGGAAATGCTCCTATATCGGTTAAAGATGCTTGGACGTCTCTCTTTGGAAGTTCTGGAAATGTTATAGTTGATGAAATTATCCGTAATTATCGACTGCCTAAAGCTTTGACAGCAATAATTGCCGGTTCTGCACTTTCTGTGTCAGGGTTATTGATGCAAACTCTTTTCCGCAATCCTCTTGCAGGGCCTGATGTCCTTGGTGTTAGTGCAGGCGCAGGACTCGGCGTTGCACTTCTGACAATGTTAAGTGGTTCAACTATTTACCCCTTTATATCTTCATTAGGTAATATGGCTCAAGTGATAGCTGCTGTAGCGGGGGCAGCTTTGGTTTTAGTGCTCATACTTGGCGTCTCTGCCAGAATTAAAGATTCAGTTACGATTCTTGTACTGGGAATGATTTTTGGGTATGTTGCAAGTGCGCTAGTTACAATTTTACAAAGCTTTGCCGATCCGGACTCTCTTAAAGTGTTTATAACATGGACTTTCGGCAGCTTAGATTATGTAACATGGGATAAAATGCCTCTTCTTCTGATCTTAGTTTCAGCAGGCTTAATTTTAACTTTCCTTTTGCAAAAAGCTCTGAACAGTCTGCTTCTTGGAGAAAATTATGCTTTAAGTGCAGGGCTTAACATAAAAAGAGCACGTATAGTAATAATTTCAATTTCAGCAGTTATCACTGGGACGGTAACGGCATTTACTGGTCCTATCGCTTTTGTGGGAGTCGTAATACCTCATTTTGCAAGAACTTTTTTTGGTACGGTAAATCATAAAACTATACTACCTGCAACTATACTTCTTGGAAGCATTCTTATGTTGATATGCGATATTGTTTCTCAGATACCGATAGATAATCGAACACTCCCTATTAATGCGGTTTCAGCCATGTTTGGTGCCCCAATGATTGTGTGGATTGTGTTAAAACGAAAGAAATTATAATTCCTCTAAATAATTAAACTTTATCCTACTTTAAAAAAATAAATTTAATGAAAATCTATTTAAGTTTTAAACAAAAGTAGCATGTAAAATGTCTAATATATAGCTTGATATCATAAAAAGGACAATATTTGTTTGGCATTGTTTTTGCAAATATATTGAAACTAAAAAAGATAAAAGAGACTTTTTAAAATAATGCGATTAAAAATAAAAGTTTATATTTGTAATCGTAACGCAGAATAAAGAAGGAGTTAAAACAATGGATAATAACTTTTCACAAAGAGTAAGAGACATCATGGCATACAGCCGTGAAGAAGCCGGACGTCTCCATAACAATTATATTGGGCCTGAACATCTCATGCTTGGTATACTTCGCGATGGAGATGGTGTAGCTATTCAAGTACTTCAGGATTTTGATATCGACCTTCGCGTCTTGAAAGATTATATAGATTCACATATTCGTTCTTTACAGGAACCTTATGATGGAACAAACGAACTTGTAATTAATAAAAATACAGAGAAGGCTTTAAAAATGAGCATTTTAGAAGCCCGTTTGACTAAAAGCAGCGAAACAGATACTGAACACATTTTGTTGGCACTATTGAAGGAAAAGAATACAATAATATATGATATTCTCAAACAGTTTCAACTTGACTATTCAAGTGCTTTTATGTATATAAAAAGTATTATCGACAACCGGTCAGAAGATGATTTAAATAATATAGACTTGCCTGTTTCCGGACCAAATTTCACAGATGACGATGATGAAGAAATGAGTGATAAGTCGTTCAATCCGAGCGGAGGACATGGCGCTTCTCAAGCAAAAGCCGGTGCGTCTGATACTCCGGTGCTGGATAACTTTGGTACAGATATTACACGTGCTGCTATTGAAAACCGGCTCGACCCTGTAGTGGGACGTGAAAAAGAGATTGAACGGATTGCACAGATACTTAGTAGAAGAAAGAAAAATAATCCAGTACTTATAGGTGATCCGGGTGTTGGTAAATCTGCTATTGTAGATGGTCTGGCACTTCGTATCACAGAGAAGAAGGTGTCTCGCACATTATTCGATAAGCGAGTTATAGCTCTTGATATGGCCTCTATAGTAGCAGGTACAAAATATCGCGGTCAGTTTGAAGAACGAATTAAGGCTATCCTAAATGAAATCTCCAAAAACCCAAATATCATCTTGTTTATTGATGAGATCCACACAATTGTGGGTGCAGGAGGTGCTGCAGGCTCTCTTGATGCAGCAAATATGCTTAAACCAGCACTGGCAAGAGGTGAAATTCAGTGTATAGGGGCAACCACTTTAGATGAGTACAGAAAGAATATCGAAAAAGATGGTGCTCTTGAACGCAGATTCCAAAAAGTGATTGTAGATCCTACCACACCCGAAGAGACTCTCATAATACTTCGCAATATAAAGGATAGGTACGAAGAACACCACAATGTAAAATATACCGACGAAGCACTTAAAGCATGTGTAAAGCTTACAGAACGGTATGTTTCAGATCGTACATTCCCCGATAAAGCTATTGATGCACTGGATGAGGCAGGCGCAAGGGTTCATATTTCAAACATCGTCATTCCGGAAACTATTGAGCGACTTGAAGAAGAACTTAAAGAAGTTGAACAACAGAAAACAGATGCAGTAAAAGCCCAAAAATATGAACTAGCTGCAAGCCACCGTGACAAACAACGTCAATTGCTTCTTGCTCTTGAAACTGAAGAAGAACGTTGGCAGAAAGAGATTAAGGAAAAACCGGAAATTGTAGATGAAGAAAAAATTGCGGAAGTAGTTGCAATGATTTCAGGAGTACCAGTACAGCGTATAGCACAGGCCGAAGGACAAAGATTACTTCAGATGAAAGAGCTACTGAAGAGTAAGGTTATTGGTCAGGATGAAGCCGTAGATAAGGTTGTAAGAGCTATACAACGTAACCGAGTTGGACTAAAGGATCCTAATAAACCAATTGGTACATTTATGTTTCTCGGACCTACAGGCGTTGGCAAAACTCACCTTGCAAAAAAGCTGGCTCAGTTTTTGTTTGACTCTCCCGAAAATCTTATCCGCATTGATATGAGCGAGTACATGGAAAAATTTAATGTTTCAAGGCTTGTAGGTGCTCCTCCCGGATACGTTGGTTATGAAGAAGGGGGACAACTTACTGAAAAGGTGCGCCGTCGTCCCTACTCTGTCGTACTGCTTGATGAAGTGGAAAAAGCTCATCCAGATGTATTTAACATCCTACTTCAAATTATGGATGAGGGACATGTTACAGATAGTTTAGGTCGTAAAATCGATTTCAGAAACACTATACTTATCATGACATCTAATATTGGAACTCGTCAGCTTAAAGACTTCGGTCGTGGTGTCGGTTTCAAAACCAGCAGTGATGTAAGTGATGTTGAATACTCACGCGGCGTTATTCAAAAAGCATTAAATAAAGCTTTCGCTCCTGAGTTTATTAACAGGGTAGACGATATAGTAATGTTTGATCAATTGAGTAAAGATTCAATATATAAAATTATTGATCTTGAATTAGAAGGTCTTTACAAGCGAATCGGAGATCTTGGCTTCAAGATAGACCTGACTGAAACAGCTAAAGAATTCATTGCTAATAAAGGATATGATGTACAATTTGGGGCAAGACCTTTAAAGCGTGCTATACAAAAATATATTGAAGACGAGTTAGCTGAGAAAATTATCAGTACTAACATGAAAGAAGGTGATACGGTAACTGTTGATTTTGATGAAGAGAAACAACAGATAATAATGAATAAAAAAGAAGTGAAAATCCTTAATTAGAGGAAAATAATATTCATCTATAAAAACTAACCCCGAAAGCAATTCAAAAAGCTTTTGGGGTTAGTTTTTTTGTACATCAACAGTCAATATATTTAACTTTGCATCTTAATTCCAACCAGAATTTTGGTTAGCCTATAATGCAATATAGACTTGCATTGTGATTATTACGATAGCCAACAATTAAATGACTTATTTTGTCAAATCGAAACAAAAACACGCTTAATTTGTTTACCTTAATTGTAACACAACCAATTTTGAATAAAAAATTATGTCAAATAAAATGAAGATAGAAGTGTGGACTGATATTATGTGTCCATATTGTTATATAGGAAAAATTCATTACGAAAAAGCACTTAGCCAATTTGCTCATGCAGATGAAGTGGAACTTGAATGGAAAGCTTTTCAGCTTAACCCTGATCTCCCTGACAATGGAAACGGAATACCTGTTAAAGAATATTTGACAAATCAGGTAGGATACCCTGAAGAACGAGTTGAAAGCATGTATGGTTCTTTAAAGAAATTATCCGACGAAGCAGGTGTTCCATTTAATCTCAAAAATGCAATTGCAGCAAATACACGCGACGCTCACCGACTTATAAAACTGGCTGCAAAAAAAGGTATGGACACATTTGTTTTAGGAAAACTATCAAAAGCATACTTTGAGGAAGCTAAAGATTATAGTGACAGAGATCTACTTGTTTCTATAGGAAAAGAGGCAGGTTTAGATAAAGACGAGATTATTGAAATGCTTGACAGCGATGATTATAAATATGAAATTAAGCAAGATATACAGGAGGCTGCTAATCTGGGCTTTAATACAGTTCCCACTTTTCTTATGGATAGAAGACAGGCTATAATTGGTTCAGAAACGATTCAATTATTTATTGATGTACTGAATAAAGCTTACAAAGCATGGAAAAATCGCACCAACGAAAAGGAAAATACTGAATTTATAAAAGGCAAATCTTGTTCCGTTGACGGTACCTGTGACATTTAATAATTGCTCAATAAAATACTTTTCATCTTAACTTTTATTATATTAACTTTGCTGCAAAACATATTTAGAATAACAGATGGAGTTTTTATTAATTAAACCAACAGATAAAGAAAGATGGAAAAAGGTTTGGAACTTATATGAGGAAAGCTTTCCGGTTGCAGAACTAAGAAAGGTTGACGATCATCTACGAGCATGTGCAGATGAACGTTTTTTCCCGTTTTCAGTTTGGGAAGGACAAGAACTGATAGGGTTAATATTCTTTTGGGAATGGAAATCATACCGATATCTGGAGCATCTTGCGATTAATCCTAATCTTAGAAGTCATGGCTATGGATCTGAATTACTTAAACACTTACGTAATACAGGACATACTATCATTCTTGAAATCGATCCACTCAGCAACGAACTGTCGCTAAGAAGATTACAGTTCTACGAGCGTGCCGGATACACCCTCACTCCTTACAGATTTGTTCACTTACCGTACAGAATTGATGGCGAGGCACAAGAATTGCTCATCTTGAGTTATCCGGAAATGATTAATGATAACCAACACAATGATTTTCTGAAATTTGTAAACGAAATAGTTATTCAATATTGTGAAGGACACGCCCTTCAATCTTGACATAATTTAGAAAACAACCTGATTTTAGTCTTTAAGTATAGTTCGCATTATACGAAGTGTCTGATTAACCATTATTTTCTCTCTCTTAGAGTTCGGAAACAATGGATATATAATAACTACAACATTTTCTTCCTCTTCCATACTGATATAACCACCAAGACCCCAAGAGGTCATTCTCGCATCAGTCCTAAATTTTAAAATACAGTTTTTTCTATCCGAATAAGATATAATCCACTCCCTATCTATACGTTGCAAAACCTCATCAAAAGGACACTTAGTACGTCCTTTGAACTTAAAAGTAGCTTTTTTTTGACCTGAAAAATTGGGAGGATTTAAATTTTCTGACTCCATATAATTAAGCCTCCTAGAGAAATATAATGTAATTAATCCGGGTGGAATCATACCTACTAAAACGAAAACCAGCAATATCTTCCAAAAATTCACATTAAGACCCCATAAGAGAAATACAACTGTCAGTATACCTATATAAAATATAAGAAAAATAGATACCCAGTAGAAATATAAACGAGACGTAAATTTCATAAACAGCTATCTTAATCTTACCAAATTAATGTATCTGCGGAATAATAATCTCTTCAGTTATATATATTTGTGAAAAGCCCATCTCCTCCAACATAGTTTTTAATACTATTTTTGCCTGCTCAGTAGCATCTAACAATATACCTTGTTTAATAGCATCATTTATCATTATATTTTTCTCTTTAATAAGAGCTTCGTTATAATCTGATATTTTTATAGGATTAAATGCATTTTCACTTTCATTGAAAACCTCAACTGACTTTTCGTCAATTACTGTATCCAGTATTTTCGACTTGGGGATAGAAACATGAATTGTAGAATCGTTCTGAACATCTATTTTTACGCGACTAAAATCTACACCAGCTTTTAAATAGCCATTATATTTTAATAGAAAATATTTGTTAGTGAGCGGAATGTTTATGTTCAGAAATTTCATATAATCTTTATAACTGATAACACCTGTATAGTTGTGTTTAACGAGTGCCAACTCCTGTATATTTGTAATTCTGTTCATAACAGTGGAACTACTGTATCCGGGTTCATAATTCTGCTTACTATTTCTTAAAAGTAAAACGATAGCAAGTATTAATGTTGTAATAAAAAAAAAGAGTGTAGGTATAGAAATTTTCCTCATATAACTTTTTCAACTTAAATCAAATATCACTCCAGATACAAAAATAATAAATTTATTGTTATATAAAAGATATGGAGTTTTTAAATACGCTTTTTAATTAAATCTTCTGAATTTTATCCTCATAGGTTAATTTTGAATTTAAATTAACGGTAAATTGGATAAAACATATTAAAAAAAACGGTTATTGATCATTTTTATCTAATTTTGGAATACCTGTATTTTTTATTCAAACAACAATTAGATTTAACATGAATTCAGTTAACAGTAAATTTTTAAACCAAGAACGACTTGCCTCTCTCGACATGCTCAGAGGCTTAGATTTGTTTATGCTGGTATTCTTCCAGCCGGTTTTCGTGGCATTTGCAAAACATTGGAGTAACGTACCGTTTATTTCATATCTACTCAATCAATTTAGTCATGCAAGCTGGGAAGGATTCACAGCGTGGGATCTGGTAATGCCACTTTTCCTTTTTATGGTAGGTGCAGCAATGCCATTTTCGTTTGAAAAATATAGACAGAGCAATAACAAATTGGCTATCTACAAAAAAATAATCCGACGTTTTATCATCCTTTTTATTCTGGGAATAGTTGTTCAGGGAAATCTTCTTAGCCTTGATATCAGGGAAATTCGTATATATACCAACACCCTACAGGCCATTGCTGTGGGTTATGTTATTGCTGCCATGATAATACTGCATCTTTCTAAACGATGGCAGATAATTGTCACACTCCTACTGTTGGTTTGTTATTGGGGTTTACTTACTTTCATGGGCGACTTCACACCGGATGGCAATTTTGCAGAAGCGGTTGATCGTATTATATTAGGAAGAGCTAGAGATGGCGTTTATTATACTGAAGATGGCTCGTGGCATTTTGCCGACTCATACCACTATACATGGGTACTGACGAGTTTGGTTTTTGGTGTTACTACAATGCTTGGCGTGTTTGCTGGACAGATAATGAAGTATGGAAAGGATAAGTTAAAGAACAGCAAAAGGCTTTTCATTATTGGCCTAGCGTTATTATTAGTTGGATGGCTTTTAAGCTTTCAAACGCCAATCATTAAAAAAATTTGGACCGTAAGCATGACTTTATGGTCGGGCGGATGGTGCTTCCTGTTGATGGCACTATTTTATTATATTGCGGATTATAAGGGTCGGACTAAAGGTCTAAACTGGCTTAAAATATATGGAATGAACTCAATCATTGCTTATACATTAGGAATGGTAATAAACTTCAGGAGTTTGGCTAGTTCATTGTTATGGGGACTGGAACAATACGTGGGTGATTATTATGGTGCTGTTTTAACTTTTGCTAATTTCCTTATTCTTTTCTTCATTCTAAATACTATGTATAGGTTACGAGTTTTTGTTAAGATATAGAGTAAGATAATAATATATGTGTATATTTGACAAGAATCGTAAAATATCAAATATATACATAATATAAAACAACGATATTTTTAAAAT
>CAZAFR010000051.1:0-13075 GCA_964484665.1 uncultured Proteiniphilum sp. | reverse complement strand
AGTTGGATTTATCAGGTACAATGAAACCATAAGGGCATGGATCATAGATTGTTTTTATATTCCCCCATAGTGAAACGTTCATACCTTTGTACCATGAGAAAGCATCATAGTATTCAGTATAGCCCTCTCTAGCGTAATAAATAGTGGGATTTTTTATTGATTGTTCTAAATTATCAGCTATTGTTTCTTCAGTGTATTCCCCAATCAATAAAGGATCTTTTCGACCCCACTGATAATGAAATCCTTGGTCAGTAGATTTCACTGCACCTAGATTTCTGTCCATGAATCCTAATCTAGATGTCATTTGAAATTTATTTATTTTTTCTGCATCACTTAAAATCCATAAATGCCAACTCCAGATTATTTCACCATCGTTTTTAATTGCGATTAATGTATTTCCTTGATGATTATTAGTCTGAAAATAAAGATACTCATCAATTATTTTCACATCACTTACAAGTTGGACATTTGGAACATCTTTATTATCCACCCATAAAATTTCATGTTCTACAAATCCATTTTTTATTAATTTCGAATCTGTATTATTACCCATATTAGAGATTTTAATCTTACCATAGGAATTTAAGGGTAAAACATATGAATTACTTGTCCCTCTAAAGCTAAAATTCTGTACTGAGTCCTGATAAACTAACAAAGTATCAGTAATATTGCTTTCGTTACTTTTAAATAAAACTACACCTTTTCTTGATATGTCTAAAGGATTCGTAGTTATGATAAATTCATAGTTTTTAGTTGTTAGGGCTTTGGTTATCTTTTGCTGTATCCATTGAATTGTATCTGGTATTTCGATATTATAATTAACATTTGCCATTGTCTGAACGTTGATATTTCCACCTTTACCACTAATTTTTATTGATTTTGGGTTAATAATTAGAGTTTCTCTTCCCCTTTGAGTTATTTCCAATTTTTTAAACAAATCCCCAAATTTGAAAATAAGTGTTACTGCTCTATCTTCATAACTTGAATTTTCATCAACTTTAATCAATATATTATTTTTTCCAATTTCACCAATTAAAGGAGTTACATTACACCAACCACTGGCATTTTTATACATAACCTCAATTGACCATTTCACATTAATGTCAAAAGAAATTTCAATTTCATTATTAATTGCATCAAGCTCTAATCCAGAATTAAATAAAGCACTTGTATTATCATCTGTGATAAATTCAGGGATAATTTGTTTCTCACAGAAATTGAATAATAAAATAAAAAACGATAGAGATATGAAAATTTCTTTTTTCATGTTAATGTTTTTATTTATATGAATATTAAGGTAGTAATAAACAAATTTAATGTTTTTTTAAAGCCCCAACCCACAATTAATTCGAACCCATTTTTATTCAATTAATGGTGCAATTGGGTCATTAGACTCCTGTAAAGGTAATAAAAAAAATACTCTGATTGCCAATAATAGGCTCCAAAAAACAAAAAACCTAATTATCTTTTTTATCATAATCAGACAAAGAACATAAGAAAAGTTCTAGATACACATAACTTCACCATCTATCAATATTTTTTCCTCAAAATTATATTCTCTCGTTAATGTTATTTTCATAATTGTTGAAGGATCTACCTTGTCATTTACTTCTAATTCACTATTAAAAATTAAAGGAAAGAATTCGAACGATTCATCTTTGTATTTAATTTTAAGGATTTTTTCATCATCTTTTAATTTTACTTTCGCCTTTTTTATTGATTGAATTTCATAGTTTTCAAGTGTTTTACAATTTGAAAAATTCCAACTATTAGTTTTTAATGATTGAATTCTAAGATTTGTAGTTAAACTTCCAGAAGAACTTGACCCATTATATAAATTTCTATTGTAAAATATCTCTATTTCTTCAATTGCATCTGAGTTTAAATTAATACTCTTATCTTTTAAAATATACCCTTTCTTTTCTCTCCATTTTTCCAATGTTAAATCGGCCTTTGAAATAATATTTGCATCATATTTTAATATAAGTCCTAATTCACATGCAGGGATTTTAGTTTTGTAGCAAGATGATATCAAATTATGACTATGCCATTCTCTTAATAAATCAATTGCCTCATCTATTTCTAAATTTAATCTGTTTTGAACTTCTGATATTAAATCATTTTCTGATATTATTCCACCATCAATAAAGATATCAAAAACAACTTCTTCATATTTATAAGCATAAATTCTATTTAAAATATTCTTTTTGCGTTGCTTATCTTCTTGCTCTTCAATTAAAGCTTTTCTCTCTTCCCTTCCTTCTAGAGGTCCAAACTTATGAATATCAACTTCTTTTTGACGTCTTTCTTTGTCTTCCCAATCCTTTTTATTTAAATAGCTTGTGTAAAAATGGAAAGCTAAATAAATTAAGGTTAATCCTCCAAGTGCTGCTAAAGTAGTAATCATCGTTTTTGTATTTAAATGTTTAGTATGTCACATACAGGTCTAACTTCTTGTGTGTAGAACACTCCTGTTAGCTTAATACAGATAATATTTTAACCATGACAGGTATTTGATTGTAGCTCTTATTTGTAGTTAAACCTATTATGTGAATTATTTCTCAGTATGATTTTAATGTATATTATTTAATTAGTTTGTACACACTTTGCTTATATAAAGCAATTCAATTTGTGCACAAAGAAAGTTGTGGTTTATTTAATCAATATTTGAATAACCTTTTATGAGCATGACCCAAAAAGCCAACTGCCTATTAGTAGCAGTAAAAAAAGACCTGCAAGTGCTAAGAAAATCTGTAAAATTATATACCCACAGCCAACACCTGCACCAACTGCTCCTGAAACTGCATCTTCTGTTTTACCTGAACTTAAAAAACCAATTAATCCGCCTATAGCTGCTACGATTAATATTACCCAGAACCAAGTCATAGTATTAATTTTAATTTGTTGTAAAATATTTCTTCAGAATTTCACTGAAACTTCTATTGATTATGGAATGATTGTATTTTTTTTGCAATTTAGTTAATTATTCGATTTCAGAAAAAAAATACATTAACTTTTGCTATAAATTGTTTATAAAGTCAATGCCACAACAGCTATAAAGCCCCAACCCATTACTTAAACGGATTGGAGCTTACAACAATAATAAAACACAAATAATGGACTAAATGCCCTAATTATTATTTTCTGATAGAATTTCCATTATTATTATCGAGAATATTATTGTACATACAATTTGAATAAATATTGCCATAGTGCTTATTTACTATTAGTTACTAATCTATAAACCACGCATATTCTTTATCACCATGCAGAGCATTGCAAATTCCTTCTGTTAAGTGGGATGCATTGAGACTTCTGTCCAGAAAGTTGTCGATATAACTACTTTTATTTGCTCCTGTTAATAAATTATATACGTTCCACATACTAATTTCCTTATAGTCATCTACTATTCCAAAGTTTTTATCGTTATAATATGACTTAGCAACAATATTGATTTGAGAATCTGTCATTAACAGTTCAGGCAGAAGTTTCTTTTCTTCAGCAGGTAAGCACTGATATAGCCTTGTTTTACCAATAAATTGAGCAAACTGATGTTCAGACAAAAAGCTGTTTTTGTAAGCATTAAGATAGTATAGGTGCTTGCTAATATTGTAACGCTGAAACAGCTTGATCACTTCTTTATAAAGATCTCCTGTGTTCATCACCTTTACTTCTGACATATAACCATCTGTATTAACGCACATATTAGTACAGACAAGATTCTTAAAGCCTATAAATAGCTTAAATTTCTCCACACCTTTTTTGCTGTACAAATTCTCATGGTTATAGGCTCTTACACCACCAATGGTTAGATTCAGAGGACTTCCTTCTATGGTTTCACTAATTGAAGGCACTTCAAAGCAAAATGCCATCCTTTCGTAGTATTGAGTCTTATCTGCCTCTAAGAGCTCCTCTACAGGCTTATGAATAGCTTCTGGTATTCTGCCCTTAACAATATGAGAAACCCTTATATCAGGCTCCTCTATAGTCTCACCATTAAAGAAGTGATTAGCTGCCTTCCAAACTGTTTCAATGAATTCAGGATGTGAAATAGTTACCTCGTTATCTTTGCTAAAAACTGGTATCACACAGTCTTTCCTAAGATGATTTATATCTACATCCTTGGTATTAGCTTCTATAAAAGGATTTCTTTTCCATCTTTTTTCCTGTTTAACACTCTTATGCGTTTCATTTTTGTTATTAATTATTTGTAGATTAGGAACTATTAATTGATTCCTAACCGGTTGTAATTGCATTGTTGCTTCCATTTTTTGATAGATTTGAATTAAAATTGAAATTAATTATTGGTTTCCTGTGCTGTTCACTTTCCTCTTGAAGTCTAGCTTTCTTCTGCATGAAATCAGCTGTTAGCAAAGGATACCATTCAGGATACTGGTGATAAATCTCTCCCAGTTCTTCCACAGTAGTAGCATTTTGAATTGTTGATCTGACTGTATCTACATTCATACCATCATTACACCAATTCAGAATCTTCTCTCCTGTATAGGAGTTAATCATAAACTCAGGTTTACCCATGAAAAGACCTGTCCTATCTTTACTTGCAGTAACATAATGTTTAATATCTACATCAAAGACGATAGTAAATTCATAATCAATACCATCACGCATTACTGCTTTAAGTCCCACCTTTTCAGGGACAAGTTTTCCATTCTTTTCATTTAATACATAATCCTGCTTGGTTCTAAGTGTACTTATAATATGACGCTTGCTCTGCAGAATCTTCTGTATAAATGCATTCATTCTTGGAGTTATTTTCCCCCAATTAGTGAAAGAATTACCCTGCATACCTGAATGTATTTCAAGAAGATAATCCCAGCATTGCGACATAGAGTCAATTATAATCACTTCCATTCCTGCTTTCTCACATATTTCAATCGCTTTAATGTAGTTCTCAGGGCTGAATGGCTCCTGAAGAGATAAAATATTATAGCCCCCTAAATGTGCATAGAGGTCTGCACTACTGTTCTCTGAATCAATTACAGCTATTTTGCTCCAATCTTTTGTCAGACCATTTGCTAGAAGTAAAGATGAGTATGTCTTGCCACTTCCTGCACATCCTTGAATAGCCATTTTTATCTTGGCTTGCTTTTTAGATGATTTTCTAAGTTGCATAATCGTTTTGTTTTAAGTTAAAATCAAAAAAGCAGGGTATTATGCCCTGCTTAAATACTCCTATAGATAGATGCTTATATTACAGCCAAAGTGGTTGCACCTCTTCCCTCACCCTGTTGATGTAACAGGTAAAAAGTATCTCCTGTATCTGGAGATAATACCTCAGATATCATTGGATTTGTTAATTGACCTGATGTTGCCTTTTTACTTACAGCACCTGTTTCAACTCCATACACAAAGAAGATTTTCCCTGTACTTTCATTCTTCTTAATCTCAAGTTCATTAACATCAAACATCTCCTTAAACTGATCAACAGTCATTGTTTCAATAAATTTTAAATTCCTTTCCATATTTGTAATTATTTGTTGTTTGCCAGGGGGACTATCCCACTAGCCAAAGTATGGGGGGAGTGTTGTGTTGTTAGAGAGGGTTTACTTATATATGGAGTAGTTGAAAAAAATTATCAGGAAAAAATTTTATACAGAACAGTAAGAATGGCTATGTCCTTTTATATATGTTCAGGAGTTATTGTAAATACAAGTAGTAAAAAGTGCAGTTTCAGGTTATTTCACAATTGAGTAGGATTAATAAATAAGCATATTATTATTTAAGAGAGATTTGTGTAAAAATAAGACAGCGGGGATAATATTAAATTTTGTATATTTGCTATTTAATTAACTATTCAAGAGGTTCTAATATGTACTTAATATACAATTCTTTATTCAAAAGTGTAATATCATGACAATATTCAATGAAAACTCCAGGGTGAAGATACCATCCATACTACACTTATGCAGACTTGGATATAAATACATATCACTAAAGGATGCTACTTGGGATCCTGATACAAATATATTCACAGACATCTTTAAAGCCTCTATCGCAGAGATAAACAAAGATATAGACTCAGATGCAATTGATAAATTATTAGTTGAAACACAACTTCAACTTGACAATGAAGATCTTGGCAAAGCCTTCTACGAAAATTTAACAAGAAATTCAGGAGTTAAACTTATTGATTTTGAAAACTTTGAAAATAACACTTTCAATGTAGTAACTGAATTACCATATAAAAATGGTGATGAAGAGTTCAGACCTGATATAACACTGTTAATTAATGGTATTCCCTTAGCTTTTATAGAAGTAAAAAAGCCTAACAACAGAGATGGAATTATAGCAGAAAGGGAAAGAATAAACAGACGTTTTCAGAATAAGAAGTTTAGGAAGTTTGTGAATATCACACAGCTTATGGTGTTTTCAAATAATATGGAGTATGACAATGAGGATATTGAGCCATTGCAAGGAGCTTTTTATGCATCTCCATCATACACCAAACCTATATTTAACTACTTCAGGGAAGAGGAAGAGTTTAATCTGGATACATTACTGCAAGTTGAAGATGATCACTTGGAGAATTCAGTTCTGAAAGATAACAATCTTACAGCTATTAAATTTTCCCCTGAATTCTTAACTAATAAAAACCCAAATGCACCTACTAACCGCATCATCACATCACTTTTCTCAAAAGAAAGACTCTCTTTTATTCTACGATATGCAATAGCTTATGTAAATGAAAGTACTGGGATAGAAAAGCATATTATGCGATATCCACAGCTATTTGCCACAAAGGCAATTGAGAAAAAGCTGGATCAAGGTATAAGAAAAGGTATAATATGGCATACACAGGGAAGTGGAAAAACTGCTCTTGCATTTTATAATGTGAGATACTTAACAGATTATTTTCAAAATGAGAATATTATTCCCAAGTTTTATTTCATAGTTGACAGACTGGATTTATTAAAACAGGCTAAACGTGAATTCTCTGCTAGAGGTCTTATTGTGCATACAGTAGACTCTAAGACTGATTTTGTTAAATCAATAAAAACTACTACAGCAATACATAATAACTCAGGAAAACCAGAGATAACAGTAGTAAACATTCAGAAATTTAGTGAAGATGCCAATGTAGTACAGAAACAAGATTATGACATCAACATACAGAGGATATATTTTTTAGATGAAGTTCACCGCAGTTATAACCCTCAAGGCAGTTTCCTTGCCAACCTTACACAGTCTGATTCTAATGCCATTAAAATTGGTTTAACAGGTACCCCATTGATATCTAAAGAATACTATTCAAAGGATCTTTTTGGGGACTATATCCACAAATATTATTATAATGCATCAATAGCTGATGGATACACTCTCAGACTTATAAGGGAAGAAGTTGAAAGTGACTATAAGATGGTGCTTAAAGAAGCATTAGACAAGATTAAAGTTATTAAAGGTGAAATTAACAGTAATGAGTTGTTTGCACATCCATCATTTGTAGAGCCATTACTTGATTATATAGTCAATGATTTTGAGAAAAGCAGGCTGACTTTTTCAGATAATTCAATTGGAGGTATGGTAGTCTGTAGCAGTTCAGAGCAGGCAAAAGAATTATATCGTATTTTTAATGAAAAATATGCTGGTCAAACTACTGAAATTGAAAGTATAGGCTGGACCCAAAATGCAGCAGATCCGATGGGAATATACCATGTAAAACATAAAAATAAATACAAGGTTAAAAAAACTGCATTAATTCTTCATGATGTTGGTACTAAAGAAGAAAGAGAGGATCTTGTTGAGAAATTTAAAGATGGTGATATTGACCTGCTCATAGTATATAATATGCTTCTTACAGGTTTTGATGCCAAACGTTTGAAAAAATTATACTTGGGCAGGGTGATAAAAAAACATAACCTATTACAAGCACTTACAAGGGTTAACCGTCCTTATAAGAAATTTAAATATGGTTATGTTGTAGATTTTGCTGACATCAAGGCTGAGTTTGATGCAACAAACAGGGCTTATTTTGATGAATTACAGTCTGAACTTGGTGATGAAATGGAATATTACTCTAACCTGTTTAAATCTAAAGAGGAGATTGAGTTAGAGATTGAAGATATCAATGAAACATTATTCCATTTTAATACAACTAATGCAGAACTTTTCTCTCAACAGATCAGTCAAATAGATGATCGCGAAAAAGTGATTCACATTAAAAATGCACTTGCTAATGCCAAAAGCTTATATAACCTAATCCGCTTATTGGGTCATTACGATTTATTAGAAAAAATAGATTTCAAGAAATTAGCGCATTTATTTCGTGAAGTAGAAAACCATTTAGCACTACTTAACGCAAAAGAGTCAATAGAAAATAATATTGACTCCACTAACCTCTTAAATATTGCATTAGAGGATATTGTATTCAGCTTCAAGAAAATATCTGAAGAAGAATTAATCATTGCCGACCAGCTAAAAAATACTTTACGCATGACAAGGGAAACACTGGCTAGTAATTTCGATAAGAAGGATCCTGAATTTGTATCACTGTATGATGAGTTGAAACGTCTTTTTGAGAAGAAAAACCTGGATGAGGTAACTCATGATGAGATGAAGAAAAACATTGGAACATTAAGTCTTATATATAAACGAATTAAGGAGCTTAACAGACAGAACAACCTACTTAAAGACAAGTATAATGGAGATCCAAAATATGCACGCATACACAAGCGCATAGTAGAAAAAGACTTTATTTCAGAGAAAGAAAGCACTATCTTTGATGCTTTAATCAGTGTTAAGGAAAATGCAGATTTGCAAGTCTTGCAAAACACTCGACTATTAGAAAATGAAGGTTATTTCACTTCACAGATGATGAAATTGGTGATAGACGAGTTCAAACATAAACAAAACATAGATTTAAAACCTGACTCATCACACTATATCAACAATTTAGTGGTAGATGAGTATATAAATGAATTTTACGGGAGAGTAATATGACCGAAATAGATTTTACTGAAAAGACTAAGGATTTAATTGACAGTTTAAAAGGTATTAGTGCAAGTTATGGTTTAGGGAATGATGGGAATGAGTTTAAAATAATTACACAGGTATTCCTATACAAATTCATGAACGATAAATTTGCTCATGAGGTAAAAAAGATAGATAAAAAACTCAAGGATGCTGACAATTGGGAGCAAGTAGTAAGTAGCTACTCTGATGATGATTATGAAATGCTACTACTCCAATTAGGTGCAGATACAGCTAAGTTAAGACCTCATCACTTCATCTCAAATCTATTTAGCAGACAGAATGAAAGTGATTTTGGAAAATTATTTGATGACACACTAGTAGATATAGCCATCACTAATAATGATATATTCTCTGTTAAAACAGGAGGTGGAGCTAAAGTAATTCTATTTGACAGGTTGACTGAATATATCAGTGATCCTTCAAATAGGGATGACTTTGCAAGAGCTATTATAAATAAACTGGTTGGGGTTAGTTTTGAGCATATATTCAACCAGAAGTTTGACTTTTATGCAACTATCTTTGAGTACCTGATAAAGGACTATAACTCCAACAGCGGAGGTAAGTATGCAGAGTATTTTACTCCCCATGCAGTGGCAAAAATCATGGCTGCAATACTTGTTAATGAGCCTGTACAAGATGTTACTGTTTATGATCCATCAGCAGGGTCAGGAACTTTGTTGATGAATATAGCCCATGCTATTGGAGAGGATAAGTGCACTATATACTCACAGGACATTAGTCAAAAATCTTCTAGCCTGTTGCGCTTGAACCTTATATTAAACAACCTTGTACACTCAATCCAGAATATAATACAGGGAAATACCATCTTAAATCCATATCACAAGAATGATAAGGGTGAATTGGAGACTTTTGACTATATAGTTTCAAACCCACCATTTAAACTTGATTTTTCTGACTACAGGGATGACCTTGACACCAAGGAAAATAACAAACGGTTTTTTGCAGGGATACCTAATGTACCCAAAAAGGCAAAGGATAAGATGGCTATCTATACCCTCTTCCTACAGCACATTATCTTCTCGTTGAAAGATAAGGGCAAGGCTGCAGTGGTTGTTCCTACGGGATTTATCACAGCCCAAAGTGGAATTGACAAGAAGATACGTCAGAGGCTGATAGACAAGAAAATGCTTGCAGGTGTAGTAAGTATGCCAAGTAATATTTTCGCAAATACTCCTACAAGTGTATCTATTTTGTTTATTGATAAGACAAACAAAGGCAAAGTGATCTTAATTGATGCATCGAATTTGGGGCAAACCATTAAAGATGACAACAATCAAAGAACAGTTTTGACATCAGATGAAGAGCTAAAAATCATTAGCACCTTTAATGAAAAGAAAGTTGATGATGACTTTTCAGTTGTAGTAAGCTACGATGAGATAAAGCAAAAGAACTACTCCCTCAGTGCAGGTCAATATTTTGATGTAAAGATTGAGTATGTTGATATTACTCCTGAAGAGTTTCAAACTAAAATGAAAGGTTATGAAGAAAACCTTGAAAAGATGTTTGCAGAAGGGAAAAAGCTGGAAGTTGAGATAATGAATAATTTGAAGGGGTTGAAATATGAGTGATTTAATAAGTCTTAATGATTTTATTAGCAATCAAATTGCGGGTGATTGGGGTAAAGAAAAGGAAGATAATAGAAACAATTTAAAAGTTTATTGCATAAGAGGAGCTGATATAAATGCCGTAAATGAAGGAAGTTATACCAATTTGCCAATACGTTATATTGAATCAAAGAATAAGTTAAAAATTCTCAAAGAAGGAAATATTATAATTGAAATATCTGGAGGAAGCCCATCTCAATCAACAGGAAGGGTCTGTTACATAAGAAGTTTTCTTCCAAATATTATTTGCTCAAACTTTTGTCGTGCATACGAAATTAAGAATGAACACTCACCAAAATTCTTTTATTATCTTATTAAAAACATTTACAATTCAGATGTCTTTTTCAACTTTGAAAGTAAGACTAGTGGTATAAAAAACTTACTTATAGAAAGTGCTCTAGATAACATTAAGGTCCCCAAATACAATCTCCCTACCCAACAATCCATCGCCAAAGTCCTCTCTGATCTTGACTATAAAATTGAACTCAACAACAAGATCAATAAGGAGTTGGAATCAATGGCAAAGACACTCTATGACTATTGGTTTGTACAATTTGATTTCCCAAATGAGGAAGGTAAACCATATAAATCATCAGGGGGTAAAATGGTGTATAATGAGGAATTGAAAAGGGAAATTCCTGAAGGGTGGGAAGTTAAGAAGCTATTAGAAATCACAGATGTAAGCAACGAATCTATAAATCCAATGCTGACTCCAGAAAAAGTATTTAAACATTACAGTATACCAACTTTTGATGAATCTGGAACATATGGCATTGAAAATGGAGCTGAAATTCACAGTAATAAATTCCTAGTGAATGAGTTTGACATCCTAGTGTCTAAACTCAACCCTTGGTTTAATAGAGTAATTTACTCATTAAATGAAGAGAATTTAATCTGTTCAACTGAGTTTGTTGTGTGGAGAACTACTAATCTTCAGAATAAAAATTACCTATACCTACTAGCTACAAGTCAACAGTTTATTACGTATTGCACACAATCTGCAACTGGGACTTCTAATAGCCATAAAAGGGTAAATCCCAACGTTATGATGAGATATAAAAACCCATATAATGCCAGGATTGTTCAAGAATTTGGAATAGTAATAGATTCATGGATTAAAACATCTATAACTAAACAAAAAGAGAATAAATATCTTTCTCAATTACGTGACTGGTTACTCCCAATGCTAATGAATGGACAGGTAACAGTAAAAGATGTAGAACATAAATAATTGCAACAACTACAGAGAATATTATAATTAATTTAATTCAGGAGTTAAAATAAACACTATACACACATTTGCTTATTCTATATAGGCATTGTGTGTACAGTAATTACTCAAATTGAAATATTGAGCCAATCTTAATCAAGTCAAATTGATTCAAACTGATTGTTTCTTATCCATGTATTATAGTCTGTATATCCCAACCAGGGACAAGTAAGCATGTAGTCATCTAAAAAATCCCCACTCCTGAAATATACAGGCATATCTTCAATTTTGCTCATATAGCCTTTCTGGAGCAGAGAACTCCTTAGTCTATAAAAATTTGACCTTTTTATTTTCATTTTTGATAAAAGCACATCTACAGACAAGCCTAAACTGAAAGTATTGTTTACACAATTACAGTACAAACCGATTAAGAACCCTTTTTCCTCTGGTTTAAGATTTGGATCATCAAACAGTTCTTTTCTTATTATTCTGAAATTCTCATTAACAGAGGGAAGAATATAAGTTTTTCTAGTCTTTTTTTGATTATAATTATAGACAGATTGTATCTCACAGAAATTGCTTTCTTTCAGTCTTTTGGAAAATCCTTTTTTGATATATTCTTCAGATAGACCTGTAATAATGTGTAACTGATTATAAGTAATATCAGTTCTGTTATTATCGTGAGCTGTAAAAAACAAACCTGTTAGAGTATAAAGATCAATGGGAGCAAACTTAGAAGATGTCTAGTTGGGAAGAGCAATATAATTTTTCATTCTTTTTGTTGTTTGTCCAATAAATACCCCTCTCTATAACACCTACTAATTACTATTATATATATAAGTAGGTAGGTATTATAGTGCAGGGTATATATTGGACTGGTTTTTTAGAGGTGTAAAGATATGTAAAATTAATGAAAAATTCAAATATATTCCAACTTATTTTACTCATAATGTGCTTATTATGTAATAAAATAACACTATATATGTACACATATTATTAGTTTATTATATAGGAAATGTGTGTACATATCAAAACCTAAAATACCTACTTGCAACAACATTGCTTGGAATAATTGTCAAGGGTTCATTTATTAAATCATTAGAATTGTAGTTCAACACCTTATATCTGAATTTATGCTCACTCCTCTCCCTGATTCTATCTTTAGTAAAAAACACAGAAGACTTCTCAATCAAGCTTTTTTCTGAAAGGTTATTATTTGGTGGAAAATAATTAGCAAAAATGCCTTTCA
>CAZAFR010000050.1:0-13213 GCA_964484665.1 uncultured Proteiniphilum sp. | reverse complement strand
CAGGCGACAGCACTCCTACCCTTGCAAAATTTGATATGAACAGTGATAATTCTAAATGGAATTTCAGGAATCATTAACCTATTCGACAATAATTGATAATATTTTTTAAAACATCAACATAATTAAAATATGAAGAATTTAGCACTCTTTACCGGCATACTTATACTATTAGCCGGTTGTACGCAGAAAGAAGAACAAGCAACATTTCAAAATACCGGCAATCCACTTATAAAAGACAAGTTCACTGCCGACCCTGCGCCTCTTGTTCATGACGGAACACTCTATCTTTACGTAGGACATGATGAGTATTATGAAGGACAAGACTCCGCCTCAGGAGGTAAAGAATTCAACATTACAGAATGGCTCTGCTACTCAACCGAAGATATGCAGACATGGACAGACCATGGAGTAGTTTTACGGCCTACAGATTTTGAATGGGGTATTGGCGAAGCATGGGCATCACAGGTTATAGAACATGAAGGAAAATTTTACTACTATACTTCACTTCAGGCAGGTGAACCATATAATAGTAAAGTTATTGGTGTTGCCGTTAGTGATAGTCCGACAGGCCCTTTCACCGACCCAATAGGGAAACCGCTTATTACTGATAATATGACATCAAATGAACCACGCGGATGGTGGAACGATATTGATCCTACCTTTATTATGGATGATAAAGGTCAGGCATGGCTGTCATGGGGAAATGGCACCTGTTTTCTAGTTAAGCTGAAGCCAAATTTAGTGGAACTTGATGGTGAAATAGAGGTAGTTGATCTGCCGGGTTTTGTAGAAGGCCCCTGGTTACACAAAAAGGATAGTCTTTACTACCTGACCTATGCATCTATGGGGCAAGGAAGAGAAACCATTTCATATGCTACTTCTACCTTAATGGAAGGACCGTGGACACCACACGGCAAGTTAACAGGAATGGCAGAAAACAGTTTCACAATTCATCCCGGAATCGTTGAATTTAAAGACAAGTGGTATCTGTTTTATCACAATGCCACTCTAACAATTGATGGACGCGAAGGTGCTATCGGAAGAAGAGCTGTATGCATTGAAGAGTTGCACTACAATCCGGATGGGACATTGAAATACGTGGAACAGACCAGTGAAGGGATTGCCAAAAGGTAGATTATGGATGGTACCTTTCTCCTAAAGTAAGAAAGTCACCCGACAAATCCACCTCATAAAGTATAGGTTTTCTAGGACCGGGATTCATCTCTAATCCTTGCGAATGCAGTAAAAGAAGCGTTTTCCCTTCGAAAGTACTGAATATCATTCCATGGCCGGAATTACTTTCCACAATGGGTTTTTCCTCTTGAATCCACGGTCCTTCTAAAAGTCCGGATTCCGAATAAGCCACTCCCTGAGCATATCTCTTATCACTCCAGCTTGACCAAAGCATGCCAAGACGCCCTGTACCAGTCTTGAAAAGGAAAGGTCCATCTGAAACATAACCGTCCAGGGACATACCAAAGGTTAGTTCTCCGATAGACCTCATCTCTCTTACCCAGACTGCATCAGAGGCTGAAAACATAGTTTTACTATTTCCTGATGAATGTGACAAGTCACCTGAGAGCGGTACATATTTTATCTGACCATCAACCAGCTGCATCCAATCGTGACTATAAACTAAATAGGGAACACCCTCCTCTTCCCAAATTGTGCCATCAAGTGTTGTCCACTCTTCAGGCAGATAAATCTCATCATTAATTGGTCTGTATGGTCCCTCTACCCTATCTGCAATTAATATATGTGCACCGCAGCGAAATACATCACATCGTCCGGGAATTGTATCAATAATGGTAGAATTATTAGCAAAAGTTGTAAAACAATAATATTTATTTTTGTACTTTTGAATCTGAGGAGCCAATATCTTGGGATCGGATCCTATCCAGGTGTTTGTGTCAACTTCAATTAGGCTATAAGGTCCCTCCCATTCATATAAATCCGGACTTTTCCATAATAATCCTCCCGAACCGGTCATATAGTATATTTTAGTAGCTTCATCAGCCAATATAAATGGGTCTGTAACATATAATGAATCAAAAATATAGGTTGTCTTTGCCGGCATCCCCGGCCAATAAACAGAGACAAAGGAATTTTCAGTTTCACTACCTCTATTTTTCATATCACACCCCTGTATAAAAATTATACATATTATCATAAAAGCCTGAAACTTGTTATACATGATAGAGCTTAGTTAAGTAATTATTATTTCTACAAACTTAATGACTATTATATTTATTGAAGTTATAAAACTTTATTTTAGGAGGATAAATTTTGCAAAAACCAATTTGTTACCCATTAAATAATAATTTGTCTCCTCAATACGTTCGCATTATATAAATTGTATTATTTTAAATAAAACAGTATATTTGTTAATGATTTCAAACACAACCGACCAATGAGAACAGGTGTTTCCTCTATAATATTTCTTTCAAGCCTTTTTACAGTATTTGCGCTACAAGGACAAATCAGCCCTAAAGAATATAACTATTCATATATTACGATTGATGATGGTTTATCTGACAATTCGGTACGTGCAATCCATAAGGATTACAATTCATTCATGTGGTTTGGAACCTCTAATGGCTTGGAACGCTATGACGGATATGAATTCAAGCACTATTCGGCCAACTCAACTAATCCAAATCTTTTTATTGAAAGCAGCTATATTCATGATATAAAAGAGGACAAGTTTCATAATCTTTGGATAGCTTCGGATGCGGGAATTTTTAAAATAGATCTGCAGCAAGAAAGTATTGATTTTTTTAAAGATTATGAAGGTGAGAACAAAGAAATCCTAAACACACCAGTTCAAACAATATTCATTGATGATTATCAAAACCTTTGGATAGGGAGCAAGAACAGTTTGTCTTACATGACCTTTAACAGTGACCGTGAAATATCTGAGGTAATTGTCTTGAAAAGTGATGTAGAAGTTAAAAGTATCGAGAAACATGGCAACGACATCTGGGTTGGCGGCAGAAATTTATTTTTAAGATATTCACATTCTGCACCTGAAAAATATGTAAATGTACCCATACCATTAAACATAAACATTTCTGATCAAACGATCAACTGCCTATTCTCCTTCGGAGACTATTTATGGACAGGAACAACAAACGGATTGTACTGTATAAACACATTGGGCTCATACTTTACTCTTTATCAGTACGACCCAAAAAAGCCACAGAGCATCTCCTCTAACATTGTAATGGATGTAGATAAAAATGATTCGGGAGACATAATTATTGCTACACGCAATGGGATTAATATTTTCCTTCGTGACGAACAATTTGTGTTGATAAGCAAAAAGCCGGGCACAAATACATTAAACAGCAATATAATAAATAAGTTATTTGTTGACGATGACAACCGTATCTGGGCCGGTTCGGATTTAGAAGGCGTTAATATCTTAGAACCTAAGCAAATATCATTTACACGTTTATTAAATGGCTTTAACGATGGCAGTTCCCACATTATAAGTTCCGTTCTTGAAGACAAACAGGGAAATATTCTTGCCGGAATAGTTGATGGTGGATTAGCAATAAAAAAGAAAGGCGAAGATCATTTTTCTATTTACAAACATGATGTTGAAAAAACTCACTCATTGGGTAGTAACAATATTACTGATATTATACAGGATTACAAAGGTGACTACTGGATATCTACAATAGGTGGCGGAATTCATAAGTTATTGAATAAAAATCTGTCAGACCCTACGTTTGAACAATTTACGACAAGCAACTCCGGTTTGCTATCCAATGATATACAGGATATGCATATCGACTCGTTAAGAAACTCGCTCTGGATTTGCAGCAGTAACCATATACAGAGCCTTGATTTTTCTACCCAATCCATTAATCGTTTACAATATTATTCGCGCACGAAAGTTATGCCGGATAATTTGACTACAATTTTTGTGGATTCTCATTCGCGTTTGTGGATAGGCGGAAACGGTATATATATTATTGATCTTAATGACGACAGAAAAGGTTATGAGTGTATCTACTACAAACACAAGCTTGATGATCCTGAAAGTAAAATTATCGAAAAGATCACTTCAATCATAGAAACCAAAGATGGTAATATATATTTAGGCAGTATGGGCAACGGCATTTACATGCTTGATAGAAACAGCATAGATGGCAAACATACTTTCACCAATTTTGCCGGTCGTTCAGGACTTACAGACACAAGTGTATCGAACATTATTGAAGACGAACACGGAAGTTTATGGATCAGCACTTTAAAAGGCATCTATCTTTTTAATACTTATAATGACAGAGCTATCAAATTTGATAAGAACGATGGGTTGCCAATTCATCAATTCTACCAGAGATCAGGTTGTAAAACTGCAGATCATCATATATTAATGGGGACTACTGATGGTCTGATTAAGTTTAATCCCATGATTAATCTCCCTCAGGAAAAAGAGAGGAGCGTTACCCTCACCAGTTTAAGCAGCAACGGGCGAGTAATCATTCCTTACATAGATAAAAAAAATCTTTCTACATCAATTACTCAGGCCGGAGAACTTCATCTTTTCCCACCCGATAACTCTTTTGAAATTTCATTCAGCAGTCTCGACTATCAGGGTCAGAATAAAATATATTATTTCCACCGTGTACTGGAATTAGATGATAAGATTAACGTGGGATTAGTAAAGAGAAGCGCCAGATATACCAATCTGGATCCGGGTAAATACACTCTTGAAGTATGGAGTACCAACAGGGACAACACCTGGTCGTCTCAACGTACTTTTCTTACAATTTACATACACCCGCCCTTTTATAAAACAACGTGGTTTTATAGCTTAATCGTGTTGATTTGTCTGGGACTTCTTATATATATAATTTACTCGTATAATCAAAGACAAAAAAACATTCAGAATTTATTAAAAACAAAAATTGAAGAGCGTACGACAGAGCTTAAAGAAACAATTACTAAACTTGAGTATTCGCAGACCGACATTATTGATAAGAATAAAATATTACAAATACAGAACGAAGAGATAAATAAGCAAAAGAACGAGATTTTTGAAATCTCTTCACAAATGGAGGAGATGAACAAAGAAAAAATATCCTACTTCACAAATATTGCCCATGAATTTAAAACCCCTTTGACTCTTATATTGGGACCAACATCACAACTGCTGAGCAGGAATAAGGATATCGCAGTGAATGAGGATTTAGAAATGATCAACAGGAATGCACGCTACCTCATTTCAATGGTGAATCAACTTATAGACCTTCAGAAGATAGACACCAACAATATTGTTTTGTATCCCACACCATTTGATATTGTAAAGCTGTTGAATCAGACCTCTTCTGATTTTTCAGGCTTAATGGATTCAAAGGACATCCGGTTTGAAACCTACTACAAGCTGAACCACGAATATGTGGTAGCAGACAAGGAAAGTATTCATAAGGTACTCTTTAACCTTTTATCAAATGCGGCAAAATACACCCCTAATATGGGAAAAGTTACACTTCACGCTTCTCAGTTTAGAGATCATGAGACTGGAAATCTGATACAATATATTTCTGTAACAAATAGTGGCAGCCTTATTCAAGATGAAGAAAAAGAGAAAATTTTCGACCGTTATTACAGGGCAGCCGACCATAAGAAATATTCTAAATATGGGCAAAGCAGTACCGGAATTGGATTACATATAGTAAAAGAGTTAGTTGCTTTGCTCAACGGCAAAATAACCTTGAAGTCTTCCGATAAACTTGGTGTATCTTTCAGATTTTATTTTCCTATATCACTAACCGAAAATATTGATGCAGATAAAGAGCTGGAATTGATAAAACCGGATACTATAGATGATTCGATAACTCCTTTCATCCCGATGGATCGGGAAAAATTAAACCTTCTGCTTGTTGAAGATAATTCTGACATGCGTGCCTACATAAAAAAAATACTTTCTCCTAAATTTAACGTTGCTGAAGCAAATAATGGAGAAACTGGTTTTGAAGCAGCTAAGAAAATAATACCTGACTTAATTGTTTCGGACTTGATGATGCCAGTTTGTGACGGAGCAAACTTATGTAAAAGAATACGTGACAATTATGAATTATGTCATATTCCATTTCTATTATTAACCGCCAATTCAAGTGAAAGAGCCTATATAGAAAGCTACGAAAACGGTATTGATGGATATATCACGAAACCTTTTGAAGAGGCACTTCTCCTGGTTCAGATAGATGCTATATTGAAAAACCGTGACCTACGTCAGCAAAAGTTTATTGATGGAGAGATGAATTTATCCGAGCTGGATGCTGGCTATTCAGACCAGCAATTCATGAAAGAGGTTATAGAGGTAATAGAAAAGAATTATGAAGACTCCAATTTTGGGGTTAAAGAGCTTGTAATTCACCTGAACATGAGTTATACGATAGTATATAAAAAGTTTATTTCACTTACCGGTCTGCCACCTGTAAAATTTATACTTCTATACAGACTAAAAGTAGCTAAAAAGATATTGGAGAGAAACAGGTATAACAATGTGATAGTTTCTGAAATTGCCTATCGTGTTGGTTTTAATGATCCAAAATATTTCACCCGCTGTTTTGTAAAACAATACAATATAACTCCAAGTTCAATTATAAGTCAGGAGACATTGTAAAACAAATTCAAACAGGTGAAATATTTTCAGGGCTAAATTCTATTTAAAGCTAATCCAGTCAATTTCCACACTCCCTTCACTGTTAAGGGATGCCTTAATATCGCGGACTCCCTCTGGAACAGTTTTTAAAGGCACAGTAATTTCCTTCCAGCTACTATCAGCGGGTACATTTAATTCTGCCAAGATCTTGCCGGAGGGTTCATTCAAACTTAGGCTCAAAGTACCGCCTGTTTTGGATGAAACTCTTGCTGTAATCTCACTAAGTTTTGTTTTACCGAAATCAACACGATTATAACTTGTCCATGCTTCTTTCTTATTTAAAATAAGTTTCCATCCATCAAAAAGGTTATCCATATTAACATAGTCTATGGAAGTACCTTCGGGACTTACAGCTGAATATCTGTCTAGATGTATAATACTATTAGCAGGAGTGATACCCACACCTCTGAGAGTTGGAATTACCTGCTGAATTGTTCCATCAGCATTGAAAAAAAGTGAATCTATCCTTGCAGACCTGTTTTTGTCGAATTCAGGTGAATAATCGTTATGATGATAGAACAGATACCATTGATTATCATACTCAACAATAGAATGGTGATTAGTCCAGCAATCCGTGGGAGATTCTTCCATAATTAATCCTTGAAATTTAAAAGGACCCATTGGATTTTCGCCTGTAGCATATGCCAGGGTTTCGGTTTCTTCACGAACCCAAGGAAAAGTGTAGTAGTAAATACCGTTTCTCTTAAAGACAAACGGACCTTCCTTGAAACCTTCAGGCAACCCCTCAATCTGCATGGGTTCGCTATCCAGCTCCACCATATTGTCTTTTAATTTTGCAACAGACATTCCCCGTCCCGACCAGTATATGTATGATTCTCCGTTATCGTCGATCAACACACATGGATCTATTCCTGAAATACCTTCAATAGGATTCTCTTCAGGGGTGAAAGGTCCGTAGGGCTTGTCCGCCGTGGCAACACCAATCCCAAATCCACGCCTGTTTTCTCCTTTTGGTGTTGAAGGAAAATAGAAATAATATTTCCCATTTTTAAATACACAGTCGGGAGCCCACATTGAATAAGATTCAGGTGCTACCCATGGCACATTTTCCTGGCTAACAATAACACCATGGTCATTCCAATCGACAAGATTCTCGGATGAGAAAACATGATAATCCGCCATACAGAACCACTCTTTTAAACGCTCTATCGGACTCGGTATATCATGAGACGGATAAATATACATTTTCCCTTCGAAAACTTTAGCAGTTGGATCTGCTGTGAACTGGTTTTTAATAATGGGATTCTGACCGATCATGGTAAAGGTGAAGAATAAGAAGATGAGAAAAACTCCCTCCTTTTTTAATACATTATTTTTCATATTACTTTTAAAAATAGTTAGGTATAAATATTAAATTAAATTGTTTTTGATATTAAATACTTAGTGATTACGAAGATAGACAAAATAAGAGTCCCTCTATAATAGGCGTGGAGGAGTTTTTTTATTTAAAGGAGGATTTTTCTGTAAATATTGAAATAATCCTCCATTAATAAATATTTATTAACTCTTTGGCGTAACAAACAGTGTTTCTTTGTATATTGTAAATCATATTGATTAATACGAGGCGGTTTTTGTGGTTTATTCTGATTTACTAATATCATTTTTATCATTTTTAATATACCGGTAAACATCAAACCAGACTTATAAATAATTTTTGTGGTTTATAATTTTCGAAATCTTTATTTAATATTTTTTATTAATTCTATTTCTATGAATAAAAGATTATTGTTTTTATTGTTTAGCTTATGTCTAAGCTTTGCCTCTATTGCACAAATGAATGTAAGAGGTGTCGTGACAGACAATGTGGGAGATCCTATCCCCGGAGTTACTGTATTAGATATGGCAACACGGGAAGGAACTATAACTGACATTGATGGTAATTACAGTTTATCGGTAAGGGGTCCGCAATCTGTTCTACATTTTTCTTTCGTTGGCATGGAGAGTGTGGAAGTGGTTGTGGGCAACAGATCTGTTATCAACATTGTGCTAAGTGAAGCTTCTACTGACCTTTAAGAACTAATTGTAGTTGGTTACGGTACTATGAGAAAGAGCGATATATCAGGCGCCATAGCGTCTGTAAAGTCTGACGCTTTAGAAAACATTGCTACCGCTGATGCGGCTGCAGCACTACAGGGCAAGGCTTCAGGAGTACAGGTTTTATCAAACTCAGGTGCTCCAGGCCAGGGTGCAACCATTAGAGTACGTGGTTATTCTTCAAACTCAGGAAGTATAGGCCCTCTTCTTATTGTAGACGGACTTCAGGTTGACAACATACAATACCTTGATCCTTCTATGATTGAATCTATTGAGATACTAAAGGATGCAGCTTCAGCAGCAATTTACGGTGCTCAGGCAGGAAACGGGGTTGTGCTGGTTACTACAAAAAAAGGTACTTCAGGCACATCATCTATTACCTACGATATGAGTTATTCAAATCAAAGCCTTGCAAGACTACCCGGTATTTTTGGAGCTGCTGATTTCATCGAGTATAAAAAGATGTCTGGTCTTCCTATAGAATCCATGCTTGAGAATAATGGATACGATGGCACCGACACAAACTGGTTTGATGCCGTATTTGAACCATCATGGAACAAAAAACACACTATCACATTCCAGGGTGGAAATAATCTTGGAAACTTTTTTACATCTATTAATTATGTAAAAAATGATGGTATAGTAAAGGGCGATAAAGATGTATACAAACGTCTATCGGCTCAAATAAATGCTGATTACAACATAAAAAAATGGCTGCAAATAGGGACCAACAATTCAATTGAAAACTGGTCTACTAAATCGGTACCTCATATGTCTCAATATGGCTCTCTGATGAACTCAGTATTGACAATTGATCCTCTGACTCCTGTTTATTATTCTTCACCGGATCAGTTTGCACAAACTATGAAGGAAGCATATAATTCGGGAAAGAATATTCTCAGGGATCCAAGCAACGGACTTTATTATGCTACATCTAAGTATATAACTGACGATAGTGGAAACCCTCTGCTTCAAAGAGACCGAGTTGATTCACAAAACAGTGGAGTTTCACTCAGAGGTGTTTTGTATGGCAACCTGATGCCGGTGAAAGGCCTTGTGATAACATCTCGTTTTGGCTACCGGGTTGCACAAAGTAACTCTCATAGCTACAGCACTCCATATTATGCTACTCCGCAGGCAAAGTCTGATGACTATAATATCTCTGCTGGAGCAAATACAAGCAAATATTATCAATGGGAGAACTTTGCCAATTACAACCTTACGGTAAACAAGCACAATATAACAGCTATGGCTGGTATGTCTTATATTGAGAATAATTCTGATAATGTGAGCGGAAGCGCTCAGGGTCCGGATATTCTAACAGGATATGAGCCTAACTTCCGTTTCCTTAATTACGTAAAAAGCAATATGGTTGATGGTGCAGAGAAAACGGTAAAAAGTTACAGTAACCTGCCTGGCAAATCAACTCAGATCTCATATTTTGGTAGATTTATATACTCATTTGACAATCGTTATACACTTCAGGCAAACTTCCGTGCTGATGCATTCGACTCATCAAAATTGTCAGCTCAAAACAGATGGGGTTACTTTCCTTCTTTCTCAGGAAGCTGGACAGCAAGCAATGAGAAATTCTTCACTGATAATGTAAATCAGAATGCTTTATCATTCCTTAGATTCCGTGCTTCATGGGGGCAAAACGGTAACATTAATGTACTTAACAACTACAAGTACAGTACAACTATTGCCTACAACAGCTCCTGGTACCAATATGGTGTGGAAGACAGTGCACCATCGTACGGTTCAAAACCTTCAGGCCTGGCTAATCCTAACCTGACATGGGAAACATCGGAGCAACTTGACCTTGGTGTTGATATGAGATTCTTGAGAAGCAGATTATCTCTAACTGCAGACTACTTTAACAAGAAAACCAAGGACCTTCTTGTAAACATAAATCCTGTTCCTGAGATTGGTGTTGCAAGTTCTACAGTTAACGCAGGTTCTGTGCTTAACAAAGGCTTTGAGTTTGAAACATCATGGAGAGATAATATTGGAAGTGATTTCAGCTACTCTATCAGCGCAAACTTCTCTACCTTACACAACGAAGTTACTTATCTTGACCCTTCAGTTGCACGTCTCGAAGGTGCTACCGGTGGTGTAGACGGCACCAACAACCCAATACGTACTGCATTTGAAGTTGGAAAGCCAATTTGGTACTTCAGAGGATATCAGTATGAAGGTGTGGATCCAGCAACCGGTGAAGCAATAATTAAGGATCTAAATGAAGATGGACAAATTTCAGATGGAGATATGACATATATAGGTAAGGCTATACCTGATTATACATACGGAATAAACATTAATCTGGCGTATAAGGGAGTAGATTTGAATATATTTGGCAATGGCGTAGGCGGGAACGACATCTTTACTGTATTGTATCGTGCAGATACACCAATGCGTAACTCGCTCAAGTATTATTACGACAACGCCTGGACACCTGATAACAAAAATGCTGCTATGCCTGATCCTTCAGCAGTAGTCAACGACTGGCATTTCTGGGGTTCTTCTGCTTCTATGTTCAGTGGTGCTTATTTCAAGATCAAACAGATACAATTAGGTTACACTGTTCCTGGAGCAATTACAAAAAAAGCTCTGATAAACAGACTTAGACTCTATGTATCACTTGATGATTTCTTTACTTTTACCAAGTATCCCGGTTTTGATCCGGAAACAGCTACTGTAAGCACAGCTCCTGAAAGAGCAGGATTTGACAACGGTACTTATCCTCAATCGAAGAAAATTACATTTGGTCTTAATTTAACATTCTAATTCAACATAATATCCTTATGAAAAAATATATATTACCCATAATATTAATAGCAGTCACACTTTTAACTGCATGTAACGAGGATCTCTTGGAGATTCCACAAAAAGGTGTGATTGATATCGATTCGTTTTATAAGACTGATGAGGATGCTAAGTCAGCACTCATCGCTCTTTATGCTGATTTCATCACAAATGTCGGAGGAAATGACGGCATTTATGTACCCTACAACATTATATTCAATTACACTGCTGACAATGTGCTTGCAGCAGGCGAATATTATGGCGACAACGATCAGTTTGCCAGTATCAACGAATTTCGGTTTGACTCACAGAGCTCTGTGGTATATCAATTGTACCGACGTCTGTATTTTGTTATTTATCATGCAAACTTAGTTATTAGTAACTTTGAATATGGAGAAAGCGCTGTGAAAGACCGTTGTATTTCGGAAGCCAGAGTAATACGTGCGTGGTGTCACATGACGGCGGCTTTGGCTTGGGGTAACCCTCCCCTTGTGGATAAGATTTTATCTGCTTCAGACAAACCTGCTAACTTTGAAGGCGGACACAAAGCATTACTTGAATGGTGTGCTAAAGAGTGTGCAGAAGCAGTTCCTTATCTTGATGAACGTAAAAGTCCTCAAGATAAGGATGGAGCTGTAAAAGTTACGAAAGGTTTCGCCTGGTCGGTACAAGGAAAAGCTCTTCTTAATGCTGGAGACAATGCTGGAGCTAAAACAGCCTTAAAAAATGTAATCTCTTCAGGAAAGTATGCACTTGTACCTGGTGAAGAATTTGGAAATTTATTCCACCTCTCGGGTGATGGTAGTGAAGAGAAGGTATTTGAATTGAATCTGATAAACAATGGCAGTATCGGTGACTGGAGCGGGAAAATTCAACGCTCTACATGGATGGAAATGAACTTGTGGGGTTGGAGATCTTCACGATTGGCAGCATCACCAAAAATCCAGGCTGACCAAGGCTGGGGTGGCTTGGCAATTGAAGAGACTTTCGCACATGAATTTGCAGCTAATGATGGTGACTCTTATCGCAGGAAGGCTACAATGATCTCATACGATGAGTTTATTACCGAACTTGAATGGCCAAGTGATGATGTCAACACTACAAGAGCACAAAAACTGGCAGATCCTAAAAGGGGTATTATCAATCCTGATGGGCTTTACGGACAGTGCGGATATCTCCAGAGAAAACATATTGTTGCTAAAGAAGACCGTTCAACTAACTGGTATCGTTTCAATAATTTTATCATCGTACGTTATGCAGACGTACTTCTAATGTATGCCGAAGCTTGTGCTCAAACAAACGACAATGACGGACTTCAGTATCTGAGAATGGTTCAGGAACGTGCCGGTTCAAATTATATCAGCAGTTCATTAACGCTTAACGACGTTAAAAAAGAAAGGAATTATGAATTGTGGATGGAAGGTTCAAGATGGGTTGACATGAAACGTTGGGGTGAGTTTGAAAAAGTTAAAAAAGCAGGCACAAAAATACCTTCGCTCAAAGATGCTTTCATTAATGACGACGAACCTCTGCACAGAGGATATGTTACATATTCTGAACCAAATGCAGGAAAACAGGTTGGCTTCAAAGAAGGCAAACATGAATGGTTCCCCTATCCTTATAATGTCATATCAATAAATCCTAATTTGATTCAGAATCCACAATGGTAAATTA
>CAZAFR010000049.1:0-13302 GCA_964484665.1 uncultured Proteiniphilum sp. | reverse complement strand
GAAAGTGTAGAGTTCATCTTCTTTTGGGCATTATTACTACCTTTAAAGAAATCATGAGTAGGGAACAGATAACTTGGTTTTAAATCAATTTCTATCATCTGTATGATTTTGTTGGAAGTAGTATCTCGATCAGTGGCTAAAACATCTATTGATATTAATATCAACAATAGAATGGTTGCAATCGTTCTGTGTGCAATCTTATTCATTTTCATTCAATGCTTCTTTTAAGACAAAATAGTCTATAGGTTCGCTGCTTGATAGTTTTCCTGAGAAGGTTAGTTCTTTGCCCGTTCTTGGATTAGATAAGTATATAATGTAGGGTACGGAATAGTATCTCATTAAATTATAAACTATTACTTTTCTTTTATCATGTCCCCCAATGGTTACATCAACGGACAACTCCTTGTCTAAATCCACATCTAATTGTTGTTCTTTAATACCAAAAGGAGCTTTGCTGTCACGGAGCACGGGCTTTCCATCGGCAACATCCGGAATGATTATTTCAGGCAGTGGAGTGCCGAGTAAATTAGTGAACAGCTCATCTTCCCATACTGTTGATGAATCGTAAAAAGAAATTTCATGTGTCGATTTTCTATACGGAAAAAAGTTAACAGTTAGGGGTGAGGAAGATTTGTTACTAATAGTTAGAACCTCCATCTCTTTTAAGCCATTCTCATTAGTCTCAAATTTATCGAAGTCATAAACTATACTGTCAATCTGATATTTTTGTGTGGGGGCCAGTTGCACTTCTATTTGTTCATATTTAAAACTATTGCCTACTTCTATAAGCATTCGAACATTCTCATTCATCAGATTCTCATTAAGTATAACCTTTAGTTTGTCACCATTTTTTTTCTCTACTTGTACATCCAAATAGTTGTTTTTGACATGAATAGTTCCCAATTCTTTCTCTTCGAAAGGAAGGTAGGTTAACTCGCCATCAATGGTATATGCATTGATAGTGTATTGATTATACGTTTCACAAGCAATCTTAATAAGCCCCCAATTGTCTGACTTGAAATTAATTTCCGCACTATTATTAGTTTCTGAGATTGTAGTTTCATCATATCCTTTAGGCATATAATCGTCCACAAAAATATCTCCATTACATCCGGCAAGAAATATCAATATACTTAAACACAATATTCTGTTCACTTTCACTGTCTTTGTATAATAGATTTATATTTTACAAAGATAAAGAATTTGCGTATCTAGTTCTCTACATTTGCTTCATTTTTAAATACAAATAAATGCTAACAAAAAATGCGTATAAATTTATTCACCCCTGGCGTGATGTCTGAATTGTTGGAATGAGATGTGCAATAATCTTGTATATTGGAGGCTTTATTAATAGCAGAAAGGATGGCGAATTATTTCTAAAAAAAAAATGTTTTCATATTTGCGACTAAGGGCAAAACATTTTGCTATAAGATTATTTTGTGAGTCAGATTGGAAAATTGGAATACAGAATATCAATAACTTTAACCAAAAGTTTTAATCTAATAAATAAAAACAGACTCTAAAAAGTAGTTCTGATCGTTTCAGTATTTAATATTCTTAAATAGTACGTTGCTTTCACGAGCTTCGTTAAGACGTGTAAGAATTTTATCTCTGCTAAGGTTGTCAAAATTATTTTCATCACTTTCTAAAATCAAACTCAGCAAAAATCGTAGCTCATCATCGGTTAAATGCTGCACAATATCATCAAACGGTTCTTTAGAACCAATCTCAAAACGAATAAAAGCAAGTCTGGCCTTAGCAGTTGGAAATTCAGGTGATATTTTCAGTACCTCCTCAAGGTATTCAGCAGCTTTAGAGTAATCCTCCTTGGCCACACTTATAGTTGAAAGTCTATTTATAATCTCTTCATCCTCTTCAGACATCAAAGCAGCCTTGAGATACGCAGCCTCAGCAGTTTCATAATCTTTATCAATAAAAGCAAGCTCACCTTCAATCAAGTAATACTTCAGCGACTCTTTTTCCTCATCGGGAATCTGAGAAAAATAAGTCCTAGCTGTTTCAAAATCACCCTTTCTAAGATAAGCAAATGCACGGAGTATAATAATTCCTTCACTACCAATATTTTTTTCCCTCATGTCTATTAGATACATCATTTCATCATACAACCCCATCACCTCATAAGCTTCAAACAGAGAGTCGTAAATAGCATCATCGTTGGGTGAAATTGTCAGACATTTTCTGAACAATGCGATAGATTCATCAACATTATCATTCATATAAAGTGCCATCCCTTTCATTTTCATAATCGGCAAATCATCCTCTACTATCGTTAAGGCAAAATCAAACGAATCAATCGCTTTATCATACTGCCCATTCATAGTATATAGCCTGCCAATATTCACCCACCCATCAAAAGAATAAGGGTTGAAGTCCAAAAGCAAATTATTATACTCAATAGCTTTCATCATATCACCCTTTGATTCATAAGCATAAGCAAGATCAACAATTACTTCAAGATTAGAGTCATTAATTTTCATACTCTCTTCTAGATATAAAATTGCTTGATCAAATTTATCGACATCGTTGAAAAGATATCCAATCTCGTTAATAAAATAATAATAATCCTCTTCTGAAAGCCCTACATCCAGTATTTTATTAATCATCTTATTTGCTTCATCAAAACGAGAGAGCTGAAGCAAAGCCTCAATTTTTATTAAAGGGACATCCAGATCATTATTATCAGACAAGTATTGCATGAGACTTAGTGCCTCATTGTATTTTCCCGAAATCACCAGTTGTTTTGCCTTTAAAGTCATAAGTTCCGAGCTACCCGGATGCATTGTAAGTCCCTCCTCAATAAGCAATTCTGATTCAGTGGTATCACCTTCAGAATTATAATAATCAGCTAGTAGTGCGAACTCATCCGAATCAAAATACATTTTCTTGCCATAAGCCCGCATATTTTCATACTTATCCACGAGCAATTTGATATCTAAATCGTCCTTATCCATTTTTTAAATCACACTTACTTTAACTACCTTTTTTCCACGAATCTCTAAGAGCCACCGTGCGATTGAAAACCAAAGCCTCAGGCGTAGAATCTATATCCACATTAAAATATCCAATACGTTGAAACTGAAAACTATCACCCGGCTTAGCATCTCTCAAATACTCTTCTACCTTACAATTTTTCTTGATTATTAGCGAATCAGGATTCAGAAGGTCCTTAAAATCTTTATCTTTCACGCCTGCAGGATCTTCTACTAAAAACAAGCGGTCATAAAGTCTTACTTCAGCATCAACTGCATGATCAACTGATACCCAATGAATTGTACCCTTTACTTTTCTGTTTGCTTCAGGCATTCCACTTTTTGTTTCAGGGAAATATTCAGCATACACTTCTATAACATTTCCTTCTGAATCTCTCTTAAAGTCGGTGCACTTTACAATGTATGCACTCTTTAATCTAACCTCACGACCTGGTGTTAGTCGGAAGTATTTCTTTGGCGCATCCTCCATAAAATCATCACGTTCTATCCAAAGCTCACGAGAGAATTTTTGATTACGACTACCCATACTTTCATCTTCAGGATTATTGACAGTATACATCTCCTCAACCTTCCCCTCAGGGTAATTAGTAATAATCAGTTTAATAGGGTCGATAACACCCGACACACGTGTCACATGAGCATTAAGGTCTTCACGCACAGCATGTTCTAAAAGCGAAACATCATTAATTCCATCATACTTGGTATATCCAATTGAATCAATGAAATTGCGAATCGCCTTAGGTGTGTAACCACGACGACGCATACCCGTGAGCGTTGGCATACGCGGATCATTCCAGCCCGTAACAAGATTCTCCTGCACTAGCTGTAATAATTTACGCTTACTCATCATCGTGTATGTCAAATTCAAGCGGTTAAACTCTATTTGGCGAGGACGATAATCACTATCTGCAAGCTGATCCAGAAACCAGTCATACAGTGGTCGGTGCACCTCAAACTCAAGCGTACAGAGCGAGTGAGTAACACCTTCAAAGTAATCGGACTGACCATGTGCAAAGTCATACATCGGGTATGCTTTCCACTTTGTACCCGTGCGGTGATGAGGAATATGAATCACACGATAGATAATCGGATCTCGGAAGTGCATATTAGACGAGTTCATATCAACCTTAGCACGCAAAACCATCTTTCCCTCCGGGATATCACCACTATTCATCTTGTTAAACAGTTCCAGCGACTCCTCCATCGGGCGATCGCGAAACGGACTGTTTACGCCCGGTATTGTAGGTGTACCCTTCTGCTGTGCAATCTCCTCTGCCGACTGTTCATCAACATATGCCTTGCCCTCTTTAATCAATTGAACAGCAAAATCCCACAATTGCTGAAAATAATCGGAAGCATAATAAACATTCTCCCAGTGAAAGCCCAGCCATTTTATATCTTCCAAAATAGAATCAACATACTCAATATCTTCTTTTACAGGGTTTGTGTCATCAAATCTGAGATTACAAATACCACCATACTCTTCAGCAATACCAAAATCCAGACATATTGCCTTGGCATGGCCGATATGCAAATAACCATTTGGCTCAGGCGGAAAACGAGTCTGTATTCTCCCATCATTTTTCCCCTCCTTCAAATCATTCTCTACGATCTGTTCAATAAAATTGAGACTTTTTTTGTTTTCCTCCATTACAATAATATATTATATTTCTTTAGATCAACTAATTCATCTTATATCGAAACCCTGGCAAAAGGCGCAACATCGTGCATTGCAAACTTCTTATCAAGATATTTATAATAACCCGTAATCGCCACCATAGCAGCATTATCGGTAGTATAAGCAAATTTAGGAATATGAATTTTCCAACCATATTTATGGCTAAACTCTTCAAAAGCACTCCGCAATCCCGAGTTAGCCGATACACCACCAGCCACAGCAACCTCCTTTATCCCAAGATCCACTGAAGCTTGTAGCAATTTGTCCATCAAAATATCAACAATCGTTTTCTGAAGCGAAGCGCACAAATCATTCTTATACTTCTCAATAAAATCACTATCCAACTTCAGTTCATCTCTCAAAAAATAGAGGAAAGAAGTCTTCAAGCCACTAAAACTGTAATCATAACCATCAATACGAGGCTTACTAAAACTGAATTTATTAGGATTACCCATCTTTGCAAGACGATCTACAACCGGACCTCCCGGATAACCCAATCCCATCACCTTAGCACACTTATCAAAAGCTTCACCTGCTGCATCATCAATCGTTTTCCCCACAATCTCCATGTTGTTGTACGATTTCACGAGAATTATCTGCGAATTACCACCCGACACCAAAAGGCATAAAAAAGGAAACGCAGGCTGATTCAAATCATCCATCTTTTCCTTAATAAAATGCGCCAACACATGTGCCTGCAAATGATTCACCTCAATCATCGGGATATCCAAGGCTGAGGAAAGACCCTTAGCAAAAGAAGTTCCAACAAGCAAAGAACCAAGCAATCCCGGTCCCCGCGTAAATGCCACAGCCGTTATTTCTTCTTTAGAAACCGAAGCCTGCTTCAGCGCATCATGCACAACAGGAATTATATTTTGCTGATGAGCTCGACTTGCCAGCTCCGGCACCACACCACCATAACGCTCATGCACGTCCTGACTAGCAATCACGTTAGACAATATGACGCCATCTCTAATCACAGCCGCCGCTGTATCATCACATGAAGATTCTATACCTAATATTGTAATCATTACCTAATATTGAAACCATTCTCTCACAATCTCTTATACCTACAATAACTAATATTAACTATTTCCCCAATTATCCGGAAAACAGAAAACAAAACACAAAGATAATAAATAAAAGTGTTTTTAAGAGGATAATATTGAGTCGCGTTTCATAATCTCAAACAATCTCTTTCGATTCAATAAGCAGCTGTCGCGATACATGAGCAATATTATAAATCAGCGCAGCCCTCTTGTTTTCTTCACCCAACAGCAAATTCTCCAGATCCTCGTCCCACAATGCTGTAGAGAGAACAAGTGTGTCAAGCTGAGACTTATCAGCATCGCCCTTCAGCAGGTCAACAACAAACTGCAGAACATAGCTCACAGACACACAAAACTCTCTCTCATCACCAGTAAGTTCTTCAGCATGTTTATGCACTCCAAAAGCCGAAATATACGAAAGCAAAGCATGATTCAAATTCGTCAGATTAAACGCACTCTCCTGAAACATACGAGTCTTGCGAGGTTCAAGTCTCATCCCCTTCCATGCCGCAGTTAACGAGTTATCAGCATTATAAGCTGTACGCCTATTATGCAGATAATCTTCCTCTGAAATCTTAGCCTCATAAATACTCTCAAAATAGCGTTTATTCTTATTCACTGCGTTAAACAACAGCGTAGGCAACTGCTTATACTGCCAGTCAGGCCACACAAATCGCACAACCAAATAAGCAATAGCACCCCCTATAAGAGTATCAATAATTCGTGGCAACATTACCGCAACCCCCTGATTATCATGAATATTAAACGAAGCCAGCACATAAACCGTAATAAAAACCGCTGCAACAACATAATTCTTCTTCACCCAATAAAAGAAAAGATAGATTGAAGTCAACAACAACAAAATCTGACCCGTTAACGTTGGTAAAATATGCGATAAAGAAACACCCAGAACAACACCCAGAAGGGTACCAAAAACACGATGCAAGAGTCGGATCCGCGTTGCACTATACGTTTGTTGAAACACGATAAGCGACGTAAGCAAAATCCAAGCACCCTTGTCAATAGCAAACATCTGAACAACCCAATAACCCAACAACCAGCAAAGAGTTAAACGAACAGCAAATTTAAAACGTGGATGATCAGGCCTCATCAAAGTAGACAAACTGTTTCTCTCAGGTTTACGGCTATTAAAAACCGTAACATCAATTTGCGCAATAATAGTCTCCTCTTCCCTCAAATTCTTTTCAAGTCCCTTCAAGTTTCTAAGTAGCAACGAAAGCGTCAAATAATGAGGTTCTCCTCTCTCCTCCTCAAGCATTTTCTGCACAGCTGTAAGCGTCCATTGCAAAGAAATAGGATGCTTATAAACCTGATCTGTTAAAAACGAATCTGCATAAAGATGCATCGCCTTAGCAATCTCTCTCATCAGCTGCCCGTAGCCCTCCATCAACTCCTGATTTTTCACCTCACGACTCAGCAAATCATACTTCTCATGACTCGAAATAGCCCGTTCCTGCATCTCTTGAAGCAAAAACCACTTCTTATAATACCGATTAACAACAGTGCGATCCCCCTCTCCGCTCTCCTGCGAATAGCTATATAAATGATTCTTGCAAGTTTCAATTTGCTGAGCAAGTTCCACGTTTTTTTGAGCAAGCTGATTTCTAATTGGAGTCTGCGACTGCAAGTCACTCGGAAACAAGTTAGCCTTCAGATCAATATACTCTGCTAAATAATGAAATCCACGAGCAAGTTGCTCCTTCAGCAACCTATAAGGTCTATGTCTCAATAACGCAATCGATACCAGCGAATACGCAAACGCACCTATTGTATAAAGAATCGGCTGATAATACCACCTCTCCGAAATATCAGCCCCCAGCATCGTGTAAACAAAAATAAGCAAAGCACCAAAAGTCACACCCTGCATCCTAGAGTTAAGTCCCCCAACAATAATCAGCAAAAAAGCAACCACCAAAATCAGTATACTAAAGAAAACAGGAGATTCAAATAAAAGGTCAACCAAACTACTCACTATAAAGAAAAAAAGAAGAGCAATCACAGTCGATTTCGCCCTCCCCTTCGGATGAACATCTGTTTCCCCCAAAGCCATAGCCACAACCCCCAGGGCAAGAGTGGTTGCAATAAAAGAATTATGGAACAACAGTTCCGCCGGAATCAGCACAGCTGAAATAGAAACAGTAACCTTAAGTGCCCAAAGATGATTAGGATTTTTCCAGAAAACATTTATCCAAACATCTCTTACACTCTTTTTTACTTGTTCAAACCAGCTACTCATTTTCTATAAAATAATATCAACCCTTATTTTTCCCAGCAAAGCATCAGGAAAATCACGATAAGTAAACCTGTGCACATACTCCACCCTCAATATACCAAGGATATTAGTAATACCTATTGCACCCTCAATGTAAGGCTCCGAACCATACTCAAACGACGACGCCGGGAAATCATATAACTTAAAGTAATCCGGGCGATTTTTGTCACTCAATCTACCCCACACGCCCCTCACTGACATCAGCTCCCTAATCTGTAATTTATTTAATATAGGCAACTTAGCGAAAAGTAAGTCATCCCCAACAAAAGTAAACCTAGCTGTATACTGCTCATCAGCCATAAACTCCAGCGCCCTATTCAGAAAAAAAGCATTATTCTCTATGTGATGCCTCATCCTTTGGTTAGGATACACCAACAATGGAAAAGGCACACTGTTCCAAACCTTCATAACCTCACCCACAACATCAAGTCTACCCACAGCACTCAGCATAAAACGCTTCTGCACAGATAATTCAGAACGATGATAAATATGATTTTCATCAAAAAAGTCATATCTACCAATCGAGTGAGATAAAAAGAAAACAGGACTCGTAAGTTCAATCGGTCGTCTTCTTCTTTTCTGTTGCTCATAAGCCTCTCTGATAGAGTATCTCAACACAATTCCCGCCTCCGAAGTATTAAGTTCACTATCAAAAGCAGGCAATTCTGCATCAAGCAAAAACGTATTAGGTAGACGTCGCACAAACCTCAAATCTCCCTGTGGAACCAGCCTCGATCTTCTCAACCAAAAAGTGTACGCCAACCCGCTTTTATACTCCCTCTCATAATTCACCTCTGCAAAATTACGGTAAGTAGCCTCATTTGCCGACCTCCTAAAAGTAATTAGAAGCATATTATTTGGAGCCAGCGGGTGCATCTCTCCCGGTGAATATAGATCATGCTCATAAGCCAATATCACCTTGTTTTTTGGAAACTCATTCTCATGATAAGCCTTAGCGTCAAAAGAATAAGCCAACTCACCACGATATTTACATTTCTGATCCGTAGAACCATACGCCACATAACCATTAATAAAGAAGTTAGGATTAAACCTTGCATTAGAAGCAACTCCCAGTCGCAAACGCATACCTTCAATAGGATTATAAGTAGGCAAAGTCTGAATACGACCAAAATCAAACATATTCGTTTCCCTATTACCCAGCGGTATCCAATCATCCTTCACAAAATCAGTCGCCCTATTTAGAGCAAGCGCAAACCTGTTTGAACCTTCAGTACCACTATCCTCAAACTCCTTCGAACGCAAAGCAAAATTATTAGGTTTCAAAAAGATCACCATTTCAAAAACAGACAACCCCTCAAGTGCAAGATACTGAAGATCATACTTTTCCCTAGCGATAACAAGAGTTCCGTTTCTCAACGAATCAGGAGCCTCAATCAAAAACTCCCCCATATTATCAGCAATCGTTCCGTTAAGAGTATTATGAATGTAAACCGCAGCATATGGCACCGGCGTCAAAAATTCAGCGTCCAGCACCCTACCTTTAAACAAAATGTTCTGACCATAAAGGGTTTCACCCAAAATGATTACCAACGCAAACAAAACTGCTTTTCTGATCAACATATAAAACGTCTTGAACCTTTGGACTGAACGTTATAACTTTCTATATCTAACTCTCTTAGGCTCCCTATTTCCCAATCTCATTTTCTTATTCTCCTCATATTCACTGTACGACCCCTCAAAGTAAAACACCTCAGAGTTACCCTCAAAGGCAAGAATATGAGTACAAATCCTATCCAAAAACCACCTGTCATGCGAAATCACCACCGCACAACCCGCAAAGCTCTCAAGTCCCTCCTCAAGAGCACGCAACGTGTTTACATCAATATCATTAGTAGGTTCGTCAAGCAACAACACATTAGCACCCCCTTTTAAAGTCAGCGCCAGGTGCAATCTGTTTCTCTCACCACCTGAAAGCACCCCACAAAGCTTCTCCTGATCAGCACCCGAGAAATTAAAACGAGCCAGATAAGCCCTCGAATTTATCTCCCTACCACCAACCTTCACAAACTCCAAACCACCCGAAACAACCTGATAGACAGTCTTGTTAGCATCAATAGCTTCATGAGTCTGATCCACATATGCAGTAACCACAGTCTCGCCAACCTCAAAAGTACCCGCATCAGGAGTCTCCATACCCTCAATCAACCTAAACAAAGTAGTTTTACCGGCACCATTCGGTCCAATCACTCCCACAATACCATTAGGTGGTAGCAAAAAATTAAGATTATCAAACAGCAACTTATCACCATAGCCCTTAGAAACACCATGAGCCTCAATAACCTTGTTACCCAAACGCGGACCGTTCGGAATAAAAATTTCAAGTTTCTCCTCACGCTCTTTCTGATCCTGATTTAACATCTGTTCATACGAATTGATACGTGCCTTTCCTTTGGCATGACGCGCCTTTGGAGCCAGATTAATCCATTCAAGTTCACGCTCCAGAGTCTTTCTACGCTTACTAGCCTGCTTTTCCTCCTGCTCCATTCTTCTAGTTTTCTGCTCCAGCCATGAAGTATAATTTCCCTTCCACGGAATACCCTCACCCCTGTCCAGTTCAAGAATCCAGCCAGCCACATGATCAAGAAAATAACGATCGTGCGTAATACAAATCACAGTACCATTATACTGTTGCAAATGCTGCTCCAGCCAATCAATCGACTCCGCATCCAAATGGTTAGTAGGTTCATCCAGAAGCAACACATCCGGCTCCTGAAGTAACAAGCGACAAAGAGCAACACGGCGACGCTCACCCCCCGATAGCTCTCTAATCAACTGATCCTCCGGCGGGCAACGCAAAGCATCCATAGCACGGTCGAGTCGATTATCAATACTCCACGCATCACTGGCATCCAACTTATCTTGTAACTCAGACTGGCGTGTAAACAAAGAATTCATCTTTTCCTCATTCTCATAATATTCAGGCAATCCAAACTTAAGATTGATATCCTCATATTCCGTAAGCAGTTCCATTATCGGCTTCACACCCTCTCGAACAACATCGATAACAGTCTTATCTGCATCCAGCTTAGGGTCCTGCTCCAGATAACCAACCGAAAAGCTCTTATCAGAAACAACTTCACCCTGATACTCCTTCTCAATACCAGCTATAATCTTCAAGAGAGTAGACTTCCCCGAACCATTCAAACCAATTATACCAATCTTGGCACCATAATAAAACGAAAGATAAATATCTTTCAACACCTGTTTATGCGGTGGAAACGTTTTGCTTACACCCACCATAGAAAAAATAATCTTCTTATCGTCAGCCATGAATCTTTAATATAAAAATTGAAGTACAAAGATAATGAATCAAAACATTCAATCAACAAATTTGTTTTAAATAGACAAACGTGATAAATAACAACACATTACCGAAGTGGTATTTGATAATTTATTATATAAATAAACAACAAAAAATAGGTCATTCCAAAAAATATCCATTGCATGGAAAGCAGAATCAAATGACAAATAGGAATAATGATCTGATAGTCAACAAAACTCACCCTCATTTGTTAATAGATTTTACACTTATAATATATTTATTAATCAAACAAATCACAGTAAAATGAAATTTAGAAGAATCATAGACCTAGAAATTAGAGAAATGGATGAGATCGCACTAGAAAAATCCAGAGAGTGGCTTAACGATCCTGAAATAAAAGAATTGACAATGACTCCTGATTTTGATGATCAATCTCAAAGAGAATGGTTTAAAACCTTAAAAACAAGAACCGACTACTGGGTTATTGTAGGGTGGCATGACGGTCAACCTATTTCAATTGGAGGACTCAAACATATAAACGGACAAGATGCTGAACTGTTTGGATATATTGGTGACAAAAGATACTGGGGAAAAGCTGTAGGAGTTGATATGATGGATAGAATTCACAAATATGGCAAATCAATTGGCCTAAAATCTATATATACCATCCAATTAAAAAGCAACCGGAGCTCTATTAAACTCAACACAAGATTTGGATATAAATATGAAAAAGATCTTGATGAAAATAGACAGATGATGAGGTTACAGCTATAATTTACAGTTTTTTGATTGAAAATATTTCATTCAAAAGAAAAGAAATTGTATTTTTGCAATTCGTTTAGATTTTTGGGTTTAACAAAGAACACTTTTAACAAATAAAATTCAATAAAGTATGATTAAAGTAGGTATTAACGGATTCGGTCGCATCGGACGCTTAGTTTTCCGTGCTGCTCAACAAAGAGACGATGTACAAGTAGTGGGTATCAACGATTTACTAGATGTAGATTACATAGCATATATGTTAAAATATGACTCTGTCCATGGTAAGTTCAATGGTACTATCACCGTAAAAGACGGTAAATTAGTAGTAAACGGTAAAGAAATCCGTGTATCATCTGAAAGAAATCCGGCCGATCTTAAATGGGACGCAATAGGCGCTGAATATGTAGTTGAATCTACCGGTCTGTTTCTTACTAAAGAAAAAGCTCAAGCACACATTCAAGCAGGTGCAAAATATGTTGTTATGTCAGGTCCTTCAAAAGACGACACACGCATGTACGTTGTTGGTGTAAACCACAAAACATACAGCAAAGGCGAACAATTTGTATCAAACGCCTCTTGTACCACAAACTGCCTTGCTCCAATAGCAAAAGTTCTTAACGATAATTTTGGTATTAAAGAAGCATTGATGACTACCGTTCACTCAACCACAGCAACACAAAAAACAGTTGATGGTCCTTCTTCAAAAGACTGGAGAGGCGGACGTGCAGCAGCAGGCAACATCATTCCTTCATCCACAGGAGCTGCAAAAGCAGTAGGCAAGGTAATCCCTGAACTCAACGGAAAGCTAACAGGTATGTCACTTCGCGTTCCTACACTTGACGTTTCTGTTGTTGACCTTACAGCTCGTCTGGAAAAAGAAGCTACATACGAAGAAATCTGTGCTGCAATGAAGAAAGCATCAGAAGGCGAATTAAAAGGTATACTTGGATATACTAACGAAGCAGTTGTTTCAAGCGACTTCATCGGTGATTGTCATACATCAACTTTTGATGAAAAGGGTGGCATTCAGTTGAGTCCTACATTTGTTAAAGTACTTTCTTGGTACGACAACGAGTGGGCTTTTTCTGTAAAACTGCTTGATCTTATTGCTCACATGGCTTCAGTGAATGCATAGGTAAATAATGTAACCTTTGGGTTATATGTTATAATAAAAAATGCCTCTTAATTTTAAGGGGCATTTTTCTTTTACAATACTCTCGCTTGAT
>CAZAFR010000048.1:0-13355 GCA_964484665.1 uncultured Proteiniphilum sp. | reverse complement strand
CTACCAACGATGTTTTTCTGGATATGCTCACAGATAGTGGCACAAATGCCATGAGCGACAACCAGCTTGCTGCTATGATGCGGGCAGATGACGCTTATGCCGGCTCTCAGAGTTTTTTAAGACTTCAAAAAGCTGTTGAAGATGTACTTGGCAAAAAATACTATTTGCCTGTTCACCAAGGTCGCGCAGCAGAAAATATTCTGACAAATGCCTATATCAAGAAGGGTAGCCTTATTCCAATGAATTATCACTTTACAACTACAATGGCACATATAACTCAATATGGTGGGAAAATTTCCGAATTGTTGTATGATGAAGGATATGTAATCGACTCAGATCACCCTTTTAAAGGGAATATGAATATAGAAAAACTTGAGGAAACAATAAAAACACACGGAGCTAAAAATATTCCATTCATACGTATGGAGGCCTCAACAAATCTTATCGGTGGTCAGCCATTCTCAATTCAGAACTTAAGGGATGTAAAGGCAGTTGCAGAAAAATATAAAATTCGACTTGTTCTCGACGCTAGCTTACTAGGTGAGAATGCTTATTTAATACATCTTCGTGAAGATGAATTTAAAGAAAGCTCTTTAGGTGATATCATTAAAATAATGACCGACTTAGCCGACATTGTTTATTTTTCGGCACGTAAGTTAAGCTCTTCCAGAGGTGGCGGAATTTGTACCAATGATCATGATATTTATCAGGAGCTCGAGGCACTTATTCCTCTTTTTGAGGGATTCCTTACATACGGAGGTATTTCCGTTCGCGAGATAGAAGCCATGGCAGTAGGTTTATACGAAACACTTGATGAGTCTATCATTAGACAAAGCCCCGATTTCATAGCTTATCTGGTGAACTCACTTGATTCACATGGCGTCTCAATGGTTAAACCTGCCGGTGTGTTGGGTGCTCATGTAAATGCAATGGAGGTATGTGATCATATACCTCAAAAAGAATATCCGGCAGGGGCACTTGCTGCTGCACTTTATCTTATTTCGGGAATTAGGGGTATGGAAAGAGGTACCCTATCAAATCAAAGAGATGAGTATGGCAACGAAACTCTGGCGGATATGGAACTTGTAAGACTGGCTGTACCACGACGAGTATTTACTCTTTCTCAGATAAAATATGTAGTTGATCGTATGTCATGGTTGTATGATAACCGTAAACTTATCGAAGGCTTACGGTTTGTATATGAACCTCCTGTATTGAGATTCTTTATGGGTGGACTTGAGCCGGTAAGCGACTGGCCACAAAGGCTGATTGCTAAATTTAAAGAGGATTTCGGGGAAAGTTTATAAAATAAACCGAATCAGTAATATTTTTGCATAAGGAAGAGAAAAAAAGCTCTTCCTTTTTTCATTTTAGCCTTAATTAATTCTTAAATGTGTTTTTTTTATTTTTTCCCTAACATTTAGGAACAAATATTGTACCTTTAAAGATTATTAAGCAATAAAATAAATTTATTATGAAAAAGAAATCGCTATTACTAGTTCTGATTATGTTTGTCGGATTGGTAAATCTAAGTGCACAGCAAGTTATTGCCCACCGAGGATATTGGAAAGCAGATGGGTCGGCACAAAACTCAATTGAAGCACTAATGAAAGCGGATGAAATTAAAGTATATGGGTCAGAAGTTGATTTCTGGATTTCTTCGGATGGAGTGCCTGTTGTTAATCACGATGCCAATGTAACACTTGATGGCGAGAAACTGATTATTCAGGATACACCCTTTGCAACACTGAGACAAGTAAAACTCGCAAATGGTGAGCCAATGCCTACTGTTGAAGAATATCTTGATGCATTTATCAAATGTAACCATACCAAATTAATAATAGAATTTAAAACACATAACTCTAAGGAGCGTGAAGAAGAACTTGCTCAAAAAGTTGTGGATATGATTAATGAACGTGGTCTGCAAAACAGAGTTGAATATATCTCTTTTGGAATATATTTTGTTCAACAGGTTAAAAAAATTGCTCCTCAAGCAGATATTTATTATCTGAGTGGAGATTTGACACCGCAGATTATTTCAAAAATGGGACTGACAGGCTTGGACTACAATTATAATGTTATTTTAAAAAAACCTGAATGGGTTAAAGAAGCGCATAATCTTGGCTTAAAGGTGAATGTATGGACAGTGAACAATCCGGATGACATACAAAAAATGATAGATCTTAATGTAGATTTTATCACGACAGATGAGCCTTTACTGGTAAAAGAAATAATACAAAAACAATGAATCTTAAGGAACAGCTCAACAAAGCAATTGAACTCGCCATCGAAGCTCATGCCGGGCAATTAGACACTCATAACGGTCGCCCATACATTGAGCACCCTTTCAGAGTTATGAATGCAGGTTCTACTTTGTATGAAAAGATTACTGGCATTCTGCACGATGTTATCGAAGATACAAATGTGACTCTGGATCAGCTAAAAGAAGAAGGGTTTTCGGTTGCGGTTGTTGATGCTGTTGATGCAATATCACGTCGTGAGAATGAATCATATAACAGCTATATAGATAGATTACAGGCAAATCCAATTGCTGTAAGGGTAAAGATTAATGACCTGACTGACAATATGGATATAAGAAGAATGAACGAAATTCGATATCACGATCTTGGCCGTCTACAAAAATATCTTCAAGCATACAAACAGCTTACCGAAAAGGATCTAGATGTGAAAGATGAAATCTAATTACATAAAACCGGCAGGTGTATACATTCATATTCCATTCTGCAAAACAAAATGTACTTATTGCGATTTCTATTCTCTGGTAAATGAATCACGTATCAATGACTTTGTTGATAACCTCTGTAAAGAGGTTCAACTAAGAAAAGATGAAATTCATGAACCCATAAAGACAATATATTTTGGAGGAGGCACACCATCACGCTTAAGTAAACAACATTTTGAAATTATATTTGAAACGTTGTTTTCGAACTTTAATGTAGAATCCACTGCTGAAATTACAATTGAGGCAAATCCCGATGATCTCACAACTGAATATATTAAAATGCTCTCACAACTTCCTTTTAATCGGTTAAGTATTGGCATACAGAGCTTCGATGATAATGAACTTAAATTCCTCAGCAGACGTCACACTGCAAGTCAGGCCATTAATTCAGTTAAAAGATGCCAAATGTACGGCTTTAATAATATAAGTATTGATCTAATGTATGGATTACCCGGACAAACCACTAAAATATGGGAACAAAACCTTAAACAAGCCACTAATCTGGATATTCAGCATCTCTCAGCCTATCACCTTATATACGAGAAAAAGACGCTTATGTATTCAATGCTTAAAATCGGTAAGATACAACCTGTTGACGAAGAAGTTAGCACAGCAATGTTTTCTATTCTGATCGACTGGATGACACTTCACCATTTTATTCATTATGAAATATCAGCATTCGCAAAAGAAGGCTATTTTTCCGATCATAATATGTCCTACTGGAAAGGGAATAAATATATCGGACTAGGTCCGGCCGCTCACTCTTTTGATGGAGAAAATCGTTCTTGGAATATATCATCACTTAATCGTTATATAAAGGGAATAGAAAATGAAAAACCTGAACAAAATTCAGAACATCTTAATCTGAATGAGAGATATAATGAGTTTATACTTACAGGTCTGCGTACCATGTGGGGAATAGACCTAAACGAATTGAAATTACATTTTGGTGAGGACTTATATACTTATTGTGTTGAAAATGCGTACAAGTATATCAATAAGAAACTGCTTTCAATTGAAGGAAATAATATGAAGTTAACTCGTGGAGGAATTTTTATCTCAGACGGGATTATGAGCGATCTTATGAAAGTTTAATCCGTCAAAATCAAAACAATAATAGCCGCGATAACAACCACGAAAATAGCAATCAACTCAATCCTTCAATTTCACCGTTAATAATGTCTATTCGTCTAGCTTGTGGATCGGCAGGGAGACCGGGCATACGCATCATTTCACCTGCAATTGCAACTATAAATTCAGACCCTTGATTAATTACTAAATCATTAATCTTTAGCTGAAAATCTTTAGCCACGCCATACCATTTAGGATCTGCCGAAAAAGAGTATTGTGTTTTAGCAATACATACAGGCATACTCTCAAGAGCCGTTCCCTCAATGAGCTTAAGTTTCTTTAGTGCACCTTCACTTAAAATCACGTCATGTGCACCATAAATATGAGTCGCAATTTTCGTTATTTTTGTTACAATATCATCTTTTTCGTTGTAAGTAAACTTAAGATCACCGGAAGGATTTTTATCAATTACTTCAACAACTTTTTCTGCTAATTCAACTGCTCCTTCGCCACCTTTGGTGAAAGCTTCATTCACAGCAAATGAAGCTCCCCTATCCTCACAAAACATGCGAACTGCTTCTATCTCTTCGGGTGTATCGAATGAATATTTATTAAATGCAACTACAACCGACTGCCCAAATGAAGCCAGGTTGTCTAAATGTTTTTCCAAATTACTGAGTCCTTTTTGCAATCCCTTCAAATCAGGAGATTTAATATCCTTTTCAGGTGTACCGCCATGCATTTTAAGACCCTGTGCTGTCACAACTATAACCGAAAGCTTTGGCCGCAGTCCGCTTTTACGACACTTAATATTGAAAAACTTCTCAGCTCCCAAATCAGCTCCAAACCCTGCTTCAGTAATCACATAATCACCATATGTCATAGCCATTTTAGTAGCAATCACAGAGTTGCAGCCATGAGCAATATTTGCAAAAGGGCCACCATGTATAAAAGCAGGAGTATTTTCGGTTGTCTGTACCAAATTTGGATGTATAGCATCCTTCATAAGTACAGTTATTGCACCGGCAACGCCCAAGTCCTTTACGGTAAAAGGTTTTCCATTGCGCTTATAACCCAAAAGAATATTTTCAATACGTCGGCGTAAGTCAGCCTCATCCTCAGATAAACAAAGAATCGCCATAAGCTCAGAAGCAGCAGTGATATCAAATCCCGCCTCCTGAGGTATACCATTTCCAGTTCCCAGACCCGTTACTATATTTCTTAAGCTACGATCATTTACATCAAGCACCCTCTTCCACAATACCTCTTTTAATGCATCACCTGTTCCCTGTACACGAAAATTATAATTATCAAGCAATGCAGCAATAGTATTATGAGCTGTAGTTACAGCATGAAAATCCCCGGTGAAATGAAGGTTAATATTCTCCATAGGAAGCACTTGTGCATATCCGCCTCCTGCAGCTCCGCCTTTCATCCCGAAAACCGGTCCCAGTGATGGCTCACGAAGAGCAACAATAGCCTTCTTACCTATTTTATTTAATCCTAAGGCTAAACCTATCGAGACAGTTGTTTTTCCTACACCTGCCTTTGTTGGCGTGATAGCTGTTACAAGAATCAAGTTACTTTGATCTACTTTCTGTTTGTCGATCAGTTCAACAGGAATCTTTGCCATATGCCTTCCAAAATTAATTACTTCGTCGCGTGGTATACCTATACTTTCTGCCACATCTTTTATACGTCTCAGAGGTGTTTCTCTTGCTATTTGAATATCCGATTTCATTTGAGTATATTATATTTATTTCAACATATTTTCTAACACAGACAACTGATCTCTAAGCTGCGCTGCCTCAAGAAACTCCAGCTTTTTAGCCGCTGCGAGCATCGCTTTGCGTGTCTGTTCAATTTTAGTTTTAAGATCTTCTTTAGTGGCATACTTTCCAATTGGTTCGGCCGCCAATGCAGAGTAATCCGGTTCAATATAAGCCTTAGCTTCAATGGTAGATTTATACTCCTTACTAAGGGCAGACGAAAGCGCTTTTTTAATCTGTTGTGGTGTTACGCCATGCTCTTCGTTGTACTGCATCTGCTTTAGCCGACGACGATTAGTCTCATCGATAGTCATTTGCATGCTCTGTGTAATTTTATCAGCATAAAAAATAACCTTACCGTTCACATTGCGTGCTGCACGTCCTGCTGTTTGTGTCAGTGAACGATGCGAACGAAGGAAGCCCTCTTTATCTGCATCAAGAACTGCCACAAGCGACACCTCCGGCAGGTCCAGTCCTTCTCTTAAAAGATTTACCCCAATCAAAACATCAAACAGTCCGCTGCGTAAATCATCCATAATCTTCACCCTTTCGAGTGTTTCAACATCTGAGTGAATATAATTACAACGCACACCATTGTTTGTAAGATAATCTGTTAACTCTTCTGCCATTCTTTTAGTTAGAGTGGTAACTAATACTCTTTCATTTTTTTCTGCACGCTGCTGAATCTCTTCCATCAAATCATCAATCTGATTTACACTTTGCCTAACATCTATAGGAGGATCAAGTAGACCTGTAGGTCGGATCAGCTGGTCAATTATTACACCTTCAGATTTCTCTAATTCATAATCTGCAGGTGTAGCGCTAACAAAGATTATTTCGGGAGTCAAAGCTTCAAATTCTTCAAATTTAAGTGGACGATTATCAATTGCAGCAGGCAAACGAAACCCATACTCAACCAGATTAATTTTTCGTGAGTGGTCACCTCCATACATTGCACGAATCTGAGGGATTGTAACATGACTCTCATCAATAACAGTAAGATAATCATCCGGGAAAAAGTCGAGAAGGCAGAAAGGACGTGTACCCGGTGATCTTCCATCAAAATAGCGTGAATAGTTCTCAATCCCCGAGCAGTAACCAATCTCCTTTATCATCTCAACATCATAAGTAACCCTCTCATACAAACGCTTTGCCTCTAAAGGCTTACCTATCTCATGAAAGAATTCAACCTGTTTGCCCATATCAATAATTATCTCATCTACTGCACGATTGATTCTTTCTTGTGTTGTAACAAACAAGTTGGCAGGGAAAATGCGATATGAGTCCAATCTCTCGGTTGTAACACCCGTCAGCGGATCAACCATCTCAACACTTTCTATCTCATCACCCCAGAAAATCACTCTTACTATATAATCATGATATGCAAGAAACACATCTACTGTATCGCCTTTCACACGAAAATTTCCACGGTCATATTCAGCTGTTTCGTTACGAGAATAAAGACTGTTCACAAGTGAACGCAAAAACTGATCACGATCGATCTTCTGCCCAACTTTCACATCAACAGTTGTCTTTTGAAAATCTTCAGGATTTCCTATACCATACAAGCAAGAAACAGACGAAACAACAATCACATCATTTCTTCCGGAAAGTAGAGATGAAGTTGTAGCTAATCGCAATTTCTCAATTTCATCATTTATAGAAAGGTCCTTTTCAATATATGTATCAGTTGTCGGAAGGTATGCTTCGGGTTGATAATAATCATAGTACGAAACAAAATACTCAACCGCATTGTTTGGAAAAAAGCTCTTAAACTCACTATACAACTGTGCTGCAAGAGTTTTATTGTGACTTAACACAAGAGTGGGTTTATTTATCTGCTGAATTACGTTAGCAATAGTAAAAGTCTTACCTGACCCGGTAACACCCAAAAGCGTCTGATAGGGTACTTTTTGAATCAGTCCCTCCGTCAGCGATTTTATTGCTTCTGGCTGATCTCCGGTTGGTTTAAAATCAGATGTAAGTTTAAACTCCATATTCTTAATAATCAGGGTGATCCCGGAAACGGCTTTGTCTCATAAATGCTTCTGATCTCAAAATTATTGTTCATTTCAACATGAGCAATATATCCGGGTAAATGTACTATTGAACCATTTTCTGAATACGACTTTACAAGTGGTACATTTATTTTATATGAGCCGTTGATTTCTTTTTCATACTGTACGCCCTCAAGATTAGGCTCAAAATTAAAACGACTACTACCTATTTGAGCAGCTGTAACCATTAGCTCACCGGTAATTTTTTCTCTGGTTGTTCCACCCGAATCAAAGAACCTATGAACCTCAGGCGCAAGATAATTATACATCCCGGCGTGCTTTATCTCTGACAAAGAGACATAAAAACCATTTATTGTTGTTCTGATACTATCAATTTCTGCATTGTTTACAGGAGTAGACTGATAAAGCATCTTATGCCTTTTGGAGGCCTCAGATACATAATCACCATTTAATAACCCACCTTGAGAGTTCTCCAAATATTCAGAGTATGATTCAACACTATTTAACTTCAATGCTGAAATCCAAGATAGTGAATCTATCCTATTTCTTAAAAGTGGAATATAAGGACTATTTTCATATTGTCTCGAAAAATTAACCAACTCATCTAAGTTTTCTGAAACCTTCAGCTTTTCCCAAGTAATTGCCTCTTCCTCTTTTAATTTCATAAGCCCGGCTTGCGCATCATCAAAATGAATGCCATCAGGAAACGACTCAATATAATCAAGATATCCATTCACACTATTTACATTAACAGCAGTCTCCCACGCTCTGTTTTCATTAGTTTTATCAAGTATAGTTTTATTATAAATCAGAAAAGCTCCAATTAATAGAATAACTCCAATAAAAATCCAAAACAAAGTAGCAACTGATTTCTTACCTCTTTTAGGGTGGTTGTTCACAGTTGTATTATATTCTTTTGAATTATGAGTTGATGTGCAATGTTCTTTTGAATTATCGCTTTTAGAATCCAATTCTTCTGATTCAGGCAACTTTGTGTCAACAGACTTTGTATCAGCCTTAATATTATCCTTTTCATGTATATTAATCTCAAAATCAGAGCTTATTTTTTTGGTGCATTCCTCACAAAACAATGAATCTTCAGGTTTGTTTTTTCCACAAAGAGGGCATATCAGTGACATATAACTTACTTAATGTAATTAATTCATTCTCTTTACAAAGATAACTTTTGTGTTTGACATGAGAAACTATTTTAGTACTTTTGAAACTAGCCCTTAAACTTCCTTTAAAATAATATGAGCCAAAACTTATCATTAAATGACCCTGAAATCATTCAGGTACAGTTATTGAAAATAGACCATGACAAAAAATTATTAATTTGTTTTATTAAAAACGAAGTCGAGAATAATTGTATTGTAAAGTACGATGTTAATCCCGATAACTCAGCTTTCAACTCTTCTATAGAACAATTTTGGGAAGGTGCAAAACTAAACCTTATAAACTCAATTAGGGATGAAAATGGTTTTCTAATCCCAACTTATATAATTCTTGAACCCGATTACTTGATTGACGCATCGGCTATAGCTGATTGTTTTCAGGATTACCGGATCTCACCAATACACTATTTCCGTAACAGGTTCGAAAAGATAGAAAATCGCTCATATCTACTTTTGGGTAATCTTGCTAATTTCTTTCTCGATGAACTTGTATTTGCCGATGATATAGATAATATATCTTTTGAAGAAGTCTTTCTAAATTCATTTAGAAAGTCGCCTTTCGACTATACAAGTTGTGAAGATATTCGTTCTGATATTGATTTCCGTGAGTTTATGTATAAGGCGCAACAATTGTTCAGTAATATCAAACGTGTAGTTCGTTTTGATTTCCCAAAACTGAATATTGATGTCAATTACTGTACACTTGAGCCCTCTTTTTTTAGTGTTAAGTATGGCTTCCAGGGGAGACTCGACCTGCTTTACACTCATCCCTTTTCTGATGATGTCAGAATTATTGAACTTAAGTCGGGCCGACTCCCTCACCCAGCGTTTAATACTTCAAAAATCACTATGAATCATAAAGTGCAGACCTACATCTACCGACTCATGATTGACAGTGTTTTCGGTGATAATAAATCTATTGTGGAGGCTTTTATTTTGTACGCAGCGGGGAATAGGAAGGGTGAAAATATTAGAAAAGCAAATATAGATGGCTATCTCGAAAAGTCTATTCTTAATCTTCGAAATCTGATTATTATTAACGAACATAATATTATCTCGGGTGATATAGATTCAGTAGAGCATCTATTCAAGTCAATCTACCGCGATATAGAGACTCAAGACCGTATTCCATATTTCTACCATAGCAAGATAAACAGATTCCGATCGGTTCTTTCTGAATGCAGTGAATTAGAAAAGATATATTTATATAGGTTTACACAATTCATTTCCAGGGAATTATATCACCATAAAACAGGTGGCGTGGATTGTGAAATACCAACCGGTATTTCATCACTGTGGAACAGTAGTTTTGATGAGCGTGCGGATGCTTTGAATGTGATCTATGATCTGTCAATAAATAAGATTGATGATTCTGAAAAAGATATGAAAATTGTTTTCAGCAGATCTCATTCGAATAGCTCAAATGATAATAGTATTGTAAATTTCAGAAAAGGAGATATATGTATTGTTTATCCAAGGAATGAGGAGAATGATACTGTACTTAACAAGCAAATTTTAAAAGGTACAATTGTTGAGATTACGGATGAAAATGTGGAAGTGCGATTTCGCTACAAACAGAAAAATCGTCATTATTTTGAAGGTAATCATTTTTGGGCTATTGAACACGACTCACTCGATTCATCACTTAACGGCATGTATAGGAGTCTTTTTGAGTTTATCTCCTCTCCTAAGCAAAAAAGAGATTTACTGTTAGGTATTAAACAACCTGGCTGTATCACTGCTACAGATAATAATAATATTGATTCTACAACTAAAATCAATAGGTCGGAATATACTATTAGTCATCAATTAAATTCTGTTACAAAAGATATTTCTTATCCGGAAAACATCATTTATCAAGCTTTATATTCTGAGGATTATTTCCTTATAGTGGGGCCTCCCGGCACAGGAAAGACTTCAATATTTGCCAGACGATTAATCGAAGAGTATTATAAAAAACCTGATACAAACATCATGGTTGTTGCTTATACTAACCGCGCAGTAGATGAGCTTTGTGCTGCAATAAATATTGCTTTTGAATGCCGACACAATGAGTGTGATAAATATATTCGTATAGGTAGTGAACTATCATGTGATACTGCATATAAGCACAGACTTCTGCAAAACATCTCTGGTAAAGCAAAAGATAGAGGTTCACTCCTAAATGAAATAAATAACACAAGAATATTTGTCTCTACCCTCGCATCTATCATGAGTAAAATGGAGCTGTTCTCACTTAAACAGTTTCAGGTTGCAATCATTGATGAAGCATCGCAAATACTAGAGCCTCAAATAATTGGATTACTTCCACAATTCGATAAGTTTATTATGATAGGTGATCATAATCAACTGGCAACTATCGTACTTCAGGATGAGGATAAGTCCAAAATAAACAAGCCTGAACTGCAAGAAATGGGCTTCGCTGATTGTCGTGAATCTTTTTTCGAGAGACTTTTGCGCAGATGTATTTCTCAAGGATGGACAAGCTCATATACTCAGCTCACTCATCAGGGCAGGATGCATAATGAGATTGCTGCATTTCCTTCAGCTCATTTTTATTCTGATAATCTTTTACCTGTACTTGACTGGCAAACAGAGGAATGGAGGCTGAACAATGTCAATGGCAATTTTTATGATCAATATATTGCCACTAAAAGAACTGTCTTATTTTCAACCGAGAAAAAAGAGAATGAGATAATATCAAATAAAATTAATCAAAATGAAGCTGATGTAGTTGTACAAATTCTGAATTCAATCCAAAGAGTATATAACGATAACGGCATTATTTACAACAGCAGTAGAGTTGGCATTATAGCCCCGTACCGAAATCAAATGGCCCTTATCAGACACAAGCTTTCAGAAGCAGGAGTTTATGATTATGAGAATATAATGATTGATACGGTAGAGCGTTTTCAGGGTAGTCAGCGCGATATTATCATTGTTTCTTTCTGCATAAATCAACCCGAGCAATTCAAATATTTGTGTAATCTAAATCATGATGGCACTGTTGATCGTAAGTTGAATGTTGCACTAACACGTGCACGACAACAACTTTTTCTTGTTGGAAATGCACAAATCTTATTACTCAATCCCATATACGAATCTCTTGTCAATTTTTATCAGGATAATATCGTTGTGCTTTAATATAATAAAAAAGATATGATCAAGACCCGGAACAGACAACTAATTACACATGTAGTTATTAATCATTTGGTCATATCATGATATTCGGAAAACTTGCACAAATTAAATCTTTTTCGTTAAAACATTTTTTGATAATTACATTTTTTGTACTTTTGCACTTCCAAACAGAATAATTGTCTTATGGTGTAACGGTAGCACAACAGATTCTGGTCCTGTTTGTCCAGGTTCGAATCCTGGTAAGACAACAACGTAAAGAGTGTAAAGGGTTTATAAACAACTACTTACACTCTTTCTTTTTGCTCTTATAGCGGAATATATGGCGGAATATATTTTTAGTATACATATATTAACATTATGTTCTATATATCAAAAATGAATGTTAACATAAACACCTGATGCACCATATATCATTACACTCTATTTAAGGGCATTTAGAGGCGTTTTAAGCGACTTTCTCATTATGTGGCATACTCTTACTCATATCAAATGTTAAACGTGTCTTATATAGCCTTAAAATAGCTCACTACACTACCTTCATGTTAACAATATAGTAAGTGCAATTATAACTGCATTAATATCTGGTATAGAACAAATTTTTAATAAATGAGTCAACTACATTGCGTGTGGAGGTTGTAATGTTTTGACAAAAATAGGAAAAAATTTATGGGGAATAGTACTTATCATTCCACACCACCATATAGGGGGGTATACCCTATTAATCTGTAAAACATATATATAAATACTATACTCTCGTACGTGATATATACAACATCTATTACAAATGTCTGATATTTTTCCACCAAAAACCATCTGCGATAGCATTGTAGACAAAATGAATTTCGGTCGGAGAAACATACATTGATGCTCTCCGCTCTACCATCATAAACAACTTATGCACACGCAGTAATCACTGCTTCTTGCATTTTATCCCGATGGATGAGGTAGTACCGGGTTCTTTTATTATCAAATGACACTCCGTACCTGTTAAAGACACTATATCGTATCTTAAAAATTCAACACCATCGACATAAGTAATAACAGAATTGCCAACAGCCTTATACTTTCCGTTCCCATTTCCAAAGAACCCTTTTCCAGTATAAGTAAAATCACTTTTAAACGTAGCGTAGGTGGGTTCTATTAAAGACTCGGCAGCAGATGTCGTTATATCCATAAACGACCCATCATCGTTTTGTATATGTGTTATTCTCCATGTCCCATAAAGCAAGTTTAAATCATAGTTAAACTTACTCTCTGCTTCGCTGTCCTTGCTGCACGATAATACGATAACAGCTAACAATAAAATTCCGATAATTTTCTTCATGATAATTATAATAATACTGTTCTTTAAAATTAATAATCCCTAAATATAAACAGGCTTAGCATACTGTGCAATAGCTTTATATAAATATAACTAAATAATAGATTAGTGTTAATG
>CAZAFR010000047.1:0-13484 GCA_964484665.1 uncultured Proteiniphilum sp. | reverse complement strand
AAAGATGAGGAGATAATTTGACAACTTGTGTATTGATACCAATATTATAAAAAAAACGCACAGTCAAACGCTAAACTGTGCGTAAAACTGTGCGTAAATTAACTAAACCACTGACATACAGCGTATACTGTGGAGCTGGAGGGATTCGAACCCTCGTCCAAACGAGGAAGCAATCTGCTTTCTTCATGCTTAGCTTCATTTTATTTGTCAGGAATGAGCGCGACTGAAGCCACCAAACTCAATCCTTAACTTCTAAAGTTTCGAAAAGGAGCCGAAGTCTCTCCTATCCTATCTCCGATTTACCTGCACCACCATATCAGATCGCTTCGGAGCCACAGCATCCGGGTGATGTCTTGTTCCGCCACCTAGTAGCAGAATTAAGCGTTAACCTACTATACTTCGGTTACGCAGCAAGAGCGTAATTATTATTATTGCCAGTTAAAATTTTGTCGTTTGAGATTAAAGTGCAAACCAACAACGCACTGCATGCTTACAAACCTCTTCTACCCGCTGTCAAAACCGGTCAACCCCATTATAGTAAAGAACTCATTTTAGCTTATGTAGGACACAAAATTATACAAATGGTTTAATTCTACCAAATATACTGTAATTTATAACTTAGACGTATATTTAAACAGTTAAATAAAGAATTATTTTTACTTTTGTTTAAAAAATGCTTATTTCTATTGTCACTGTATGTTTTAATGCTCAAGAATTAATTGAAAAAACAATTATAAGTGTTATAAATCAGAGTTTTGTAAGAACTGAATATATCGTAATAGATGGCGCATCTAACGACGGCACCAAACAGATTTTAGAAAAATATAAGCATAAGATTGATATACTTGTCTCTGAAAAAGATAATGGTATTTATCATGCTATGAACAAAGCAGTAAATTTAGCTTCCGGAGACTGGATTATATTTCTGAACGCCGGAGATACCTTTGTTAACCCGGAAGTATTACAATATGTAAGCACTTTTCTAAAACAACCTGCTGACGTCTGCTATGGTAGTATTCTAAAAGAAAAAAATGGCTCACTTAATTTAAAAGAGGCTCCTTCCAAAATAACTAACATACATCGAATGCCGTTTTGTCATCAAGCAGCATTTACACGTACTATATTATTAAAGAATAATCCTTTTGATGAAAAATATAGATTATCATCTGACTTCAAATTTTTTAAAGGTTTGATCTTAAGTGGGAAAATATTTAAAAAGATCGACAAGCCTATTGTAGTTTACGATAAATATGGTGTATCAAATAGCCAACGATTGAAGGGATTATCTGAAAATATAGCTATAATTCAAGAAATGGACAATATAAAAACAAAATTAAAATTAATTCCACGACTTCTTTTTGTAAAATACTGGAATTTATTATTACGACGTGTTTAAATGGCTGCTAATCTATTATATACATTCATCAGATTGGTTGCGATTCTAATATCACTAAACAGCTCGGCATGTTTCTTTCCGTCAGAAATCATGTGGTTTTTTATATTATCATCCATCAATACAAGATTTATAGCTTCACCCAGTTCTTCTGCATCAAATGGGTTTATATACATTGCAGCGTCGCCTCCGGTCTCTTCAAAGCAGCTCCCTGACGAAGTAATTACCGGTGTACCTATAGTTTGGGCTTCTAGAATTGGTATCCCGAAACCTTCGTAAATTGAAGGAAATATAAAAGCTGCTGAGGCACTATAAACTGCTGGTAAGTCAGCTGTTTCAACATTGAATTGAAAAATCACCTGCTGTTCCATCTTATAACGTCGTATAGTTTCTTTTAATTCTTTAATATAATGAGTAGGTCTTCCTATTATTACAAGTGGAATATCAAGATTTTTAGTATGAAGTGCCTCTAAAATAAGTTTCACATTTTTTCTCTTCTCGATAGCACCCACGAATAATAAAAAAGATAATGGCAGTTGATATTTATTATAAACGGACTGTTTTTGAGCTTCACTAATGGGAGCGCTGAAAATTGAATTACAACCCTGGTAGACAACCGATATTTTATGTTCATCAGCATTAAATAATTCAATTGCATCTCGCTTGCTTTGTTCACTAATTGCTATGATGTGATCTGAGTATTGAATTGAAAATTGATTTTTTAATGTAAATATTCTTCGATAGGCTGCAGAATAATACTCAGGGTATCGCATAAATATTGCATCATGAAAGGTGAACACAGTTTTAACCTTTGTTCGTTGTATACCAAATGGCAATTCCTGACTTAAACCGTGATAAATATCTATTTTCAGTTTTTGTAAATAGCGTGGGATACCCACAGTTCGCCACAAAGTGGGAAATGATTTTTCAATAGTAGAAGATGGCAAAACCTCTATGTTGTTTGCAATGTTCTCAATTAACTGTTGCTTATTCTTATATGGATTGAATAAATATATTTTATTTTCTCCATAATATGTGTTCAATAAACGAATAACATCACGACTATAATTACCCAAACCACGGTTATTATGAAAAGCACGTTTAGCATCTAGCCCAATATTCATCTATTTTTAGATTTTATGATATAATTCTTTATCTATTTTAGCAATCACTGCATCTGGTTTTAAACCGTAGAGGCATGCATAATCTCCCCGATAACAAGATTTCATACCGGCTATTGAACAAGGACGACAATATAAATCAATTTGCAAGGCATTATCCATTGCCTGTCCCCATCCCATAAATCCAACATAAGGGTGTGTAGCTCCCCACAACGAAATAACTTTAGTACCTACTAATGATGCCAAGTGCATATTTGCGGAATCCATGGAATACATGAGATCTAAATGTGACATCAATGCTAATTCTTCTTCCATTTTTAACTTGCCTACTGTAGAAATTAAAGAAGGATATTTAGCTTTCCATGAAGCTGCTATTTCAGCTTCTTCTTTACCGCCACCAAATAAGAATACCTTTGTACGTTTATCCTGTATAAAATGAGCAATCACTTTCTCTTGTAGTTCTAACGGATAGATTTTTTCTTTGTGACGTGCAAAAGGAGCTATTCCAATCCACTTTTCATCATTATTTTTATCATAGGAGGTAATTCCCTTAAACTGTGGTAAATCAACCGATTTATTATTAAAGATAGTATTGAAACTATACTCAAATGAAAAACCCAACTTATCCAATACTTCTTTATAGCGTGTAAAATTACTTTTTAATGGGTTAAGGTTTTTATTTTTTTTCCTGGTAAGTTGCTTCTTTTCTTTATACCCTTTATCAATTACAGCTACACGAGTTCCTCTTATTCGGAAACGAAAAACCAAATAATATGTTCTTAAAACTGAGTGAAAATCAGCTACATAATCAAAATGTTCGGAGTAAAGCTTTCTGAATAATTTTTCTAATCCTCTAACACCTTTAAATTCTGATTTCAAATCTACACCTAAAAAGCAAACGTTATCCGGCATATATTTAAAAAGAGGGGAAAAAACAGGACGACTCAATACTGTTATTTTATGCATTGGGTATTGTTTTGCAAATGAATCAATAACCGGAACTGTCATTGCAACATCTCCCAATGATGAAAAACGTATAATTAATATTCTAGACATAAGTCAGAATTTTTCATCTACTCTTATTTCTTTCCATACAAGACCGGATTCAGTGAAGGGTCGTTGTACATCTTCATCTGTTTGTACACTTTCATAACTTTACTTCCTTCACTTATCTCCTTGAGTAATTGATTTATAGCATTTGATAAATCTACCCTTTGTTCAAGAAGAACGTCCAATTTGTTCTTACATTTTTCAATATGGTCCTGACTAACATCTTTACGTAACATCTGCTCCTTCATATGATAGATTTTAACTGCAAGTATCGAGAGCCTATCAATTGCCCACGCCGGGCTTTCTGTATTAATTGATGCATCGGACTGTGTATTCACGTTGCTATATAAGTAATAGAAATAGGAGTCAATTTTTTCAACCAGATCAGTACGTTCTTGATTAGAACGATCAATCCAGCGTTTAATCTCCAGTGCTTTCATAGAATCAATTTCAGGATCACGAATTATATCCTCCAAATGCCACTGAACCACATCTATCCAATTTTTTTCATAGAGATAATAATCTATAGTTTTAGGTTGAAACGGGTTGTTCATTTGTTTCGCCACATCGTTTTCTATATGGTAATCCACAGTGGCCTGATCAAAAATTTCATTAGCTTTAGTACAAAAATCTTTCATTTTAAAAAATTAAATGCAAAGAGGTATTGCAAAATAAACTCATAAATTATTTATAATTGCCAACAAAGGTACATATTTTTTTAATGTAATGAAATCGAGGTCCAAATTTGTATATTTTTGATTACTTTTGTATGTTAAATAAAAATCAATGGAAGAAAACAAAAATCAACTTTTTAATTACGCAACATATGCAGCATTTTTCCTAGGCTTCTTCTGGGTATTTAAATATCTGTTGACTATTTTAGGTAAAGATATTGCAGTGCTAAACTTCATAAACAATCTGTTAAGTCTCGGAACACCATTAATTTTATTTTATTTTCTTGTAAGATATAACTCAAGTGTACTTGATAATAAAATGAGTTACTGGCATGGCGTTCAATTTTCAATTTTGCTTTTCTTCTTTGCATCAATTATGGAAGCGATAATTGTTTTCATTCATGTAAAATGGATCGATCATGCGTTTATATCAAATTTATATAATAGTCTGATAGAAATTGCACAGACACTGAATATAAGTCAAGCTTTAACTACTCAATTAATGGAACAGCCGCTCCCTAGTTCATTCTCTTATGTCTTTAGCAATGTTATTATGGCAGATGTTTTTATTGGTCTGCTACTATCACTATTTATAGTACCACTGGTCAGAAACATCAAACCAAAACAAGAATTATAATTTACTTATTCAAAATAATGGATATATCAGTTGTAATACCATTGTATAATGAAAAAGAATCGCTTTTTGAATTGCACGACCGAATTAAGAAAGTCATGCTGGATAACGATTTTTCATACGAGATAATATTTGTAGATGACGGAAGCACAGATGATTCTTGGGATATTATTAAAGAACTCAAGAATGCCTCCGAACAGGTAAAAGCTATAAAATTCAGGCGAAATTACGGAAAATCTCCCGCATTACATTGTGCTTTTCAAAAAGCAGAGGGCAACGTAATAATTACTATGGATGCCGATCTACAGGATAGTCCTGAAGAGATACCTGAACTTTACAGAATGATTACAGAAGACAAGTATGATCTTGTTTCCGGCTGGAAGAAAAAAAGGTTTGATAATAAGCTCACAAAAAATCTGCCTTCCAAGCTATTCAATGCAACTGCCCGAAAAGTTTCCGGTATAAAACTTCACGATTTCAACTGTGGTTTAAAAGCTTATAGCAAATCTCTGGCTAAAAGTATTGAAGTATATAACGACATGCATCGTTACATTCCGGTACTGGCAAAGTATGCAGGATACACAAAAATTGGTGAGAAAGAGGTGGTTCACAGTCCGCGAAAATATGGCAAGAGTAAATTTGGATCTCGCAGATTCTTAAATGGTTATCTTGATTTGATAACGCTTTGGTTTTTAAACAGATTTGGTAAAAAGCCAATGCACATTTTTGGTCTTTGGGGAAGTGTTATGTTCCTTATTGGGTTCATAGCAATTATTGCTGTTGGACTTATAAAGATATATGATATGAATCATGGCAATCCTTATCGACTGGTTACAGAATCGCCATATTTCTATATCTCTCTCACGATGATGATTTTGGGAACTCTGTTATTTCTTGCCGGTTTCCTTGGAGAGTTGATTTCGAGGAACTCACCTGAAAGGAATCACTACCGGATAGAAGAGGAAATTAATTAGTTGGTATAATTATTTAGTGTAAAAAAGATGAATACAAGACATTCAAAAAACAGCGTGTATTTATTATTGTTACTATTTTCTATATCTATTTTTACGACCTGTAATTCAGATAGAAAGAAAAATGAAAACCACCAATTCTATCAGGAACAGGGAAAGATATTTGCAACAGGTTATAATATTAAATATGAATTTAACCGCTCACTAAAGGATGAAATTGAAGCTGAGCTTAATAAATTTGATAACTCTTTAAATCCTTTTAATGAAAATTCTATCATCTCGCACGTTAATAATAATCAGCCGGTTGAACTGGACTCATTTTTCATAAATGTATTCAACAAATCAATGGAAGTATCTAGTAAAACAAACGGATACTTTGATGTTACAACCTCACCACTTATCAATGCTTGGGGATTTGGTTTTAAGAATATGGAAAATATAACACCGGAAATAATAGACAGTATAAAAGAATTTGTTGGTTATGAGAAAATTATAATCAAAGATGGAGAAATAATTAAATCTGACCATCGTGTAGAGCTAAACACATCGGCAATAGCAAAAGGATATTCATGTGATGTAGTTGCAAACCTAATGAAGAGTTTTGGAATCAAAAATTACATGATTGAAATTGGAGGAGAAATTAGTGTTAAAGGAGTTAACGAAAAAGGAAATTGCTGGAGAATCGGCGTAGATAAACCTAATGATTTGATTATAATACAGCACGACCTTCAAACTATCTTGTCACTTTGTGATAAGTCACTTGCAACCTCCGGTAATTATCGTAACTTTTATGTGAAGGACGGAAAAAAATATGCTCATACAATAGATCCGCATACGGGTTACCCATCTGAGACTGATGTTTTAAGTGCAACAGTAATTGCAGACGACTGCATGACTGCGGATGCATACGCAACAGCTTTTGTTGCTATGGGCTTAGAAAAATCAATTGAAGTGGCAAAAGAAGTTCCCAATATACATTATTACTTTATTTATGAGAACGAATCTGATGGGTCCTTTGCTGTCAAATATTCTAACGGATTTGAACAGTTCTTTACAGATAGCAAGTAGACAACTTTAAGATTGCTTACAAAAAAAACAACTCAGCATTATGAAAAGTCAAAATGTAGGGAGTCAATATAAAATAATACCCATGACTAACCTCGAGGAAAACAACCTGGTTATTAATTATGAGAGTTACGATTCAATTTTTGGCAAAATCTTCATTGCATCTACTCATAAAGGAATCTGCTATATTGGTCTTGGCGATAGAAAAGAGACGCTTGAGGAGGTGAAAGCAAGATACAAAAATGCACTATTGGTTAAAAAAGTCGATAAACAACATACAACGGCAATTGAACAAATAACAAAACCTTACCCCGGCACCGATATCTCATTTCATATAAAAGGGACAGACTTTCAACTGAAGGTATGGAAAGAACTTTTAAATACGGAATATGGCAAAACCTATAGCTACAAGCATATTGCTGAACAAATAGGCAAACCTAAAGCTATACGTGCAGTGGCAACCGCAATTGGACAAAATCCTATTTCATTTCTTATTCCATGCCACAGGATAATCCGCTCAGATGGTACCTTAGGCGGATATTTTTGGGGATTAGACATTAAAAAGAAAATACTCAAGCATGAATCAGCAAGGTAGTTTAAATTGAATTTATTAAAAAAGATTTGAACAATAAACTCTATGAGAACAAACTTACTATTATTAATTGTTGGATTTTTATTTTCAAATTCAATTTTTGCTCAAGTATCAAACACAGATTCTTTCCCTAACTTCAAAATGGATGGTTTATTTAGAAGCAAATATGAATATGCTACTAAAACTAATGTATCGCGTTTTGTCGTCAGGAACGCTCGTCTAGGCATCAAAGGCGACTTTAATACTTTTTCTTCCTATAGAGCGCAAGTGGAGCTTAGTAATGAAGGAAAATTTAAAATACTCGACTTAAGCGCTACTCTTTCCCCTCTCGAGGGTCTTTCTTTTATTATTGGACAAACAAGTATACCATTTTTTAATTCATACGTAGTTAGTCCTTCAAAAATGATGTTCGCTAATCGTGCTTTTCTGGGAAAATATTTTTTAAGTACTCGCGATTTAGGAATAAATGCAAAGTATAAGTTCATACTTGGAACCATTCCGACTAACTTGGAATTTGGTGTGTTTAATGGAAATGCTATAAATGACCCTGTTTGGAAAAAGAACATGTCTATGGGCGGACGAATTATTTTAGGGAGTATGGATGGATTAAGATTATCAGCTAAGGTGTATGATTATCCTAAAAACGACTCCACACATTTTTTATTTTATGGTGCTGATTTAAGATATAAAATAGATAACTTTAAGATTGAGACCGAAATAATGAAGAGAGACAGTAAGACTGAATGCCATAACGATATGCTGTCGTACTATATTCAAAGTGCTTATCGTTTTAATTTAAAAAGTAAATTCTTTGATTATTTTCTTCCTGCTATAAGATGGGATGCAATTGATGAGGATTTTAACGAAAAAGGGTTGAATAAAAAAGGATTTGACACAAACAGACTCACTGCAGGACTAGGACTCGGTATTAATGAAGAAAAATTCTCATCAATAATCAAATTAAATTATGAGTGGTACTTTATTAATAATAATATGTCTATTTTCGATAAAAATGATCAAATGGACTCAAATAAGCTTACAATGGAGCTACTATTTACATTTTAATTATAAGTATGTAGAAAAATATTTAATGTTAAATTCATAAGTATGAACAAGTTAGTTTTATTTCTAAGTATTATTGTAGTAGCAGGTGTAACCTCCTGCACTCAAGATAATTCACCCAAATCTTTATTTAACGGTGAAAACACTGATCTGTGGGAAACAACCGGAGAAGTAACTGTAGGAAATAATGTAATCACATTAAACGATGGCGCATCTTTAACACTTAAAAAAGGTAATTACAAAGATTTTGAGCTAAAAGTTAAAGCCCGTACAGTAGGTAACGGAAAAGGATACATTGCTTTCCATACAAACAATCCTAAAGATGGTTATAGGGTTGCATTAAACAACGACATTGAGAGTTTAGAATGGTGGACAAAAACAGGGAGCTTGCTCTCGGTAAGAAACCTTACTAAGTCAATTGTAAAAACAAATGAATGGTTCGATTTGTCTATCCGGGTAGCAGGAATGGCTATAACTATCTTGGTTAATAAATGCATTGATTAAGGCTGATAAAGTTCTTGAAATTAATAACAGATATGAGATACCGAATAAAGCTTTTATTTTGAAAGCAAAAGATGCAGGACTAAAGTTTTCTTTCGGGACAAATAATGCTGATGCTGATTTTGGAAAACTGGAATACTGTATTCGTATGAAAGATGAATGTGGTATAACTGCAGAAGATATGTATAAACCAAATATGAAAATATGAAAAATAGAGTAACTCCTACTTTTATCTCTAATTTAGAAGAAAACGAAATATTCGTCTTTGGGAGTAACCTTGAGGGAAATCATGGGGGCGGTGCTGCTCTTACTGCTTATGAAAAATTTGGTGCAATATGGGGTCAGGGAACAGGATTACAAGGTAGATCTTATGGAATACCAACAATGCATGGCGGAGTTGAAGATATACGCACTTATGTGGATGAGTTTATTGATTTTGCTAAAGCAAACTCCGAGCTCACTTTTTTAGTAACTCGTGTGGGGTGTGGCATTGCAGGGTTTCACGACACACAAATTGCTCCTTTATTCATTAATGCAGTGAATATTTTAAACATCTATCTTCCGGAAAGTTTTTGGAAGGTAATTAATAAAGAAAGATAAAACTATAATTAGATAATGAACAAAATAATATCTAAAGAATACCTGTCTGAGAGAGTGGTACGCTTTGAAGTAGAAGCTCCACTTATTGCAAAAAGTAGAAAAGCCGGACACTTTGTAATAGTCAGAGTTGGCAAAAAAGGAGAAAGAGTACCCTACACAATAGCTTCTGCCGACACTAAAAAAGGTACAATAACACTTGTAGTGCAACGAGTAGGGAGATCCTCCGAAAAACTTTGCGCTCTTGAGCCGGGAGAATACATAACAGACATGGTTGGTCCTTTAGGAAAAGCCACACATATTGAAAACTTCGGAACAGTAGTGTGTGCAGGTGGTGGTGTTGGCGTTGCTCCTATGCTCCCAATTATTGAAGCTATGAAAATTGCAGGGAACAGAGTTATATCTGTACTTGCAGCTCGCACCAAAGAGTTGATAATTCTTGAAGAACAGGTTCGCTTATTTTCTGATGAAGTGGTAATAATGACTGATGATGGTTCTTATGGCGAAAAAGGGTTGGTAACCAACGGAGTAGAAAAGATAATACAGAGAGAAAAAGTTGATCTGTGTGTAACAATTGGTCCCGCAATAATGATGAAATTTGTTTCAAAACTTACAGAAAAATATAATGTTCCAACTGTAGCATCTCTCAATACAATTATGGTAGATGGAACCGGAATGTGTGGCGCTTGTAGAGTTACAGTAGGTGGTGAAACAAAATTTGTTTGCATCGACGGACCTGAGTTTGATGCACACAAGGTTGATTTTGATGAGATGCTAATGAGACTTAAAGCCTATAATTAATTTTAAAAAACCATCAAATAAAATATGAGTGAATATTTAAAAGCAGAACGGTCTGCACAATGGCGTGAAGATTTGCGTAAAACAATGAAGAGCAAGGATCGCACTGCTATACCAAGAGTGAAAATGCCTGAAGTAGATCCTGTTATAAGGAGTAGAAATTATGATGAGGTGAATCTGGGATTGACTGAGGAAATGGCTGTATGTGAATCACACAGGTGCTTAGATTGTGTTGACCCAACATGTATTTCAGGTTGCCCGGTGGGAATAAATATACCCAAATTCATTAAGAATATCGAACGCGGTCAATATCTCGAAGCCGCTAAGACGCTCAAGGAGACTAGTGCTCTACCGGCGATATGTGGAAGGGTATGCCCTCAAGAACGTCAATGCGAAAACAGTTGTTTTTACACTCAGAAATTAAAAAAAGAGCCAATAGCAATTGGTCATTTAGAGCGATTCGCTGCAGATTACGAGCGCAATAGCGGAAATATTTCAATACCGGAAATTGCACCTACAAACGGAAATAAAATTGCAGTAATTGGCTCAGGACCTGCCGGACTAGCTTTTGCAGGTGATATGGCAAAATTTGGGTATGATGTAACAGTTTTCGAAGCACTTCATGAACTTGGAGGGGTACTCCGGTATGGTATTCCTGAATTCAGGCTACCTAATGATATAGTTGATTTTGAAATTGAAGGACTCAAAAAAATGGGTATTAAGTTTGAAACTAACTGTATAGTAGGAAAAACTATATCTCAGGAAGACCTCAAAGAAGCGGGCTTCAAAGGTATATTTGTTGGTAGTGGAGCCGGATTGCCCAACTTCATGAATATTCCCGGAGAAAATCTTATCGGTATAATGTCTTGCAATGAATATCTCACAAGAGTGAATCTTATGGGAGCAAGGGATCCGGAAAGTGATACTCCTGTTTATAAAGGAAAAAAAGTAGCTGTTATTGGTGGCGGAAATACTGCAATGGATGCTGTGCGTACAGCACGCCGATTAGGGGCAGAAAGGGCTGTAATTGTTTACCGTCGTTCTGAGACAGAGATGCCGGCACGTATCGAAGAAATAAAACATGCTAAGGAAGAGGGAATTGAATTTTATACGCTACACAATCCTTTGCGTTACGAAGGAGATGAGCGAGGTAGAGTTCAAAAAATGCTTCTTCAGCGTATGGAGCTTGGCGAACCGGATCAATCAGGACGCCGTCGCCCTGTAGCAATTGAAGGAGCTACTGATTGGATGGAGGTGGATGAAGTAATAGTTAGTGTTGGAGTATCCCCTAACCCACTCATTCCGCAAACATTTAACGGTTTAGAAATAACCTCTAGGGGTACTATTGTAGTAAATAATGAGACAATGCAAACTGCCGACGATTTGATCTTTGCGGGCGGCGATATTGTCCGCGGCGGTGCAACGGTTATTCTGGCCATGGGTGATGGCAGAAAAGCTGCAAAATCAATGCATAAATTTTTAAGCAAATGAAAATATTAGCAGATGCACATATTCCTTTTCTAAAAGGGGTGGCAGAACAATTTGGTGAAGTAGAATATCTGCCCGGGAATCAGTTCACACGTGAAGCTATAAAAGAGAAGGATGCTCTAATAGTACGTACTGTGACACACTTTGGCAAAGAAAATCTTTCCGATAGTAAAGTAAAACTAATTTGTTCGGCAACTATAGGTTACGATCATATAGATACTGAGTATTGTGATTCTCATGGAATTGCATGGCGTACTGCGCCCGGCTGTAATGCTAACTCTGTAGAGCAGTATATAACAGCATCTTTACTCTTTCTGGCTGAAAAGTATAATTTCAATCTAAAAGATAAAACAATAGGCATTGTTGGCGTTGGTAATGTTGGTAGCAAAGTTGAAATTGCATGCCGAAAACTTGGAATGAATGTTCTTCTGAACGACCCTCCACGAGAAGCATCGGAAAGTGGAGAAGGTAAAACAAATTTTGTTGATATAGGTATTATTCAGCATGAGGCAGACATTATCACTTTTCATACACCGTTGACTAAAATAGGTGAAAATAAAACATTTCACTTGGCAAACAATGCTTTCTTCAATTCGCTTGCTCGCAAACCTTTCATAATAAATGCTGCTCGTGGTGGTGTGATAGATAATCAATCTCTAAAAAATGCACTTAAAAACAGTCTTGTAAATGGTGCTGTAATCGACTGCTGGGAGAATGAGCCTGAAATAGATCGTGAATTATTGGATATGGTTGATATTGCAACACCTCATATTGCGGGATATTCGGCAGATGGTAAATGGATGGCGACCAAAATCAGCATAGAAAACTTAAAAAAGTACTTTGCATTTGATGTAACGCCAAGTTATCAATCTATTCCACTTCCTGAAGATACTTTAATTGATCTAAAAGGAGTTTTAGCCAAAGATCAGTTGTCGCATGCTGTATGGCATAGTTATAATCCTATGCTCGAGACTAAATTATTAAAAGCTTCACCGGAAAAATTTTATTGGTTTAGATCAAATTACCCGCTCAGAAGAGAATATCAAGCATATACAATTATCAATGCACATCCTTCTGTTTATGAAACACTTAAAAGTTTGGGATTTGATACTGTTTAAATAACTTTTATCTATCCACTTTTAAATTCCAAAATTTAATAGGAATCATTTTTATAACTGGTGTAATAATTACAATAATCTAAAATCCTTACATCAAATATATTGAAATTGCGAAATTAGGGAAAACATTCTTTGAAAATTAGACAAAATAAGGTAAATTTGCGATAAGATAAAAATCAATGGAACTACCTTTATTATAGCATATTAATTTATTGAACTAATTACAATTACTCAACATGAAAAAAAATTCTCGTTTATTATCACTCTTTATGGTGATTTTTGTAGCACTCCTTGCTACATCGTGCAGCAGCAAACTAAAACCGCTCTCACAAAACAATTTTAACGTAACACCTACACCACTTGAGACTGTAGGAAATCAGATTCCTGTAACCATAAGCGGAACTTTCCCCGAAAAATGGT
>CAZAFR010000046.1:5606-13571 GCA_964484665.1 uncultured Proteiniphilum sp. | reverse complement strand
TCCTGAATGATATCTTCTGCAGTATCTTCAGGTACAAAACGTTTGGCAAACATAGTTAGTGGTGAAATGTTTGCTTCATAGTAATTTTTAAATGACGTCAGTTTTTTATCAAAATCTGCACTCTTCATTTGTGTTTTGCTTTTAACATTTAGATATCTGTTAAATTATATTGTCAGGCTATCAAAATTGTTTTGCAAATATAATCATTTGTTTATAATATATAAATTTTCTTTTTATATTATTCCGGCAATACATTTGCAATATTAACTGCACGAGAATAATGTATCCGGTCTATTCCCACTTATTTTCCTAAATCAATTGTGCTTTTCTAAATCGATGTTATATCTATAGCTCCCCGTATAATAAAATTGAGATACACATAACCTAAAACTCAATATTTAAGGTTATAAACTAAAACGTCTAACAAATGTTGGTGGGCTTAGGCTTCAAAATCTGTATCCAAAACCAAAGTTCAGATAGATATTGTGTAAGCTGAAAGAAATTGTCGAGAAGTCTTTTTGAAATAAGCCATTGATATCATATTCCAAGTGAGAGAATAAAATCAGATGTTTTCTCATAGCCCATTGTCCGCCGAGTTGCACTCCCCATTGAGTTTTATTAATCGAATCGGAGAAGTCATAAGCAGCACGGCTATCACCTTCAAAAGTTATTTTGTCACCTGTAACATCTCCCTGTCGCAGATACCCGTCGCTCACGTAACCACTGAAATCACGGTTGATTAAAAACGAAACATAGGGCCCTCCATACAATGCCCATCTGTCCGAAAGTTTATACACCGCAGACAACGGCAAGGTTAGATAGGTATTATTCACATTAGTTTCAACAAATCCGGTGAAAACACCTCTCACAGTTAGTTTGTCGTACATCACTTCGGTTAAGTAATCCTTTACCTGAGCCCCCGTCTTCATACCCTTACTATGAACGCTAACGCCAAGTCTTACTCCCAAGTTGTTATTTTTATCAAACCATTTGGTTGTTTGTATCCCTAATCCTAACTGTAAATCAGGATCATAACTCTCAATCTTCTTGATTTCCGAAGGCATACCCAATGGTGCACTACCTCCTATACTGAAATGGGCATGCAGTTCATAATCAATATTAGTATTGAAAAAATTAGCCTTCCCACTTTTAGTGTCTTCACTAAATGCAAAAGCAGATGTTGCAAAAAGATTGACTACCAAAAGCAGGAGGCACGATTTTGTAATCTTATTTAGCATGCTTGAATGCTTTTAATTAATTAAATATATGCGAATTATTCAGCTAAAACAATTTCCACCTCATCAATACACAATACACTTCCGACAGCACCGTTAAATAAATGACCTTCTTTACTGGATGAAAATACTATAGTAAGCATATATTCTTTAGATGAATCGAATTTCTTGCCCGAGACCTCTTTAAAATTAATTTCAAACTGAGTCCAAGTATCTGTTTCAATTCTTTGATTGTCATCCAGTTTAGCAACACTCACTATACGGTTATCTTTGAAATCATGATCTCCCAATAAATAGTTGTCTTCTTTTGTTTTATCAAAAAGTATAGCATACGCATCCCAAGTATCTTTTTTGAGGCTGCTTGGTTCATTGTTTACCTTGAAGTCTGCGCCGGCTTTGTATTTAAAATAACCCTTTACAGCCGCAGGAGCCTTAGAGTGTGTATAAGGTTGACCAAATCGAGTTGATTTAGTTGTAGGTATATTAAATTTGAAATATCCCAAGAAAAGGTTACCGGCAGCCAAAGGTGAACCAAAAAGTGGTCCCACAGTTCCGGTAGATTTTGTTTGAAGTTTTACACCCTTACCTTTGTAGCCATCGTTTATTTGTACTGTAGGATAAACTGCCGGTGACAGCTCTTCCCCTTCCTCCAAGAGTGTTTCAGCAAGCATATTATATCCTTCATTGCCACTTCCCCAATCGAATTTTTTGGCACCGTTACCCAAGAGTGTATAAAAATCGTGATAAAAACCAACAGGATTGTCCGGTGTCTTAACCTCTACATCTTCAAAAGAGTATTCCAAAAGTACCCCCTTATCAACGATAAACGAAACGGTATATTCTTTAGTGAATTTGCCATCCTCTGAAGTTACAACATACTTTTTAGGTGATGTAAAATCTTGACTGAACCCACTTTCAGGACTTATTGTTGCTCCTGATGAAAGTGTGAATGTTGGTGCAAAAGTATAACTCTTAGGCTCTTCAATCAGCCTGAAAACAATTTCATTGTTATCAATTTTTGGTGAAACTAGCAGTAGTTTCTCTGCATTTTCAATGTTTGCCAATACGATGTCTGCCTCCATATTAAGTGGATCGTCTTTATCGCAGGACGTTAAAAGTGTGCCGGTAATTACAAGGCACACCAAAAATAATAGTGATGTCTTCTTCATAAAAGTGGTTTTTTTAATAAAATATTATACCGAAGGAATTACGCACACTTCGGGTCTTTAAACTGATTAATTGTTTTTTTTATAAGTTGTATAACCTAAACAAGGTTGCTAATTATTTACTCTGTAGATATATATCTATATCTATATTTTATAATGCCAACAAAGATAGCACTTTTATTTAATAATAATCATCTATTTGTTAATGATTCAAAGCATTGACATAAGAATAGGAGCAAATCTAATTAAATTTGCTCCTGCACATATAACTGTTTTCTTAAGTTTTAGTTATATAATATCATAATCGAGAATGTCTGTGCCACCCGATACGCCATATGCTTTGCCTAATATGCATTGAACCTTTACTTTATGGTTGATTATTTCATCATAATTGTCTTTGAGATTCAGATTTTTTTGGGCGGCATTATCAGTTTTAAATTTTATAGGCATCATTTTTGAGACTTCTGTTTCATCAGAGTCATCTGCGAGAATAATATTTAATTTGGAGAGATCTTTGGTTGATTTTTCGCCATGAAATTTAAATTGGTCGATTCCTCCACTTTCTGCCCATCCTCTAATATAACCTTGAACCCATACTTCTGTACTGACTTTACTTTTAATTGCTCGGGCAACTGAGTAAGGATTGTCAGCGGTGCCGTCGCCTGTACCGTCAACGTTATCATCATCTGAATCATCCCCCGTTGAATTGTCGGGGAGGATTTCCTCTATTGATTCATCCGATTCATCTTGCCACCCTTCTATTGTGAATCCATCATTTATCATTTCTACTGTATTAGGTGTAAGTTTTAACTTGTAACCTCGTCTGATATTTGGTTTTAATGCAAATTCACCCGATTTCCATGAATAATTATAGCCATTTGATGTTTTAATAAGGATTTTCGCTTTTGATAAATCCCAGCCGGGTATTAATATTGCTTTTGCTGTAATTCTGTCTTTAACGGAATCGTAAGTAGTTTCCATTGTGATTGTATCATCTGACACATCTGTGGCAGGAGTAACAACACCATCTTCAAGTTTCATGCTGCCTTCAGTGATTGTGTTTGATATGCAAAAAGTTGAACCTTCAAGTTCGATACCTTCTTCTGCGGAAACTGTTAAAACAAGCTGTGATAATGAATGTTTAAACGATAAGTCAACATTCGGATTTTCTCTATTTTGTTTTGTTGCCCGTGCATACATTACATCTATTTTGCTCTGTGGTAATTGATCTGCAACATCAATTTTTAGAGTGAAATCTGAGTCAAGTCCCAACTCCGAAACTTCTTCTGATTCTGTTATCTCGATAACTCCATTGTTTGAGTATGGGTAATATGCTATAAAATCTAACTCCTGCTTTGAGCCTGGAAATTTGATAACCTCTTTTGTAGCTTGAAAATTTGGAGTGTCTCCTTCAAATTTACAGACGTATTTGATATTGTTATAATTGTTGTATATTGAATTCTCTGATAAAGGATCTCCACTTGTAATAGCAAAAATTCCTATAGCATCGCCTGAATCCCATTTAGTGTCGGATGCTCTTGTGGTTGGTGAGTTAATTGGTGAGTTAATTGTTGTGTTAAATGTTGCCACTATTTCTTTTGAATTATTACCCGGCAAATCGATTTCTCCTTTTGTGCAAGAGTTTAAACTTGCCATTAAAAACACAACTAGCAATAATGCTATACTCTTTCTCTTCCTTCTTGATAAATTTTGTTTTAACATTTCAGTTTGATTTAAATATGTTATCGTTTTATATAAATATCATACAATATGATTTTATATTCATAAAAAAATAACACAATTGAGCAATAGTTTGGTATTAACCAACACATTGCTCATTATGTTATAATTATCAAAAACATGAAATTAAAAAAAATCTACTTAAAATGCAAGTTAATTAGTGTATATTTTATAAAATATGTAGATTGGCTAAGTTCTAGTCTATATAGTGGTTTTTGGTACGTTATAAATATCTATATTTGCTAACTGAAACGAAACTTTATGATTTATATTCTAATTTTTATACTATTACTTGCTTCTGAATTGGTCTATTTTCGAGTAGCCGAGAGGTTTAAGATTATTGATAAGCCAAATGAAAGAAGTTCGCATAATTATATAACAATTCGTGGTGGTGGTATTATATATTGGGTAGCAGCACTGTTATTGCTCTTATTTAATTATTCGGAACAATCGCTTTGGTTTTTTGTTGGTATCACTTTAATATCATTCGTGAGCTTTATGGATGATTTAAAAGGCGTAAAACAGGGTATAAGGTTGTTTTTTCATCTGTTATCAATGACATGTGCTTTTTTTCTAACAGGTGTTTTTGGACACTATTCATGGTGGATCGTCTTAATTGGGTATATTATATTTATAGGTGTAGTTAACGCTTATAATTTTATGGATGGCATTAACGGAATGACAGGTTTGTACTCAATTTCGGTATTGGTAATTCTTCAATATGTGAACTTTAAATTTGATAGTTATTTTGTGAATCCTAATATGATATGGATTCCCATTATTGCTTCTGTTATATTTTTATTTTTTAATTTCAGAAATAAATCCAGATGTTTTGCAGGTGATATAGGGAGTGTTAGCATTGCTTTTTGGATAGTAACATTACTCCTTTTGCTGATTATAAAAACTAACAATTTAATATGGTTGGGCTTTCTGCTGGTTTATGGTGTTGATGTTGTCTGTACGATTTTGCATAGAATCTATCTCAAGCAAAATATTTTGGAAGCACACCGACTTCATTTTTATCAGATATTGGTAAATGAGAGGGGCTTGCCACATCGCATGATTTCGCTTATTTATGCAGTGGTACAGTTGATTTTCTCGATTTTAATAGTAAGTTTTTATCCTGTTATTGGCTGGTGGATTTTTATAATATTGTTGGTAATACTACTTGCTATTTATCTTCTGAAGTTCAGACTTATGAAGACGACGATTAAGGTAAGAGATTATAAAAAATCATAGAAAAATTAAACATTATTTGTATATTTGATGTTCAATCAGCTGTAGGGTATCAGTTTTTTACTGATTTATAATGATGGTGTATGATGTGTGGATAGTTATGATGTTGTGGATAGTTAGATAAAATACTTATAATAATGACAAAAACAGCTTTGATTACCGGAATAACCGGACAGGATGGATCGTATCTTGCAGAGTTTCTTTTAGAAAAAGGATATGAGGTGCACGGACTTATGCGTAGGTCTTCTTCTTTTAACACAGGGAGGATTGAGCATCTTTATCTCGATGAGTGGGTTAGAGATATGCATCAAAAACGACTGATTAATCTGCATTATGCTGATATGACCGATTCTAGTTCGCTCATAAGGGTAATACAGACAATAAAACCTGATGAGATCTATAACTTAGCAGCACAGAGTCATGTTAAGGTTAGTTTTGATGTACCGGAATATACAGCCGAAGTTGATGCTGTGGGTACATTAAGGCTATTGGAAGCTGTTCGTATTCTGGGACTCGAAAACGTAACTCGTATATATCAGGCGTCAACTTCTGAACTGTTTGGATTGGTTCAGGAGGTTCCGCAAAGGGAAACTACTCCTTTTTATCCTCGAAGTCCTTATGCGGTAGCAAAACTTTATGGTTATTGGATTACTAAGAACTACCGGGAATCGTATGGTATGTATGCGGTAAATGGCATACTTTTTAATCACGAGAGTGAAAGACGTGGGGAGACTTTCGTTACACGAAAAATAACTATCGCTGCGTCTCGTATCGCGCAGGGAATGCAGGACAAGCTTTATCTGGGTAACCTCAATGCTAAACGCGACTGGGGCTATGCTAAGGATTATGTTGAGTGTATGTGGATGATCTTGCAGCACCCTGAACCAGAGGATTTTGTTATAGCTACGGGCGAAATGCATTCGGTACGCGAATTTTGTACTCTTGCATTTGCAGAAGCTGGCATAAATCTGCGCTGGGAGGGCGAAGGTGTTGAAGAAAAAGGGATTGAAGTTGATACTGAACGCGTTCTTGTTGAAGTTGATCCTAAATATTTCCGCCCTACTGAAGTTGACCAGTTACTCGGTGACCCAACTAAAGCGCGTACACTTCTTGGATGGAATCCAACAAAAACTTCTTTTGACAAGCTTGTGAAGATCATGGTGCAACACGATATGCGTTTTGTCCGTAAACTTAAGATTAAAGCTGATATTGATAACGTAGTAAATGGCAATGAGTGAATTATAATTAATTCATTGAGATGAAAATTCTTTATGTGTCAACATTATGTTCTGACAGACTGATAAAAGATTTGTTTGATGCGGGATATAAACCAATACAGGCAATTCAAAAGTTTAATAAGTTGCTTGTAAAAGGATTGGTTGAAAACGGATGTGATGTTTATGCACTTACAGAAATACCTAAAACTATAGGACCAAAGTTTTTTAAGAGAGAAGGGGAGACCGAAAACAAAATATATTATACTTATAGCAGGAAAGTTGATATCAAGTTGTTTTATAACCTTTATATGTTTTTATCGGGGTTCTTTCTAACGTTGAAGTGGGGTCTAAGATATAAAAAAGGCTCTGGAAGAAAAGAGCTTTCAAGAAATGAAAAAGTTCACAATAATAATCAAGAATTTCTAAGCGGAAATAATTCAAATCAAAGAGTTGCAATACTGGATATATTGCAAACTGAATTTAGTGCAGGTGCGTTGTTGTCTTGTAAGATTTTGAATATTAAGGCAATTGCAATTGTTACTGATTTGCCGGGACTCCCTGGAATGTTGGCAGGTGGTAAAAGAACTGCTTTTCACAGTTTCGTTGAAAAAACAATCAACAGGTATGCTAATAATTTCGATGCTTATATCTTGCTTACTGAGCAGATGAATGAGGTTTTAAACCTTAAGAAAAGGCCTTATATGATTATGGAGGGACTTGTTGATTCGGATATGATAAATATCAATTCAGAGATTAACAACGATGGCAAGAAAATTGTTATTTATGCAGGAGGACTTCACGAAGAGTATGGTATAAAATATCTTATAGATGGTTTTAAAATGCTGAATGATGATAATGTAGAGTTGCATCTATTTGGTCATGGTCCAATGGTAAACCAAATTACAAAAGAAGCTAAGGAAGATAATCGTATCCATTTTTTTGGTGTTGTGCATAACAGCAAGGTTGTAGAAGCAGAACTTAAGGCTACTTTACTTATAAATCCCAGACCTACTGCTGAGGATTTCACCAAATACTCATTTCCATCAAAAAACATGGAATATATGGTTTCCGGTACTCCTGTTTTAACAACTCCACTTCCCGGTATGCCACAAGAATATCATGAGCATGTTTATTTGCTTAAGGATGAGTCGACTGAAGGTTTGTTTCAAGTGTTGAAAAAATTATTAACTGAAACGCCGGCAGAGGAGCTTAAATTAAAAGGTCAAAGAGCAAAACAGTTTGTACTTGAGAATAAGAACAATATTCATCAATCCAGCCGTGTGATTGATTTTATAAAAAACGAATTGGAAAGTCGAATTAATTAGAGTTGTAATACAAAAAAATTGAAATACAAGAGTTAAGTAAAAGAAA
>CAZAFR010000046.1:0-5506 GCA_964484665.1 uncultured Proteiniphilum sp. | reverse complement strand
TAAACGAAATAAAGAAAAAATTGTAAATAATATTAACAAAATGTCAGATTTCACAAATAAAACATTACTTATAACCGGAGGTACAGGATCTTTTGGAAATGCTGTTCTGGAAAGGTTTTTGAATACAGATATCGGAGAGATTCGTATTTTCAGTAGAGACGAAAAGAAACAGGACGACATGCGTCACAGAATTCAGAATGCAAAAGTTAAGTTTTACATTGGAGATGTGCGTGACAAACGATCTGTTGACATAGCTATGCGTGATGTAGATTATGTTTTTCATGCTGCGGCACTCAAGCAGGTACCGTCATGCGAATTTTTTCCAATGCAGGCTGTAAAAACAAATATTATAGGTACCGAGAATGTACTGGATTCTGCTGTCGGTTTTGGTGTTAAGCGTGTTGTAGTATTGAGTACTGATAAAGCGGCTTACCCAATAAATGCAATGGGTATAAGTAAAGCTATGATGGAAAAAGTGGCAATTGCAACTGCCCGGTCTTTGGGTAAAGATGCTACCACAACCATTTGTTGCACTCGATATGGAAACGTAATGGCAAGCAGAGGTTCGGTGATACCGCTTTGGATAGAACAAATCAAATCGGGTAACCCTATTACTATTACTGATCCTAACATGACACGATTTATGATGACACTTCAGGATGCTGTTGATTTGGTGCTTTACGCTTTTGAGAATGGTGAAAATGGTGATCTTTTTGTTCAGAAAGCGCCAGCAGCAACTCTTTCCGTTTTGGCTGAGTCGTTGAAGGAGTTGTATAAGTCTGATTCTGAAATAAAAATCATTGGTACTCGTCACGGTGAAAAGTTGTACGAAACTCTTGTTACACGCGAAGAAATGTCTAAATCTGTAGATATGAGCAACTATTTTAGAGTGCCTGCTGACGGGCGTGATCTTAACTACGACAAATTCTTTATCGAAGGTCAGGAGGATGTTTCAAAAGTTGAGGATTACCATTCTCATAATACATATCGACTGAATAAAGGAGAAATGAAAACGCTGTTGCTTAAGCTTCCTGAAATAAGAGAGGATTTAAAAATATGAAAATACTGATAACCGGAGCAAAAGGGTTTATAGGTAAAAATCTGATCTCTGAACTTAATAATATTATAGAAGATAAAGCTAAAGGATATAGCTTAACATCTGATCTTACTCTTTTTGAGTATGATAAAGATACCGATCCGTCTCTACTGGATGATTATTGTAAAGAGACCGACTTTGTGTTTCATCTTGCAGGCGTAAATCGTCCAAAGGTGCAGAGCGAATTCATGGAGGGGAACTTTGGCTTTACGTCGCAATTATTGGCTTCTCTTAAGAAGCATGGTAATAATTGTTCGGTTATGTTGGCTTCTTCAATACAGGCGGAGCGCGATAATCCGTACGGAGCTTCCAAAAAAGCGGGTGAGGATTTGCTTTTTAATTACGGCAAGCAAAATAATGTTAATGTTTTGATATATAGGTTCCCAAATGTGTTTGGTAAGTGGTGTCTTCCAAATTATAACAGTGCTGTTGCAACTTTTTGTAATAATATTGCACGAGGTCTGCCTATTCAGGTAAACGATCCAAATGTTGTTATGACTTTGGTGTATATTGATGATGTAGTAAAAGAACTGATATCGGCATTAGAGGGTCACCCAAACAGAGTTGGCGAGTATTGTAAAGTGCCTGTTGAACACAAAATTACCTTAGGTGAGATTGTTGATCTTCTCTACTCTTTTAAAGAGAGTAGAAAATCTTTGCTTCTACCTGATTTATCAAATTCTTTCGTAAAAAAATTGTACTCTACCTATATTAGTTACTTGCCCAAAAATGAATTTTCATATCCTCTGAAGATGAATGTGGATGAGAGAGGTTCGTTTACAGAGTTTCTTAAATCGCCCGATCGTGGACAGGTATCCATTAATATCTCCAAACCGGGTATCATTAAAGGTCAGCACTGGCATCACACTAAAAATGAAAAATTCCTTGTTGTGAGTGGTAGAGGTGTAATTCGCTTCCGAAAGATTGATGAAGAAGAGGTACATGAATATTTTGTGTCAGGCGACAATCTTGAAGTGGTTGATATCCCTGTAGGTTATACGCATAATATTGAGAATCTGGGTGATAAAGATATGGTAACGGTAATGTGGGTGAATGAAATGTTTGATCCTGAAAAACCTGACACTTATTACTTGCCCGTCTAAAGTCATAACACAAAAGTAGATTTTTAAATGTGTTTCTATAAACAATTTATTTTAATACAAGAAAGATATTAATTATTTTAGAGCAAAAATCTATAATAAAAATAAGATAGTGAAGAAATTAAAAGTATTAACAGTAGTAGGCACACGCCCCGAAATAATCAGACTTAGTTGTGTATTGCAGAAACTTGATGCATCTGAGGCCGTTGAACATGTTCTGGTGCATACCGGGCAGAATTATGACTATGAACTAAACGAGGTTTTTTTTGAAGATTTAGGATTACGCAGGCCTGATCATTTTCTTAATGCGGCAGGTAAAAACGCAACCGAAACAGCAGGTCGGATTCTTATAAATATCGACCCGGTGCTTGAAAAAGAACAACCCGATGCATTTTTGGTCCTCGGTGATACAAATTCATGTCTGTGTGCCATAGCAGCAAAAAAGCGACATATTCCAATCTTCCATATGGAGGCAGGTAACCGTTGTTTCGATCAAAGAGTTCCTGAAGAGAGCAACCGTAAGATTGTAGACCATACAGCAGATATAAACCTAACGTATAGTGATATAGCGCGTGAGTATCTTTTGTCCGAAGGTTTAAGACCCGATAGGATAATCAAAACGGGTAGTCCCATGTATGAGGTATTGATGCAATATCTTCCTAAAATTAATAATTCAAAAATCTTAGATACACTTAAACTGGAAAAGGATAATTTCTTTGTTGTATCGGCACATCGTGAAGAGAATATATCTTCAGAAAAGAATTTCTTTAATCTTGTTGAGATACTCAATAAAATAGCAGAAAAATATAACTATCCTGTGATTGTTTCAACACACCCACGTACAAGAAATATGATTGAGAAGAAAGGTGTTAAATTTCACAAGAATGTACAATTAATGAAACCAATGGCATTGAGCGATTATAATAAGTTGCAGATGAATGCTTTTGCTGTATTATCCGATAGTGGTACAATATCCGAAGAGTCATCTATCCTTAATTTTCGTGCACTAAATATCCGTGAAGCTCATGAGCGACCTGAAGCAATGGAAGAAGCCTCTGTAATGATGGTTGGACTGAATCCTGAAAGGGTGATGCAGGGACTTGTTCAGCTTCAATATCAGAATATCGGTACAGAGAGAAACTTTAGGCCTGTAGCCGATTACAGTATGCCTAATGTAAGTGATAAGGTTGTCAGGATTATAATATCATACACTGATTATATTAAAAGAGTTGTTTGGAGTGAATAAGTGCTACTCAGATCTTACTTAATTTTTTTCATCATCTTATTAAAATTATTGTTACAAACTCAAAGTATTTTTTAATTGTTAAACAATCAGGTTAAGCTCATTGTTAGTTTATCAAGTAGCATTCGTGATTAATTACCAATAACATAATAAATTAAAAAAAGAAATTATGAGAGAAGATTATGATAAATCGGCAAACAGACCACGTATGGCAGTGCTCACCACTGACGGATTTCAAGATGCAGAAGCTTATATGCCTATAGGATACCTCACAAATAAGGGAGTTGATATTAAAGTAATTGGTCCCGAAAGTGGTCGTGTTAAAGCTTATAACAACGATATTGATATTTTAATAGATAACAGTATTGATGAAGTATCGATTGATGAATTCGATTTACTCTTAATCCCTGGTGGTCACGCCCCTGCTAAATTAAAAGAGAACAAGCAGGTAGTTCAATTTGTAAGAGATTTCTTTAATAGCGGAAAGATAGTCGCAGCCATTTGTCACGGTCCGCAAGTCCTTGCCGAAGCCGGTGTTCTCGAGGGCAAAACAATCACAGGTGTAAGTAAAATTCAGGAAGAGCTTGAGGCAGTTGGTGCAGTATTCAAAGACGAGCCGCTTGTAATTGACGGAAACCTCATCACTTCACGTGTTCCCGTAGACCTACCCATGTTTGTGAAGGCTTTAGAAAAAGCACTTGTTTAATATTAACACAAATAGTTAGTCCGGCAAATTTATGATATCTCCCTCTCTGGTTGAAACTATCACTTTACTCTTATCTATTTTTGTGGTAGTTTTAATTGGAGAGGTTTTAAAATAACCTCTACCCACCTTAAATACCTTACAAATCCTTACACATTTAACATATTTATAACAAAAACTTGTTTTTGTTAAACATTGTTTTATCTTTGCAAATAAGAGGTGTATATAAATAAATTTTAATGACATGCAGTATCACAAGATTTCCTTGATTGCTACGATATTACTATTTACAAGTTTTTCTTGTACAGATTATACTTTGTACAAAGTAAAAGATAAATTAAGCCGTATCTTCATAGATATCCAACCGTTACAGGTTGATTATGAGAACACTTTTGAATGGCCTAAAGGTAAGAAAATGGGGTTAAGTCTCACTTTTGATGATGCCCGTTTCACGCAGATTGATAAAGGGATACCACTTTTAGATAAATACAATGTTAAAGGAACTTTTTATGTCTCTCACGAAAACATGTTTGAGCGAATGGATAAATGGCGACAGGCAGTAGCCAATGGACACGAAGTGGGCAATCATACAGTATCCCATCCCTGTTCAGGCAATTTTACATGGACCCTTGGGCATGATTTGGAGAGTTTCACTTTGGAGCAAATGCAGGAAGAGTTAGAAACTGCAAATAAAATCATCAGAGATTCACTCGGTATCGATGCCGTTTCTTTTGCCTATCCTTGCGGGCAAACATTTGTAGGCATGGGAACAAACACCGAAAGTTATGTCCCTCTTGTTGCCACCCTGTTTGAAACAGGCAGAGGATGGAAAGATGAAGGTCCCAACAATCCTGAACTTTGTGATATGTCTCAACTCATGGGAATGGAATTAGACGGAAAATCCTTTAGGGAGATTAAAGGGCTCATTGAATTTACAAAAAGAAGTGGAAAGTGGTTAATTCTTTGTGGACACGAGATGAACCACAGTGGTGATCAAACCTCACGTTTAACTACTCTGGAAGCAATTTGCAAATATGCCATGGACCCTGCCAATGAAATTTGGATAGATAATGTTAATAATATTGCTTCCTATATTTTGCAAAAACGAGAAGAAGTGCAATCTACTGTAGCACCTCAAAACTTATCTACCATCGAATAAAAACGCCAATTTTAATAATAAGCCCCATAGATTGAGCAACTCTGATTTAAGTAACCTCAATCAATACCTGTATTGAATGTATATCAACCGTACATTGTCCAAAGCTTCTTCATACTTCCTTCTAACCACCTTCTTTATATCCTTATATTTTATTGAAGAGGAACCAGACTATGTTAGGCTTATATTGGACTGATATTAGAGATTT
>CAZAFR010000045.1:0-13916 GCA_964484665.1 uncultured Proteiniphilum sp. | reverse complement strand
CGATTGAAGATATAGGAGGGTCTGAAAGATTACATATAAGTTCATCATTATCAACCCCCAAAAGCGATATTTCTTCAGGGATTTTAATATTGTTAATCTTACAAATTTGAGATAATCTTAAAGCAAAATCGTCATCGCAGGCTAAAAGGCCAATTGGTTTTGGTATTGATAATAGCCAATCATCCAGTTCAACATGCGTATTACTCCACTCTTTACCTCCTAAATCTTCACTTTCAAAAAAGTAGTAATTACCTCCCGCTTTTTTCACCTCTTCGCTAAAACCTTCTGCTCTCTCTTGAGACCATATAACATCTTTATTTCCATAAAATGCAAAATTTTTAAAACGTCGTTTTATAAAAAATTTTGCAGCCAAAACGCCTGTGCCATAATAATCGCCCGTCAGATTTGAAAAATATGGACTTCTCGATTTATAGTTTTGTAGAACAATTGGGATATTTAAAGATGAGAGTAAGTTAGTTCCTTCATGATCCCATCTTGCAAGAATTGCATCAGCCCCCCATTTTTTAGCCCATTCCACTATACCTTCTTTCCCGTACAATGATTTGTAATAAGTAGGTAATCTATAAAAAAGCCATGGACCATATTCGTTAGAATATTGAATTAATCCTCTTAATAGGCGACGACTAAACTCGCTTGAATAATCAATAAGTATGAGAATTTTTTTCATTAAAATGTGATATTTAATACATATCTATATCAAAAAGTAATAATATAGTAAAAATACAAATTTAGCTTTAAAAATCAGACTTTTAAAACATTCTTTTGTGAATTAACTATTATAAACCAGTATGTAAGTGATTAAATCCTATGGATATGCATATAACATTAAAATTTATTATCTTTGCTTTAACAAGAATTCAAAACTATTTCATGTCAATTACTCCTGATAAGTTAAAAATTAAAATCACACATAACAATGAGTATAAGACAAGAGAGCGCCTCCAAATGGCTCAACAATAAATTGACAGGCGTTCGTGGGCAGTATGCCTCTGCTACTTTATTCACCCTTTTAAGTGCTGGTTGTTTTGTGGCCTTTAGCTGGTTTTTGTCTGAGTTTGCAGCTTCGTGGCTCGACAATGGAATAATAGTTTATGAAAAAATACTAATCGCCTCTTTCTTTCTCACTGGCAGATATATATTTGCACATCTTGAGACGCGATTTAACTATAATGCCGGTAATTCAATAGTTGATGAAATTAAAAAAGAACTTCTGCCTATTCTATTGCATAATAGTAAGCTGAATTCAACTGACAGTGCATTGTACATAACTAAGATAAGCGATGATATAAAACCATATTTTGCATTTTTTGTTCCTTATTCTGTTGCTACTGTTGTTGTGAGCATTTTTTTGTTATTGATCTGTTTCTTTATAGAAAAGTGGGTTGCACTCATACTTATGATTTCTTTATTAGTTATTCCGATACAGATGGCTGTAATTGGAATTGGTGCAGAGACAATTCACAAAAAACACACCCAACTTTTTATAAAATATTCTGCGATATTTTATAACAGACTGAAGACTATCGCTGAAATAATTAACCTTGATAATTTTAAAACTCAATATCATTTTTTATCACGCAAAGGTGATGAGCTGAATGAGGCTACTATAAATATCATGGGGGTAGCTATTTTATCTTCTGCAATACTTGAACTCTTTGTAACTATTGCAATTGCTGCAGTTGCTATTTACCTAGGGATGAGCCTTATGGGAATTATGAATGGCCCTAATTATGGTAAAGGTTACAATTTTGGAACTGCTCTATTTTTATTAGCTATTACACCATATTTTTTCTTTTACATACGAAAATTTGTGAGCGCTTATCACGATCGCAATAAAGCTTTAGCTGCCGCTGAACTTCTGATGCCTTTGACTAAACATCATAACAAAATGCGCTCTGTGAATCTTGAAGAAACTTATTTTAGTCTAGAAGTGAATAAACTCAACTTTTCATATCCTAACTCACCAGTGAAAGTTTTGAACAATATCCATAAAAAATTTCCTAAAAAAGGACTTGTTTTGGTGAAAGGTATATCAGGTTCAGGTAAATCCACATTTCTTAAAATATGTGCGGGTAGTCTTTCTGTAAATGATGGTTATATTTCTGTTAATAAAAAAGACAACTCATGGTCTGAACTATGGCTTAAAGAAAATACATCTTACATGAATCAGTTCCCTTTCATTTTTGATGGGTCATTACGATATAATGTATTTCTAAAAAAAGAGATAGAAGAAAGTAATGACTATCCAAGCTTTCTAAACCGTATATTAGAAAAAAAAGAGAATGGATGGAATACTAATTTAACTCACAACGGCATACAATTATCTGGTGGCGAACGACAACTTGTCACTCTTGCCAGAATGATGTTACACCAAAAGCAGATAGCTATTCTCGATGAGCCAACTGCTAGTCTTGATTCTGAAACAACAGCAGTAATTATATCTGAGGTTGTGAATATGGCTAAGAAAAGACTAGTCATTATAGCTTCTCACGAACGACGTTTTGAGTTGGTTGCTGATAATATTGTTAACTTAAACTGGGGAGAGCAAATAGAGTATGCGTAATTTTATATTTACTTACATCGTAACACCTTTTAAAGGAAGATGGTTGAAAGGTTTTCTATTACTGGCCCTATGGACTGTTGCTTTTGTTGCTTTACCCTCAATCTCAGGATGGTTTCTTGCTATTTGCAGTGTGGCGTTTGTTACTGCTAATATAACATTTTCATATCTTATACCGTCTGCAATAATACGATTACTATCGCTCCTACGAACTGCTACACGATATTTCGAACGATTAGAGAATCATAAAACTACTTTGCGTGTTCAACAAAGTCTACAATTAAAAATATTTAGATCGGTAGCAGGGTTACCGTATTTTAAAAAACAAATTAATAACAACTCATCGTTATTAGAAAATAGTACTCACGGTGTTGATCAGATACTAAACCATATACTACTTTGGTTATTGCCTTTTTCAGCTCTACTATTAACATTAGGCGTTTATTTTATCTTTATTTCATTTTTTTCAAAAATAATTGCGATTGAGTTTATCATATCGGCAGTAATTCTCCTTTTCCTAGTTCCGCAATTAACTTTCAGGAAAAACAAGATTTTAAACGTACAATTGAAAAAGCTTCGCGAAGAAAATCATCAGAAACTGATTCAAAGTTTCAGAGGAAGAATAGAAATATCAAAATATAATCTTGAAAATAAAGTAGTTGCATCATACGAGAAAAAGAGACAAGAGATCGAAAGACTTGAAAAAAAACTACAGTTCAACTCTTTTCACCTGCAACTTGTTGTCGGATTAGGATTCAGCTATATTGCGGCTTTCCTACTTTGGAATTCAAGTAGACATGGTTTAGATGCTCCGCTTGCAATTGGCATCTTTTTTGGCATAATGGCACAGGCCGAGCTTTCAGAAATGTTGTTTTCGGGTAAATCCGAAAAGAGTTCAGTTGAGCAACAAGTAAAAAATATGGAATCACTATTTGATGAAGGGTCTAGTCCTCTAAAAAACGTGTCTGTTATAGCTCCGTTGGAACTGTTAGCTTTAACAAACATAAAGGCGACAATTCCAGATGTTCCAATACAGGTTGGACCTGTTTCTATTGATATTAAAAAGGGTGAGTGGGTTGCATTATTTGGAGAAACAGGCAACGGTAAGAGTACATTGCTTAACAGCTTGTTTTATCCAGAGTACAGAGAACAGGGCAGTATAACCTGGAATAATGAATACGGATTGACTAAATTACCAGTGCCTGAATCAATTTATGTAACTCAAAAAGCGTATTTACTAACTGGAACTTTACGTGAAAATTTTGAAGGTTATACAGATGACGAAATTGAAAGGGTTATGGATATTGTGGATCTTACTTCATGGCGTTCTTCACTACCGAATGGTTTAGGAAGTTGGCTTGGCGAAAATGGAGAAACTTTGAGCGGTGGACAAAGAAAAAAATTACTGTTAGCTCAAGCTCTTCTCAAAAGACCACAGCTGCTGGTAGTGGATGAGCCAACTGCTGGAATCAGTACAGAAAATGCAATTGAGATATTTAATAATATCCGTTTACACAATCCGGAAATAACTATACTTATGGCAACTCATATGAAAGAGTTTGAACCCGTTGTTGATAAGGTTATAAAGATATAATGTCACTTTTAAATTATATTATGTACATTTGTGGTGGAATTTTTTAATGTAAAACAACGGTAATCATATATGTACAGAAGTAAGACATGTGGCGAGTTACGACTAGCCGATGTAAATAATGAAGTGACTTTAGCAGGCTGGGTTTCCAAAATTCGCAAGATGGGTGGCATGACTTTTATTGATCTAAGGGATCGATACGGTATTACTCAACTTTCGTTTAATCAGGAAATGAATCATGACCTGTGTGAACAGGCTAATAAACTTGGCCGCGAATGGGTAGTTCAAGTAACCGGTTCAGTTGAAGAACGCAGCAGCAAGAACAATAATATACCTACTGGTGATATAGAAATTATTGTAAATAAACTTAATGTTCTGAATACTTCAATAACACCTCCGTTTACAATTGAAACTGAGACTGATGGTGGTGATGAAATTCGAATGAAATATCGTTACCTTGACCTGCGACGTAGTGTGATTAGACGGAATCTGGAACTTCGTCATAAAATGACATTCGAAACTCGTCGTTATCTGGATGAGAGAAATTTTTTGGAGATTGAAACACCTATGCTAATTGGTTCCACTCCCGAAGGAGCACGTGATTTTATCGTTCCTTCAAGAATGAATCAGGGTGAATTTTATGCACTTCCACAATCACCTCAGTTATTTAAACAACTGCTGATGGTTTCTGGATTCGACCGCTACTTCCAGATTGTTAAATGTTTCCGAGATGAAGATTTAAGGGCTGACAGGCAGCCTGAGTTTACACAAATCGACTGCGAAATGTCGTTCGTTAATCAAGAAGATATTCTCAATATTTTTGAGGGGTTAATCAAACATCTGTTCAAGAATATCAAAGGTATTGACCTACCTGATTTTCCACGTATAAGTTATGCTAATGCAATGAAATTGTATGGCTCGGATAAGCCGGATATACGTTTTGGAATGACTTTCACTGAGATTAAGGATCTGACAACAGGCCAAGGTTTTGGTGTGTTTGATTCTGCAGAGTATGTTGGAGCTATTTGTGCCGAAGGGTGTGCTTCATTTACACGCAAACAGATTGATGAACTTACTGACTTTGTAAAGCGTCCTCAAATTGGAGCAAAAGGTATGATATATGTTCGGTATAATGAAGATGGCTCAATAAAATCATCTGTGGACAAATTTTACAGTGAAGAGATTCTGAGAACATGGATCAAAAGTTGTGGGGCAAAACCCGGAGATTTGCTACTTGTGTTGGCCGGTGAAACAGAAAAAACTCAGAAACAGTTATGTGAACTGCGACTTGAGATAGGTAACCGACTTAAATTAAGAGATAAAAATAATTACAAATGTTTATGGGTGGTTGACTTTCCTCTTCTGGAAAAAGATGAGGAGTTGGGTCGTTATTTTGCTAAACATCATCCGTTTACATCACCAAAATCCGAAGATATTCCATTACTTGATTCTGATCCCGGTGCTGTACGTGCAAATGCATATGATATGGTTATAAACGGCGTTGAAGTAGGTGGAGGCTCCATCCGTATTCACGATAGTAGTTTACAAAAAAAGATGTTTTCGGTACTAGGTTTTACTGAAGATCAGGCAGAGGACCAATTTGGTTTTCTGATGAACGCTTTCAAATATGGAGCTCCCCCTCATGGAGGTATTGCATTTGGGTTGGATAGATTTGTATCAATGTTCGCGGGGCTTGACAGCATTCGCGATACAATAGCATTTCCTAAAAACACGTCTGGTCGTGATGTGATGATTGATGCTCCTTCCAGCATAGCAATCGAGCAACTTGATGAGCTGGGGATTATGCTTAAACCTGAAAAATCTAAATAGTTTTAAACAACAAAAGCTGCTATTACGCAGCTTTTGTTGTTTAAAACCAATATATTTTCTATTTATAAAACGTATCCTTCTGTATATGTTTTATTGAATAATCGATTTGCAGCAGCTTCGGCATCATCAACAAACTTTTGAGCTGCAGGATCCCATTTTATAGGACGTCCAAGATCATAAGCAATGTTACCAAGTGTACAAACTATACATGAACTGTGTCCAACTTCTACAGGAACGGCAGGTTCTGTTCTATTCTTAACTGATTCAATAAAATTAGAAAGATGAGGTATCTGTGTTTCGTAGGCTCCATCTATCTCTTTTCTTTCTACGGGTAACAAACTATCATCAGAAGCAACAAAATGTCCCCGAGATACTTCAATCCATCCTTTATCACCCCAAAATTTTACACCTTTTGTCATCTGTTCGTCAAAAGGCTCTTCTGTCATAATTACACCATTGGCATATTTATAAGTCAAGTATTTTGTATCCTTGAATCCTGCAGGTATAATTTCCACCGGACCACTGCCATCCATTTCTAATCCCCATTGGGCAATATCAAACATATGTGCTCCCCAGTCAGTTGTGAAGCCTCCACCCAATTCTTTATACCAGCGCCATGCTCCCCATATTTGTTCATTCTGCTCAGGATTGATACTGATTACCGGATCCAGTTGAGAATTGTAGTGCACATATTCCGATGGACCTAACCAAAGTGGCCAATTTAAATCTGAAGGTATCGGCTCTTCCGGTAGGTCATAAGGAGTTGGAGGAGCTCCAACGTAAGCATTTATACGTTCTATTGTTCCAAGTTTACCTTCATGTACCATTTTTATAGCATGCTGAAAATTAGCATCTGATCGTTGCTGACTACCTACTGCTAAAATCACTCCATTAGATCTAACTGCTTTCACCAACTCCTGCCCTTCTTTTATTGTAAAAGTCAAAGGTTTTTCTAGATAAATATCCTTTTTTGCATTACATGCTTGAATAGCTATAAACGCATGCCAGTGGTCGGGAGTCGCTATAACAACTGCATCAATATCATCGCGTGCAATTAAATCAGCGTAGTTTTCATAAACATCAACTGTAACTTCGTTTTCGCTGTTCGCATAATACTCACTGACTCTTTTCTTGAAGCGTTCTCTCTTAATGCCATAGACATCGCAACCGGCAACTACTTTTACATCGGGCATTCTAATATATCCATTTAAAAGATACATTGCTTGTTGACCAAGACCTATAAATCCCAGACGAATTAACCCATCAGTTGAAGCTGACCCTTTGCTTTGTTTGCAAGATGATAAAAATTGTGGAAATGCAGCTACTCCAACAACTCCAACTGCTGCTGTTTTGATAAATTTTCTTCTTGATAATTGATTACTCATGACCTTTAGATTATTATTGTTTTGAATCGTTTTTTAGATATTTCAAATGCAAATATATAAATTTTTGTTGTCTGTTTCGTTTTTTAACAAGTAAAAGCATTCTTTTCTAAAAGATTAAATCATATTTTCTAATTTTCTCCTATCCAATACCTTGAGTTCTCTCTTATATAAAGAGATTAATTCCTCCCTGATCATATCTCCTAAAGTACGGGCAAGTGAAGGTCTTTGAACTCCAAAATATTCAGCAAGCTGAGTTTGTGTTCTTTTCAATATAAAAGAGTTGTTTTGAGGTGTAGTGTTTTCAAGAATATAGAGCGACAATTTACCTTTCAAAGTTTTGATTGACATCATTTGTACTTTTTTAGAAAGAAAAACCGTCATATTTGAATTTAGTTTCAAAAAATTTATCATAAGCTGCTCATTCAACATCATCTCTTTAAGCCATATCGTTTTTGGAATAACATAAAAAAGACTTTTTTGCATAGCTATTACATCAACAGGATATCTATTCTCAGTAGCAACAAGAAAAGCCGGGGCAAGTGGTCTAACAGGTTCAATAAATTCAATTTCCACAAGATTTCCATCTTTGGTTAACATTTCTGTTCTAACCAATCCATCAATAAGAATATAAAGCGAATGAATATTGTCTCCTTGACGCGCAACCATTTCTCCTTTTTGAAATTCTACAATCTCAAAAATTGCTCTGTCTAATATTTCATTAATGTCATTTTGAATTAGACCTGTAAATAGTGGGCATTGAGTTAAATCGTACATTTAGTAGCATTTAAGAAACAAAGATAGTAAAAAATAGAAAAATAATAAACATGACTATTAAGCGCTATGCCTTGTTAATAAAGATTAAAGTTGTGCGTTGTAACGTTTGTTACAATATTCACCATTTTATAATCTTAAGTTTGTAAAAATAATAAATAATTAAATATCTGAGTTATGAATAATATGTTTTGCTATCAGTGTCAGGAGACTAGTAAAAATGAGGGGTGTAAAATTATTGGCGTTTGTGGGAAAACTGCTGATGTGGCAAATTTGCAAGATCTGCTGATGTTTTTATGTAAAGGTATTTCTCATTACACAGTTAGATTAAGAAAACTTGGAGTTGAGATAAGTGAGATCGACAGATTTATTGTTGATAGCCTATTTATGACCATTACTAATGCCAATTTTGACAAAAGTAGATTTATTACCAGAATTCTTATGGCATATGAGATGAGAAATGCCGCTAAAGAGAAGTTGATTTCTGTAGGAGGAAAAATTGACGATGTCAAATATGATGGCGCACATTGGGTAGGTAAAACTGAAGCTGAGATGGCTGAAAAAGCTCTGGAAGTGGGCATTTTATTGTGTGATAACGAAGATATACGCTCGTTACGCGAACTAACTACATATGGTTTGAAAGGAATGGCTGCTTATGCAGAACATGCTTATAACTTGGGATATACCGATAGCAATGTTTATGAGTTCATGCAAAAGGCTCTTGTTGACATTACTGACGATTCATTAACATCTAAAGAGCTAATTGAATTGGTTCTTGAAACAGGCAAATATGGTGTTGAAGTTATGGCATTACTTGATAAAGCTAATACCTCAAGCTATGGTAATCCTGAAATAACAAAGGTCAATATTGGCGTCAGAAACAACCCGGGTATTCTTATAAGTGGTCATGATATGAAAGATATGGAAGAACTGCTTAAACAAACTGAAAATAGTGGTGTGGATGTTTATACTCACAGTGAGATGTTGCCGGCAAACTATTATCCTGCATTTAAGAAATATAAACATTTTGTGGGCAACTATGGTGGTGCATGGTGGAATCAAATTAACGATTTCGAACACTTTAACGGAGTGATACTATTTACAACCAACTGTATTGTACCACCAAGAAAAACTTCTACTTATAGTGACAGAGTTTACACTACAGGCTCATCTGGTTTTGAAGGTTTTAAACATATTGATGACAGAAAAAATGGACAACCAAAAGATTTCTCAGAGCTTATCGATCACGCGAAAAGATGTCAGGCACCTGAACAAATTGAATCTGGTGAGATTGTAGGTGGGTTTGCTCACAATCAAGTAATTGCACTTGCAGATCAAATTATAGATGCAGTAAAAACAGGTGCTATTCGCAAGTTCTTTGTAATGGGTGGTTGCGACGGTAGATTAAAAGGGCGTAATTATTACACTGAGTTTGCTGAAAAACTACCTAAAGATTGTATAATACTAACAGCCGGATGTGCCAAATATAGATACAATAAATTACCATTAGGTGATATAAACGGAATTCCAAGAGTATTGGATGCCGGACAGTGTAACGATAGCTACTCATTGGTGAGAATTGCACTTGCACTTAAAGAAGCATTTGGACTTGACGATCTGAACGATCTGCCAATTGCCTATAACATAGCGTGGTATGAGCAAAAGGCGGTAATAGTTCTACTTGCATTGCTCTCATTGGGAGTTAAGAATATTCATCTTGGTCCTACCCTACCCGCTTTCCTTTCACCAAATGTGATAAATGTGCTGGTTAATAACTTTGGACTTTCGGGCATAACCACAGTTGATGAAGATATGAAAGCTCTCATTGGAGCTTAATTTTCTCATATATTTATCAGTAAAAAATCGACTTATAGTTATAAAACTTATAAAATAAAATGAGCCAAATAACAAATAATTCAAAAGTACGTAAAGAGAAGCTTAAGAATCTACTTCTTGAACTTCATAATGGAGGAGATCCGTCAGCTATACGTGAGAAACTGATTAAAGTACTAAAAATAATCCCCTACAATGAAGTGGTAGAGGTTGAACAGGAGTTAATAAATAATAATGCGCTTACTGATCAAGAAGTTTTTGAGTTCTGTGATCTACATACAGCAGTTCTAGACGGCAGTATAGATCTCACCAAAGCTAAAGATATACCTTTAGGTCATCCTATAGATACATTAAAGAAGGAGAACATTGCGATTCATGAACAAGTAGTAGCATATGAAAATATAAGCGAAAAAATAAAAGATATAAGCGATACTGAAGTTACAGGCTATATCCTTAAATTACGAACAATATTCAACAACTTCTCTGACATTGATAAACATTACAAGAAAAAGGAGTTTTTGATGTTTCCATTTTTAGAGAAACATCTTATAACAGGTCCTCCAAAAGTGATGTGGGGAAAGCATGACGAGGTACGAGAATTACTAAAAGACTCTCACAAAGCGCTTACAACACAAATCTCTAATGCTAATGATCTTAGAGCTGTTTTGAGAGATTATTTAGACTTAACAGTTGAAATGATTGAGGGAATGATATTAAAAGAAGAGCAAATTTTATTCCCTATGGCAATGGACACACTCAGTGAAGAAGAATGGTATAAAGTATATCAAGATACTCCGGATTTTGGTTACTGTCTGATTGATCCGGAAGATAACTGGATCCCTGAGGATACTGCTATTGTTGAAAAAACAAAATATGTTGACGCTGATGGAATTCGTCTGTCGTCAGGAGCATTTAATACAGATGAACTTGAAGCTCTTTTCCAATATTTACCTATTGATATAACTTTTGTAGATAAAAACGATAAAGTAAGATTCTTTTCGCATAGTCCAAACAGAGTATTTGAACGAAATAAATCGATAATTGGTCGCGATGTAAGAATGTGTCATCCTCCTGGCAGTGTGCATATTGTGGAGCAAATTCTTGAAGATTTCAAAAGCGGAAAAGAAAACAAAGCTATATTCTGGATGTCAGGTTTCCAAAAAAACAGATTTATCCTAATAGAATATTATGCGGTCAGAGGAAAAAAAGGTGAGTATTTGGGTGTAGTTGAAACTACTCAGGATATCACAGATATTCGCAAACTTGAAGGAGACCAGCGTCTACTTTCATATGGAAATAAATAAATAATCTCTTTCTTACATATATTAATCAAGAAACAGTTTTATAAATTAAACAATCAATTATTATGGCAACATATGAAAAATCGAAGGTTATAGACCTTGAAAAATCTATTGACTATGCTTCTGGTGGTGTAATTAGCAAACAGGTTACAAAAAATAAAGCCGGCAATATTACTATTTTTTCATTTGATAAGGACCAGGGGCTAACAGAGCACTCAGCAAATTACGATGCTTTTGTTCAAATTCTTGATGGAAAAGCAGAAATTATAATCGCAGGTGAGTCTTATCATTTAGAAGCAGGTGATTGTATTATTATGCCAGCTAAAATTCCTCATGCACTAAAGGCCACAGAAGCTTTTAAGATGCTGCTGACAATGATTAGAGGAGAAGATTCTCAATAATTACCATCTAATCATCTGAAGCCTCCAAATGTTCAATAGCTTTACTAAGCCAAATAAGTGCCGAATCATTTCGACGTTCATTTTTCAATTATTCCAACTTCTAACCAAACCCGTACAATTTCATCTACATCCTCCCTTGCCTGTTCGGTGGAGAGGATGTATTTCGAACTCAGTAAATCAGCTAAGGTCTCCACGTCAAAGCTTTTCCCCTCTACCTCTTGCCATAGAAAAGCAGCTGACGAGTTGAGTGAGATCAATCTGTTAAAAGAAATTTGCTCCAGCCCTTCACCGGCTACAATATACTCATCCCCAACGGTTCGTAATTTGAATCCTTTTTTTATGTGCATATATTTTTATGTATTACAATATTGAGCTAGCACACAATTCTACAGCTTCTTTATCAGGCAAACAAAATAATTGGTAACATGCCACTCTACTTACAATCTTTTCAACGCTGTTGTGTATGCCGGCAGCAATAGTTTCTTCCCACCTCATATTTGAACAGGCAGGAAACATCACTGCATATGCCTGTAATAAAGACAGCCTTTTTATTTTATTTTCCGGTGCTTGCTTAAGTTTTACCACCCCCTTTAATATCGCATCCTCGTTTAAATAACAGGGAGTTTTTCCACTCCAAGGCGAGCCAAATACTTTTACTTCTCCATTTTCGATACGTACAACCGGATTATCATCATTTAGCAGCTCACTTCCTTCAATGTGTTCGAGCCAAAGACGACTATGCGTACTCTTTCCCGTACCGCTCTTACCTAGGAAAATATATCCCTTTCCGCGATTTTTGACTACTGATGCGTGTAACAAAAGAGTGTTGAGATTAGCGGTGGAAAAAGCGTAAAGTAACATCAGACAGTTGTTAATGCTAAAAAAAATATGAGTCTTATCATTGAACAGTTGCACTCTCGCATCTCTAAAATCATCAGACACTTCCATAATACAGAAGTAGGTGCTATTCGGAGGGGAAATATGAAATCGAAAAAATCCACTTTCAGACTTTAACAAATGTATTAAAGCGATATCATAATCGAACTTTTTGACTAATTTAAATGCTTCATTTCCTTCAAGTTTATTCACTACAGAAAGATGAAAAACAGATTCACCCGAACCCTTCTCAACACGAAAAGGAGCTAAGTTACTCAGCTCTTTCTCTTTTAAAACCATATTAGAAAAAGATAGCCGAAAACGATGTCCGGCTACCATATAAAAAAAATCGTTATTCAAAATAACTATATTACAAGTTTGGATTTACACTGCTCCACTGATCAATTGGAGGAATAATCCCCATAGAAATAACCTCATCACGCAATTTAACTAGGTGGCCATAGCTCTGTTTTAGTTCTGCTATTTCTGCATCAGTTCCTTTGATTTCACCATAAGAAACACCATTTTTGTCTAATACTGTTTCCATAGCCATCATTATATGTTTAAAGCCTTGACTATTAACATAGCACCCTGAAGGCCAACGGAAAGATTCTCCACCCATTGTTGCACGTATCATTTCTACAGAGACATAAGCAGGACTCTGAAATGATGAACGCCCTCTTAGTTTAATGATGTTTGCACCACCTTTTGTTACACGAACCTTAAGATCTTCCCATTGCTTTTCAGAAAGTGCATCTGTGCCGATAAGATCAGCTAAGGGTTTACCATCAACTTTGGCTGTTGATGCAAATACTGCCATCTGCTCGCCATGACCTCCATAAGTGCGGGCATTAGTAACCTTATTCTGTGGAACTCCAAAATGTTTTGCGAGTTCACTCTGCAATCTTGTACTATCTAACGCAGCTAACGTAGTAACTTGTGAGGGTTTTAATCCTGAGTATATTAATGCTACTAATCCTGTAATATCTGCAGGATTAAAAATTATAGTGAGATGCTTCAGATCAGGGCAATAAGATTTAATATCTTTACCCAGCTGTGCTGCAATTTCTGCATTGCCTTTAAGCAAATCTTCACGAGTCATACCATCTTTACGAGGTGCTCCACCGGATGAAATCATATACTTTGATCCTGTAAATGCCTCTTTTACATCAGCTGAATATGTAAAATTGATATCATCGAAACCACAATGGCGCATCTCCTCAATAACTCCTTGAAGTCCATTTGCATAAGGATCATAAAGACAGATATTTGGTGTTAAATGCATCATGGCAGCTGTTTGTGCCATATTGGAACCGATCATACCGGCAGCTCCTACAATTGTTAATT